>JAACVZ010000002.1 GCA_009992235.1 Candidatus Saccharimonadota bacterium
ATATGTGGGGAGAAGTCAGGAATTTGATCCCAGCTTAATGCTGCCGAGGTGTAGCCAGCGTCTGGTGTCACGGTAAAGTTTGAAACTGCACGCGTATTAGTATCTGATTGTACCGGGTACGAAAGACTTGCAGTATCCCAGGCGCTCGCAGTATTGCTTCCATCTATATACCGAAGTCGGTATTCAAAGGTCTGCCCGGTTGATTTAGGTACGCCGGTAGTAGCATCAGTCCAGTTAAGCGAGGTAATCGTATTTGCAAGCTCTGATGAGAAGCTGCTGTTTCCCGTATTAAGGGTGCCGCTTCCGCCACTCGGAACGGTACGGTACTGCCAACTATTCGCAGATGAGCTGAGGCTGTCTGGATTACGAGATTGCACTTCGTAGCGTTGCGCTCCAGCTTGAGCCGTCCAACTAATCTCTGCCGTATCCCACTCTTGCCCAACGTGCACCGTCAGGCCAAGCGCACCATTGCCGTGTACGGTTTGTTCAAAGTTAAACGTTTCAGGTACAACGGGACCATCGGCTTCGTTATAATCACCAATAACACTTGCGGCAACCACGTCGCCGGCACATAGGCCAGATTGGAGCACAAGGGTTTGATCAACGTGCCACTGAACATCCGTATAGCCCTTCGCAGTAGCATTTGCACAAAACTCTTGAGAGCTAGAGACTACCGTAAGCGCCAGCCCAACACCCGATACCGGTATAATATCGGCGGGGAATTGGGATGGATACGCACCTTCGCGTATTTTACTGGTTTCAAACTTCTTTGCAACAGTCTGTAGCGTTGACTGGGCGACACTGTCAACGGCACGTTTTTTAATTCCTCCGTAAGACGCAACCGCAAGACTTGCCAAAATCGCAATAACCACGACCACAATAAGAAGCTCGACAATAGTGAACGCGGATAATACCCGCTTTTTGTTTGTGTTCGTGTGAAAATAAGAGTATAGACTGCGCCAAACGTTCATAGATCTAGCATAGCATAAGTTTTTTTGCGCGATAATTATAGAGCTATTCTATTATAGAATATGATCTCTGCGCACTTAGTCGCAAAACAAGCGGGGTAAAGACTATCTGTACCACGCAAGTACTTGGCTGGGGCTAGTAGATGTGTTTAACGAACTTAGAGTTAAATAGTCTTGTGTTTTGCGACTAATGCAAAAACACCCAAAACAACAATAATGGAGCTGAGAAAAATGAGACCATTAAGTAGAGATTCTCTGCCTAACGAAAAGGCATCGAAGCCAAAAAGCATTATTCCGCTAGATAGGATTGCTATCCCAGTTAGGCCAAGTACAGCCCAACCGGCTAGAGAAACGGGAATCCATCCCCATCCTAAGTCTTTAGTATTTAGTCCACGACGTTTTCGAAACCAGGCATTATTCATATGCTACCACTATAGCATAAAGACTCGCTACCGAGTTCTTAAGCATAATCATTTTGGCTGGGGTTAGTGGATGTGTTTCAGGACAAACCACAATCACCCGTTCTAACTGTCAATGGATATGGAGACACCCTCATCCGAGGGGCTCCATCTTTGGTGCATCTCATCTCGTGAGGGTGTATTAGTTGGGCAAACATGCCCTCTGATCGATGTAGGGCTACATCGGGTTGTCAGGTCCAGCCATGATGAGCTCGCGGGCTTGCCTGCGAGCCTCCTTGTCGTGGATCGGTCCACCGCACGTAGCGATGTACCAGCTGACCATGCGCTCCAGCCGAATGCGTCGAATCGGCCAACTCAGAATTCTGAGCATGTCACACACCTTTCGTAGTACAAATCCGGATCAATCCTACAAGTGTAGGTATAAATATTTTAGCATGATTGTATATTAATGTCAATGCTTGGCTGGGGCTAGTGGATGTGTTTCAGGAAGAAATCATAGTTTCCCTAAATTGCCCTACAGCATAAAGAGTAGTACATTATTAGTAGTGCAAATAGATATAACCATCAGCAAAGAAGCTTGTTTTTACTACTGGCTACAGGTAGTATCACACTGGGACGACACTCCGCCAGAGCCGTCCAGTTATTTATATTATCAAGAAAATCTCATCAACCGAGGCCTGACAGATAGTCAACAGCTTTCCCTAGAAGCAATCAAAGATACTTTATCAAAGTCTGTCGACCCCAGAAGAACTTTAGCTGAATTGTATGAAGATAGTCCAAAATCTACAGAAGCTCTTTATATCTCAAAAACTTCCGCCTCACTACGCAGTGCTTTTGAAGATGTCTGGATAAGAGAATACCCGACTCTCAAGCAACAACGTGAATCGATTAAGCAAATGGACCTCGATCAATTCACACCACATCTAGATAAAATTATTCATTTCTTCAACTCTTCCTTTGATACGAACAAACAAATAACAATCTACTTACTCCTAAATCCGCCAGGGCACGGCTCTGGTGGACATGCAATCAACGATACTTCCTTCATGCTATTACACCCATCTCGCCTTGACGATAAACCTAACGATATCCTGACATTGAGCACGCTAGTCCATGAATACATTCACCTTATTGAGTTCGAGTCATCTGTTTCGCGGACTCTCTACAAGCAAGCCTACGAGAATAGCATCAAACCTTACAACATTGAAATACCTGGCTATACGTGGAAAATGGTATTCGTAGAGACGATGGTGTACTGTTTTGCGAACAGAATCACCGGTGGTCTTCTGAGGCCAGAAACGTTCGGCAAATCGATACCGACTCTTAGCGAAATGAAGGGTGGTTTTAATACTCTTGTCGCGAAAAACGAGTTGTCATCAAACCAATTAATCGCTTGGGTCGCGTTAAATATTTTACCTCAGGTTCAAACATACTTGAGCGTCGATAGGGTTATTGATCAGGAACTCACCGAGCAAATTGCTCTGCATTATAAAAACCTTCTATTGACAAAAAGACAATCTTAGTTTGTTCTACAAACATCAACCACACAACGTGGATTGATGGGTTGATGCAACCCAAAAATAGCATCACTTACCATCGGAGACCATTATGATGGATCGCGACTGGGACAACGGCGCTGCTGGAGAGCAGGGCAACGACAGTGGATCTGGTGACGGAGCCGGCTTCGACAACGACGGCGGCAACGGCTAGGTACACGGTCAGGGGTGTGGCGCCTAATAGGCGCCACACCCCAACTCAATAACTGAATCAAAAAAGACGAGCAAATGCTCGTCGTTTTTCATGGCTGGGGATGAGGGATTCGAACCCCCGAATGCATGGACCAAAACCATGTGCCTTACCACTTGGCCAATCCCCAGTACGCACGAGGGTATTGTACACTAGTTAGGCGTTTGCCTCAAGGGGAGGCGGAACTATTTGGTCTTTGTTGTCTTGCGCTTTTTGACACCTGCCGACTTCTCGACATGGGCAAATTCACCGCGAATCTCGAACAGGAAGTACACCGCAATAGCCAAGAAAATGGTTCCGAAGATTAACGTACCTATGAGACCGAATATGTTTAGCGTCAGGACGCTAACTAAGAGGTTAACAGCAAACGATAGAGCGCTTAGCAACCATAGAATGAAAAGGAACGTCCACCCCTTCTTCTGAGACTCTTTTAGCGGGTTCACGGCAAGACCAAGGACGACGGCGTCAAGCACTGCAAAAGTTAGCGCGATAGCGTTAGTAATGAGAACCCAACCCGCAAAGGCTCCTACATACCAAGACGCACTAATTGGCGCAGCCAGAGCACCTAGAGCCATCATAAAGCCAAAAATAAGCGACACAGCCGATAGTGCCGATAGCACCGCTAGGGCCGCAGCCATCCACCAGACGTTATCTCCTACCCATGTACGGAGACCTTTTGGAAGCTGTGGAAGCTTCAGCGCCTTTAACTGATCGTATACAAATGCTTCAAGTTTTGCGACTGCTTCCATAGTAACTCCTTTACCTGTTAGCTATATCATACCCGCCCTAGCGACATCTGGCAATGTCTTACCGACGCCGACCAGGCCATAAACCCCACGAAGCCCAACCACCAAGAATGCCGAGTGCGATACTCATAAACACAGCCCACCAAACGGGTGTCATCAGCACGGTTCCAAGCATTCCAATAGACTCAATGGTCGAACCCGATACAATTATCCATACCGACACAACCAACCACAGCCCTGCAACCGCCCAGGAACACACCATGCTTACCCACCGAAACGCCGTCGAGAGAGGAAGCTGTAGAAGAAACGGTAATGCAAACACTTCGCTCACCACTATAATGCCCGCTAGAATGTAAGCGGCCAACATACTCATCGGTAGCCCAAAGGTTGATAATAGCGACAAGAAGCCTTCGAATTCAAATAGCTGTGCAGTTGCCATGACGACAAGAAGGCCAGCAAGTAAGCGCGAGATAACCAGCGAGCGAGGTGTTCGTGGCTTTTTAGCAGCGGTGGCTTCGGCGAATATACTCATGCTATAAGTATACACTCATGGGGGCTCAACCAAACAATATGTTGTTATTTTTGCTATTTCGCTTGTGCTTTGCCCGTACAAGTTGTACAGTAACTCCAAGCGAAAGTTACAAAAACAAACACACCACAAAAACTGTGACCGATCGCTCTACGAAATCCACCACAACAACAATAGAACCGTCCTCTTTACCGAGGGCGGTCTCTCTTTAGTCAGATTTTAATGAATTCTCTTGGCGCCATTTGGCGATTTCAGCGTGGTTGCCACTAAGTAGCACGTCAGGCACGCGCAGGTCTTCAAACTCTGCTGGTTTAGTGTACTGTGGGAATTCTAATGTCTCGCCGTCAGAGAAGCTTTCAATTTCAGCACTAGCTTCGCCGCCCAAAACACCTGGAATCAGCCGCACAACACTATCAATAATTGCCATAGCTGGTATTTCGCCGCCAGTTAAGACATAGTCACCAATACTCACCTGTTTGTCGACAAGCGTCACGATACGCTCGTCATAGCCCTCGTAGCGTCCGCAAATAAAAATGTAGCCATGGTCCACCTGCGACCATTCACGCGCAACAGACTGCTTCCAGCGCTCGCCGCGCGGGGTCATAAGGACAACTTTCGCCGTCGGGTCGTTCTGCTTAGCCTTCTTTACCGCCGCAAATAGCGGTTCTGGCCTAAGAAGCATGCCGTCTCCCCCACCGTATGGCGTGTCATCCACCTGTTGACGTGGGCCAACACCAAACTCACGAAGATTAATTAACTCGAACGACACCAGGCCTTCTTTTTGGGCTTTCCACATCATCGAGCTATTCAGAACACCTTCAAGCATTTCGGGAAAAAGAGTTATCACTTGGAATTTTTTCATCTCTACCAGTGTACATGCTATTGACTTATTTGTCTATATCTGGCAATATATAGGCAGTGTTGTCCCCTATCAAAGGAGCCAGTGATGACATCGCACACAAGAAAAAGGCTCGGTCCCGTTGAAATTGAGGCGCTTATCAAAGCCGCTTCACCGCGAACAAAGGAGCTTGCTAAAAAGCTACGAGAAGACGCGCCTGAACTGCTGAAAGCTGCCATCATCGAGGGCAAAACTCAGCTAATCCCCATAACAGCTAGGTTTAACGTTAGTATGGAGGAGGCTTACAGAGCAGTCTCCTTCAACATCCTCGTTAACCGTCTTGGGTTCTACAAGCGAGCTG
Source organism: Candidatus Saccharimonadota bacterium (assembly GCA_009992235.1). Taxonomy (GTDB): domain Bacteria; phylum Patescibacteriota; class Saccharimonadia; order Saccharimonadales; family Saccharimonadaceae; genus Microsaccharimonas. Next base: position 5,608 of record JAACVZ010000002.1, read on the forward strand.
CGAGATACGCTGCCGCTTCGGAGATAAACAGGTCTCCAAGCCCCACGCCTGCGCTCGTGCTCATTACGCTGAAGAACATTTCAAGTCTTCAGCCAGGCGACACGATCATGTATAACGGAGGAAGGCCCTTGAACCAGCCGACCAAAGGCAAGGCCAGGAATCAGATTGAACATATCCTCGACGACGCCCCCTACTGCGGTAGGCACGAGGATAACAGGTTCTGTACGTGTTCGCCCAGGCAGCCAAACACGATTGACATTGTGTTAGCTAAGGGCAGCAAAACCGTCATTAGGGTCGACGTCGAAAATAAGGCCGCCTACTGGCGCCAAATAACATCAACCCCCTAGAGGAACCCCCCTGTCGAGCAATAGCTCCGGGCGCGGCCCTTCAGGGGGTTTTCTCTTTGAAAAGACAAAAGACCACCTAAAAAGGGGGTCTTTTGATCACATAAGCTCTCAACAAATGTGGTGATTTGTCGCTCGCAATGAGCTTTCTCGCAGTTCAAAGATGTGTATTGTTGAACTGTTAATGATTATATATCAAGATCGTCGAGTTCTGCAAGCTCTGCCCGAGTCTTTTTTGTGTAGTCCGAGCTGTTGTCCACAGGTGTCTCTGTTGATGTTTCCACAACCGCTTCTTCGACCGTCTCTTGAGGTTCGTTTGATGCTGATGCTTCTGCTGTGCGAACATCTTCACTTGAGCTTTCGCGTGGGCTGACGTAACCGTCGTTGTTAACGATTTTCAAATTATATCGAGCATCATTTTTTGTACCAAGCGCACGTAGTAGTGTGCGAAGACTCTGCGCCGTAACACCGCGCTTGCCAATAACTCGGCCAAGATCTTCTGGGTTAACAGTCAGCGTTAGTAGAACACCCTTTTCGTCGATAATTCGTTCAATTGAAACATCGTCAGGATGTCCAACGACAGATTTTACGATATACTCTATGAATTGCTGGTCAATGGTCGACATATGCCCCTCCTTCGGTCGCGTGTCAATGTATCGTGCTTTCATTGTATCATAAGCACAACCGGTTGGAATAAATCAACAACCCCGGGGCCATTACGGTCCCGGGGTGCATTATTTTCTGGAAATAGTACTATTCTTTTTCTGCTGTTTCTTCAGCTGGCTCTTCGGCTGGTGCTTCAGGCGCCTCGGGCGCTACTTCTTCAACAGCCTCTTCTTTTGGCTGATTCTTGCGGAGCTTATCGGCGTGACGAATAGTCTTCTGCTTGTCTGTTGCAGGCTGTTTCACCCAGCTTGGAAGTTTTACTCCAGCGTCTTTGAAGAGACGAACAACACGAGGAGTTGGCTGTGCGCCGTTATCGAGATATTTCTGAGCAAGTTCAACCTGAACGGTTGATTCTTTGGTGTGCGGGTTGAAGCTACCAACATAGGCAACTACCCGGCCACTCGATGGGTGACGTTGTGACTCTTGGACGGCAAGACGATAGGTAGGGTATCCTGCGCGACCGACACGTTGCAAACGAATTGCGAGCATAAAAACAATATTTCCTTTACGTAAACTTAACTTGATGTTTCAATCTGATTTATTCTACACCATATCACCTCGAGAGTCAATCTGTTCGAGGCGATTTAGCTACTATTCTTCGCCGTAAATGCCTAGAGCCTTACGAGCCGCTTCTTGCTGAGCAAATTGCTTGCTTGGGCCGGTACCCTTGGAGACAAGTTTTCCACCAGCATACACGCCAAGCGTAAAAATCTTGTCGTGGTCCGGACCAACCTCTTCAATGACTACGTATCGTGGAGTAACGCCGTCAATGCGCTGCATAACTTCCTGTAAATGCGATTTTGGATCTCGCCACGAACCTTCGTCTAAAATGCTGTCAAGCTTGTTGATGATGTTTTTGGTAATGAAAACCTCAGCCTGCTCATAGCCTTTCTCAAGATAAATTGCACCAATTAAAGCCTCAAAGGCGTTCGCTAAAATTTGCATACGTGCTCGATCCGAGCCCTGCTTCTCACCCTTGCTCATCCGAACCAACGGTTCATACCCAAGGGCCGCACCAGACTCACCAATACTTTCAGTCCGCACCAAGGCGGCTCGCCATGAGGTTAAAATGCCTTCGGCTTCATCATAATTTCGAAAAAGATAGTCAGTGACTACCAGCTCAAGTACAGCATCGCCCAAAAACTCGAGGCGCTCGTTATGGTTACTGACACTTTTTCGATGTTCATTGACGTACGAGCGATGCGTTAGAGCCGTAATAAGCAAATCGATATCTTCGAACTCAAAGCCCAATGTCTCACGCGAAAATTTTTGGTACGGTTCTGTTTGCATCCCGCTCATTATAACTTCTCCTGACGAATTCGCTTCATGGCAAGCAACATTAATTTTCCAATATCTTCATATTCAATAGCATCGAGGGCATCGTTAAAACTAAACCATTTAATGCCATTCATCCATTCTTCTTTCTGAATGGCGTTGGTATCGCCCTTGGCGCGCACCAGGTAAATTTGAGTAGTCATGAGGACGAGTTTATCGACTCGGCGGTAACGAAAATGAATCTTACCAAGCCACCCAAGCATATCGACGTCCTTAAGGCCAGCTTCCTCGCCAATTTCTCGCCGAGCAGTCTGCTGAGCCGACTCGCCTTCTTCAATATGCCCCTTTGGAATAGTCCAACGGTCTTTGGCGTCTTGAATGAGCAATATCTCAATACCGTCTTTACCGCGGCGAAATACAATACCGCCCGCGGTTGGTTCGCGAACTATTTCCTGAATTGATGGTTTCTTTCGAGCGAAATAATGTTTAAATTTATCAAACTGTGGTGTCGCCATTGCTCTCGGCTCCCCCTAGAAGCGTGCGAAAAGCAGTACCAAGTACTCCGTTCACAAACTTACTCGAGTTATCCGAACCAAACGCTTTAGCAAGCTCAACCGCCTCATTGATTACAACCTTTGGCGGAACGACGTCTGCCTGGTGCAGAAGCTCGAACATACCAATACGAAGAATGTTTCGATCGACACGGGCGATTTGTTCAATTGGCCAGTCTGGAGCAATCGGCTGAAGCGTCGTATCTATTGCTTCCTGCTCTTTGAGTACTCCGTCTACCAATGTCTTAACAAAATCAGTATCGTCAATAGCCGTCTTGTAGCGCTCAATATTGCGCTCCATAATGTTATGGGCGGTTGCTGAGGTGTCGCTAGCTTGCACACGGAATTCATACTCATAGAGAGTCTGGAGTGCGACGATGCGGCCGAGATGACGATTAGATGCCATAATGCGTTGGTTCTCTTTATTTATTGTTAATGTGTCGTTATTTTGCTGTCACTTTACCAGTTTCGCGACGAGTTGTGCGAACTTTCACCGGTGATGAACCGTTGACGCGACGAGCAAGCGTTAAACGCAAGTGGCTCCGCCGTAGTCCCGTTTTGCGGGGGCTCGTCTGTTTCTTTGGCTGTCCCATGGAAAGAACTCCTTTTCTTAGGTGTTATATAGCTTGGTACTAATTATACTATCTTTTGCCCCTGTACTCAATAGATTGATGTTTTAGCGTTAACGTGATGTAATGAAAGTAATATGAGCGAAATAGAAACATTCACCCCACTTGAACGACCAGACCCGAGCGAGGGAAACCCATTTGTCAAACCTGCTCAGCAGGAACTGCCCACACAGCATGATCGTGAGACTGAAATGGCAACCCGCCTTGTCCGTAAAGGCCGCCTGGCCTACGAAAAACGACCAGTGTCTCCTCGTTCCGAAAAATATATAGATCAAGATCCGCCAAAGAAGTACACCCCAATGCAAAAAGCAGTTACAGCAGGAATCGGTCTTGTACTAGGAGCGGGCATCGGCACTGCTGGAAAAGAAGCATATCATGGCATTGCTGAAAAGTTTGAGCACGAAATAGTCGCCGAAGGAATAGCAGTTGTCGACCAAGATAGTACGGTTATCAACGCAGTCAACGAAACGATTGCGGCACTCGCTGCCGAAGAAGACATCCCGCGAGAGCTCATACCTTCTGCCGTAACTGAAAGTCAAGAGGCTCAAAGTGAGCTTTTCGCAACAACCGGTGAACGATACGTGCAGCCTGGAACGGGGTTCAAGGTTGAGATATCAGAAAATGACTTCAATTACTCTGTAAACGTAAGCCCCATCATCACCAACTCACCTGACGTTCCAGAAACCGAAACCGCCTAAACAACAACGCTAACCAACCGACCTTGTACGTAAATTACCTTCTTCGGCTCGGTTGTTACGAATCGGGCTACGTTCTCGTGCGCCAATGCAGCCGCTTTTACCGTCTCGGCGTCAGCATCGCGGGCAACTGAAATTTCACCGCGCAATTTTCCGTTCACCTGTACGGCAATAGAAATCGTCTCTTCAACAATAAGTGCTGCATCCCACTGCGGCCAAGCATTGTGTTGAACAAGCCCCTCGCCACCAAGTTGCTGCCAGAGCTCTTCGGATATATGCGGTGCAAACGGAGCAAGCAATTGTGCGATGGTCATCAGCGCCTCACGCCAAACTTCATCGGAAAATCCATCGACTTTGTATTTGTAAAGTTCGTTCGTATATTCCATAAGGCCAGATACGGCAGTGTTCAAACTGAGTCGTCGAATGTCGTCGGTTACTCGTCGGACCGTTTTGTGTTGCGCCACACGAATGGCATCGTCGTTCTTCGTGACACTACGGTCAGTTGCATCGACGTACTGTTGAGCTACCGTCCAAACACGGTTTAAGAATCGGTAAACGCCAGCAATACCCTTAGGGTTCCAGGCAGCGTTTAGTTCAATTGGCCCCATGAACATTAGGTAAGTACGTAAAGAATCGGCACCGTAGCCTTGGTCAATGACATCAAGCGGATCGATAACATTGCCTTTACTCTTACTCATCTTAGTACCGTCTTCAGCGTTTATGTAACCGTGGTAAATGAGCTTCTTAATTGGCTCTTTAAAGTTTACCAACCCCATGTCTTGGAAGACGTGAGTCCAGAAACGAACGTACAGCAAGTGAGCCACTGCGTGGTCGCCACCAACATAATAATCAAGCGGGTTCCAGTAATTCACAGCCTCAGAGTCCCACGCCTTCTCAGTATTGTGCGGGTCACTGTAGCGAAGCAGGTACCAACTCGAGCAGGCGTATCCATCCATAGTATCGGTTTCACGAAGCGCCGGGCCGCCACAAGTTGGACAAGTCGTTTTCACCCAGTCTTCGGCATGCGCCAAGACAGATTTTCCATCACCTTTTGGTGCAAAGTCTTCAATTTCTGGTAGAACTACTGGAAGTTGGTCTTCAGGCACCGAAACTGCACCATGTTCAGGACAATGAATAATTGGGATTGGCGCGCCCCAATAACGCTGTCGGCTAATTAGCCAATCACGCATTTTATAGGTGGTTTTTTCGGTTGCCTCACCATGCTCGGCTAACCATTCAACAATTTTCTCGCGCATATCAGCGCTAGACATACCATCGAATTCACCGGAGTTTTGCATAACGCCCTCAGCACCATACGAAGGGTCGTCGTCGCGCTCTTCGGTGTAAATAACATCAATAATTGGCAGATTAAATTTCTCGGCAAAAGCATAATCTCGCTCGTCGTGCGCCGGTACCGCCATAATTGCACCGGTTCCATAACCGCCAAGCACGTAGTCTGCTACCCAAATTGGCACTTTTTCACCATTCGCCGGGTTAATAGCGTAGTTGCCGGTAAAGACACCAGTTTTTTCGCGCGATTCGTTCATGCGGTCGACTTCGGAACGCTTAATTGCATCTTTGACGTACTCTTCAAGTGACTCTTTATAATCACCGACGCCAAGTTCAGCAACTAAAGGATGCTCAGGCGCCAAGACGAGAAAAGTTGCCCCAAAAATCGTATCGGGCCTTGTCGTAAACACTGAAATTGAATCGTCACGTTCAGAAACGGCAAATGAGATTTCTGCCCCCACCGACTTACCGATCCAATTCGTCTGCGCAGTTTTAATTTTCTGTGGCCAGTCGAGATCTTCAATTCCATCAAGCAAGGCATCAGCATAATCGGTAATTTTGAAGAACCATTGCTTCATAGACTTCTTCTCAACCTGAGTGCCGCAGCGCCAACAAGCGCCTGCTTCAACTTGTTCGTTAGCAAGAACCGTCTTATCTACCGGACACCACCACTGCAAGCTCTCTTTTTGGTACGCCAAGCCGCGTTCGTGCAATTTCGTAAACACCCACTGAGTCCACTTATAGTAGTCGGGGTCGGAGGTGCTGATTTCGCGCGACCAGTCAATTGAAACGCCCATCCGGCTAAACTGTTTTTTAAAATTCTCAATATTCTGGGCCGTCGCTACTGCTGGAGAGACGCCTGTTTTTATGGCATAATTCTCGGCCGGAAGCCCGAAAGTATCAAAACCCATCGGGTTGAGAACGTTGTAGCCGTGCTGCCGATAAAATCGCGCCAAAGCATCGGTAATGGAATAACTAAATGCGTGGCCCGTATGCATGCCCGCTCCGGACGGATACGGAAACATACCGGAAACATACATCTTCGTTTTTGATGCATCAACCGTGACCTCGTTGGCTTTTTGGTCCTCCCAGACCTGCTGCCACTTCGGCTCAATCTCCGATGGATTATAGCGCTTCATATCAAACAGATTATAACAGATTGGCGACCGACATGAAATGAGTCAATAACTATTCAAATTCAGCTCGCTATAGTCAGCATGGTGAAATCTGGAATATTCATCCCCTCCGACCTGAAGCCGTACCCAAAGAATCATGAAATTCTTTCAGCACGGGCACTGGCAAAGGCGTGAAGACGGCCGATATTCTACTTAACGGAACCCCTTATGAGATAAATGCGCCGACCGGAGTACTAAAATCGGTCGAGCGAAGCTTAAAGAGAGCCTACCGTCAGTCACCTTATATAGTTTTGATTGCTGAAGGATGAAAGTAAATCGCTCAAGTGTCGTCCAGCGAGGGTTGGGCTACCAGTATAAGCGGCAAGTCGTCATCAAATCTTTACTTTTTATTGACAGACACGGGAATGTCATTGACCTCACCAAAAACCGTTGATATCATGAATCTGCTGAGACACACAGCGGTGCAGTATGCACGGCTAGTACGTCTTTTGCTTTTTATGACTATTTCGAAGAGTTGAAACTATCAAAAAACACTTGCTTCTTAGCCATCCACTCAGGCGATTGGCGCACAAGTTTTTCCTGATCGTCGGTCGAATGCAGCACAACCTTCACGGCTTCCTCGAGGAAGATGCCCCCCTGAGAACCCTTAAACAGCACCACGGCACCGGGTTCAAGCATTTTGTGGACGTAGGCGCCGGCATCAATAGGGCTCTGGAAGCTCACCACGTGGCACCCACGGGCCCGCGCGACCGGAGCAAGATACTTTTCAGCCTCGAGGCCAACCGTCACCACGTGGTCCAGCTCAACAGGGTCACACAACTCACCAAGCTCCGTATGTGCCGACGCAGACAGCTCGCCAAGCTCGTTCATGCTACCAAGTACTGCCATTCGTTGTGGTGCGCCAAATTCATACAACGTTCGAAGAGCCGATTTTGCCGCGAGCGGGCTCGAGTTATAAGTGTCGTCAATAATAGTCGAGCCTTCAGCGCCACGAAGTACGTTCATGCGTCCGCTGACCGCCGTCACTTTTGCAAGGCCTCGAGCAATGTCTTCGCCGCTCATGCCAAGCAAATCACCCACTGCACCAGCAGCAACCGCACCGCGCATGCTATGCTCACCCAAAAGCCTCACCGTTGCTGGCACGCCCGCTTCCCATTCGGGAGTAATAAATTCACCGGTGTAACCGTCGTTGGCAACAGTATCAGACGTCTGAAAGCGATACTCGGCGCCCTGCGTCATACCGTAAGTGCGCAGGTTAGGGTTGGTGATATATTTCGCAAACGCCCCGTCTATATCATCGCGATTTATCAGCGCTTGCTTGCTGTAGTTAGCAATAGATAGTTCTTCGGCGGCGACGGCATCGAGTGTTCCAAAGTATTCCATGTGCTCGTCCGAGACAGCAGTCACGACAGCGATATCGGGCGTGGCATACTTCCCAAAATGCGGTACTTGGCCAATACGATCGGTCCCAACCTCTTGAACGATGACATCGACGTCAGTTGGCTCTTTAATACGCTGACGCATTGCCTTAAAAACGCTTCGCCAATGCTTAACGTTGTGAATGTCTTCAGGGAAAGCAACGCCCAACATTGAAACTGGCGTACTCAACTCGGAGTTATAATTGCCCTCATGCAGACGAACCCGATATTTTTCGCTAAGTACGGTCCCGATCGCGACCTTGGTACTTGTCTTGCCGACGCTCCCCGCAACCGCCACCAATTTTACCTCAGGATGGCGCTTAAAATACTTCTTCACGTAATGCTCGAGCCGTGCCCGAATAATCATCTTAAACATGAGGTTTATTGTACCACGGGTCTATGAGCCGGTGAATGTCGGGCCAGGGCCACCGGTCGTGGTGTCGTCACCGTGTGGGATGTTAATAGAATCAGGTTCAACGCCACCGTTCGCTCCCGAGCCAGCAATTGCCTCAAATAATTCTCGTTTTTCGGGGTTAAGGTCAATATTATTGTTGTCGAGAATTTTCTGTGCCTGAGCTGCATCAATATGTCCCTTTTTCTTCGCGTTTTTGAGTACATGTATATCCTGCGAAGCGACTTCTCTGTCTTGAAGCCCTTTGATGGTATTTCGTTCAAGAGCTGACGAAATACTAGTAACGGTTGGTTGTCCGTTCTCATCAGGAGCACCACCGTAGGCAAATGTATTGACGGCGTTGTTGTACGCCTTCGTTCCCGAACTGAGAATGTCTGAACGAAGACTTCGGCTTAGTTCTGTATCATAATTTTCGCCAGATATGTAGGATTCCTGCTCCGCTAGCACGCCATCACGCGCCTCTCTACCAAAAGCCGTCTTCGACAAGAATTTATTTGCCGCTCGCGCCTTCACTATATCACCTGGTTTACCAGATTGAATCGCAGAGATAAGCTGGCTTTTCGCTTCCGCAAGCGCCGTTTCTGGTGGCTTCGCATCAAGCAGGGTAACTATACTTTCGAGTTCGTCATTAGTTAACTTGCTCTTTGTCGTTACCGCATCTGCCTGAGCATATATACTCGCGTGTTTATTGTTCGATACCTTGTCTGCAACATATCCAGCCTCGGACCGCGCAGCAGCTCCAGCATACTCTTTAGACTTGCTTGCTCGTCTGCCGCGTCCACCAGCCGCCCAACGACCAGCACCGCCGAATGTTCCACCAAGGGCAGCACTTCTTACCTTATTACCCATATTCGCGCGGCCTTGTTTTGCACGCTCATTCATACCGCTCTTAAATCCGCCGGTACCTCGATTAAATGCCTTTTGCGCAAAGCTGCCAATTGCCGGAATTGCGTTCAGCGAGCCTTTGAGCATTGGCAGCACGAGGAAGAGTGGCAGAGTTGATATCGCAACACCCATAACTGCGTTCTCGATACCTGGACCCTGTGCGACAATCGATGCAGCAAGCTTAGACGCCCCAAACATAGCTGCTATTGCCGGATACACGAGTAGAAGTGCAACAAAAGTCTTCTGCCACTTGCTGTACCACGTCTTCGTATTCGGAAGCAACATGGCAAGGAAAGCAATTGGAGCGACCACAATTAGCAAAACAACCAGCGCCTTGCGGAGCACTAAGATAAGCAGAACGATAACAACCGCTACCAGCGCGCCCAAAACAATAGGAATAAATATTCCGATGCCAGCAAAGTAGACAAGCGAACCAGCGGCTACGGCAGTAGCAGCGCCACCAAGCATGAGTGCCGTAATACCTCCAACCGAGCCCATATTCGAGTCGCCATTACCTAAGCTATACGTCACTTGCCCCTCTATAGCCGTCTTCAAGGAACCACCTAGTATATTACTTAGATCTACGGCAATTTGCGCCACGAAATACGACAGGTTGATGAGAATTGCAACAATGACAATTTTTGGCAGTAACTTCTTAACCCCATAGTTGCTTAGGCCAAGACCGGTAATTTGCGAAAAAATAACAATAAGAAACGCGATAACAAAGCCAACGTTAGCAACATCACGCATATTCTTCCACGCCTCATAGGTGGCGTTGCCATCCTCCGATGAGTACAGCTCCGTCTCCGTCGCCAGTAAACCGTCAATGGCACCGTACGTCGTATCAACAATCTCGGCCACGAAGTTAAGCGCTGGACAGACAATCCAACCAACGCCATCGATGTTGCAGGTGGTGGAAGCGTCGGCGTCTGGGTCAAGTTCGGATTCTCCTGCTACGGGTGCAGCTTCTACGTTCTTATTCTTCCTCCAAGTATTAAACGACGAGGAATTATCATTCACCGCATTTGCCAACGCCTGACAATCCATAAACTCCATAAACATCTTCTTCGAACTCGATGTATCTTCTTGAAGATCCATGCCTCCAAAAATGCCAAAATCTTTAAGACTTTTTCCAGAAGGCGTCGGGTCACCAAGCTGCGCCGCCACAGACGGACCAAACATGTAGGTGTTTGCAGAAATTCTCGCAAGCGTATTACCAGTATCACCGTCCTTTGTTTCAGGATACTCCGTCCCTATAACTGTTCGGGAGCGGTGTACGGTGCCTCCAGCAAGAAGCCCCATCGTCGCATAAGCGGGCACGTAGCGTCCCACTTTTTCCGATCCCCTGTCTGCTGGCTGAATAAAGGATTCAAGTGCTAAATCGCTGGTAGTGTTTGGGTTAAAGTAGTAATCGCGTTTCACCATCTCAAGCTCACCCTCAGTCACCTGCCCTGTCGTTGGAGATTCAAGCCCATTTCTCCCCATAACATTCAGTGTTGCTTTTGACCAACCGCTTAAGTTAGAGTACGTCTGCGTCGCCCTACAGGTGCCTAGGTCAAGAAACTGAGTAAGGTACATGTAGTAACGAGCGGCTCCCGAGGGCGACCCATCCCTATTGAGCTTAAAGAAGCCAAGAACGACATCTTCATAATAATCAACTGAGTAGGTGCGATTCTTATCGGGTGTTTCGCCACTACCGTCTCTAACGGCGTAATCAAGCGCCCAAAAGCTATATGCTTCGATACCAGGGGTACCTTCTGCGCAAGCAGTATACGCACCGTTTTCATCATGCATAAATGAATTGAACTTGCACATAAGGTTTATTGGCGACACACCCGCGTATCCAGCGACGGCGCTCACTAGCCCGTTACAGGACTCCTTGCCCGTTAAGTAACCAACATAAATTTGAGAATTAGACTTAAACCACTCCCCCCCGGCGGCCTGGCTGTACGTAATCTTCCTATCTCCCGGATCCTGTTCGTTACGATTCATACAGTTTCCGAGGGCGGCAATTCGCGTCACTCGAGTCACTTCATCGTAGAGCTCTTTTGTGTCATCGGTTGGAACAGTGACCGCCGATGCCGACATCGGAATAAAAAATGCAGAAACAACCTGCATAAGAAGGATTAGGCTAAGAAAGCCCGGGAGTATTCTTTTTGCTTTTATACGAAAAATAGACACAAGCATAATGCTGTGTCTATTATTGCATATGAACTATCGATTAGAAAGATTGAGTTCTTATATCTTTTCCGTCGTCGTGCTAATAACTCGAACTTCTCCGTCCTCGTTAGTAAGGTGCCACGTATAATGCTCGTTCTTAAAGTACCCGGCTTCTGGATCAAGCTCATTAACATTTGACGTTGTTCTCACAATCGCTTCGATAATATAGGTCCCGTCCTCTAACACCGTAAGGGTAGCACCAGGATCAACCGACACATCGTGCTCCAAGTCGAAACTATCAGCAATAGCCTTCGTCTCGAGCGTATACCACACATAACAGTCGGTTCCTATGGTATCAATATTTCTTGTGTCTGCAGCGGTGTCAACAGTTGATGCATAATAAGTATCGCTCAGTTTATCGACAACTTTCTGGCACTGGTCGCGTCTGAAACGGTCCATATCAGCGTTCATGTCCCCTGCGTCAAACATATCTGCGTCCCAAGTATTAGCAAGTTCTATGCCCTCAGGGTTTGCGAACAAATTCGTAATCTTCTCTTCGCGATCAATAAGTGCTTTGGCTAGCATATCAGGGTTAGGGTCTTCGCCGGATCGAATGACATATTCCTGAGGATTTATCTGCTCAATAACGGCATCGTATGGTTTTACTTCAGGAGCTTCAGAAACTTCAGGCGATGGACTCACGGTCGAGTCAACAGACGCCTCGGTATTCATCGGACTCGAGCCAGTGGGCTCGGCGGTATCTGTATCGCAAGCTGCAATAGCACCACTCATCGCAAGTAGACCTGCAGTACCGGCGACGAACTTCGCCTTTCTTCCGTCAAGATCAAACAGTCGCCTTGCTCTTTTCGCCGACTCGGTAACATCGCTTTCTACAGAAGTGATTTCAGGATTCTTTGCCATAATGACTATCTATTCTCCTCGCATATACATGCAAATCGTAACCATATTGTATGTTTATTATACACCATTTTTGTTTAAATTGCAATACCCTGAGATATTACGTAGCGGTGCTACTGTTAGTTGTAGCATTTTTTAGGCATAGGCGCAATAGGACAAACCAAAACCCGCCCCTAATTTGGAGGCGGGTTCTGTTGCTGTCTGCGCGCCCACCCGGGGCGCCCTTTTTGGCGTATGTTTGTGTTAATGCGCGCGTGAGATTGCCCCATGCGCATCAGCATGACCCTAGTATGCCCTGATGTGGGGAAAAACGCAAGCGCTTTCCTTAACGCCCAAGCTCATACCGTTGCGTCACCCCTAGCCTGCCTACGAAATACTCATCGTGGCTCACTACTACCAGCGCACCCCGGTATTCGCCCAACGCTCGCTCGATATTTTCGCGAGCACGAATATCAATGTGATTAGTTGGCTCGTCGAGGATCACTATGTCGTTTTCCACGAGGAGAAGCTTCAAAATACCCAGTTTTGTTTGCTGCCCACGCGACAATGCGTGGACGGGCTTAGTCATGTCCAACGGGGACAGATCCATAGTGGAGGCTGCTTTCAGAATCGCCGCTGCGTCACCATACTCCTCAAGGTTCTCGACACCAGACTGCCGAACGACAAGCCCAAGTACTTCTTGTGAAAGATAGCCCAGTTTGACGCCCGTTGCCATAAACCGCTCACCGACATCGGCGTTGAGGTCACCGGTTATTATCTTAAGTAGAGTCGATTTCCCGGACCCGTTTGGACCTGCGATGTGCCACCTATCGCCAGCGAGTACTTCAAGGTTAATCCCGCTAAACAAGGGTGTATTATACGATTTCCCTACACTACTCAACCGTATCAACAACTTACGACGAGGCGCGTCAGCCGCAATATTCGCCCGATACGATTTGCGCTCAAACGGTTTATCGACCTGCTCCACCCGGTCGATCTTTGATTTCAAGGCGCTAATCTTTGTCCCGACTCGTTTTTGCCGTGCATCAGTTGCGCCCTTGTGGCCCTTCGCCCACTCCACATCAACGCCAGCATTCTTGCGAGGAGATTTCTTATGAAATGACGGCTGCATATGATCATACGCCACCCGCAATTGACGCTGAAGGCCACGTTTTTCTTGTTGCTGCTTATCATATAGCGCCTCTTGTTGGAAATATTCCTGATTCTTTCTCTCAAGATACGCCAAGTAGTTCCCTTGAAACAAGCGCAGCGACTGGTCAGCAATCTCAGCCACGCTATCTGCGACTTCATCGATAAACGCTCGGTCGTGACTAGCGAAAAGAACGATGCCTTGAAAGTTTTTCACCACACGTACCAACCAATCTCGACTCGACTTATCGAGATTATTCGTCGGCTCATCGAGCAATAAAACGCCCGCTGTGTCTGGGCCATACAACGCCGACTCGATTTCGCGCTGAGTTATCTCACCGCCGCTCTTTGTATCGTCTCGAGTATTCTGACGAACATAGGCAACAATACCGCCCGTCGTGACAGTTCCGTTGTCGGGCTTAATCTCGCCAGCAATCAGGCGAAGCAAGGTGGTTTTACCAACACCGTTGTCACCAACCAGCGCAATCTTCGCGTTGTTAGGCACATTCAGCGTAACCCGATCAAAAATGATTTTTTCGTCATATACAAATGACATGTTAGAAATTGTAAGCATAAAACACCTCTCGTAAGGTTAGTATTCCGGGGAGATATGTTTAGTGCTACATCTTGGAAAATATTATACCATATTAAGCTATGTCGTCTATTATTTTTTGGGTTATTTGTTTTTCAGACATGCTGTCTCCAAAAATATGCTCGCTCCGAATGTCGAGAGTATCATCTTCCAACCACCACTCCCGTAACTTGCTCTCATCAAAATCAGTACGCTGGTCGCGTAGTCCATGACGTCTGAGCGTTTCTTCGAATGAAAGATCGAAATAATACACAAATGATTCATCGAATTTCTCCATCAGCCCTTCAAGCAACGAACCGTACTTCTTTTTGGATAATATTCCCTCGAGCAAGACATCATATCCCAAACTTTTACCGTACATAGCGAGCTGTTCAATTAACCCAATCACAGGATTTCCTTCTCTATCTTCAACCTTTAAAATATCCCTACGAAGAACGTCCTGCTGCAACAGCATCACCTTATCTCCCATTTCAGAACGAACCCGATGAGCTATAGTTGATTTACCGCTACCAGAATTTCCGCGGATAATGATCAGTTTTGAGCTAGAGTTCACGACCGTACGCTACCTATATCTTCACGAAGCTTCGCGATAATTTCCTCATGTCCGTGTTCATCGACATACTCCCACGCCGCAGCGTAGTCCGGATACTCCGCGACGGACTTTTTATCCAGCGCGACCAGGTCAGGCCGCTTCAAGTAATCGACATATAGCTTTTTCATAACGGCATGAACCGGAATATGCACGAGTGTATTCTTTGTTACACCATCACCGAACATACTGCGCCACAGCTTCACGTAATCGTGTCCGTAGTCGTAAGACTTGTTGTCGGTAAGCAGCCGGTGGATTATTTCGTGAGTTAATACGTTAACGAGAACATCTTTTTCCTTAAATACTACGCCTAGGGCCATCGGGCTGCTAAAGGCGTAGAACCACGGAGCAACATGGACATCGATAGTGTTCTGATAAAACTCGAGCCCCGTTATCTCACACAGCGCCTGCAGAATCTTTTCACCTTCTGGCTCCCACCATTCAGAATATTTTTTCGCAATATCGCAATAGTACTCATATGACCGAAGTGGCGTACCGTCACCCAGTTTCTCGTTCAAATGAACAGATGCAGCATCGGAGAGTAACCATGCGTAGTCAATTCTTACTTTAGGTAGATGCGTTTTCATCCTCAATATTTCAGCTCGTTTTTTGGGAGACTCATCCACCTCATCAATCGACCTAGCTAACTGATAAGGAATATAATTTACCGCTTCTTTTGCGAGCAAGTCGATATCTGCAACGACAACCTTCTCTTTAAAATAACTTGACTGATCCGCGGTAATATCTATAACGGAGGCAGCCTTCAGTTTATGGTGCCAAACAACCCACACGTGCTTACCGTTTATCAGTTCTGTGGAATCTTTATAAACCTTGCCGACCGCTAAGGAGAACTGTTCGCTCGGAAAGTTCTTTCTCAGCTCTTGCCAAAGAATAACCGAACTCGGACCGCAGTAGCCCGCTGATTTTGGCGCATCTAATATATGTACATACTTCTCGTAAAGAAGATCAGACGACCAGTGTGGCTCAAGCTTATCGCGCAGTGTTTCGGTAAACTTTATGATGTCATCCAGAGTACTCATAAGGCTATACTCCAGACGTTTAACGTCTTTCCGTCCTCGCCAACTTCCTGACCATCAAGCGTGTACCCTGCCTTTTCCGCCACTTTGTTGCTCGCCATATTCTCCGGTACTGCTCGTATAATAACCTCAGGTATATGGAGCTCTCGAAGAGCGAAATCGCTTAATGCCTTTGTCGATTGAGTAGTAATACCTTTTCCGCTGTATTCAGATGCAATCCAATATCCAATTTCAGGTCGCTTGTCGTCGTCGAGGTGCATGAGACTTATATGGCCGGCTACTTCTCCGTTATACTTGATGCCGTAACCATACTCCTGTTTGTCTTTTCGTTTTTGCAGCATTAACTTTATGAATTCACGCGAGTCGTCGGCTGTCTTGGTATGTTTCGGCCACGGCAAAAACTCCGATAGACGCTCTCTATCTTTGTCAGTCAATTTAAACAATCGCTCAGCGTCTTCAAATTGAAGCTGCTCAAGAGACAGCGACTCATCGATTTCTATGATTTCACGACCCAGCACAGACATATACCAATAATATCATTTGTGCCTATGAAATACGTAGGTCGCCAGCTCATGATAGTTGCTCAGTGGCGTCGCCGTTCTTGAGACGAACGTGAAACCGAAGTTCTCTATACTCATGGTGATATCTTCATCTACGGAGATTCGTCGGGCTTTTTCTGAGGCCATAGACTTGTTGACTATGACAGGATTTATAATCACCAAGATCCCACCGATATTTAGTAGATTTTTTATTTTTTCAATAACTTCGCCTTTATTCTGAATGAAAGCAAAGACCAGCTTCATGCTAACGATGTCAAAAGTGCCTAATTCGTCTAGGTCGCTCTTCTCTATGTCTAACTGTTTAAATGTTATCTCTTTAGATGATAGTTCACGAGCCATATCTATAGCAACGTCTGATAAATCAATACCGGTGACCATAAAGCCAGCCGCATGTAACTGCCGCGCAAGTTCGCCATCACCACACCCTATGTCGAGAACTGTTTTCGCAGTACTTGGCACAACAGCAACAATGCGCGAAATGTCCTCATCACTAATCTGACGGTACTTCACGCCTTCATTGTAACCATCGTTCCAAAATTGTTTCTTGTTCATACGAGATATTATAAGTCCTCTCATAGTAACGCTTATACGAGGACACATTTAGCCGTATCGACCATCTTCTTTTCAATCACATCGTTAATATGGCTGTTCCTCCCCATGGATGAAATCGAAGCTATTTTTTAAAAAAACCGAGTCACAGGAAGGTTCGGCGTTACAGCAATTAACTGTAAACAATTAGCCCTCTAGCTCGCAAATTTGGCCAGTCTTTCGCTCCAGCTCTCAGCACCCTCTTCCCTGAAAAGTTCCGCCAAAAAATCAATCATAATTTTTTGTCTTTTTGCACCTTCTTTCTTTCCGGCTGTTGTCATTAGGATGGTGTTAACAATCAATAACTTATCAAAGAAGTGTTGCGTAGCGTGCTCATTTTTTGTGCTTATATATTGCGAGGCTGTCTTCTCTTCTGTGGCAGGTGGAGTATTTTTATCAAAAAAGTTATTTCCTTTAAACAAATTATACGCATGTGTCCTCAGAATACCCTGTGCGCCTATTGCGTCGCACATATCTGCATCGCTCACGATCATACCCTCGATTGTAGCCGGACGCACACCGCCCAAGTACCTTGAATAACCCATACTTTTAATTATATCGAGTACGCGTGTTTGCGTATCCGCGTCAACGGCGTTATCGTCGAGTATCTTTCGGGCGTTCAATAAACCCTCCGCGTGTGTTGCTCCAAATAGCTTATAGTCATCAACATCATGCAAAAGACTCGCAAGCTCGACAACTTCAATGTTTGCGTTCTCTTGTTCCGCAAACCGTATCGCCATGCCCCTCACTCGCTCAACATGATCATACCCATGCCCATCGTCACCTTTTAGCAGTTCTTTTACCGTGTCTTCGATCTTTTCCATGTTTATCATTATGACACACCCTCTTGAAGCATGTGCAATACTTCACCCCAATTCTCTACGAGCAGATGGACTCGCGCTCCCACGTCGCTACCGGCAAACACTGCGATCACGTCCGAACCTGTCGCACGAGCGGCGGTAACACCCTCCACACTATCCTCGAAAATAACTATTTCACTAGGCTTAACTTCGTATTGCGCAATAACCTTTTGAAATGTTTCGGGGTGGGGTTTTGGACGATTAACGTCATCGCTTGTGATGATTGTGTCAAAAAAGTCCAAGGGCGATAGATGTTGCGCGGTTTTTGATTCTTTAGAAGAGAAGTAGCGTATATCCCTCATCTCAGCATTTGTCGCGAGTGCAAGATGTGCATTCGTTTTATCCCTTAGCCATGTAAGCACTTCCACGGCACCTTCCCTATACAGAATATTTTTCTGAATCTTTGGCGCCAATGAGTAAAGATTCTTCCATATTGTTTCCATTGGAGTTACACCACTGCCATACTGCTCATCTAAATAACGAAAATAGCTACTTTCGCCTCCAGGCGGTGTTGCCGCTTTCATTTTTGCTGCAAGTTTCTCAAAGTATACAACCGGCAGATTAACACCATAAAATTTCTCCGCATACAATTTGTCCCACGCACTATACGCTTGAGTTGAGTTGACAAGTGTGCCGTCCCAATCAAAAATTATCAGTTTATACTTATGTGGTGAAAATTTCATTTTGGTACCTTAGATACTCTTTAGAAAAAAATTCGTTCGTCTCGTCACTAATAAACTCGCTGTCCCACGGTTTGTTACGAGTGTTAAAGTGCACAATGCACACCTCTCTGTCACTGAGCGTGCGCTCTCGCCTGTCAGAGTCCGTATAGTTATATTTTTTATGAATTCTTTTTATATCCTCGCGAAAAGTAATATTGATAATGTCTTGGTCCTGAATCCTTACGATATTCTTTAGTTTTTTTGCATTGACTAACAGTTCCTGGGTCTTACCTAGCATTCTAATGCGATATAAATTCATAAGCATTACACCCGAATTGATATAAGTGCTATCTTTTTCTAAGCCAATAGATTCTTTATAACCTGGGAACTGCCTGTTGATATATGCCTTGTGCGAACCAGCAATGCAAGTATTCTGCACGTTCGTATTCCATAATTCAGACAAATCGCTGAGAATGAGCACGTCCGCGTCAAGATAAAGCGCCCTATCTAAATGACCGAAAAGATCCGCGGCAAGAAATCGCCCATAAGCAATGGGAGAGATGTGCTTGATGTGAAGCGGGAACTCCCCGAATAGCCCTTCGTCCACTACGGCAAAATCAACAGACACACCAGGAAAATCTTTCTCAAGTTGTCTAATCGTACGTTGTTCTTCGTTCGGTATGCCGCCCGTTATGATGTGAAAGAAAATCTCCTCAAATGTCGTATTATTTTTTATAATCGAATACGCCGCCACAATTAATGGATTTACGTAGAGAGCATCGATGCCAAAGACAATATCGATTCTATCGTTCTTTTTCATCCACACCTTCTTTGCCTTGAGCGAGATTAAGCCTGCAAATTTTTGCAATTGCGCTATCGGTATCATCAAACAGGATTGTTCGCAGGCCCGCGCTTTGTGCCCCTCGAAGATGTTCCTCCTTGTCGTCGATAAACACAATATCTTCAGGCTTCGTCCCGAGCTTTCTCACTGCATGTTCAAATATTTCTTTATTCGGTTTTAGCATCTCCACTTCCCACGAATATAATATCGGATCAAAGCCGCCCTCTTTACTAATACCCGCTTTCGCCTGTATGTCACTATAAATCGCGATTGTATTTGAAAGAATCGCTGTCTTTACTCCGAAAGAGCGTATTTCGCGAAGAAAATCTAAAAATTTTATGTTTGGGCGCACCTGTTTATCGTAAGCTCTCGCAAAATATGCAAAAATATCTTTTGGCGCCTTGTAGCCTAGATCTTTTTTAAGAGCAGATATGAACGCATCCTCTGAGATAAACTTTACGTCCATTGTAGTGTAGTGTGCTCGGTTAATAGCCTGAGCAAGCGACACATCTACCCCGAGTTCGTCAGCCAACAACTCCGTAAAACTCTTGTCGCCATCTTTCAGAAGAAGCACCTCTCCAATGTCAACAAGAAGCCACTTGATTGCCGACTGACTACCATCTAGCTGCGCAGACATATCAATTTTCTCCTTCTCTTAATCTATCCACTACTCGCGTAAAATCAACGAGCACTTCACCTGGCGGTCTGTCCGCATATATTGGTACCGTCGAGAGACCCGCGCGTCTATAGCAATCGAGTCGTATTGCATGCCTCCCCATGAGACCGTGATACCTCTCCTCGTACCCCAAGCGCTCTTTCGAAGAAGTAGCTGTTGCAACATCCATACCTCTATCTGCGTCTCGCTGCTGCATTCTTGCAACGCTCGTTTCTAGGCCGACATTGAGAACGACCGACCCAAGAGGACGTATGCCTTCGTTCGCAATGTTGCGATTGAATATTCTCCAATCACCATAGTCATGTGGAAAGCCGGTAACCATTACCATGTTTGCATGCTCAGCTGCATACCTGATCCGTTCACGCACGATGAGGCTATAGGAAGCATTCGGCAAGAGCGTCCCCTTTCTTGCTGCTTCCTGCAGGATATCGGCATACTCTGACTCAATATCTCCATCACGTATCCCCGACACAAGCTCTCCGGTCCCAAAATGATCCGTATACGGATGCTCAGCTCGATACCCCTCTACAACTGTTGTTTTTCCTGCGCCTGGTGGTCCCGTAACAAACACAACATCAATTTCGCTACGTCCAACCATGACAAATCCTTTCGTTAGTTTAAATTTTCTTGCGCTTCTTTGGTGAAACTTGAATACGCTTATCTGCTAACTTTTGAGCGTACGGCATATATTCTTCTGGCTTCAGGATACCGTCCTCAACAACGCGTAAATAGATGTCGACCGAACTTCCGCCCTTAAGATACAGGCCGGCCGCTGTTACGGCTTTCTTGATGTCCACTACCGCATCTTTTTGCTGGTCTGTCATCTGTTCAATCTTTCTTAAGACATCTTGATTAAATGGCGATGCGTTATTACTTTTGTCAGTTTCATCAAACAAACAAATATCGA
This sequence comes from Candidatus Saccharimonadota bacterium, assembly GCA_009992235.1. Lineage (GTDB taxonomy): Bacteria > Patescibacteriota > Saccharimonadia > Saccharimonadales > Saccharimonadaceae > Microsaccharimonas. The sequence continues at coordinate 26,427 of JAACVZ010000002.1, forward strand.
AATTCCATAAGCGACCCGCTTTGTTGAACATCTTCAACATTACGAGAATGCATTTGAGGTTTCGCCCATTTTGAATATCAGCATTAAATGAGATGAGGTCTCTCGTTTTAATTTCATATACATTGTTAAGGTTGAGCAAATCGCTCATAATACCTTTTTGTGCAACTTTGAGCTCATCTGGCGCAAGCCACACCTCAGTGTCGATATCGCGATCATACATCGTCCCCCACTCATAACCACCCACAAAACTAGTACGACCGTATTTTTCAAGTATAGGGCGCACGATTTCAACCATCCTATCAGCTTCAGCCTTTAGATCTTGCTGGCTTTCTTCACTTGGCGTAAACTTCTCTGATACAAGCTCATAAATGCGCTCGCCGATTGGATTTTTCCATCCAAGCGCCTCAAGTATTTCGTCAACATCTACAAATTTTGCAGGAACGAGGCTCCCGTCGATATCGATCGTCTCTGACTGAATGTCCGCTACCTTTGCATACACACGGAGCTGGTTTGCCACCTTGCCTTTAGAGTCGGTACGAATCTGATAACCAATCGGCTCCCATTCAATTACAATGCCTCCCGTCTCTTCCGCCAGCTCTCGCCTCAGTGTCGCTTCAATATCTTCGCCCTCTTCAACATGGCCACCGGGGAGGTGATGCATACCAAGCTTATCTAAATACACCAACACAACCTTGCCGCTATAGTTTGCAATAATATGCACTTGCTTCCATTTAATGTCTGGAACCCTTTTACCTATAAGATCCCGCCACTCGATAGTAATTTTTTCACCATCTAGGTTTGACTGTGTATTAAGAATAATATTAGACGACATTGATTTATACCTCTCTTACGTTATTAGCTTTCAGGCTAGTAATGCCCTGTGTGAATTGGCTCAGCACAATCTGCCTACCTTCTTGGTCTAATATATCTAGATTTGCGTCAATTGACTCGAGTTGCACCCCTCGCGTCATAAGTATATCAAGAAGTGCACCCTTCGCCTCAAGATACGCACTATACCTACCTGCATAGTATTCTTTTTCGTCTTCGGTTGCCGAGAAGACAGCATTTTTACGTACATCCTCACCTCCTCTCATGCCACGATATGACATTCGCGCAACGCAAGTGTCGAAAGTTGCCCCAAGGCATACAGCACCTAAAATTCTTCGTCCTGACTCACGCAATCTCTCTTGTACGTAATCAAAATCGCCCGAATTATGAGGGAACCCATCAACGAGCGATAAATCAGTAGATTCAGGGGCGCGACTGATCTCTTCTAACACAATATCTCCGAAGACTTCATCTGGAAGATACTGCCTAGATACTAAACATTCTAGTACCGTTGTGGAATAGGCTGATTCAACTTCACCGGCACGGATACTACGGACCTGCTGCCCAGCTGAAATGTGCTGAGTCGTAGGATTCTCGCATATGTAGTGGCTCGACAGGAGCCCTTTCCCTGAACCAGGAGGGCCATCTATAATGATAACGTCCGCCAGCCTTTCTGAAGAATTAGACATAGTAATTATCCCTGATGTATTCATCCATATATCTACTGTCATTTATAATTTCAAATTTTTCATAATTCAACGAGCTAAACCCAAGTCGATGGTCATCCGTCGATAGCAGTTTGTCGAGAAGTGCGATAAACTCATCATCGTTTCCCCGTAAGCGCGCATCCGCAAGCACCTTTTCTTTTCGATTCGGTCCCGGATAAAGTATTAAATACGGAACATCTTTCTTATCTAATTCACTCAAAATGTCCTTCCCGCCGGTTAGGAAAATGACTTTATACTTTCCTAGATTATCTATCACAGACTGCACATAATTCATAGGATACGCAGGGTTCTTTTTCCAATTAGTCTGCCCTTTAGCTACTTCGTCATCCAAATCCCGATCTTCATAAATACGCGCGTGGTGAATTGACTCTATGTCTAAGGCCAATTTTGGGTACTGTTTTGCGAATGTCGTCTTTCCAAGGCAAGCAAAGGACGCAATAAGTAACGACTCTCCGTCATTAATCTTTTTCTTTACGTTGCCGTTTTGGTCATACACAAGAAAAGTGTAGTCCTGAATATTTAATCGAGATAAAGCTTCTTCGGGATCATTTTCACTAAACGCATAGAGCGATGGGCCTAGTGAGCTTACTGCAGAAAATGCAAACTCATTCCTTAGCTCCTTTAGTACATTTTTCGTGCGATCCGATTGCACATTTTCCTCAAGAGGCTTCGATCCAAGCGTAATATTCTCGTTTAATGCAGCCACAAACGCGTCAAAATTTTCTTCAACAATGCCCGGAATAATTGACTCTAACACATTGTAAACAATGCGGTACGAATCCTCGTTTCTGTCTGGGAGCGATGCGGACCAGAAATCTAATTCGTACTTACCGCTAATTGAAGTGCCCGTTTTTGGAATAGCCACGATAGTGTAAAACGGAAAGTTTCTTATCTTAATAACCGTATTCGCAACTGTCTCATATTCTTGACTAAGAGATGGGTTCACAAGGGTTCCATCATTTGCGTTTGAAAGCTTACACCCCATTTCAATAATCATTCCTGGATTAAAGATGAGGTTGAGGCCAAGCGCGGAATAATGGCCAATACCCATCTTGAAAAGGTCATTAATCTTCAATTCTACACCTGAGACCTTCGCGCTGCAGAGATACACCCCACCTAAAACCTGCGTTGATATGCCAAGCCCTGTATGTTCACGAATTGACCGATTGATATGAACTGTTACTTCATAAAAATCATCTGATTTTATATAGTTTCTAAGCGCATCAAAATCAATCTTAAAATCGAGATTCGTAAGCCTTATATTGCCCTTAACCCTAACTGAGTCTCTAGGATCTCTACTCTTACTTACGTGAATTTTAATAGGCATATTAAGCAACGAACGCCCAAGGCTTCCATGCTTTAAAATGCCAGATATAAGAGACAGGTCAAGCGTGAACATATGGAGCCTTGGATAGACCGCGAGCCCCACCGCGCCGTCCGATATCTTGTAGCTCGGGTTCATATCTCTAGTGTTAATAATTTCCATTGCAGGTTGCATCATATTTCTCCTAAGTGTGTACTGTTCCGCCGGTCATATTGATAGTGGAGTTCGTAATAAACTCATTTTGCACCGCAAAAAGTATCGCATCAGCCATGTCGTCGGACGTACCTAGCCGACCAATATAATTACTACTCGCAACCGCCTCTTTTTTGTCTTCGCCCCAATCTGCAATCATTGCGCTTTCAAATGCACTTGGAAGGATTAGATTTATCCTTACCTTACCACGAAAATCTCTTGCAATGGTGTGCAATATACCACCAAGTGCAGCCTTTGTGGTTGCATATGGCATTTTCGCACCCAAATGTGCGGCAGCGCTACCAACAAGCGTAATCGAACTATTGAGCAAGGGAAGGTGCGCAACATAGCGTGAAAATTCCTCAGATAGTTTCGCGGGTAGATATTCGTTCACAAGATAGCTTTCACGCCAGTCGTGTGACGAGATACCAGCAACGATAACTAAACTTGCTGATTCAAGATTCTTTGTTGCCTGCATGTCATCTGTAATAGCAGTTAGCAGGAAATCTACTGACAACTCGTCATCCATACCCTTAAAATTAATAAATTGCTTAAGATTATGTGGGTTTGATCGCCCTATAAACACACACGAGTAGCCATTGACCAGACGCGCAAGCGCTTCCGAGATATTGCTAGAACTTCCGATTACATAGATTTTTTTCATTATTACCTCAGATTCATCACTTTTCCGCTAGCATGACTCTTATATATAGCATCGATTGTGCGCATGTTACTCAATTGATCAATAAAATTCTGATCTTTTGTATCAAGTCCCTTGTCTTGCATGCACGCATCGATAAATTGATCCAGTTGTTCATCAACCTCATGTTGCTTCGAGTTAAATGAGTGTGATTCAACCTCGTTTGAGTCTTTGTCGTAAAGGCATACCGTCCTTCCATCTACTAACACGGAGCCCTCAGAACCGTAAATCCTTATCGACTCGCTCTTCCGATTTGATATCTTTGTAACCGTAACGTTTGCGTTAATCTTCCCATCCGCATAAGTCATCATCGCCTTCATGGTATCATCAATTGAATAATCACCCCCCAGGCTGTTGTAGCTCAGCTGAGCATAGACCTTATCTGGCGCGCCGAAAACGTAAGTCAGCAGGTCAATACTATGATAGCCCATATCCAACGCCGCACCACCGCCAGAAACGAGCCTATTCGCGCGCCAGCCACTAGCCATATCATGAGCATTAAGATTGAGGCTGTATTCTACACTCACCGAGTGTACATTACCGATAGACTCGAGCAGCTTCTTTGTTGTTTCGTAGAGCCTTGAGAAGCGACGCTGTACACACACCTGCAAGTAAGTATCGTGTATTTTATAAAGGCTTATAATTTCACTCGCCTCTGCATAGGTAACAGCAAAAGGCTTTTCCTTAAGTGTTGCAATCCTATTCGAGGCAAGTATCTCTAGAATTTCAAAATACTGATCGTGTGGCACAGACACAATCGCCAAATCTGGTCTTGTGTCACGAACTGCATCACGTACTTTCTGAAATGACTTCGTGCCGATCACTTCATTGCATTCACTTAGTACCCTATCGTTATTATCGACAAGTGCAACAATCTCTAGGTCTTTTCGACGAAGAATCGCAGGTATATGATCTTTTTGAGATTGCACCCCAAGACCAATTACTATAACTCTTAAGACCTTGTCGTGTTTAGCTAGTTTACGGGCATGGCGTGGCGCCGTTTTAGTAATTGAACTAGGTACGGACTTGCTCATATCAGTAACGCTCCTGCCTTTCGACGATTTTATATCGCTATGATAACATAATTGCTACTATTTTGCAACAAGCTATTCCCGTCGACTAGTTTTTACGCAACAACTCAACAAACTCAGCCTCATCCAATACCACCGTCCCATACTTCTCAGCTTTCGCTCGCTTACCGGCCCCGACGTTACCGCCGGCAACCAAATAAGTGGTGTCTTTCGCTACCGATGTTTGGAAAACTCCACCGCGGGCTCGCACAGCCTCAGCCGCTTCATCGCGCGACATTGACTCAAGCGTTCCGGTAACGACAAACGACTTTCCAGCCAAATGTCCTGATTTTTTCTTGTACACCGGCTTCACGCCAACCTGCGCCAGCTTCTCCAAAAGTGCCTGATTATCTTCATCGACAAACCAGGCCACAATCGACTCGGCAACTACCGTTCCAATGCCATCAACTGCTTGCAATTCTTCAAGCGTTGCCCGAGAAAGTGCTTCCATAGATTCAAAATGCGACGCCAAATCAATCGCCGTTTGCGCACCAACATGGCGAATGCCTAGGCCAAGAATAAATCGCTCAAGGGGCGGGGTTTTCTTTTCGGCGATTGCTTCAACCAGCTTCCGGGCCGAGACGTCAGCAAATCTATCCAGCTCCGCAACCTGCTCGACGGTTAGCGTATAAATATCAGCGATGTCTTTCACTAGCCCAGCGTCTACCAAAGCCACAACATTCTTCTCGCCTAAGGTATCAATATCAAGCGCTGCCCGACTGGCATAAAACTCGACAGAACGCTTCAGCATAAGGTCACCGGACGCACCCTTTACCCGATACACAACATCGTCGCCTTTACGCTCAAACTCGAGCTCGGGATATTGTTCGTGCAACGCTTTCACGTAATTGAACGCCTCGGCAGCTTTCGGCCGCAACTCCTTCACCACGCTTTCTACCTGTGGAATAATATCACCGGCTTTAAAAATAACCACCGTATCGCCAATGCGAATATCTTTTCGAGCGATTTCATCGGCATTATGAAGGCTAGCGTGCTGAACCGTCGTCCCGGCCACTTGGACAGGGTCAAATACCGCCACCGGTGTCGCTGCGCCAGTTCGGCCAATACTAATAACAATATCGCGCACAACCGTTGTGGCTTGTTCGGCTGCATATTTATAGGCCACCGCCCCGCGCGGCTGTTTGCCAACCACACCGAGTTCGGCAAACTGCGCGCGGTCATTCAGTTTTACCACCAAGCCATCGGTGGTAAACGGTAGGTCGTGGCGCTTTTTATCCCACTTCGCAATAAAATCTCGCACCCCATTAAGCGACTGAAGCACCTGTGCCTGAGAATTAGCCCGAATACCAAGCCCGCGTAGCGCCTGGTAAGCAGCCTGGTTCGTCGGCACCTCGCTTGGGTCATCACGCAGAATATCGTAGGCAATAAAGGTTAACGGGCGGGCCGCCACCAACTTCGGGTCAAGCTGACGGATTGTTCCGGCCGCTAGGTTGCGCGGATTAGCAAATTCGGGCTTTCCAACTGCGCGCTGGCTGGCATTCAGTTTCTCGAAATCTTCTTTCAACATAACAATCTCACCACGAACTTCCGTTCGGCCCTGCAAGAAAACTTTATGCTTCGGATCACCGCGCAGTCGTAGTGGCACATTGGCGATAGTCCGAACATTATGCGTCACATCTTCACCAATGAAACTATCGCCTCGGGTCACAGCGCGAACCAACAAGCCGTCTTCATAAATCAAAGCGCAGGCCAAACCATCCATCTTAATATCGGCAAAAAACTCATGCGAACGCTTCGGCAACAATTTATCCATGCGCACCACCCACGCTTCAACATCTTCCATGGCAAAAACGTCGTTCAAGCTCAACATGCGAGAACTGTGGGCGACTTTCTGAAAGCCACCAAGCAATTCGTTACCAACCCGTTGCGTTGGACTATCGAGTGTCACCAGCTCCGGATGCGCTGCTTCAATCGCCTTCAACTCAGCCATCAAGCTGTCGTACACAGCGTCAGACACACTTGGTGCATCAAGAACGTGATACTCGTAGCTATAGCCGGCAAGTAGTTCACGTAGCTCTTTTGCGCGGGCGGCAAGTTCAGTTTTAGTCACGCCGAGAATCCTCATCGACAATTTGCCTATAAAGTAAGTATATATAGCCCGAAGACCAGACGGACGTAAGCGATGTCAGCCCTAGGACAACCAGCGGAACCGTCGGCACCCAGGCAGCCGCCTCCCAAGCGCCTTTTGTCCAACCGTCCAACAATATAATAGGTATAAGAACCAACGCCCAGACGACAATAATCATAACTGCCATCCAAAGTAACCTTAGTAATACCTTTAGGCGCCTTCCAATAAGCATGTCGCCGGCAATCGCCAAGGCGCGAAATGGATAGGTCCCTGGAAGCGTGACAATAGCCATCGCAAAGAATGTACTAGTTATCCAAAATAATGATAGCGTTGCTAGCGAGCCGGCAGCAACCCAAAACAGCATCGCTTCGATGCCACCAAGAAGTAGCCCTGAGGCATCAGCTGCGGCGTATCCAATGGCCGCAATACCGGCAGGAATGAGCTGAATTACCATCACACCCGCAAGAACTCCCATTGGAATAATTGGCGCACCAGCGTTATATAGTGCATCACGAAGTTTTACTTTTTGGCCAGCCATAAGCCGACGCAACATCCACACCGTAGTTAGCCACACGAACAACAATAGAATAACTCCGATGACCTGCTGGGTCTCGGTGATTTCCAGGTTAAGGCCCGAGCTTGCCACCGATACAAACAGCAGTCCGGCTTGGGCAAGCTGATTCCAGCCCCCGACTAATATTTCTTCGCCCGACTCCTGAATCGACTCAACAAGCGATGTATAGGTCTCCTGCGACCCAAGACCAACGAGAATGGCGTAAAAAACAGCGTATATCGTCGCAAGAGTTAATAGAAGTTTTTTGTGTTGCCACAATAATTTATTGACCCTAAAAGTAAACGACCAGTAGCCAGGAAGCTTCAACGGCTTCAAAGCGTCACGACGTGAAGTCGGTCGGAAGGACCTGTGCGGTCGCTTCATGCGAAAACGACTCGCCCGTTGGCGAGCCCATACATAGCCCTCTTTGAATGATGTTTGCTTAGAAGGTGTAGCCATGCTCACGAAGCCTTTTTATACGATCTTCGAGGGGCGGGTGGGTGCTAAAAAGTTTTGAGAAAGATCCTTTTTTAAGCGGGTTACTAATGAACAAGTGAGATGTTGCCGTGTTTTGATGCTTCATCGGTTGCCCGTATTGTCGCAACTTCTCAAGCGCACTCGCCATGCCGTCGGAATCTCGAGTTGTCATAACGCCGGTAACATCAGCCAGGTATTCACGCTGGCGACTGACTGCCATTTGCACAATAGCCGCGATAATAGGCGCCAAGACAACCACAATTAGCCCAACGACAATCATAATGGGATTCACATTGCTCTCGCGCCGGTCACCAAAAATAAACATACGCAACACGATGTCGGAAAGTAATGCAATAGCGCTAACTAGACCGAACGCAATCATACTGACCCGAATATCATAATTCTGCACGTGCCCCATTTCGTGTGCCATAACAGCTTCAAGTTCGCGGTCATCCATAATATCCATAAGGCCGGTTGTTGCCGCCACAATAGCATGCTTGGGGTTACGACCCGTAGCGAAAGCATTCGGCGCCGGGTCATCCATAACGTACACCTTAGGCATAGGTATACCAAGGGTAATAGACAGGTTCTCAACAATACGATACAACCTCGGGTTATCTTTCTTCTGAATCTCTTTACTTCCGGTCATCGCTACAGCAAGCTTGCTCGCCAAGAAATATTGAATGAAAGCGTAAATAGCCGCCCCACTAAGCACCCAATAGGTAATAGTCGGCTCACCATAAAACGCGCTGACCACATACCCTATACCAGTAATAAGCGCCACGAATACCGCCATAATAAGGACGGTATTCCGCTTGTTGGCAGCAATTGCTTTATACATACGTGCAGGTAGCCTTAGTTATTAGAACTTTACGTCAACAGCTTTTTCAGCAGTTGCTTGTTCGCTGTCAGAAAGTTCGAAGAAGTCTCGCTTCTGGAAACGGAACATTGCAGCAATAACATTGCTTGGGAACTGCTCGATTTTAGTGTTGAGTTCAGTCACGCCTGAGTTGTAAAAACGTCGGGCGCCTTGAATTTTGTCTTCTGTGTCAACCAGTTCTTGTTGAAGTTCTGAGAAATTTTGGTTTGCCTTAAGGTCAGGGTAGGCCTCAGCAACTGCAAAAAGCGACTTCAAAGCACCTTCGATTTGATTCTCGGCTTTAGCAGTCTCTTTTACACCCTTGGCGCTCATAAGTGATGACCTGGCAGCGGTTACTTCTTCAAATACCGACTTCTCGTGTTTCGCGTAGCCCTTTACCGTCTCGATAAGATTCGGAATAAGGTCGATACGTCGCTTGAGCTGAACCGTAATGTCGCTCCAGGCGCTTTCGACACGAATTTTGAGTGTTACAAGTGCGTTGTACATCGCAATAACTGCAATAAGCAGAACTACAGCGACGATTATAATAATCCAGAATGTTGTCATGATGCTTCAAAAACCTCGTTTAATTGTACTCTCAGTATAGCAAAAAATCGGCAAAAAGCCGAGTATTTTACTGTATGGTGCGCGGAGTGGGACTTGAACCCACACGGCCTTTCGACCACGACATTTTAAGTGTCGCTCGGCTACCAATTACGACATCCGCGCATATGGTGCATTATACACTATGTCTGCAAACGCAAACCATAGTACAATATCAATATGAAACGTTGCTCAAAATGCCATAAAGACAAAGACTGTGGGGACTTCTTTTTTAGAGATAAGGCTACTGGAAAACTTCACGCTCAGTGCAAACTATGCTATAGAGCAGTTCGACAAAAAAGCTACAAAGCTCACTATGAAAAATACAAGGAAAATTACAGAGAACGAGCAAGAGAAAGAAGGGTCGAGAAAAAGACCGAATTCAGAATTAAGATGCTGGAATATCTATCACACAAAGAGTGCGTGCTTTGCGGAGAATCAGATATACGTACCTTCGAATTTGATCATCTTGATCCATCGAAGAAAAGTTTCTCGATATCGCAAGCCGTAAAACTTGGCTTTACCTGGGGCGAAGTTGTTCTTGAAATAAAAAATGCCGCATCCTCTGCGCGAACTGCCACAGAAGGCACAGCACTGAACAATTCGGTTGGTATAAAAGCTTAAGTATATAGATGGAGGCACGTATGGGAGTCGAACCCATTTAAAAGCTTTTGCAGAGCTCCGCGTAACCGTTCCGCCAACGCGCCATTCACGCTCCATTATACATTACCCCGCCTTTTGCGTTATTATAGAATACATGAGCGATTTAAATTCACCTAAAGACCATTGGCGACGCGGCTTCTTTGTCCTACTCGTAGTCTCGCTCTCGCTAGGCTCGGTTGGTCTTGGTGCTGTTGGTAGCTGGTGGCTTTACGACCAGCAAGTTGCTGCGCCAACAGCACTAGAGCCAGGTGTCGACGGCAACACGCTGACGACCGACGAAGAGGTCTCTATTGCATCGGTTGTAGAAAAAGTTTCACCAGGCGTTGTTTCGATTATCACCTCCAGCGAAGTCCGATCGTTCTACGGCACCATTTCACAAACCGGTGCGGGAACCGGCATTATTGTCAGCGAAAATGGCTACATTATAACCAATAACCATGTCATTGAAGGCGCCTCAACCGTCCGAGTTGTCGACAATAAAGGCAAGGTATATGAAGATGTCAAAGTAATTGGGCGCGACCCCCTCAATGACATCGCCTTCCTCAAAGTAAACAGCGGCCTCACATTTAGCCCTATAGAAATTGGCGACAGCTCAACTGTACGCATTGGCCAGCAAGTCGTCGCCATCGGCAACGCTCTTGGTCAATATAATAATACCGTCACCAGCGGGATTATTTCGGGCACCAACCGCCCTGTTACCGCTTCTGGAAGCGACGGACAGACCGAATCACTCACCGACCTTCTCCAAACCGATGCGTCTATTAACCCCGGCAACTCCGGTGGTCCACTTCTTAACATGGCGGGCCAGGTCATTGGCATCAACACAGCTGTCGCAGATGATGCAAACGGTATTGGCTTCGCGATACCAATCGACTCAACGAAGGGGGTTCTTGCCGAGGTCCTTGAATCGGGAACGATTAGGCGCGCCTACATTGGCATTAACTACCTAGACATTACGCCACAAATTGCCCAGCAATACGAGCTACCTGTATCTATTGGTTCATATATTTATGCTCAGAATAGTGCCGCCATCATTAAGGGTGGACCTGCCGACAAGGCCGGATTGCAACAAGAAGATATCATTCAAAAAGTAAACGACCTAACTGTTGGTGAAGATGGTGGCCTGTCGAGTATTATTGGGCGATTCCGTGTCGGCGACACTGTCACGCTTACTGTTCTTAGAGACAACACGACCATCACCCGAGACGTTACCTTTGGCGAGTATTCACCATAGCCTACTAGCGTGCTACAATATATTCATCTAAGAGCTAAGAGGAGAAGGTAGCAATGACAACTCACACAGCCAATCACAAACAAGAAGATAACGGAAAAATGAGCAAACTCAAACTTGCGTTTCTTTATACGCTCATAGGTGGTCTGGTCGCCTCGGCAATCGTCGCCATTGCATCTATTCTAATCGGTGAATTCACCGAAGCGTCACAAAAAGCACTCGGTACTGTCTTTGTATTCGTCACCCATAGCTTGTTCATCCTTGGGCTTATTTGGGCAGATACAAAAAATCACATTGGCCGCCGCATCGTTCCGACTACCATACTCGGCGTTTCGTTCGCAAACATAGTAACCTCAACCCTTGGAACCTGGGAAGTAATTGAGGGTGAAACTGCATGGCGAGCCTTCCTCTTTTACACTCTCCTCATTGGCTCGGCGTTCATCATATCTGGTATCAACAGGCTCATCATCGCACACCGTCCAACCCGAATTCTTCTTCAGTCAACCGCAGGACTAATTGCTGGATGGTCGCTCGCCCTTGCACCATGGGTGTTTGACGTTGTCGAGCGGTTCCACCCACTTTACTTCCGAATTATCAGCGCCATCGTTATTCTCATGACAACCACCTTCCTCGTTGCCGTCATTATGCGAAGCATCGCCCTAGCCAAATCGAAATCACTACGCATCAAGACAGATAAGTCAGACAGCGCCCCAGGTGGACTACTCGCTTACTACATAACTATTGGCGTTATCGCATCGTTCGTATGGTTCGTTGGTATGTTTGTCTACATTGCCGATGCAGTCAACGACACGCAGCACTACAACCGCTACAACACATCAGAAACACGCGACTAACGGTTCTTCTTTAGCGCTAGCCTAATTAACCTCTCGATAAGTTTCGTATACGATACGCCGCTTGCCTGCCATAGCTTTGGATACATGCTAATATTTGTGAAGCCTGGAATAGTATTAACTTCATTGACGTAGAGCTTTCCAGCACCTGTAAGAAAGAAATCGACACGTGCCATACCCTCACAGCCTAGTAGTTCGTACACACGGCTGGCTATTTTTCGAATATGTTCGGCCTGACTCGCCTCAATAACTGCCGGGACAATAACGCCCGACATGCTGGCAGCAGCATACTTGGCGTCGTAGCTATAAAAGTCTCCATCTGGGTGTATTTCGCCAACCTTACTAATTTCGTGGCGTGGCGGATTACCAAGGACGGCAACCTCAAGCTCCCGAGCGGTCACGCCCTTTTCTATAAGCGCCACGCTGTCGTGTTCATGAGCGGCCGCAAGCGCATCGGTCAACTGTTCGGCATGCGCTACACGACTAACCCCAATAGAACTTCCCGATCGAGCCGGTTTTACAAACAAGGGAAAACCGAGCCGTTCTGCCAGCGCATCGCCGTCAGGTGTTGGTTGCCCATCGCGGTGCGTTTCGTATGGCACAACATCTATACCGTGGTGCGCCAATATAACTTTTGTTGCGACTTTGTCCATGCACAGACTGCTAGCCTCCATATCACACCCGACAATTGGAATATGCAACAACCTAGCCAGGCCTTGAATCGCTCCATCTTCTCCATTTTTTCCATGAAGAATAGGCAGAATAACATCAGGTCTAATGATTCGATTGTACGGAAGAGTAAGGAAACTGGCCGCACCCAGCGCTGGCACTAGCTGGACCGCCCCTTCAAGCGACACCTCTTGTCCAAAACTTTTCAGCAACCACCACTTACCATGACGATCAATATACACCGGGTCAACGTGGAATAGCTTGTCGTCTATGGCGGCGTATACATTGCGAGCTGAAGAAAGAGAGATATCGTGCTCTGACGACTCACCACCGAACACAAGAAGGACGGATGGACGATTCATGATAGCTTTAGTATACAGCTTATTTTTCACCCTCGATAGAGGCATTCGACTATGAAGCCCTTTTCTCTTGCCGGAATCGCGTTGAGACGTCACAAGCATCTCTCACCTGGCACAAATCGCACACCTTATCGGCAAGCCGATTAGCTTGACGTGATCTGACACGAAGAGAAGACGCTTCAGGCTCATCGTCAGTCTCGCTATTTATCTGCAAACACAGTGCATCGTCATACCAAACCTCCACACCCATAGGCTCTCTTGTAACAAGCCGTTGTGATTGAACCGATGAAACTATCGGAGGGAGAGAATGAACGTATTTCACCGCGTCGCCCCATGGCGTCGGCTCCTGCTGCCATGATTCTTCCAATAGGATAAGATCGTCTTTCCACGTATTCCCGCACCAAGCTTCAAGACTTTCCTCGGACGCACCGCACAGATAAAGCGCCGCCAACATTCGATCTTTGGGTGTATACACCGTCATCACTTCTCGAATAAAATAAGGATCCCCCGCACCGATTCTCGACTTCGCAAGATCGTTCATTTCAGGCACCTCTCCGTTTTCACCCTCGAACCAACTAAACAAAGCTTCTCGAATATCCCGGTCATGCTGAGGGTGCTGTTTTTCCATGTACAGAGTAGTGTATCGCTTACACAAGTGTGCGTGCAAGCATAAGCAAAAAAGTCCCTAATTAGGACCTTTTGTGTATTTCGGATTTGGTGCGGGTACAGGGACTCTAACCCTGGACCTCGTCCTTGGCAAGGACGCGCTCTAACAGCTGAGCTACACCCGCATGTGTATTCTTGGTGGCTCCTCCCAGACTCGAACTGGGGACACAAGGCTCTTCAAGCCTCTGCTCTACCAACTGAGCTAAAGAGCCACACGGTTGGACTTTCCCTATTTTACTAGAGGTGAGACTTTATGGCAAGAGACCTTGCAGTGGTGTACCATAAGAGGATGAACGAGAGGATCCCTTTAGCTGAACGTATGCGCCCTCAAAACCTTAACGATGTTATTGGGCAAACGCACCTGCTTAACGATGGTGAAATTCTAAAACATATCGTCAAAAACCGCGAACCAGTCAGTCTTATTCTTTGGGGGCCACCAGGAAGTGGAAAAACGACCCTCGCCCGCATTATTGCCAAAGAGGTGGAAGCCGAGTTTATTGAGCTATCCGCGGTCACGAGTGGTAAAAAAGATGTTGAAAAAGTTATTGAACACGCTCGCCAAAACTGGAACCTCCAGCTTCGAACAATTCTGTTTGTTGATGAAATTCATCGCTTCAATAAAGCCCAGCAAGATGGCTTCTTGCCACATGTCGAATCCGGTCTCATTACCTTAATTGGCGCAACAACTGAAAACCCAAGTTTTGAGGTAATTAACCCGCTGCTCAGTCGTACCCGCGTACTCGTGCTTGAACCACTAACAAAAGACGACATCATCGCCATTCTAAAGCGAGCCCTAAAACTAATTAAGGCGCAGTCCAGAGTCGCACCCGCAGCGCTTGATTACATTGCCGAATTATCTGGTGGTGATGCCCGCGTAGCACTTGGAAACCTCGAGCTGGCGCTTCACGCTGCCAAGAAAGTCACCGTTAAGGAAGTAAAATCGGTCGCCCAAAAGCGCCTGCCCGGCTACGACAAAGCTGGAGATATGCACTATAACGTTATTAGCGCCTTTATTAAAAGCATGCGCGGCAGCAACGTCGACGCCACGCTTTACTACCTCGCCCGTATGATTCAAGCCGGTGAAGATCCGAAGTTCATCGCCCGGCGTATGGTTATTTTTGCTTCCGAAGATATCGGCCTAGCCGGTAATGGCGCTCTAGGCCTAGCTGTCAATGCGTTTCAGGCTGTCGAACGAATCGGCATGCCGGAATCCGGCTATGTACTATTCCACGTAGCCACGGCGCTTGCCAAGGCTGAAAAGTCACGAGCAACCACCGACGCCATGGGCCGAGCTATGCAACTAGCCTCACAGTATTCAGAGGCGCAAGTCCCGCTTCATCTTCGCAACGCACCTACAAAACTCATGAAGGACCTTGGGTACGCCAAGGACTACAAATGGGAAGCCGACTTCAAGCACGGCAAAGGTTTTTTGCCAGACGAACTAGGCGACCAGAAAATATTCTAACTATTTGTTAGCGCGCTTGCGCTGGTTTGGGTCGAGGTGACGCTTACGAAGTCGCAGGCTTTTTGGTGTAACTTCGAGTAGTTCATCATCTTCAATAAAGTCGATAGATTGTTCAAGACTAAGGTCGGTAAACGGCGTTAGCTGAATAGTACCGTCACTTGACGAGCTTCGCATGTTAGTCAGCTGCTTGCCGCGACAGACGTTAATGTCGAGGTCGCCAGATCGGTTATATAGGCCAACCACCATTCCCTGGTACACGGTGACACCGGGACCAACGAACAGCTCACCACGAGCCGCTGCGGCATCGAGTGCGTAGGCTGTGGTTGTACCTGCCTCGTGAGCAACAAGCGCACCGTTTCGATTCTGTTGCAATTTACCACCAAGTGGCTGATAGCCGTGTGGTAGACTGTTCATAATAACCGTTCCCTTTGTGGCAGTAAGTAGGAGGTTTCGAAGACCAATCATCGCACGGGTTGGAATATGATACGTTACTCGCGTCGTTCCACTGCTAGTCTGCTCTTGTTTCACGGCAATTGCTCGGCGAACGCCAAGCTCTTGGCTAACAGCACCAAGGAATTCACCCGATACTTCAATAAGCAGTTCTTCGACAGGCTCCTTGACGACACCGTCTTCTTCGATAGTTACGGCCTGCGGACGCCCAACTTCAAATTCAAAGTCTTCACGACGCAAGGTTTCAATAAGTACTGAAAGGTGAAGTTCACCGCGTCCAGAGACGATAAAACCAATACCTTCGTCGTGAACACGCAGCGAAACATTCGTTTCAAGTTCTTGCTTCAAGCGATCACCAATTTGTCGGCTGGTATTGTATTTAGCTTCCTTGCCCTTCATCGGGCTGGTGTTCGGACCAAGATACATACTAATAGTCGGTGCTTCAATATCAATTACTGGCAATGCCTCGGGTTGATCTTTGTCGGCAAGCGTCTCACCAATGTGAGCCTCGGTAACACCGGTTACGGCAACAATATCACCCGCTCCTGCTTCATCAACCTCTTCACGGTTAAGCCCACGATATACAAATAGCTTATCAATTTTTGAAGGCACGGTTACTTCGTCGCGCTTCATAAGCATAACGCCTTGTCCTTTTTTCAGTGAACCACGACTAATTCGTCCAATGGCATACTTACCAAGGAACGAGTCATACGCCAGCGAAGTAACAAGCATCTGGAATGGACCGCCTACTTCAACTTGCGGTGAAGGAATGTCGTTAATAATTGCATCAAAAATACAACTCAGGTCTGTGTGTTCAGAAGGATTCTCCGGAAGATCCGTCCAGGCTTTTCCGTCTCGGGCAATAGCGTAGTATACCGGATAGTGTAGCTGACTGTCATCAACCGCAAGTTCGAGGAAAAGGTCAGACACCTCGTCTTCAACTTCAGCAATACGTCGGGAAGGTTTATCGATTTTGTTGATAATAACGACCGGTTTTAAACCTAGCGCAAGCGCCTTACTGAGTACAAACTTAGTCTGAGGCATTGGACCTTCTTGAGCGTCAACAACCAATAGCACGCCATCGGCCATGTTGAGCGTTCGCTCTACTTCACCAGAGAAGTCGGCGTGTCCGGGGGTGTCAATAATGTTAATTTTGTAGTCACCATGATATACGGCGGTTTGCTTGGCAGTAATAGTGATTCCTCGCTCGTGCTCTTGGTCGCCGCTATCCATAATGAGCGACTGCTCCATTTCAGCCTGGTGCGCACGAAAAGTATTACTTTGTTTCATAAGCCCATCAACAAGCGTCGTCTTCCCGTGGTCGACGTGAGCAATAATGGCAATGTTTCGGATGTGTTGTGGGTCTTTCATAAAATATGCCCGTCAGTTACTGAACGGGTCCAATCTTTCTATTATATCATTCTGGTTTAAATTTGTCAATTTGGTGCGCGCGAGAGGACTTGAACCTCCACGGGCTTGCGCCCATAGCCCCCTCAAGGCTACGTGTCTGCCAATTTCACCACGCGCGCATCGGGGGTTATTATAGCATTCTTCGCCTCTCTAATAAACCCCTCAAGTTTTGCTCGCTTTCTGGTTAAAAATAGCCTCGATGCGTCCCGATACATATTCTCTGCAATGATGATAGTATCGCGTTTTGCATAGGATAAAATATATGCACCGTTTGCTATATTGAGTGCGCCTATTCCAGTCTTAAGATGTTGCACGTTCTTCTCCCGTATGAACTCTAGGAATGGTCTACTCGCACTGGTTATCGTTAGATAGAACATGAAGCTTGACCTCCACCTCTTGTCATAATAACCGTAGTAACTACCGTCTCCGTCAAAAACCCCACGAAGAAAATGTACATAGCACCTACTTGGTACGTTCAATCGTGTCATTGTTTTGCTCTTGTTCGGCGTAAGTCCGACGAGTAATAGAAAGTCATAAAAAGCAACATCACTAAACTGAACCCTATAGGCAGGTTGCTCATTCGCCTTCCTCGCCTTCGACTTGCTGCTTATGGGTAATGCTCGCCCCATCCCTTCGCAGAAATTCTCCAACTGCTCATAGTCCACAGATGTCAAATCAATATGACGCCCGTCTTTCGATAGCGAACCGTCACTTGCGATAAGCCCCACGCAATACGCAATTCCGGGCGACCACTCATAGTATCGTTTCTGCATATACCGTCTCATAACACTAATTATGACAACCCATAATTAACTTCTCGCAAACTCAATACAGTTCACGCCCATCTCCTCAGCCTTGCCCTCTCGAATCTTTTTCGGTATAATGTCTCGGGGTAAGGGCGCTTAGCTCAGTTGGCTAGAGCATCTCGTTTACACCGAGAGGGTCGGGGGTTCGAGCCCCTCAGCGCCCACCACTACCGATATACTAAAAGACTCCATTCGTGGAGTCTTTTTTGTTACCTCTCGTGCTTTTATTACGGAGTCTGGAATACCCGACGTTCACCAGAAGACCAGTAAAGAATGTCCGTGTAGCGGCTCACTGGCGACACAAAATATACATCGTCTGCCGTTGCCGTAACCCCTTGCGTGTGAACGTATTGGGTGGTTGACTGATATAACCCGATAGCCGGAGCATCCTTCAACCACTGCGTTGCGAAGGTGGCGTATTTAGCGTTACGAAGGTCCATTTCACTTCGCGACCGTGCGCTTACCAACGCCTCGTCACTAATAGAGCTACGGTAGTTTGCGAAGTTCAGCCCTGCGCTAGCCTGTGATGAGTGCCAGTAGGCGTAGACATCCGGGTCACCACCAACCGTTAGCCTATACAGTAGAACGTCATACTGTCGAGGCCTCAAAACATCCTGAGCGACGTTCTGTGTTGGATCGTTAGGATCAACTATATTAGTTGTGATAGTCACGCCCAATTCCCTCCACTGTGCGGTTAGTGGCACAAGAACCTTCTCGAAGTCGTTATTTTTTGTCGTAACCAACGATAGGCGCAAACTCTCGCCGTCCTTCTTTCGCTCACCGTCCACTAACTTCCAGCCAGCCTCATCAAGAAGCGAAGCAGCCCGCTTCATGTCGTACGCTGGCTCCTTTGGCATGTCTTCAGCGTCCAGTCGAACGCCGATAGTCGGAAGATAAAGCGCCGGAATATCGGTAGACAAACTGTCGCGGAGCGCTTTCGTGTCAGTTGCGGCTTGAAGCGCCAGCCGAACCTTCGTGTCGCGAAGCACTGGGCTGGCCGTATTGAATATTGCGTACACGCCACTATTCACAGCGTTATACTCTACATCGTAACGGCTACCTTCAAGTAGGCTTGCACCAACCACCGAGATATCGCTTACGGCGTTTACCTCTCCAGCTCGAAGCGCGCGAACGATAGCGTCACTATCGCTGTAAACATGGAGTTGAAGCCTGTCGAGCTTTGCTGCGCCTCTATAGTAATCACTATTTCTAACCAGGTGAAGAACCTTCCTGCCGTTAGTCGCATCAACCTCCTGTAAAGCTCGGACAGCAAATGGCCCACTTCCAATCGGCTCTACACTAAAATTATTCTCCGTAAGAGCTTGTGGCTCTACGTCTCTTAGCACATGCTCGGGTAGAACGGGCAACTGCTCAAGTGCACTCGCGAACGGGGCATATGGGGCAGGGAGTTCAAACGAGACCGTCAGTGGGTCAACCTCTTTCACTTTAATACCCTCCCATCCAGTTATTGTCGAGTGAGTAGCTGGGTTATTTATAGTATTTACAGTATAGACAACATCCCTGGCGCGCACGTACAGACCATCCTGCCAACGAGCATCGGCCCGTATGGTCAACGTATAAGTTTTTCTATCCTCGCTCACTTTCATGCTATCGGCGAGGTCATAGTTCAGTCTACCTGTTTCATCAAACCGAAGTAACTTCGAGAAAATAAGTTCAGATGCAGATTCTTCAGCGCTACTTTGGGCAAACAACGGGTTTAAGCTATCGAGCGGACCTTGCACTGCCTCGGCATAAGTTCCCCCTTCAGCGGTCACGGTAGTGCGATAGCCTTCTTGATACCAGTAAAACTGAAGGCCAGTTGCTCCAACGATAAGACCAATAGCGAGAATCCATAGTGCAATATGGCGACGAACATCACGGAAATTATCGAGACGACGAAACACGAAGCGCCTGGCGTGCTTCACGGTTGCGCCCTCGGCTTTTTTAAGCCGGCGAGAAATATCTTTGGAGCTTACCGTAAGCTTACGGCGTTCTCGTTCAGGGTTTGGTTCGTTATCCGCCACAAGCGAAGCACCCCCTACCGAGGGATAAGTAGTCCGGCGAAGATAGACAGGACAAAGATGACCGCCAGAACAATAGTTGCTTCAAATAGGTTCTTATCGATACCACGACGGGTTGTAAAGAGTTCTCCAGAGCTACCAAAACCAGCACCAAGCGTTGCGCCTCGTTGTTGCAACAGAATAGACAGAACCATAAGGATGCCCGACCCAAGCATAGTTATCTGTAAAATCGTATCAATATTCACTACATACTCCTTGCGTATCGTCGGCGTATATTAAACGACGTACTTACTATATAGTTTACCAGACTTAGGATGATTCCGGTAAGGATCGAGTTACCAAACGACATCGAGAAACCAGGCGTTAACATTAGTGAATAATAGACAATCAACCCGTTAAGAATAAGTGTAAAGAGACCAAGGGTTAGAAGGATGGCTGGTAATGAAACGACCACCAGAAGGGGCTTAATAAATGTCGTCACTGCAGCAAGAATGAACCCGGCAATGAAGAAGCCGCTAAGACCAGAGGTGATCACAAAATCGTCGTACCCGGTACCAAGTAGACGCACAGCTACCCATAACCCAAGGCTGCTGAGGATCCATCTGGCAAAAAAAAGAGCTACCTGCTTTTTCATATATTACTCACTATTGTATCACAGTGCGGTTGCCAGCGACGCGCTGAGAACCTCATTACCATCAGTGGTAACTAAAACATCATCTTCAATTCGAACGCCTATTCCCTCTTCAGGAACATATATACCAGGCTCTACCGTCAGAACCATGCCTGGCGCAAATTCAGTATATCCGCCAAGGCTCTCGTGGACATCAATGCCGAGTCCATGACTGACTGCGTGAGGGAAGTATTTCCGGAAATCGTCCGCCTTGTCGTAAAGGTTCACCGACCGAAGCGCCTGCTTCATAATTTCATCGGCTTGCTCCCCATACTCCCGCAACTTCACGCCTGGACGAATAAGCGCAATTATGTCCTTTTGCGCCTTCTCGACAGCTTTGTGAATTTCCCGCTCGCGGGTTGAAGGAGAGCCGATAGCATAGGTACGAGTAATATCGGCATTAAAGTAGCTAGCCTGTGCGCCAACGTCAATAAGTACCGTCCCATTTTTCGGCAATGCATCATTATTCTGGCAATAATGCAGCGTGCAGGCGTTCTTGCCGCTTGCTACGATTGGGTCGTAGGCGTGACCCTGCAACCCGGTCGCTCTAAAAGCTCGATTAAACTCGGCTTCAATTTCATATTCATGGGAAAACTCGGGTAGCCGACGCTTAACGTCCTCGAACGCCTCGTTCGTCACACGAATGGCCTCCCGAAGCGCCTCAATTTCATGCGGCTGTTTTATGGCTCGAGCACGAGCAAACGCAACCCGATATTCTTCTACAACTTCCGACGAATGCGGAAGCTCAATGCCCAACTCTTTGAGCAGTTTTGCGCCTTCCTTTGCAGACAAAACCTCATCGCAACCACTTATTTTTATAGCCTCAGCCGCCGATAGGCCTCCATCAAAAATACGCTCAATTTCAGTTCTCTCGGGCATAACAAGATACCGGCGCGCCGGGGTATAGATTGCTGCCCAGTCCGGCTCGCTTATGCCTGTTATGTAAAGGAAATTAGCTTCTTGAACGAATGGAAAAGACATGTCCCCGCGTCGTGGCTGCAGTGAATTTCCAACAAGCACCAACGGTGCATCCTTCAGGCCGCCTAGCCTTTCATAGTTATGTACAGGAAGATGCGTCATTATTTCGAAGTCCTTTCTTGATATACAAGAATTGCTTTTGCAGCACCAATAGCCGCGGTTATTTCCTCCAGCGACGCCTCATTTACTCCACGCATGCTACCGAATGTTCGAAGTAGTTTTTTGCGGGTGGCTGGGCCAATGCCCGGAATGATATCGAGCGCACTCGCCGTCTGCCTAGTTCCGCGCAGCACCGAATGATAACTAATCGCAAACCGATGCGACTCATCACGAATACGCTGAATTAGTTTTGTGACATCGCTATAACGTGCTGGAGCGACGTTAGACCCCCGAAGGTTCCTGGCGTGGCCTGAAGTATGCGTTGAACCAAGGTGAAGATTAACTTGAATATATTCACCGTCTGCACGCACGGCAACGCCTCGGTCTTGAATAGTGCCGTCGATATACGACTGAAGCGTCTTGAGCCGAGCGCCAGAATGTTCACGATGTACCAATATTTCTTCATTCCGTTTTGCGACGCTGACCACCGCCACACCGCGTACTTCGCGCTCTTTCATTGCACGAATAGCGGCCTCGAGTTGGCCCTTACCGCCATCGATAAGTACCACTTGTGGCATACCCCAGCTTTTTATGTTCTTCTCGCTAAAGCGCCTTGCGATTACTTCGTACATATTAGCGTAATCGTCATTTTTCTGTTGGCGCATTTTAAACTTTCGATATTCGGCCCGGTCACTAACACCGTTAGTAAATACCACCATACTAGCAACGACATCGGTTCCGCTAATATGGCTAATGTCGTAGCCCTCAATGCGTGAAGGTGTTTTTTCGAGGCCTAGCAAGAAAGCGAGGTCACTCAGGGCCCTGTCTTTACTGATATCGAGGAATTCTTTGTCGCCAAACATAATCCGCTGTTGTAACGCCCGTAGGTCACTAAGTTGATTTCGAAACCTAGCTGCCATTTCAAAGTCTTGGTCGGCTGCGGCTCGTTGCATATGTGTTTCAATATCTTTGATGATTTCTTTGCGCCCACCTTTAATATAGCGGATGAGTCGACGAAGCACCTTTTTATAATCGGCAGAAGTCATATCGGGACTAGGGTTCAAGCCAATGTGTGTGTCCAGATCGGTCTTCGCTTTTCCCTTCACTGGCTTTGTGTAATAAGGGAACACTCGGCGCAAATACCGAAGCGCCTTTTTGATAGCGAATCCGTTATAGTATGGTCCAAAATATTCCGCACCATCGTCGGCCGGATTACGCGTGAATCCTACTGTTGGCCATTCGCTTTTCATATCAATCCGCACAAACATCTGCGACTTGTCGTCGCGAAGTAGCACGTTATAGCGCGGCATGTAGCGCTTCACCATTTCGCTCTCTAGAAATAGGGCGTCCAGCTCGCTCTCGGTTTCTATCCAGTCGGTGTCGTAAATCTCAGCGACAAGCGCCTGGGTTTTCACGTCCATATCGCGAGATTTTTGAAAATACTGTCGCACTCGATTCTTCAATACTGCCGCTTTGCCAACATAAATAATTTCGCCGGTCGCCGATTTATGAAAATAGACCCCAGCCGAACGCGGGAGTGTTTTTAGTTTCTCTTCAAGCTCCTTGTTCACCGAGTAAACCTCACTCAACTACCGCAGTCTTACATGCCGGTGTGTGAAAAAGCAGCTCCGGGTTCTTCTTACAGTCTTCGCAAATGAGTACAAGGTCGTTACAGCTATTCAGCGCGCAGTTTTCAAAGTTGCTGGTTTTACCCGCACAGTGCGTACATTCACCAATAGTCTTCGCCTTGTCCGAGAAGTTAACAGTCATGCGGTCGTCGAAGACTCGCAAGCTTCCTTCCCAAAAACCGTCGTCGCCATAGGCTTCGCCGTATTTCACAATCCCACCATCAACCTGATACACATCTTTGAAACCACGTTTTTTCATCATGGCGCTAATAACTTCGCAGCGAATACCGCCAGTACAGTAAGTTACGACTTTTTTATCTTTAATGTCATCATACTTGTCGCTTTCAAGTTCAGCAATAAAATCGCGAGACGTGTTAGTATTTGGCACGATGGCATTCTTAAATTTGCCAATCTTTGCTTCGTGCGCGTTGCGACCATCGAAGAAAACAACATCGTCACCATAGGCTGCAATTAATTCGTGCAGCTGTTTTGGTTTAAGATGCTCACCGCTGCCAATGACGCCATTTTCATCAACCTCAAATTCGTCATCACTATTTTTGAACCCAACAAGCTCACGTCGGTGTTTCACGCTCATTCTAGGAAAGTCTTCGCGCGACCCCTCACTCCATTTGAATGTTGTACCCTTAAATGCCGGGTAAGCCTTGGTAGATTTTACGTAGGCCTTAAGATCATCAATATCACCCCCAACCGTCCCGTTAATGCCGTGACGACTCACGATAATCCGCCCGCGAAGGCTCAAGCTGTCGCAAAGTGTTTTTTGCCATAGCCTGACCGCTTCAGGGTCGCTAAGCGGGGCAAACATGTAGTAAAGTATGATTTTTTGCATGTCTTTACGCCCCTAACTGATACTAGGAAGATTTATCAGATGATTCGTCTGATGACTCTTTTGACTCATCGCCTTCTGCCGTTGCTTCGTCGTCACCTTCAACTTCAACTTCAGATTCGTCTTCTGCGTCACCGGCTGCGGCTTCGTTGGCTGCTTCAAGTGCTGCGGGTTCGTAAACGTTCGCGATCACGAGGTGTAGATCTTGCTCGGCATCGGCGTATTCAACGCCTTCAGGAAGCGTCACGTCAGCTAATGTAATTTTGTCGTGGGTCGATTCAAGATTGATTGTTGATATCTCAAGTGATTCGGGAAGATCGGCTGGCTTCGCTTTAACTTCAACGGTGTCGAGTGCTTGAAGAATAATCAGACCGGCACGTTCAGCTGGACTTTCACCCTTTCCAGTAAAGACAAGGCTAACTTCAGTTGTAATAACATCGTCTTGACGGATAGCATGAAACGCAATGTGTCGCACTTGGTGCTTCACTGGGTCAAAATCGACGTCTTTAATAATCGCAAGTTGCTTGCTGCCATCGATAGTCAACTTAACAGGAGTGTGTCGTCCGGCTTCGTGTACAACCTTTGTTGTCTCAACAACTGCTGACTGCGTTGAAATAGGTTCGTCGTTACCACCATACACAACGCTCGGAACAAACCCGTCCTGGCGAAGCTTTGCGACACGCTTACCTGTCACATCTCGTTTTTGCAGTTTCAATGAAATATCGTGCATTCTCTGTATCTCCCGTTATATTCTTCCAATACTTTTCTCTATTATACCACTTCTCACCCCTGATTCCTACTGTCGCCTACGGTAGACTTGCCAAAACGCTTGTGTAAATCCATACTAGGCACTATATATGGGGCATCACCGACGACAACTGGGCGCAACGCTACACGACAAAGGTGTCGACTTCGCCGTATGGGCTCCGTTTGCAAAGTCGGTTTCTCTGCTTCTATTGCTCGACTTTGACTGGGAAGAGCACCCCTTAATTAAGGATGAAGACGGCACCTGGACAATAGAAGATGTCGACGCAAAAGCCGGCCGATCATACAAATATAAAATTGTTACCCCCGACGGTCGTGAACTCGAGCGCAATGACCCATACGCCAGACAGCTCACCGACTCGGACAACGGTGCCTCAATTATTACCGTCCGCGACTTCGAGTGGGAGCAGGCCTCGACGTTTACGCCCGTACCGAAAGAACTAGCAGTTATATATGAACTCCACGTTGGCACGTTCAATAGACCCGATGCTTCAACGCCCGGTACGTTCTTAACCGCCATTGAAAAACTCGATTACCTAAAAGATCTTGGAGTAACGCACATTGAGCTAATGCCCATAACAAGTATGGCGTCTAGCCAGGGCTGGGGATATGCCCCAAACTACATATTTTCAGTTGAAAACACGTATGGTGGTCGTCGCGGACTGCTCGACTTCGTGAAAGCCTGCCACGAAAAAGGCATCGGCATAATTCTCGACGTGGTTTATAACCATTTCGGACCCGGAACCGACTTATGGCAGTTCGATGGCTGGAGCGAGAATGGCCGTGGCGGCATTTACTTCTATAACGACGAGCGTGGCGATACCCCCTGGGGCGGACGGCCGGATTACGGGCGACCGGAAGTTCGACAATTTATCCTCGATAACATCACGATGTGGCTGACTGAATTTAAAATCGACGGCCTCCGAGTAGATTCAACAATTTATATGCGAAATAGCAAAGGTTCAAGCAGTGAACCAGATGCCGACATTCCTGACGCTTGGAGCCTTCTGGCAGATATTACAACCTTAGCGAAGAAAATTAACCCTCGCGCCCTAATGATCGCCGAAGACACTTCGTCTAATGCCCAGCTTGTCAGCCCGGTTAATGACGGTGGTGCTGGGTTCGATGCACAGTGGGAGCTCGGTTTCCCTCACGTTATACGCGATAGCCTTAATATCACCCAGAATCCATCTCAGGGCAGGCTTGACGGTATTGTTTGGGAGCTCAATCACAGCTACACGGGCAATGCGTTCGACAAAGTCATTTTTAGCGACTCCCACGACACCACTTCAAATGGTTCGGTTCGATTGAATGAAGCTGTATCCCCAGGCAATGCCGAAAGCGTCTCGGCTCGGCACTATGCCCTGCTTGCAAACGCCGTCGCGCTGACTGCGCCAGGCATTCCAATGTTGCTACAGGGGCAAGAATTTATGCAAGAAGGCGCCTTCCATGACTGGCAAATGCTTGAGTGGAATAAAACTGAACAGTTCTCGGGCATTGTCCTCGCCCACAAACATCTCATCAGCCTACGTCACAACTCCTATGACAACACTCGCGGGCTGCTTGGTTCAGGGATAAATGTTTTCCACCGCGACAACGACAATAACGTTATCGGCTATCACAGATGGGATAAAGGCGGTCCAAAAGACGACACGCTTATAATTGTTAACTCTGGTGGTGCCAGGTTTAAGAAATACGACATCACCCTACCTATTGGTGGCGATTGGCGTGTTCGATTTAATAGTAGCTGGAAAGGTTACAGTTCCGACTTTCACGAAACCAAGGTTGAGGTTGTTCGGGCGAGCGACGATGGCAACGCTGAACTAGTTATTGCTGACTATGGCGTGCTGATTTTGTCAAAAGACTAGCTTTTTTTGAACATTTCAGCGAGATACTGGCCGGTAAACGAATCTTTTCGAGCAGCCAGCGCCTCGGGCGTTCCCTCGGCAAGTACCATTCCTCCAGCGGCGCCACCTTCAGGTCCCATATCGATAATGTGGTCAGCTGTTTTGATAACGTCGAGGTTGTGCTCAATAATCACCATACTGTTACCGCCTTCAACGAGCTTTTGCAAAATACCAAGCAAGCGCTTCACATCGTCGCTGTGAAGTCCGGTAGTTGGTTCATCGAGAATGTAGAGCGTCTTACCAGTCGATCGGCGCGATAGCTCTGACGCAAGCTTAATGCGCTGCGCCTCACCGCCACTAAATGTTGTCGCCGGTTGACCAAGATGTATGTAGCCAAGACCAACATCAACAAGCGTTTGTAGCTTACGCGCAATGGCAGGAATGTTTTCAAAGAACGTGGTTGCCTGCTCGACGGTCATAGCAAGCACGTCGCTAATAGTTGCGCCTTTATACTTAATCTCAAGCGCCTCGCGGTTGTATCGCTTGCCCTTGCAGACGTCACAAGTGACATACACATCGGGAAGGAAATGCATTTCAATTTTAATCACCCCGTCGCCCTGACAATTTTCACAGCGACCACCTTTAACGTTAAAGCTGAATCGTCCGGCCTTGTAGCCGCGAATATTAGCTTCGGGCGTTCCTGCAAACAAATCGCGAATTGCCGTGAACACTCCGGTGTAAGTAGCTGGGTTAGACCGAGGCGTACGTCCAATAGCAGACTGGTCAATAACAATAACCTTATCGAGATGCGAGATGCCTTCAATACTATCGTGCGAACCGGGGATATCGTGAGCCCTATGAAGACGCGCCGACAGTTCTTTTGCAAGAATGTCATTAACTAGTGTCGACTTACCGCTTCCACTGACACCACTGACAACGGTAAGAGTTCCGAGTGGAATCTTTACGTCGATATTCTTAAGGTTGTTCTCTCGTGCTCCCTTTATCTCAAGAATACGGTCTTTTTGAACCGGTCGGCGCTTCTTTGGAACATCAATCTTTTCTGTTCCACTCAAATAACGTCCGGTGATGCTGTTCTGGTTCTTGGCGACTTCTTCGGGAGTTCCAGCTGCAACAACTTCTCCACCCGCAATACCAGCTCCAGGTCCAATATCAAGCAAGTAGTCGGCGTGGCGAATGGTGTCTTCGTCATGCTCGACCACCAGAACGGTGTTGCCGAGGTCACGAAGGTGCTTCAATGTAGCAATAAGACGATCGTTGTCGCGTTGATGAAGACCGATAGACGGCTCGTCAAGCACATACAGCACCCCTTGGAGCCCAGAACCAATTTGCGTCGCCAGCCGTATTCGCTGTGCCTCGCCACCAGACAGTGTATTCGCTGCTCGAGATAACTCTAGATAACTAAGTCCAACATTGTTCATAAAGCCAAGTCGCGATTTAATCTCTTTCATAATTTGAGCCGCAATAAACGCCTCTTGGTCAGTAAGTTGCAACTTATTCTCAAACAAATCTAGAGCCTCTTCGACCCCAAGTGTACAAATATCCATAATACTAAGTTCGTGGATTGTCACTGCAAGCACCACGGGCTTCAAGCGCGAGCCGTGACAGACGTGACACTCACGTTCCCGCATGAAACGTTCGATATCTTTTCGCATAAAGTCACTGTCTGTCTCTTTATAGCGACGTTCGAGGTTAGGGATAACCCCTTCGTAAACCGCCGAGTAACTGCGGCCATCACCAAGACTAACCTCATAACGGTCACTACCCGTTCCATAGAGAACCTTTTCAATTGCCTCAGGGCTAAGTTCCCGCACCGGTACCTTCAAGCTAAAACCATGACGGTCGGCAACTGCCGCAAGACGCTTCATGTACCACGCGTCGGCGTTGACGCGGTTATACGGACGAATAGCACCCTCTGAAATAGTCAGACTTGGGTTAAACACGAGCTCTGGGTCGACCTCCAACCGATTTCCTAGGCCCGTACAAACAGGGCAGGCACCTTGTGGCGCGTTGAAGCTAAATAGGCGCGGCTCAAGCTCGGGAATTTCTTCTTCAGGATGGTCCACGCAGGCATAGCGTTGGCTATAAATGTGCGCAGTATCGGCATCAACATCGAGTACTTCAACCACACCATTCGCAAGCTCAAGCGCCTGCTCGACAGATTGCGTTACCCGCCCAATAACATCCTTCGAAAGCGCGATGCGATCGACAACCAGTTCCAGGGAGTGCTTATAGTTTTTGTCGAGGTCAGGGAATTCATCAAGCGAATACACAACACCGTCAACCCGAACACGAGCAAACCCAAGGCGCCTGTACTGTTCAGGAATATGTGCGAATTCTCCCTTTTTACTCTTAGCAATTGGCGCCAGAAGCATGATACGAGAACCTTCAGGAAATTTCATAATTTCGTCGATAATGTCCTGCGGTGTTCGACGTTGGACCGATTTACCACACACCGGACAGTGCGGCACGCCAATGCGCGCATAGAGAAGTCGAAGATAATCGTATATTTCAGTGACGGTAGCTACGGTCGATCGCGGATTTCGGCTGGTTGATTTCTGGTCAATGCTAATAGCCGGACTAAGACCGTCTATTTGGTCGACATCAGGCTTTTCCATAAGCCCCAAGAACTGCCGGGCGTAACTCGAGAGGCTTTCGACGTATCGACGTTGTCCTTCTGCGTAAATAGTATCGAACGCCAGACTAGATTTACCCGAGCCGCTAAGCCCGGTAATAACTACCAATTTATCACGCGGAATTTCAACCTGAATATTCTTCAGGTTGTGCTCGCGGGCACCAAAAACACGTATACTCTCTGACATATCTGGACTATTATACGCCGTTCTTCAAGCTTTTTCCAGTCTCTGCACTAAGGATGGCGCTTAATCGTCAACCGGAATAATACTCTCCGCCCACAAATGGAGCTCTTGTAGCATAAATGTCGTTTCTTCACTGGCGCCAACGGATAACTTCTGAATTCGCGCCATAAATGACGGTAGTTGACGCTGCAGACGCTTAGCTCGCCACTCCTCCCACGCCTCACGCTCGTCCTGGGCGAGACTTTGCGGATAGTTACGCGCTTTGTAGTGAAGCAGGAGTTCACCGAGCCTTTCATCGATAAACTCTGGGTGGAGATCTGCCAGCTGAGTGGCGTCGGCACTGCGAATTTTTGCCATTAGCTGACCGTCGGCACTTGGTATGAAACCGTCATATAACTGCGCTTCAGCGTCGGGTGACTTCTTGAACTCTGGTCGATTTTCATATAAGGAACGGATATTCTCTGCAAACGCAGGTGATTCAAGCAGTGTTGTCTTGTGAGCGGCAATTGTCGCTTCATCGAGCCCTATGCGCGACCAACCATCGCTTTGCGACAAAACACCGAGCGGAGCGACCGCTGGGGAGCGGTTATATTGTAGTTCTTTAACCGGTAACGAAACAAAGCCGTCAGCCTTTCGCTCTTCGTACGAGGCGAACATTTGTGCCTCAAGTTCCTTAAGGGATAAGTCCACAAATGGCGTCGGGTCATATCGTAAATCGTATACGGCAATATTGCCGTTTCGACTCGACGTTAACGGAAATGCCACCGTTGCACTTTCGTACGTCGAACCATAGCGGCCGCTAACATACACAAATGGCTGTTTTGTATCGAGATTAACGAGTTTCTTGACCTCGTTCTTGTCACGAAGCTTCAGTAGATATGAAAACAACTGCGGCTGCTTATCTTTAATAAGCTTCGTCACCGAGATAAGCGCTTCAACGTCGCTAAGTGCATCGTGAGCGTGTTCATGGGCAATACCGTTTTCTTTTGTAATATGCTCAAGACGATTAATAGGTTTTCCGTCAACTGTTGGCCATTTGATACCCTCAGGTCGAAGAGCCCTGGTCATGCGCACGACATCAAGCAAGTCCCAGCGAGACCGACCGTCGCGCCAGCTCCACTCATAGGCATCATAAAAGTTGCGCCAGAACAGCGTTCGAATGAACTCATCGTCAAAATGGATATTGTTAAACCCAACCACTATCGTGTCAGGGGTAAATATCTCGTCCATAAGAATTTTTGCAAACTGCGCTTCGGTATACCCCTCTTCGAGAGTCTTTTGAGGTGTGATTCCGGTCACCATTAAAGCATCAGGGTTCGGAAGCGTGTCGTCGTTTAAGGTTATAAGGATGTTATAAGGGTCGCCTATTGGCTTTAGCTCGGCGTCGGTTCGAATGCCGGCAAACTGCATAATGCGGTCCTCCCGAGGGTCAAGGCCGGATGTTTCAAGGTCATAAAAGAAAAACGTCTGAGTCATAGGTCCATTATAGGTGAAAAATATTTAATTTCACGGTACCAAAAGAAAAACACCCCTCACTAGGAGGGGTAAAACAAGTTGGAAAGGAGGTGCCCAAGAGGCGGAGGACCGATGCGCTGTACATCGTAATGGTCCTCCGCCCCCGGGCTATTCAGTTGTAGTACGAGATCAGCCGGCGTCAAACGCTTTTGCTTTTCAGCTGGTCAACTCTTGCGAGTCAAGCATCAGCTCGAAATTAGCGTCTTATAGACTAGCCGAGAGACTCGCCCCTTTTCAGGGATTTTTCATGCGGGCGCACCCTAAAGGGTGCTAACTATGTCGCCACTTCATCATGGCTCACCTTCCAGTTTGTTCATCAACGCGCGACAGGTGTCGACGCGAATGTATGTATTATAGCAAATAATAGCGCGAATGTCAATAGTATTTTATGAAACTACTGTTCGAGGAGAGGAAATTCATCTGAACCGATGCGAATGATTGAGTTACCCTCAGCGCCAGCTCGGTGCAAGGCGTGCGTGATACCCATCTTTTTCATAATGTCACGGAGGCGGTTCACCCCTTCGTGTGTCTCAAAGCGTGTTCGTCTAGCAAACTTCTCAATTTTGTGACCGCTGACGTCAAACATTAGCGGTTCGCCCTCTTCAGTGTCAATCTTCTTCACCTTCCAAGCAAGAGCAGTCTGGTCGTCGTTGAGTGAGATAGTTGGAACACCTGTCATAGGGTCCTCAAGCAAGCGTGCTTCGTCTTCGGCGCGCACCTGCTCAACTTGTGCCTTAAGTTCGCGTAGCACCTCTGTGACGCCCTGATGAGCCTGCGCAGACAGTGCATAGACCGGCGAGTCACCTGCGACCTTACGAAGCTCCTCAACTTGCATGGCAATAATATCAGCATCGAGGCCCTCGGTCTTGGTCAAGGCAACCACTTCAGGGCGAACGACAAGCTCCGGGCTATACGATTCAAGTTCATTGCGAATAGTCGTGTAGGCTTTGGCGATATCATCGTTGTAGGCATCAATAAGGTGTAGCAAAACCGCAGTGCGTTCAACGTGACGCAAGAAATCATCCCCAAGGCCCTTTCCTTCACTGGCACCTTCAATAAGACCAGGAATATCGGCAATCAGAAGACTTCCGTTGTCGATGTCAGCAACCCCAAGATTAGGCGTAAGAGTCGTAAAGGCATAGTCAGCAATTTCAGGGCGCGCGTTGCTTACAACACTAAGGAATGTTGATTTTCCGGCATTTGGAAAGCCAACCAACCCAACATCTGCGAGAAGTTTCAGCTCAAGCTCTGCTTCAAACGTATCGCCTGGCTCACCCTTTTCAGCTACTCTCGGGGCTTGCCGAACCGATGACTTAAAGTGAGCGTTGCCAAATCCGCCGTCGCCACCCTTAGCTACAACGACTTCCTGACCATTTTCGGTAAGGTCAGCAATAATTTCTCCATCTTTCTTAACAACCGTTCCAAGAGGAACTTTTACGCGCAGGGCCTCGCCAGAACGTCCATGGCGATCGCGTTTTGACCCAGACTGGCCCGGCTTTGCCTTTAGCTCGGGCTTAAAGCGGTAATCAACAAGAGTGTTGAGGCTTTCAGTAGCCACAAATATAACATCGCCACCTCGGCCACCGGCACCACCGTCAGGCCCACCTTTATCGACATAAATTTCATGACGAAAACTAACAGCGCCATCACCGCCTTGACCGGCCTGAACAAGAACTTTGGCGGTATCTACAAACATATTCTCTTATTATACTAAAGTCGCCCCTGATTTAACAGAGGCGACTTGAAGTTGGACGTTTTTGTTTAGTGAATGTACATGTACTGACCGGCGTATGCTGCTGGAAGAATACGACCAGACACCACGTTATTGGCACCACTCGCTCCGAAGGCGTAGTAGTTCATTTCGCTAAGTTCAAGGTCACCGTTTGGCAAGACCTTCTCGACTATGGCGACATGTCCCCAGTCCTGAATGACTGCTCCAACAGCTGGCGTGCGGTTAACCACATACCCTGCGTTAAGTGCGTTCCAGGCCCAGCTACCAGCATTACCCCAGTTCGCTCCAATTGGACGACCTAAGTCTGCTCGGCGGTCAAAGGCATAGGCTGTACAGTTGCCCCAGGCGTAGTTACCGTTGTTCGGCGTACCAGTTCGTATGCGCCAGACGCTTCCGTTTCCAGCACCAGAGCTGTATCCGGTAATGAAGCTGCTTGTTGATGAAACAGGTGCAACATACCCAGGGCGCTCGCTAGTTGGTAGCTCACCGTTAGGAATAACAATCTTAAGTCCGGTATTTAAACCGCTAATTTCAAGGTCATTATAAGTAGTAATAAGCGCCGCGTTGCCCTTATATTTCTCGGCAATCTTCTCGAGTGTATCGCCGTCCTTGACGGTGTAAACAATACCGTTTCGAGGCAAGATATCGAGCACTGTTCCCTCCGTGAGGGTATCATCTGTAGTTAGGTCGTTCGCCCAGCGAATTGTCTCAGCAGACAGACCAAACTTACCAGCAACACTTGCAACCGTGTCGCCACTGTTAACGGTGTAGGTTGAGATGTTACGAGTTGCGCTTGAAAGCTCAACAATTGTCGGTTTCGAAATAGAACTTCCGTCGTCTCGTGAAATGTATTCACTTTGAACTTGGGTTGCAATGGCTAACTCGGCGGCGTTACCAGCAACGGCTAGGTCGGTCACAGAAGCAACCGAGGCGGCAATGTTCGCCGCAACAACATCATTGGCGCTTGGGCGACCAATAGAAGTCGCAGTTCGTGCGACAACACTCTCTGACGCCATAGCCTGTGTTGACTCTTCGGGAGCCTGGTAGCCAATGGCGATAACAGAAATAAGAAGCGTAAATATACTTGCGTATATGGCAACAGTTGACGATTTGATGCGATCCTTTTTAAGGGTTCGTCTTTGTCTCGCAGCTATCGGTTGAGGACGGCTCGCGATGGTCCCACCTTGGGGAAGGGTATTCCCCGACGTAATATCATTACGAATTATCGTTCTCCTGCCGCTCGGATTACTCTCGAGGGCGTCTACCTTACTTTGTCTTACTCCCCTAAGGGAAAGGATACATGTCGACCGTTATAAATATTATGTTAGCTTTCGGTATCCGTACGACATTTGAGGCAGGCGCATATCGCTCTTAACTCCCACTCGCATATATTGCAGGTTCTGAATATCAGATGCAACACTAGTGATAAGAACACGATATGTGCTCATAGAAGTATAGCAATACGTAGTCGTAGCGTCAACCCTTTTTTACTAGTTATAAAATAATTACCTAAACCTTACAAGGCCTGACACTGTATCTGACAGTGTTGAGCCGTGTTGGCCTCGTGCTCTTCGAGTGTTTGCGCAAAATACACAACGCCATCATCACCGTACAGGAAATAGAGGTGGTCGGTTGTTGCGGGGGATACAACCGCGCGGAGAGCCAGAAGACCCGGTGAGGCAATCGGACCAGGTGTCAGCCCGGTGTATCGACGAGTGTTGTACGGTGAGTCGAGGTTAATATCGCGCGCCACCCCTGTTTTATCGGCAATATACTGATAGGTGACGTCTGACCCAAGGGGCATGCCAATTTCAAGTCTAGCGAGGAAAACCTGTGCGATTTTTGGTTCATCACCTTTAATTGACTCTTTTTGGATAATTGACGCCAAGGTAATACCTTCATACAGGCTCAGCCCTTGCGCTTCGTAGCCTGCAACCAGCCCTTCTTCTTCAACGATGGCCCAAAAAGTGTCAAAGCTGTGCCGTAAAACTTCTTCCACGGTTGCGTTACTAGCCAGTAAATAGGTTTCTGGGTAAATATACCCCTCGAGATCGGCCGAATCCGGCCGCCCTTGGAATAATGTCGCGTTATATGCTGAATAATCAGCCTCTAAACCGGCGTCGATCTCTGCTTGACTATAGCCAGCATTCAATAAGGATGCGGCCACATCTCGCCTATCATCAGCTTCCTTGTCATTGATATTTGCAAGTGTTGCACCAGGATAAAACGTCACTGAACGTGCGGTAGTTTTACCGTCAACGAGTCGCTCTACTACCTCTTGCGTGCTGTAAGAGGCGAGGAGCTCATATTGCCCGGCCTGTAAGCTACCTTGTACCCCTTCAAAATTGGTGTATACCAAAAAGGCAGTATGGCTTCGAATAACACCTTCGTCTTGCAGAAGTTGAGCTATAACACCTGGAGTACTGCCCGATTCTATAGTTACCTGAACCGGCGAGCTCGCCTGCGTATCGACGGGACGAAGTTGCTGGTAGTACCATATCCACGACGCAATAAAAACGCCTATAGCTACTGTCACAATACCAGCTAGAATCCACAATAAACGTCGTTTCCACTTAGCTTGCTGCCTAATTGGTGACATAAGTTTATCCATGGTGCTCCTCTAAATAATCTTGTAGAATAATTGACGCAGCCTGAGCGTCGATATCGGCACGAGTGTACGGTTTTCCCTGTTCCTTCAGGCGCTCTTCGGCCAAAACGCTCGTAAGTGATTCATCCTGGTAGACAATTGTAGGGACAATATCTTCAAGTTGCTTAGCAAACTGCTCAACGTACCGTGTTTGGGCTGTGGCCTCACCGGACTGGTTCCTCGGATACCCGACTACCAACGTGTCTGCCTGCTCTTCCTCGACAATACGTGCGATTGCCTCTATTTCGCTTCCATCAACCATAATCGTCTCAAAAGGTATGGCGATACGAACCCCTAGGTCAGCCACCGAAACACCAATTCGCTTCTCACCAACGTCGAGGCTAACTAAACTTCGTCTATTCATCTTCAACTTCGAATATAACCTTTATCTTGTCTGGGTCGTTTGGCACCGTTCGCACCCAGAAATATGAAAATTGAACGTCAACGTCTCGAACGCCATCAACTGCCTGAAGCGATGATTGTACTTCACCGTAAATTTTGCCCTTCGCCTGCTCTTTTACAGCCTCCTCAACGATTTCAGGTCCAACTCGTCCAACAGACGCAACCGTAACAGTCAGCTCTTCGCCCTCTTTACGGAAGTTACTTAATACGACATCATCAGCACCGGTGCTATACACTTTCCTGGTATCGTCTTCAAACTGATCTTCAAGATAAGTTCGTACATAGGTCTCAAGGTCAGCTCGCGGGATAGCATAGACGCTGTACGTCGTCGGAACAGCTAGGACGGCCTTTGTACCCTCTGTGATAGCCTCGCCATCCGCCGGACTCGACACTGGTTTGCCTCGTACTGCTTCAAAGCTACCGTCAATTACCTTCTCGCCACCGGTGAACTGAGCGATTAACGCGGCTTTAGCTTCGTCAGTCGACTGACCGATAACTTGTCCACGAGCTCGTTCAATATCTTCAGCTGTTACAACTCGTGCGATTTTCGTAGTTCCACCCGAGGTTGGTCCGCCAAAGGTGCCCTTAGTTCCATCGGGACCAGTAGCTTCGCCCTCAACACCGTTATATTCGGTTCCGCCATTCTCAGCCTCCACCGTTACTTCGGCTGTTTGCGCACAATAAGTTGGGAAACAGGGGACACTCGCTGGAATCGTCACAGCCGATTGCGTAATGAATCCGAGGCCATCAGCCGTAAAGCGCGTTCCGGCTGGAACGGTATAATCTGACTGAGAAAGCCGCCGTATTTCAAGTGTGCCAGTCGCTTTATCGCCAACATTCTTTTGCCCGGTTCCTTCAAACTCAACCTTTACGTCACTCTTTTGTTGCTGCAGTATGGATCGAATAATTCCCTCTTCGTAGTTCGTTGCTTCAGTGCCACCAAGTCTTACAGAGGTGCTCACTGGAGCCGGATTGGTGCCTGCCGTCACTATAACTGTTGCCGCTGGAGCGAATATAAACATCCACACCAGAAGCACAACTAGCGCGATGCCGCCACCGACACCAAGGAAAAGCTTCTTTCGAAACGAGTCAAAGTTTGGAATTTTTGATAATTTCTTCTTCGCCGACTTCGCATTGCTTTGATTACTGTTTTTGATAGAAACAGGAGATGACGATGCGTCATCTGAGTCGTCAATGTTAATATCTACAGCTTCAATGGCCTCGCTACGTGGGCCTGGGTCTTTAGTACCATCGCTTACCTTCACCGATTCGGCGTGATCGCCAACCGGCAGACTCGAACCATCAATGATGTCATCACCCTCATCAACAGCCAGGGCGGGTATCTCAGCAAGCTCTGGTTTGCTTTGGAGGTTTTTTGCGACCGGAATTTTAGCACTGGCAGCAAGCGCAATAAGCGCTGGGCTGTGCGTTACAAGCACGAGATGTTTCTTCTCGTTCTTCGCCATACGCTCAATCAGGCGCAAGTTCACAGCACTTTGAAGTGCCCCGGCACGCTTTGGTGGCACGAGGGCGACGACTTTCTCTTTTGCTTGTTTCATTTTGCCAATGATAGCCGTTACGTCATCATCGACATCAATGTAAATAACGTCTTTTTTCATATTAGATTCTCAGGAGTCGATTAAATTTTTCCTTGATCGACGCTCCCTCACCACTCCCTATTAGTGTATCATATCCGACCCGTAGAAGACCCATGGCGGTAATGAAGGTATGGTCGTTTACTGTCCCTGTTGTGTCGACAACGCCAAGCACCTCAGACGGGTTAATGTGCTGAACTATTGGCTTCTTCGTGAACGCCAAATCCTTGCGCCATTCCGAGCTCGAAAGCGCTTCAACAAGCTTATCAAGACTCGAGCCACCGCCACAAAGCAATATTTTATGAGGAAGATGGTCGACCGAGTCAAACTCGCCCAGCGCCAGCTCAACGCCCGCCAGCCATACCTCAAGGGTTTTATCAACCGCATCGTCGAGTTCTTTCTTAATAGTTGGTTTAATTTTATCGTGATTAATATTCACCTTTAGCTTTTCGGCGTCATTGTATGAAAGGTTAAGCTCACTGGCGATAGTCTGGGTAAAGCTTCGTCCACCAATACCAAACATCTTGGTTCCCTCAACGCCACCATCGTTAACTACGGCAATATCGGTCGTTCCACCGCCGACATCAGCTAAAATTGCGGTAAAGTTGCTGTTTCCATCACTTCCAAGCACGCTACGGCTAACGGCAAACGGTTCAGCGGCGACAGCAAGCAGCTCAAGTGATAGCTCATCGGCAACCCGCTCCAAGGCACCAATATGCACCATCGGCGCAAAAGCCGTATATATTTGCACTGCAACGTCTCGGCCCTGGAATCCTATAGGGTTCGATACTTTGTAGCCATCGATATGAATACCAACCAGCGCACTGTTCACCAATTTCACCTCGACGTCTTCATTGCCTGTCTCAAGTCCAATTTGTCGCTGGGCTTTTCGCCCGGCTCGTTCTTGAACTTTTTCAATAATAAATTCCATTTCAGCATCGTCTAGCGGACGGTCTGGTTGAGGACGACGGTAACGAATAGTGTCGGTTACTCCTTTGACGAGCTCACCCGCAATGCCAATAACTACTTTTCGCGCCTGAAGACCGGCCTGGTCCTCGGCGTCAGCAAGCGCCTCTTCACAGTTTCGAACAACGCCAGCAATATCGGCAATCGCTCCAGAATGCATGTCGCTCACCTCTTGCCTCGATCGCCCCATACCAACGATTTGAAGCTCTTCGCCGTCAAGCTTAGCAATTAGCGCTTTAACGAATTCGGTTCCAATATCAAGTGCAACGACGTAGTCATCGTTGGATACTTTTTTTCTTTTTAGTTTATCAAAAGCCATAACTAGTATCATTATATACCAAAAGGTAACGTCTGTAGTGGTGGATTCTTAGCGAAGAACTGCTTTTATGCGTCGAATGCCGGCACTCGAGGCCTCTTGTTTGGCAATAGCGAAAGTCTTACCCCCCTCAGCCAGTTGCCCAGTATGATCAACGTGTGGGCCTCCACAAATTTCAAGGCTCGCAATGTTGTCACCCTCGCCCATTTGGTAAACCTTCACCGTATCGCCGTATCGTTCACCGAACGGTCCAATAGCACCCATAGCCAGCGCTTCATCGGTTGGATATTCTTTAAATGTTACCGGTAGGTCGTCTTTAATCCATCCGTTAACAAGATTCTCGGCTCGATCGACTTCCTCGGGTGTTAGTTTTCGGTCTAAATTATAATCAAATCGCAAGCGCTCTTCAGTAATGTTGCTTCCGTGCTGACGAAGTTCAGGCCCGATAATTTCTCGAAGTGCCGACTGTAGCAGGTGAGTGGCGGTGTGATACTTCTTGTGCTGTAATGTATCTCCACCAAGTCCGCCCTTGAATGCGCCTTTTGCAGCCGTTTGTGATCGGGTGCGTTGTTCGGCCATTTTGGCATCAAAAGCCGCGCGCCAGTCTTTAGGAAGTTCAACATTTCGCTTGAAGGCCTCTTCAACCGAAAGTTCAACCGGAAACCCGTAGGTATCGTAAAGCTTGAAAAGAATCGATCCAACATCACCGTTACTGCCTGGGTCGGAAAATAGCTTATCAAATTCGTGAATTCCTTTTCTAAGCGTCTGTCGAAAAGCCTTTTCCTCTTTCACTAGCACCGCAATAACCTCTTCTCGAGCCGTGGACACCTCAGGGTAATCGTCGGCATAAAGGTCTGCGATAACTGGCACGACCGTTTCCAGGAAGTTCTGTTCAATACCAAGCTCAAAAGCGAACCGGACCGCTCGACGGATAAGACGTCGCATGACGTAGCCCTGCTCTTTGTTCGACGGCGTTACGCCATCGACGGCCAGGAAAGTTGCAGCCCGCAGGTGATCAACAATGACTCGCATACTTGTCGTATGACTGTCGTAAGACTTCCCGCTTTGCTTTTCAAGTGCCTCAATAATTGGCCATATTAGACTAATTTTAAAGACGTCAGGACTATTCAAAGAAGCCGCTGCAATTCTTTCGAGTCCTCCTCCAAAATCAACATTTTGGCGTGGAAGTTTCTCAAAACCAGTCTCGCGGCGCACGTATTCCATGAATACCGAGTTTCCAATTTCCATAAATCGGCCACATTCACAATTTGGATGACACAGCTCGCCGTAGCTCGGGTCGTGTTCAATAAAATCAAACTCATAAAATACTTCGCTATCTGGACCACCTGGCTCACCTACTGGCATATCACCAATTTTTCCGCCGCGGCACCACCAGTTTTTGCTGGCGTCGTAGTAAAAGATTCGGGCACCTTCTGGCATACCGACAGCATAGCCATTTTCTTCGCTACCAACCTCTACTTCACCGGCTTCAATTCCCTTCTGTGCGTAGAGTTCTTTCCAGAGCCTTGCTGACTCTTCGTCTTTTGGTATACCGTGCGTTTCATCGCCCTGAAAACAGGTGACGTAGATTTTTTGAGGATCGAGTCCGACCTCATCAATTAAGAACTCCCAGAACCAAGGCAACTGTTCTGCCTTGAAATAATCACCAAGACTCCAGTTTCCCAGCATCTCGAAGAAGGTCGTATGACGATTGTCTCCGACCTCATCGATATCTTGTGCTCGAAGACACGTCTGACTATCGGTAAGACGATTTCCGCCAGGATGAATTTCACCAAGCAGATAGGGGAGGAGTGGCTGCATGCCACTTCCGGTGAATAGTGTCGTTGGATCGTTTAATGGAACAAGGGGAGCGCGAGTAATGGCCGTGTGGCCACGTTTGGTGAAGAACTCGATATACGAGTTACGAATTTCTTGAGCATTCATCTCTGTCAGTATACCAATAAATTAACGAGTGAGCTACAGAACAATCGCTCCGCCCTTACATTCTTGATCATCATAAAAGACAACTGACTGCCCTGGACTCACTGCCCTTTCTGGTTCATCAAGCATAACTCGCAGATTATCGCCTTCGCTGTGAACCTTCGCACCGACAAGTGCACCTCTGTGCCGTAGCCGCACCTGAACCCGCGAGCCACTTGGCAAGGAGCCTCCAATCCAATGGACGCTCGTTGCTTGCAACTCACGGCGCCACAATGCCTCATCATTCAGGTTCTTCGTGACGAACACCTCCTGGGTGTCCATATCTTTTCCAACAACATAATAGGGAAGTCCTCCCCCAATATCGAGGCCATGGCGCTGCCCAATAGTGTAAAAGATCGCTCCGTCGTGACGACCAAGTACCTCGCGTGTTTTTATATCAACAATATTTCCGGACGTTCGCTCAACGTACTGACTCAAGAACTCTCGAATACCGACCTGTCCAACGAAACAAATGCCCTGGCTGTCCTTCTTTTTTGCGGTGTACAAGCCTCGCTCTTCAGCCATTTCACGCACCCTCGACTTCTCCAGCTCCCCTAGCGGAAACAATGTTTTGTCCAGAGCCTCTTTTGTTACTCGATACAAAAAGTATGTCTGATCTTTCACCCCGTCAGTAGCTTGCAGCAACTTCCCATTTTCCGTTTTAGCATAATGGCCAGTTGCGATAAACTCTGCGCCGTCTTCACGGGCTGTCTCGAGGAAAAGCTTAAATTTAACCTCTTGGTTACACATGATATCTGGGTTTGGTGTACGGCCGGCTCGATATTCATTAATCATATAATCAACGACTTTTTGGCGGTATTCTTTCTCAAAATCGAACACCTTAAAATCAATGCCCAGCTGTACGGCAACTCGCTTGGCATCTGCTAAATCGTCGGCCCATGGACAGCGCATACCGGGAAGGTCTTGAGTCCAGTTTTTCATATACACTCCCGTCACTTCATGCCCTTGCTCGACAAGCAGCGCTGCCGTTAATGACGAGTCAACTCCACCGCTCATACCAACATAAACTCGACTCACGATGACGCTCCAAGATAAAACGCGATTATCTTCGCCGCTTCACCACCGGCAAGCCACCAGCCGCGTGGAGTCATCCACCACCACCAGCCCCAGTCGTTATCTTGAGTAAGTGGATAATTACGAATCTCTATAGTTTCTGCCCTTTGTGCGAACTCTAAGCTAGCTCGGCGCTGATGATAGCCCGATGTAACCAAAATTACGTCCTCGAATCCGTTCTGTGTAAATAAAGAGGTCGATTTTTCAGCATTTTGTCGAGTTGTTTCGGCCTCTTCATCGATAATAATGGCACTTGTTGGAACTCCGTGCTCCTGGGCGATCGTCTTCATAACGGCTGCATTGCTTGGACCCGATTTGTCCTGTGCTGCACCAGAAAAAACCAATACGTCAGCCCAGCCGTTTTCATATAGCGCTATTCCGGCCTCTGTTCTAGCTGCCGTATCTCCCCCACTAATTACCACAATAGCGTCTGCTTTGTCACATTCGCTTGAGGCAAGAGGTGTTTCGCTACACCCCAAGAAACTGTTTGGCTGCAGATACATCGTCAAGAAGATGATTAGACCAATAATAGTGACGCCTAAACCAATCAACCAACGCACTACAACACCCCTGTTCTAGAATACTCACGCCGCACCGCCTCGATAATAAGCTCTACAGCCTTACGACAGGTAGTTTCGTCAGACAGGTGCCCCAGCGTAATACGCAGGCTACCATCGGCAACCGATGGCTCCAGACCAATAGCCTCCAAAACGTGCGAACGTGTGCCCTTATTCGCTGCGCAGGCACTTCCGGTTGCCACCAAGACGCCACTACTCTCAAGTATAAACAGTACTCGCTCGGCATCTACAGATGGGAATGAAATATGAAGATAGCTTGCAAGTCTATGCTTTGGGTGTCCAGAAACGACTGCCTCGGGGAAGGCTTCAAGCAGCTTCACCTGCATGTCGTCACGAAGTTTTCGTAGTCTTTCGGCCTCATGCACGCGGTGTTCAGCGGCTAGCTCGATTGCTTTTGCAAATCCTATAACACCGGCGACATTTTCTGTGCCACTACGAAGTCCCCGTTCTTGACCGCCACCATTTATTTGTGGCTGAAGCGAAACACTATGCGCCGCCCATAGCAATCCGACCTGTTTTGGTCCATATATTTTCGCAGCGTTTAGAGTCATAAGGTCAACACCCAGACGCGAGACATGAACATCGAGTTGCCCAACACCTTGTGAGGCGTCGGTATGGAGATAAATTGGCACATCGCTACCCTGCTGGAGTCGTTTTTCACGCTCGGTCTTAACAACCTCGGCAATTGCTCGAAGTGGCTGGACCGTCCCGATTTCGTTGTTAGCCAAAGCTACACTAACCAACTCGGTATCGTCACGAATAGCTCGACGCACTACTTCTGGGTCAACCATTCCTTTGCCGTCAACCTCGACAACGGTGTGCTCGTGACGCTTTGCAGCCTCAAGCACCGCATGGTGTTCAATGGAGGTCACCACCACATGGCCCGAAATACTATGGAAAGCCAGATTTATAGATTCCGTTGCACCAGCCGTCATAACAATATCGTCAGCGCTCGCTCCAAAGGTGCTCGCTATCGTCTGTTTCGCTCGCTCATACGCCTTTCTTACCTCAATGGCGGGAGCATAGGGAGCTGAAGGGTTATAGAATGCATCAGAAAGAAACGGCTGCATGGCCGCTAGTACTTTTCGGTCGACAGGAGTTGCCGCCGCATGATCAAGATAAATCACCTCTTTATTCACCTATCTAGTATAGCTTCCTAGCTCGTCACAGCCAAACAATAAAGGCTTAGTTTGAGTAAATGTTTCGAAGAATTTCACGGTGATATAGATCGATTGCATCCAAAAGACGCTCTTGCTCACCTTCCCAGAATGGAGCCTCTCGGCCTCCGACAAGCTTATATATATCCGTCTCACTAACCTGATAGCGTGAAACGTACTCTTTTTGATCACGCTCTACTTGCATGAGGTACCAGTTACCTTGATGATACCAAAAACGTTGCTGTGCAACCAACTCGTGCTTCGGCAGAATGTTCCCAACGATAACACTCTCGTGGTCTATAAGTCGGTCTTCAAGAGATTTTGGAGTGGTAGTAAACCGCTCAAGAACACGATCCATAATAGTTCCACGTGGAAGATTCGCCTCTGTTGCGCTGGCTCGCATTTGCTCAATTCGTGACTCTAACTGCTTGTGATAGAGGTACGGGCGGGGCTCTGACTCTTGTTGAACGAGAATAGGCGCTTCAAAGGCCTCATCAATAAGCCGACGGGCGTCGTCGGTTGGTACCTCTGAGTTGATGGGGAAAGTATATTGGTTGTTCATAAAAAATAGACGTTAATTAACGAATTTTTTGTGGTGAT
This sequence comes from Candidatus Saccharimonadota bacterium, assembly GCA_009992235.1. Taxonomy (GTDB): domain Bacteria; phylum Patescibacteriota; class Saccharimonadia; order Saccharimonadales; family Saccharimonadaceae; genus Microsaccharimonas. The sequence continues at coordinate 70,671 of JAACVZ010000002.1, forward strand.
GTTTGTTTAAGATAGCGCAAAAAGTGCGCGGGCGTTTGCAGTCGTGGCAACGGTAATCTCCTCAAGAGATATCCCACGACGCGCTGCGTGGTATTCCGCTACCAGCTTTACATACGCTGGCTCATTTATCTTACCACGAAAAGGGTGTGGCGTCAAGAAGGGCGCGTCCGTTTCAAGGAGTAAACGACCCAAAGGAATACTATCGTACATAGCCTGCTGTTTTTCATCTTTCGTAAACGTACTAATGCCGTTAACGCCAATATATAGTCCTTTTTTCAATGCTTTTTCAAGGTTTTCTGGTGAATCGGTGAAGCTATGAAGCACCCCCCTCACCTCTTCGAATGACTCAAAAATAGGCCAAAAATCGTCAAATGCATCTCGAACATGAAAAGAAACGGGTAAATTACGCTCCTCGGCGACCTTGAGCTGCGCCCGAAACGCATCCATTTGTGTCTGTCTGTCGCTATGCGTGTAGAAATAATCAAGCCCAATTTCACCAATACCAACAACACCGGGCGTATCGGCTAGACCTGCAATTTCTTCATAACCATCCTTGGTGTCGTGCGGATGAACACCAACTACCGCATAGGCATTGTCGTACTCCTTCGCAAACGCAATAGCCCGACGCGAGCTCTCCTCGCTTGTGCCAATGCAAATGTATTCCGTTACGTCATCGGCAGTAGCTCGCGCAATAACATCGTCAACCGGCAAGGGGTAGTCACTCTCGTGAATATGGCAATGAGTGTCTATCATACTAGGCTTTCGGTGCATGTGGGTCTGGGGTGTGGAGATATTTCTTAGGGAATAGAACCTGTTCTGGTTGCTGTACAACGCCAGTGTCGAAAATTTGGTGAATTGCTGCTGCAGTTGTTGGCAGGAAAGGCACGAGTAGGTCACCTATTTGGAGCAATGCTCCTGCACAATGAGCGAGAATGTCAGACAAATGACCTTCAGCCTCAGTGTTCTTCTCGATGTCCTTGGCGACTTGCCACGGTTTAACGTTATCGATATATTGATTCAAGCTTCGCACTTTGTTCCAAATTTCATCGACGGCATGGTTAAATTCAAGCCTGTCCATTGCCTGGTGATACGCGGTCATGTCGTGTTCAGCCTGATGTGATTCGCCAATAACTCCTGCCTGATACTTAGTGATCATACTTGCAACTCGCTGAATAAGGTTGCCGAGGTCGTTACCAAGTTCGCTGTTATAGGCCGTTTCCAGTTTCTCCCAAGTAAAATCGCCATCGTCAAGCGTTGGAATATGTCGCGAAAAGAAATAACGAAAGGCATCAACGCCGTACTGGTCAATGATTTCATTCGGATCGATAGTGTTACCTACCGTTTTACTAATCTTCGCTCCACCAATATCGATGAATCCATGTGCCAGCAGACGTTTTGGTAGCGGCGCACCAATAGCCAGAAGCATTGCCGGCCATATGCCTGCGTGGAATCGAAGAATATCTTTTCCAATAACTTGAACATCGGCTGGCCAGTACTCTTTCCAGGTTGGATCATTCGGGTAGCCAAGAACGCTAATGTAGTTCGCAAGCGCATCGAGCCAGACGTACATAACGTGGTCTGGGTCGCCAGGCACTGGCACACCCCAAGTGAGGTTCTTTCGAGGACGTGAAATACTAACGTCGGCAAGACCATCCTTAATAAGCTCTAGAAATTCTTTCTTTCTATAGTCAGGCAGAATTTGCATAGTGCCATCATCTAGCGCAGTGCGAATAGCATCGGTGAAAGCACTCGTCTTGAAGAAATAGTTCTCCTCGCTAATTTGCTGGTATGGCGCCTGATGGTCGGGACATACACCGCCAGTTGCCTGCACCTCGTTATCGGTGAAGAATGCCTCGTGCCCCACACAATACCAACCGCTATACGAGCCCTTGTAGATGTACGGCTGGAGCTGTTGCCAGATGTATTGGACCGATTCATGGTGCCTTGGTTCAGTAGTACGAATAAAGTCGGTATACTCGGCGCCCATTTTCTTCATGAGGTTCTCAAAGTTGATGTACATCGAGTCGGTAAACTGATTCGGAGTCATGCCCTTTTCGGCGGCCTTTGCGGCAATCTTATTGCCGTGTTCATCGGTACCGGCCTGAAAACGTACTTCGTGGCCATTCTGTTTTTGATATCGTGTCCAAATATCTGCCAATAAATAATCAAGGGCGTTGCCAATGTGCGGCAATCCGTTGACATACGGTATCGCAGTCGTAATATACAGTTTCTTTTGCGGGGTTTCCATTACACTTATTGTATCAGATGCTTGGCCAAGGTCTGCCACTGATAAATACTGAGTCGCTCGGCCCGATCGTTAGGGTCTATCCCAGCTGCCTGAAGCGCAATGTCAGCTTCTTCCTTTGAGATATGAAGTCCATGTGGAATACTACTGCGAAGTTTCTTGCGTTTCGATGAAAAACCAGCCTTCACCACGCGCCAAAACGCTGCCTGCTCGGCCTCTGAAACCAATTGCTGTGGCCGCATGCGAAGCACAACAACTCGACTGTCTACCTTTGGCGGTGGCGTGAATAACGCCGCCGGGACCACCTCTCCCAAAGAAATTTCGGCATATACCTGGGCGCTGACAGCTAGGAGGCTCATGTCACCTGGTTCGGCAGCCAAACGTTCAGCCACCTCGCGCTGAACAAGCAAGACAATAGTCCGGGGCGGATTACTCGATGTCGTCAGTAATTGAATAATCTTTGAGGTAATGTAATACGGCACGTTGGCGACCACAACGTAGCCAGACGGAAGCGCCGATAGATCGTATGACAAGATATCTTGTTGAACAACCTCAAGGTTTTTACCAGGAAATTGACCGGGCAACTTCCTAGCAAGGTCCCCGTCGAGCTCGACTGCGACAACCTTTTCGGCGCGCCGAAGTAGTTCACTAGTAAGAGTTCCTAGCCCTGGACCAACCTCAAGCACAGTATCGTTTTCCGAGATATCTGCCAGCTCTGCGATGCCCGCCAGTACGCCTCTGTCTTTAAGCCAGTGTTGTCCGAGAGACTTTTTGGGACCCGGCATCTACCACCAGCCCTTGGCGACCTTTGCGAGATACGCATCACGCCAACTACCGTAGCGATCCATCGCGTAGCTGTTACACCACTTCATTTGGGTAACGGCGTTCGTACGCCAATCTGCGCCCGCTGATTCCATTTTTATAGCAGGTGTTGACTGACACAATCCATAGCCTACCTGATTTGATGTTTCAGCACCTTGGAATTTCTCATAATAGCTTTCGCCGCAGCCGTTAGTTCCCTGCCAGCGAATAGGGCACCACAGCGCATTTTCGTTGTTAATTATATACGCAGCATAGTCATGGTCACCCGCTGAAATACCCGCTGCACTCATAATTGCTGCTTTATCAGCTGAATAGTTAGTGCTCAATAGTACCTTCGCTCCAACAATCTCTACTTGCTCGACAGGCTCAACTATCATAATAGAAACAATTTCAATTCGGCCAACTTCTTCGCCATTTCGTATTTCAATTTCATAGGTCACCGATCTCTTTCCCTCTATGCCGGGCGTCTTAACTTCTCTGTATCCGATGCTTCTATCGGCGTCCTGAATTCTCTCAACATCAAACGCAACCGCTTCTTGAACAGTCACCGTCTGCGTACCTTCTCTCCATACACGAATTTCCATACCTTCAGTAATGAATGTCGAAAGCGGAACGGACGCCCTGTCATTTTCGGTAAGTACTATTTCCTTTTCGCTCAACAAGTCTGCAACAGTCTCACCTTGCGTGCGAAGGGTCATCGTTTCACCGAATAACGTAAGAGATACCGGAATGGCGCGATCGATAACCAACTGAAGTCCGGCGCCATCGGCTAGAATGTCGTCTGAACGAACAAGCTCTGTGGTATCTTCGGCATATAACTTTACTTTGGCGTCAGTAACAATTTGCTCTGCTGTCTGATATGGTGTTATCACTTTTTGTCGCGTCGCACCATCAACCACAATAACCGGTCTAGCTCGATAAATATTCACCTGATAATCGCTTGCAACAAGTGACTCACTACGTGAAGGCTCAACGGCATCACGAGCATCAAGCTCGAAACCAGCGCCCTCAAGTGCCTCGGCGACCGTTTCGGCACCTGTAATAAAGGTTTTCTCTACCCCTCGGTCGTAAACTGTCATAAGGTGCCCATCTTCAACATCGGCAAGTGCCGGCTGTGACTGTGAGCCAAGATAAATTCCGCCGCCCAAGAAAAGACCGACCATTATAGTCAGCGCTGCAATACCAGTGGCGGAGCGACGTCGTCGTAGCCTCATGTTATTTAGATGTATCCCTCGCAGTTATCGTGCCTATCATTGTAACATATTATAGATGCTAAAGCTTTTGTAGGTGGGCGAATTCGACATTCAATTTCTTTGTCTGACCACTAGTAAAGTTGACCGATACAGCCATGCCATCAATATCGACAATTGTTCCCTCACCGAAGGCCGACGACCGAACGCTGTCACCCACTTCAAAGCCGATTTCATCACTATAGAATGGTTCATCCTGAGATGCCCCCATAAGTTGTGGCTCTGGCGATAGAAGAGCGACCTGATCACCCATATCGCCAATAAACCGCGACGGCTCGTTATAAGCGCGTTGCCCAAACTGAAGTCGACTATATGAATAACTAAGGTGCAGCTCTTCTCGGGCCCGTGTCATACCCACATAACAGAGGCGGCGTTCCTCTTCCAGCTCGGCAGCACCCGCCTCAAAGACACGAGAATGCGGAAATATCCCCTCTTCAATACCTATCATGCAGACGACCGGAAACTCCAGTCCCTTGGCGGCGTGAAGCGTCATAAAGGTCACCATGTCATCGTTCACCTGCATATCGGCACTAGACATGAGAGCAACTTCCTCAAGAAACTCCGATAAAGAAGCGAATTGCTGAGCATCAGCAACCAACACACCGAGGTTCTCGTCACGGGCCTCAGCTTGCGGCGTACCGTCCTGCACGTGATCACGATAGCCAGTTTTTGTAATAATTTGTTCTATAGCGTCACTCGGCGAAAGGGTCTCAAGCTGAGAAGCGATATCCTTCAGTAAGTAGCCGAGCTTCACCAGCGCGCCCTTAGCCTTGCCGGTAACGACAGGTTCGTCTTCAAGCAGTAACAGTGCCTCCACAATATTTTCCGAGCGGGTCGATTGCCAGCGCAAGAACTTTTCAAGGCTCGTTGTCCCAACCCCACGGGTTGGCGTATTGGCGATTCGCGAAAAGCTCATACGGTCGTTTGGCTGATAAATAAGCTTTAAGTAAGCAATAATATCTTTAATTTCTTTTCGGTCGTAAAATCGAACCCCACCTACCACTTGGTAGGGTATCCCCGCTTGGAAAAAGGCACGCTCCAAAGAATAGCTTAGCGAGTTAAGCCTATACAGAACCGCAAAATCACGGTAGCGGCGCGCACCAATAGCGACCTGGGCTGAAATACGCTCGGCCACCAGCCGCGCTTCCTCTGCGTCGTCATACACACCTTGTACCTGTACAGGGTAGCCCATACCGGCATCGGTCCATAGCTTCTTGTCTGTTCGCTGATTGTTTTTTGAAATAACCGCGTGCGCCGCCTCGAGAATATGACCCGTACTCCGGTAATTTTGCTCGAGTTTAACTACCTTTGTGCCTGGAAAATCGCGCTCAAAGTTTAGAATGTTCGTAAAATCTGCCCCGCGCCAACTATATATTGACTGCCAGTCATCCCCAACCACGCAAATATTTTGGGCTTTGTTAACGAGTAGTTTTACCAGGTGATACTGCGCGGCGTTAGTGTCTTGATACTCATCAATAAGAATGTGCGTAAAGTGTGATCGCCATTTATCGCGAATGTTAGGATTCTCGCGAAGCAACCTTACAGCCTCAATAAGAAGATCGTCAAAATCAAGTGCCATAGCCTCTTTGCGCCGCGCCTCATAGAAATGATATATCTGCGCAACTTGCTTTTGAAACGGACCAACCGCTACCCCATCGTAGTCATCTGGGGTCTGCATGGCGTTCTTGGCCGATGAAATAGCGCTACTAATAGCTGCCGGCTTCACTTCTCTATCACCAAGAGAAAGTTGCTTCATAGCCTGTTTCACTAGGCCTTTTCGATCATCTTCATCGTAAATCACAAAATTCGATGGTACGCGTATGGCTTTTCCGTCAACTCGCAAAAGTCGCACACAAATACCGTGAAAAGTCCCCATCCAGGGCATGAATGATCGGTCATTTGGCTGACCAATAAGCGTCGCAAGGCGCTGGCGCATTTCACGCGCCGCTTTGTTGGTAAACGTAACAGCAAGAATTTGGTTTGGGTATACACCTTCGTTCAGAATAAGATTCGCAATGCGATGCGTAAGAGTCTTGGTTTTGCCACTTCCAGCTCCCGCAAGTATCAACAGAGGACCTGTTGTCGTTTTTACAGCATCGCGCTGTACATCATTGAGTCCCTCGAGAATGTTCATTACTCTCTATTATAGCAGGGGAAGGACAAAGAAGTAGACACCGGCACCAGATAAAGCGCCGAGAAGAATAAGTACCAATATCCAGACAAACACCCAGACACCCGACTTCTTTTTCACCTGTGGCGCAGGTGGGTGGTAGACCTCGGTATCATACAACGGACTAGCTGGAGCCTCCGGCGTTTCAGCTTGATGCGTATCTGTTACCTCGGCTGAAACGATGGGTTCCTCGATATGTTCAACTGGTTCATTTTGTACCTCAGTCGTCTCTTCAAGTAATTCGTGTTCAGGTTCTTTAAATAAATCTAGTGGCTCAGACACCCCAAGCGGACGCTTTTCAACCACAGCATCAGGAATGAATGGCGACTGTGGCGATTCAGGTTCTTCATGTTGTCGAGGCTCTTCTGGAGCCGGTGTCTCTTGCAAAGTAGTTGGCGTAGGCATACGCGGGGCAATCGGGCTAGACTGACGCATATCTGCCGAGGGATGCATGACATCCATGAACCGACCGGTAGTCCGACGAGCTGCCGGCGATGGGTTTGGCTCGGGGGTTGGCTCTGGCGGAGACACCAGTCCAGGTGTATCAGCATGTGCTGGCTCATCTGCCGGTGACGTTACTGAATGAACAGCTCTGTCTAGTTCTTCAAAATCAAAATCTTTCATAGTCCCCACCTTTTATGTATCTTTCTTGCTATTTTTATGTGCTTTTTCAATAATTGCGCTAAAGACGTGTGCGTCGAGGCTCGCCCCACCGATGAGAAGTCCATCTATACCCGGGAGCATAAGATAATCAGCGGCATTATCTTCGTTTACACTTCCACCGTATAGTATTCTCACTTCTTCAGCCACTTTCGATCCAAAAAGGTGCTTGAACTGGCTACGAATAGCCAGCACCGCCTTAGTGACGTCAGCAGGTTTTGCATTAATTCCAGTGCCAATAGCCCAAACTGGCTCGTAGGCAACAATAATGTCACTCGCCTCTTCACTGGTCACGTTGGTTAAACCAGCGGCTAATTGATCATGAATAACGTCACGAGTCTCATCGGCGCTATGCTCGGTAGCTGTTTCTCCAATACAAAGAACGGGGGTAATGTCGTTACGTATTGCCGCCTGAACTTTCGCCCGAGTGTCTTTATCATGTTCGTTAAATATATGACGGCGCTCGGAGTGGCCAACAAGTGCGTAGTCAACAACGCCCTTGAGCTGGGCGGCAGATACTTCACCGGTATACGCACCAAAGTCACGGTGATAAAAGTTTTGGGCGGCGAGTCGAAATTGTCGCCTATCTATTTGAAGGCTTAGCGTCTGAACCGCTAGCATTGTTGGAGCTAGAACGATTTCGACATTGCGGTGTACTTTTACAAGCTTCTCGAGACGGTGAAGATACAGACTAGCATCATGGACACCGAGGTTCATTTTCCAGTTCCCGATAATAAGTTTTTTTTCTCGTCCCACAGTATCTCTTATAGCGCTTAAGCTTTATTGCTACTAGTGTAGCTTATTTTTATGCGTTCAGCAAACTCTCAACACCCGGTAATTTTTTACCGGCCATAAGGTCGAGTGCCGCACCTCCACCAGTTGAAACATGTGTAAAGTTTTCAGCCTCACCCCACCCTAGAACGAAGTCAGCCGTGTCACCACCGCCAATAATCGATGTCTTGTTGGGGTGTGATGCGAGCTCAAGCGCCAAGCGAGCCGAGCTGTGAGCAAAAGCTGGAACCGTGGCATAGCCCATGGTGCCGTTCCATATAACGGTTTTTGCCCCTGACACCTCTTCAATCATCCGTTCAATCGATGCATCGCCAATATCAAGCGCGTTATCACCCTTTGCTACGTTGCCAAGCGTTACGTTGTGCCGAGTTGCCGTTTGGCTAGGGGTTTTAGCAACAGAGACATCAGTCGGAAGAATGATGAAGTCTTCAACACTTCCCTCGACTTTTTTATGAGCCGCAAGGTAAATTTTATCGAGTGTTTTATGTTGATTTTCTTCAACCATGCTAGCGCCCATATGGTGCCCTTTATAAGCAAGGAAGGTGTTGGCCATGGCGCCACCAATTATAATCTTATCGGCGATGTCGACAAATCGCTCAATAACTTGCAGCTTATCGCTAACTTTTGCACCGCCAAGAACCGCAATAAGCGGACGAGCCGGCTTCTCCATGGCCTTGTTGATGGTCTGGCACTCTTTCTCTAGCAGAAGACCCGCAACACTTGGAATGAACTGTGTGATAGCCTCTGTACTAGCGTGGGCACGATGTACGACGCCAAAACCGTCCTGGACAAAAAAACGCGCCCCGGTATCTTTAGCGATACGTCGCGCGAATTCTCGGTTGTTAGCCTCTTCTTCTGCATGAAAACGAAGGTTCTCGAGAAGCACAACGCTTCCCTTTGGTGCTTTTTTAACCGCCTGTACGACTTTATCGCCGATGCAATCGTCGACAAAGGTGACCGATTTTCCTAATAGCTTCTCAAGACGCACGGCAATTGGCTCAAGCGACAGAGACGAGTCTCTTCCTTTTGGTCGGCCAAGATGACTGATAATAACAATTTTACCGGCATGTTTTAAAAGATACTGTAGTGTTGGAATGCTCGCCTGTATACGGAGGCCGTCACTGATTTTTCCACCAGACAAGGGGACATTGTAGTCAGCACGAACTAGCACTGTCGCTCCAGATATTGGAATGTTTCGCACTGTTCGCTTACTAAAAGCCATGCCGCCCCTTTTCAAAATAAATACTTGGTGACCTCACGGAGAATCGAACTCCGATTGCCAGGATGAAAACCTGGTGTCCTAACCGTTAGACGATGAGGCCGGATTGTGAGTGAAGCGTATTTTAAAAGTTTACTTTTAAAATCGATTCCGAGCAATTCGGCCGTTATATCCGAAAGGATATGAGGCCATTTATTACCTTGGGGTATTATACAAAAAAATCACCCCTTTGAATAGGGGTTGTTGTGTGCCCGCCGGGGTTCGCCTAGTCTCGTGGACCTAGCGAACCCCAGCAGGACGAAGGGTTAAGCGGCGGCGAGCTGGTCGCTCTGAGCCACGTCAACCTCCGATGAGGCGGGTTGATCCTCTTTCAGCTTGTACCACTTCACGAGTGCGCCCAGTGCGGACCTCAAGACACTCAGCTGAGTGCCACGATTGGCGCTGACGCTGGTAACCATCGCGTAGATGTCCGCGCCTCCAGGAATGAAGAGTTCATTCTCTTCGGCTCTCTCTAACTGCTCGAGAAAGCCTTCCGCGCAGTCATGGACCGCACGCTCCCTGGAGTCGCTGTCCCTCATGCACTGCACGATGGGCCCAATCCCATCCATACGTGCAATTCGAATGGCTACCCTTCTGACAATTACTTGGTCAGATTGCGGCATTGCTCCCCATTTCCCATTAAGTGTAATCCTGCGACATGCCCGCTTTTTACAGCCCGATGGTCACGTGACCCGTTCACGCGACTTACACTTAACAGGTGAATATACTCCCCTTGACATCATATGTCAAATAGTGTGTTATTTAGTGTTACCGTGACTGGACGATGCGCTATATGTAGTAAATGTTATTAAAAAGGTTGTGCTTTGAGGTATATATTGTATAAAGCATTGACATTTTAGCCATTTTGTGATAATATGAAGCAATCATTCACAGGTGAGGACGTGAGAGCTTCATTGTGGTGAGGAGGTCGTTAACAAATCAGATCATTACAGTGCATGTCCTGAATGTGTATAACATTTTTGATATCACTGAAAAGCTATATTTTTGGTATGGTACTCCTTTTGTTTCAGGAGTGGCGCGCCAGATAATCTCCTTATAGGCGGTTATTTGACGCGCTGCTCCTGACGTGTGCAGCTGGGACATCCGTCCCGTCCAGTGAAAGATACTGGGTGGGATTGTCCCGCCCACGAGAAAGGAATACTCATGACAACCCGCAACCTGAGCACCACCGATATCGAGGCCGCCGCAAAGGCTGCCAAGAAAGTGGCCGACGGTGTCCGCAACCGGCACAAGGTGGTCTCTGAGACCATCGAATCCGGCAGCACGGAGTCCGATGCGAAAGCAAAGGACCTAAGGATCGCCGCCGCCGCCGTTGAGCGACGCGCCAAGGACGAGCAAGCTGAACTCCGCGAGGAGCTCGAGCAGCTCGACGAAATCCTCGGCACCTCCAAGCCTGCACCTGTACCGACTCCCTCACCGGAGCCAGCACCGGAGCCCAAGCCTGCTGCACCCGCAGCACCCGAGCCGATCAAGGAGGCACCCGCCCCCGAGCCGGTGCCGGACCCTGTTTTCGAACCGGAACCTGCTCCATGTGAGCCGGAACCCGACGAAACCGTACAAGTCACCCGCGTTCAGCGAGTGATCGATGTTCGGCGCTGGAGTTTTCTCCAGTGGTTGCTTGCAGCCGTCGGCCTTGTGCTGGCGCTGATTTTGTTCTCGTACTGGCCCGGTTGGGCTGGTCGGAACATCGACCAATGGTTCGCAAGTGGCATCGTGTGGATGTTGTGGTTCGTCGGTCACGCCGGCACCGGATTCTTCGGTGGAGGCTGGATTGGTTCGTACTTCAACAACAACGAGGATGACGACTCGTAAAAATCGTCCGTAATATTACGGGGAAGTTCCGTAAGGCCCCATTGATTCGGGAAGCCGTCATAAATGAATCAGGGTGTGGTGGCGTCAAAACCACCTCACTCGCTAGGTCCATCCACCCCTGGGACGATAAACATTAAGGGAATCGCTCTACCGACCTTAGGAGGTCAACATGAGCAAGTGGAAAGCAGGAACAATCACTTCGGTGATTGCGCTCCTCATTGCACTCGCAGCCGGTCTTCTGGTCGGTACGAGTGATGGAGCGCCGGCCGCTCAAGTACTGCCCAAGATCCCAGAGGCACCATCAGCATCCATCGACACACAAGCGCTTGCGCAATGTCGTGTCGATGCCGTCATCGAATACATGACCCTGGTCGGTTTCGAGGATGGCGACTACGTCATCGGCGAAGAACGACTCGACAAGAGTCTCCCGGAATTTTCGGAAGCGGGTTCGCTCGCATTCGGACTAAACGGACAGGTTGTTGACTCGAAAGAGGCCCTTCAAGGCGTCTTCGAATCTAAGAACCCGGAGCTCGTCGCCGTTACTAACACCCAGGTAAAGAAGTTTGAGGGCCAATTCACTCGTGAAGAGGTCCTCAACATCAGCAGCTGGGAGGTTGTCCAGATGCTCGTGCCCGTAAGGGTGGCGGGCAACACTGGGTTCAACGATGGCAAGGTGGTTTCGTCGGGCGTTCGCAAGAGCGCCGCTGGCGACGCCTTCTGGCTATTCATTGACCCAAGCACCTGCACCGTTCCAACGGCGCAGTTCGACTCAACCGGCAACGCCGTGGACCCCGATACCGAAGACAAGGATAAGCCAGTAGGCTTCATCCGAGTTGGATGCATCAACCCCGGCGACCGGCCAGAGCCTGAACCGAAGTGCCCATGGAACCCAACGCTTCCCCCGGATCACCCGGACTGCCTGCAGTCCAAGGATCCATCCGACTCGACCGCCCAGAACCCGGATGTTCCGGACTGGATCAAGGACGAGCCAAGCGGAGGGAACCACACCGTCAACAACAACGACGGTGCCACCGACTCGCGGGGTCTTCAAACCGACCCCGCCAAGGACGCCAAGGCAGCAGAAGACGCCGCCAAGGCAGAGACCGAGAAGGTGACAGAAGAGCACGAACAAGCCATTGACGACGCAGTCGAAAATGGTGGAGGCGTGGTCGACGAGGAGCAGGAGCACACAGAGGCTCCCGCTCCTCCGCCCGACTGGTAATCCCCCCCTGGTGGGGCGCAAAGCTTTCGAGCCTAGCGCCCCACCAACGGGAACCAAAGACATAGCTTTAAACCGAGGAATCGTATTCCAACTTGAGACTTTTACGGTCTCGTTGTTGAGTATGATTCCTCGTGAGTCACTTTTTTGACTCGGACATGCACATTGTAATGATCTGATTTGTAACGTTAACAACTCGGCAACAATGAAATTTTACATTTTGAATAATTAACTTTGATGTTATCTGCGAGATACATCAAGAAACGGAGACACATTTATGAGTAATCTATTTTCACTCATTCGACGTGCCCCTAAGCGTTTTTCTGTCGCTGTTGCAATGATTGCCGCTGCAATCATTATTCCAGCCACTGTATTCGCATGGGGACCAGAGCGCCCAACTTTCACCATTGAAAGCCCAGCGCCCTACAACACGTTCAACTCAATCACCAACAACCCTAACTATGGTGACGAACGAAACTTCGTTACCATCAAAGACGCAGCCAACCAGAACGCTGGCGGCTGGACTGACGACATTTCCGTAGAAAACGGAAAAGACTACTACGTACGTATGTACGTACACAACAACGCAGCCGAGAACCTTAATCTCGTTGCGGAAAACGTCACCGCACAGTTTAACGTGCCTGACTATGAAGCAGAGCGAATTCAAATTGATGGATACCTCTCTTCAAGCAATTCCCAACCCGGTAAAATCTGGGACCAAGCCGTATTTACTGGCGACTCACGCTTTAGCCTTGACTACGTCGAAGGCTCAGCAATGTACACCAACAATGTCTTCACTAGTGGCACCAGCCTTGGTGATGCGATTGTTGGAAACGGAGTTCAACTTGGATACGACAAGCTTGACGGAAAAATCCCTGGCTGTTTCCAATACGATGGATTTGTTACTTTCAAGGTAAAAGCCGTATCAAGCGACTTTAGCCTAGAAAAGACCGTCCGCGTAAACGACACAGAGGACAAGACTTTTAAGGAAAACGTATCAGTTAAGCCTGGTGATAAGGTAGATTTCCAAATTTACTTTAAGAACACCGGTGGAACTCAGCTTAAAGACGTTGTCGTAAAAGACAAACTGCCTGAAGGCATGAGCTACGTACCAGGTACAACTTACCTACACAACTCTGGCGGAACTCGCCAAGTTGCGGACGGCATCACAGCAGGTGGACTCGTAATTGGTGGCTACCTCCCAGGAGGAGATGCCTACGTTAAGTTTACCGCTAAGGTTGCTGGTAATGACGAGCTCCCTCTTTGTGGAACAAACACGTTGAGGAACATCGCAAAAGCCACAACCCCAACAGTGTCTGAAGAAGATGACGCATCTGTCGTTGTCGATAAAGAGTGCGAAACTCCAGAAGTTCCGCCAGAACTTCCAAAGACAGGACCTGTCGATAGCATTGTTGCCGTACTTGGCCTAGGAACACTTGTCGCAAGCATCGCTTATTACGCTGCTAGTCGACGCGCCCTTAGCTAAGAAGAAGTCTGACCGCTCTCTCCCGTTACCCCGCCTTCATTGGCGGGGTTTTGGTTTTCGTGAAATCTCGCTGTACAATAGCATCATGGCAAATAAGCAAAAAAAGAAGCGCAATAAACAATATCAGGGTGCGGATGCTAGTCTGGCGCGCCCAAGCGTAACAAAACTCAGCGCCGCCAATCGAAACAAGTTCAGTCAGTGGTGGTTCGACAACAAGCGTGTTGCTCGCCCAGTCGGCATTGCCGGTGCAGTGGTCGCGGTACTGATGTGGCTTATCTACGAACTAATTCGTATTGCGTCCGGCACCTAGGCGTTACTTCTGCAAAGGCAGACGAAACCCAAAAGTACTGCCCTTCCCCTCTTTGGACGAAAATATAATCTCTCCATGGTGATCCTGCACGACTCGTTTCGCAAGATATAGACCCACGCCCGTTCCGTCTGGCCTCTGCCGACGAGCGTTAGTTGCCCTAAAGAACTTATTAAATAACTGCGCCTGCTCGTCCAACGGAACTCCGATACCCGTGTCTTTCACCGTAAACTCGATTCCCTTAGCCGTTTTTTGAAGCCGGACGACAATTTTTGACGCTTCTTTCGAATAGTAAATTGCGTTATCGGCAAAGTTCATAATGACCTGCTGAATCTTATTCTCATCGACATCTACTGCAGGAATGTCCTTCGGTTGCTTATAAACAAACTTAATATTTCGCGCAGCCGCATTAGATTCTAGGCCGTCTATCTCTCGACGAACCAGCTTAGCCAAATCTACCGGACGTTTCTCGATGATAAACTTCCCCGTCTGCAGGCGAGACACATTCAAGAAGTCGCCAATCAGCCTCACCATCCGTTCGCTACTGACAAACGCCTCCTGCAAGAGATGCTTTTGTTCAGGGCTCACCTTCCCGACGTCACCTTCCATAAGCATCGAAATGTAGCCTTTTATGCTAGTTAGTGGAGTTCGCAGCTGATGACTAGCCATACTAATAAATTCGTCCTTCGCCTGGTCCAGCTTCTGAAGCTGCGCGTTACTCCGTCGAAGCTCTTTTGTTGCTGCATCAATTCTTTGCTGGAGGTTTTCGTTGAGGTCACGGATTTCCTGTACCGACAAGGTATTTTGAATGCCAATAGCTAGTTCACCCGCAACCGTTCGCAGCAACCGTAAATCTCGACGAGTATACTGCGACGTCTTATGCTCACCAAGGCACATCATTCCTACCAGTGCATCATTCTGATGAAGCGGAACGACAACAGCAATCCTGTGGCTCACGAGCATACGACGCACCGTGGGGCTAATAGCGTGATCTTCTATGGAGACTACTGCGTTCAGTTCATCTAATAGTCCAATGTCTTCTGGGGGCAACCTCTTTGCATCTTCTGTTCCTATGAATATAACCCGCGCGTCGCCACTATGAACGAAGAAAGACACATACTCAGCCTTTAGGGCAACCTGAATAAGTTCAGCTGAACGATGAAGCAATACACGCAGATTAATGGTTGAGCGCACAAGCGAGTTTAGCTCATCGTAGAATTGCTCGACGTTATAATTATCTTTATAGAAAAACCTATTCGTCAAACGATCGAAGAAATGTTTTACCGGTTGGAACAGAAAGGCCAACAATAACGCAAGCAATACATTTACCGGAGCGGTGCTCGCTATGTCGCCAACATTACCTTGAAAAATGAGCTCAGACACTGCATAGGCTAGCACGTAATAAATAGCTCCAAGCGTTGATAGCACAAGAACATACGCTGTACTTCGAACCGCTGCGCCTTTTATGTCGAATAGCCCATGCTGGAGAATCGCGTAAGATACACCTCCAATGATAAAAACCGACACCAAAGGGCCAAGCGTAGAAAGTGCAAAGTTGCCAAAAAGTGCAGGGATAATAAGATTTGTCATTGCAATAATAATAATCGCGCCTCCAAGGCTATAGAAAAGCGCCTTGGCGTATGCTTTAATCATCCGGTTCTTCGATCTACGAGCCCAGGCTAGCCAAAACAAGCCTATAAAAATGAGGGACGCGATACACATGAAGTATAGCCAAAATAATTGACCGAATTCAATTGCAACGACACTACCATCAATGTATACGTCGGCAACCACAAAGGGAGTGAGCGAAATAAACGAAGCAATACCACCAACCGTCCCATAAAGCACCGTCTGCCAACTTCGCAACCTGACCTTATCGGTCACCGAGCCAATAAAAAAGTACGCTCCCCCCGCTACGAAAACTGAGCTAAGAAAAAGAAGTCGGTTAATATATAGTAAAATTTCGTGAGGAAAAGTAGTGTAATTGCTTAGGTAGTTAAAGGCCGCCCATACCGAGAACGCCAATAAAAAAACAATAAGACTGTCGCCGTTCCTGCCCGCCTTACGGCGCGAACGTGAAAGCGAGACAATAAAAACCAGCAATAGTGCCTCAACGAATATAAGCCCAATAAGCGTAACCACGTCCATAGGGACAATTATATACTAGAAGAGTAGTCCGTGGGCGGGTTTCTACCCAATTTCGTTCGCACCAGGGCAACGAGCGCAGTTTTCGCAAAGTGCACTAGCGGATAGCGAACATCATGCGATCCATCAATAATATCAATCGATTTTCCGCGAGGGGCGAAAAGAAGAGACGCTGCACGCGCAGGAGATATATCTCGAACAAGGTGAGCGACTGCCTGTTGAGCCACATGAGAGGCCGTTATGCCCACGCCCGGCGCAACCGTTGGAGCAGACACCTCACCAGACGCAATCTTCTTAAACAAATCCATATCGGCATAAGAAGGAATGTGTGGTACCCACTTCCAAAGGGCTACTTCCTGTTTCGCGATATCTTCAAGAGCCATATCTTCCGATAGACCGAAATACTTCTCGAAGCTCACACGCTCCGGGTCGAAAGACGTCACGTATGAACCGAAGCCTACGTTCATACCCATTAACGCTGGAGTACCATTCCGACGAGCCTCGCGAGCAATCATCACTCCAATTTCATGTTTTGTATACTCTGTTTCGTCGATAACAAGATGGCTCCCCTCAACGAAAGCTGCGACATTTTCAGGCGTCACTCCGTCTTGATAGGTATCTATCTTTGCAAACGGCTGTATATCTTTTATCAACCCGGCGATAACCTCGGCCTTATTTTGATGAACAGTATTATAGGTAGCACCTTCTTGTCGATTCAGGTTTTCAATCTCAAACGGATCTGGATCAGCGAGGCGAAAATTCTTCACACCCATGCGTGCAAGTTGGATAGCAACCGCCCCACCATCGCCCCCGGCCCCTGCAATTGCAACGATAGATTCGGTAACTCTTTGATGCTCTGCTTCATTTAGCCATCCATAGTTCCGCTCATGTTGTTCTCTTGGAGCCTGAAGAAAATCAGTCTTCAGCGCCATGCGCCCTAAGCCAAGTTCAGATTTTTGACCCTCCATAAATGGTCCGAAGCGCTCCTCCCGAGATGGAAACAATGCAATCCGCCTCTGATCAGCTTGATGCATTTCACGCGTCATGTCCTGAAGCCGAAACTCAACCAAAATATTACTTGAGTTATATTTTTCAGAAAAGAGCGGCTCGCCAAGTACATTCATCGCCACTCCAATCTGCTGCAGGCTCCTTAATAGCGGTGTCTCGAGAATCGCGTACAATGGACCGGCGTCTGGCCTTGAAAGCCCTTCTTGGGTCATCGCACGCATAAGATATAGCTTTAAGTGCTGCGCCGAGCGCCCAAGCTCGACCGGTAGTTTATTCTTGTCCGCTATAAGTCGCGACACCTCGCGGGCGGGTCCATGGGCACCGTCAAGAGTGAATAGCTCCTCCGAGGGGAGCGGCGTAGCCGTGTCTTTGTCTCTGTAAATAATGCGCGACGTACCAACCACCTGTCCCTCCGCGCTAAGAATGACGAAGTGTGATGTATTTGGATCGCTATCATACTCGTCAAACTCGGCACCGTTTTCATCCCTGGCTGATTCTGGAAGAAAGTGGTGTGTATCTATATAGCTTTGAGCGCGTAATTGACCCATTTTCATCCATGCGTCAGGATGATCGAGCGAATTAATCTTCCTAAGCTCAAGCCTGGTTTTGGGCTCGAGCTCAATCTGCGTGGGAATAATGCGCTGACCTTGTGTATCAGCACCTCTATCATGTACGGTCATATATGATAACTATAATATAATATCCGTAAAATGCAATATGCTACAATGTAACCATGACCAAAATCGCTATCATTGAAGACGACGCCACTATTAGCCAAATGTACCGCATGAAATTTGAAGCCGATGGCTTCGATGTCCAACTGGCAAACGATGGCGAACGGGGCGTTGAGCTCGTTAAACACTTCGCGCCAGACATTATCCTACTTGACCTTCAAATGCCAAAAAAAACCGGACATCAAGCCCTCCAAGAAATTCGCGCTGAACCGTGGGGCAAAGATGTTCCAGTTATTATTCTGACCAACCTCGGCGAAGAAGAGGCCCCGAAAGAACTTCGAAGCCTAGGTATTGAAAGCTACATTGTCAAGGCTGAACTAACGCCTCGACAGGTTGTTCAGCGCGTCAAAGACACGCTTGGTACTTAAGGCTTCGCTGTTGCCTGCGCCGCTTGAATAACGTTATCAATAAGTGAGGCGACCGTCAGTGGCCCGACGCCACCTTTTTCGGGTGTTATGGTTATGTCACTGCGCTCACGCACCTCAGAAGCAACGTCCCCTACCAGCACGCCGCCCTCAGATGCTGTACCAGCATCGACAATAACCGCGCCCAGTCCAACCATAGATGCACGAATCAGGCCAGGAACACCAGTGGCGGTAACAATAATATCAGCCTCTTTTAGCGCCGTCGGTAGATCGCTTGTCGTGTCATCGTAAGCACGCACATCGAGGCCAGCCTTCGTCCACTCAGCAATAAGCGGTGCTCCGACCAAGCGCCCTTTTCCAACAACGGCAATGTGTGAGCCCTCAAGCTTCACGTTGTACCCAGCAAGTAACCAGTCAATAGCCGTTACGGTGGCTGACACGTAGCCGGCTTGCGGCCCTAACCCGTCGACATCTTTTTCTGGCGCAATATGCGCAACAATATCGTCAGTCTGGTCAGGATGCGTCAGCGGAAGCTGAACCACGATACCATGCACCGAGTTATCGTCATTTAGTTCATCGATGCGAATTCGGATAACATCAACGGTCGTGCGTTCAATAACAACATTAACTAAAATATCCACACCATAGACCTGCTTCAGGCGGGTATAGGTAACGCTAGCTGGGTCGTCGCCGGTTATGAGAATGACGAGCTTCGGAAATACACCACGCGCCTGACGAAGCGCACGCACCTGCTTGGCCTGACGCTCTTTTATGTATCCGACAAGTTCTGTTCCATTGAGTAATTTCACGAGGTTTAGCGTAGCAGAATAAGCACTATGATACAATGAACCTATTATGAATATACTTACACAACTCGCACAATCATCAACCTACTACTACGATAGTTACAGTACATCAGGCTCAACGCTAACAGAGGCCGAAGCAACGGCGCTCGCTAGCCTAATGTTTGGCGCGTTTGTATTCTCACTCTTCCTAGCACTCATCTCATACGTCGTTATGGCTGTTGGCCTTATGAAAATTTTCAACAAGGCTGGCGTCGCTCCATGGATTGCTTGGGTACCATTTTACAACTCTTGGAAGATGCTCGAAATTGGCGAACAAAAAGGATTCTGGGCAGTTCTTGCTATCATCCCTGTCGTAAATGTCGTTTCTACGGTATTCATGTACATAGCTATGTATCACATAGGTAAAAGGCTCGGCAAAGAAGGAGCTTTCGTACTCCTCGCCATCTTCCTTCCTGCCGTCTGGGTTCTATGGCTTGGGTTTGACAAGTCAACCTGGAACGAAACTCCTTCAACTGCACCAAGCGTCTCTGCCTAGTCTCTAGTACTTAATTGCTCGGTTAACCGTGATGTACGGCTGGAGATTGTTGTGAGCTCCGCTGCCACCCGTGTTAGACAGGAAGGGCAGGACTACTGCCCCAGAATTATAAGGTGAACTAATTCCATAGGTTGCACCCGAGCCTCCCAGGTAATCGTTCACATTGCCATCCATGCGCGATCCAGAGTGCGTGTGGCTCGGCATCTCAGCAACCGTAAGAGTATGCTCATTTTCACCACCCTTCTCTCCCAGTGCATCAAAATTACTATCTGATGAATTCACCGCAACCTGAACGCGTCCCTGAGAACTAGGCAGGTTAAAGGTTGTACTTCCATCACCAGAGCCAAAGGTTGTTCCTATGACCGAGAAAAGACTTGAATAGGTCGTTCGAGATACGGCCGAACCATCTTCCAGTAAGTAACCTTCAGGTGCTGTAGTCCAGTATCCTTCAATAGATGTCCCGACAGGTGTTCCATCGCCAGCAACCGTCAGGGCCGACACCGCACTTCCGCTAAACACTCTCCAAGCGGTACCGGTGCTAGACCGAAGCGCCTCAACGTATCCCTCGCTCGCCGCTTCAATAGGCTCGCTGTTGCCATTTAGTTGCGGTTCGTTCACCACGAAGTAAGTCCGGTAATCATCATACTCATTTATGTAAGCGGACAGAGTCGCTTGCACCTCACCGTTGCAGTTAGTATTTGGCTTAAGAGGCTGGGCGTCGCTCCAGGTGACGGTATTCTCACTTATTCGTAGGCATGCTTCTGCAAAAACGACCCCCGCCTCAGCGGCAGATTTAGCCAACTCGGTATAGCGTTGATTTTCTAGTGCGCCACGGATTGCGGTTGTTGCGCTCACGGCTGTAACTAGCACCATTAGCATCACCACCGAAGCGATAAGGACAGTTGGAAGGGCAAAGCCTTGTTTATGTTTCATCATTGTTTTCATTCTCCTTATGATTATAGTACATTACGCGTAATTTTTTCTAGGCTACCCAAGGCTACAGGGCGCCTGCGTTATACAGCTCCTGAACTTCAGCCGCAGATAGTGCCCTGCTGTAAACACGCACATCATCCATACTTCCAGGGAAATATCGGTCAGCGCTACTATACGAACGGCTAGCAATGTATATGCCTCCATCGGGGTTTAAGCTGCCAAGATTGCCTGAGGTCACGCTCGACTGCAATGAACCGTCAGTGTATATTATCATCGTCCCAGCTGAAGAGGTTGCGCAATAATGATGCCAACTGCTATCAAAATAATTGTGAGGGAAATCAACAACTGCACTCCCACTAGCGCCATTCATTCTGGTTTTGAGCATAGGGAAAGTCGAGATATCGGCTTCGTCAAGCCAAACATTGACAGCGTTCGGACCATCATATGAACTGCCGTGCGAGAAGAGGTACTGATAGGCAGCACCGCTTGGATCGAGAGGCCTGAACCAGAAGCAGACAGACAACGCACCGCTACCATAGTCGACGTCCGGCATGGCTATAGTGTCATTGTCGCCATCAAAGCTATAGGCTTTGTTCGGTTCACCAGACCTGTCGTAGGTTAAGCTGGCGCCATTAACCGTCCCGTCGTTGTCATTTATTACATCCTCGGCGCTACCGTTCATAGGCCACCACGCAACCATGTCGTCCATATAGCTTGGGTCGCCCGCATAAAAGCTGATGTTGTCGAGAGATAGCCACGTATTGCGCACGGCATAAAGCTGGACACGGCCGTCCGCTAGTATATCAATCCTTGCGTGAGCATCAGTGCTTACGGTCGTCGAAAGGATGCGCTCGCTTGGACGGTATCCCACAGGAAGTACTGCAATATCCGTTCCGTCCGCTGTTGACCCCCCCTTAACAAGCCCCTTAAGCGTCACAATGCCGTCGCTACTTTTTGTATATTGCGGTGTGCCATATATGCTTCCATACCAAGTCCACCCAGCAAGTAAGCTGAAATTGTTCCAAGTTCCAAGCGAGCCCGGATAATACATAGTCTGCAATGAGAGATGATTGCTCCCTACCCCCTTAGCGATAATACCCTTAGTCGCTCTCTCTATCGAAATAGGTGCATACGTAGATGATCGACCATGGTAATGAAGATATTCCGAGGGTCGTAAATTATCAGGTAGGCTCATTATCTCAGTGCCGCTCGTTGTCGTACCTGGAGCTACAAGACCATCTATATGAACTCGACCCGAGTCATCGACTGCGTAGCTCGCAGGGGCAAAGTCATATCCTTGCAATGAGGCGCCATAGTTACTCCACCCATTAGAAAGTGGATTTACCTCTTGCCTGTCATACCGTCCATTATCGGGAATAAACCTAATCGTATCTAAGGAAAGCCATAGGTTGCTAACACCTGTACTCGTTACGACACTGCCGTCGGGATGAACGTCAACGCGTGCACCTGATGTATTGTTATTGCTGCTCGTACTAAACATGAGCTGATAGGCCGGACGATACGATTCAGGAAGTGTGGCAACCGTGCCAAGCGCACCCGATTTTATCATGCCCTTCAACACTACCACGCCATCGGCTGTTCTTCTGTACGCCGGGGGTGAATATGGGCTCCCATAGAAAATCCATCCATTCTGTAGGGGAAGGCTGTGCCATCCAGTGTCCGCAACAAATAAGCTGACAGCATCAGAATTCACCTGCCCTACAGTGTTCGCAGCAACCGCCCGATAAAGGTTACCCTCCATGCTCGGCACCGAAGAGAATGCTAGTGTCGTGCCAGTAGCTCCATCAATGGACGTCCAGCTGACCCCCTTGTCTTTCGACACCTCCCACTGAATAGTTGGCGTAGGATATCCAGTTGTCGCTACTGAAAAGCTTGCCGTTTCAGCAACCGCAATAGACGCTTCAGTAGGCTGCTGAGCAATAGCCGGCGCCTCCTCGAGCGGAACCCCCGTGCCAAGACTATACCCCGAAACCGCGACAATCTTTTCTGGTGCGTTGTAAGTAATAGTCACCTTGACTAAGCCGATATTCGGCGCCGCCGGGTTTGGACAACTAATAACGACGCTAACGCGAACATCCGTCAGGCCGTCCACTACGACGGGCTCATCGGTTAATGGGTTTGATGGCGTACAGTCGCCCTCGGCGCGTGAGAACTGGTCTATATAATCACTCGCCAGTCGAGATGCTCGAACTTCGGCTCGAATGTTCCCTGAATCACGAATAATGAACGAGAAAAGAGTGTAGCCGGCGCTAAGAAATATCGAAGCAACGAAGAGTGTGATGAGTAGCTCTACTGCCGTAAACCCGCGTCGAAACATCATTCAAAGTACCCCGGCGTTACGTTTGCATACGAGCGACTAGACCGAACATGACCCTCTTCCGTAACCATCGATCCAGCCACCATCTGGCCTGCCGTGACATCAACCCGAACAGTCAATGCCGAACCTAAGGCGCCAGACCTCGCACTGGTAGTCTGGGTATGATCGCTAGCTGTTGCTATTGGCGTGGTCGAGGCCGAGCTCGAATAATAACTGAGATTGAAATTTTCAGCTTCAACGCCCTCTATTAATAGTTCGTCGTTAGACCCACAATATGCAGCCACATAACCCGGTGTGCACGAAGGAAGTTGCCACGGAACCTCACAACCAGCGGTTGCGTAGTCGGACGGCATAAGCACCCGACGCCACAATGAATCATTACGGACAAAATACGCCACGTTAACAACAAGTTGCGCGTTACTCGCTGCTGATGCGCTGTCACAGGTATAAGGAAGGTTTTTCATCACTACAACGCTACTGCCTGGGCTCTGGGGCTGCTTCGTAGTCGCAAACATACGCAAAATGAGCGCGTCACCCGAAGCGGTCGCGTTCTCGAAGCTAGCCGTGCCGTCATCGATACCCTGAGGAGAAATAGGAGTAAAGCTATTAGTCGCCAAAAACCCGGCCGAGCGCCGAACGTCATCATCAATACGGCTAAAGGTCAACTGCAGGTCATAGGTAAGGGTGTTGCGAACACTCGAAACAAGTGCCTCGCCAGTCAAGCTAATAATAGCAATAATAAACCCGCTAATCATTAATATAACAATCGGGGCAACGACGAGTAATTCTACGAGCGTAAAGCCAGACCGAAGACGGTTTGCGCGACTTACTTTTTCATTTTCTTGACGTGCCATTATATCCCTATGTTACTGTCTATGCTTATACTCACAAGTATACCCTTTTGTACCCATAAAACACAAAAAAGTCCCCGGTAAAGGGACCGTATAAATACATTGGAGGGTCAGGAGGGACTTGAACCCTCGACATTCTGCTTAAGAGGCAGACGCTCTAACCAGCTGAGCTACTGACCCACATGATACGCGTGGTACACCCGGTAGGATTCGAACCTACGACCCTCTGTTCCGAAGACAGATGCTCTAATCCACTGAGCTACGGGTGCTCGATTCGTATGGAAAGTACAGAGGTGATTGTACCACAGGTTCGCCTCCTTGACCATACCCGTAGTGTATACTAAGTACACATATGGACATTCGCACCAATATTCCACTACGAGCCCACACTACCATGAAACTTGGCGGGCCGGCTCGTTTTTTTGTCGACATCCACCAAAAAGACGAATTACCTGGACTGTTTGAGCGCGCCGCCAAACAATCTCTGCCCGTATACATACTGGGTGGTGGCAGTAATCTCATTGTTAAAGATGAAGGCTTCCAGGGTATTATTGCTCACATGAAAATTCCCGGGTTCGAAATAGTAGCCGAAGATGCGGGTTCGAAAACGATTCACATTGGTGCCGGTGAAAACTGGGACGATGTTGTCAAAAGGTCGGTCGATCTAGGACTAAGTGGCATCGAAGCGATGTCTGGCATCCCGGGAAGTACCGGGGCGACGCCGGTCCAGAACGTTGGTGCCTACGGTCAGGAAATTGCCGACACCCTCGTATCTCTCGAGGCATTCGACACGAAAACCGGTGGCTTCGTCACACTTTCCCGCAATGACTGTAACTTTTCGTACCGACAAAGTATTTTCAGGGGCGACGCCAGTGGCCGGTATGTAATTACATCAACAACCCTGCGTCTTTCAAAAAACCAGCCCGCGCCACCCTTCTACGCTAGTCTTCAAGCGTACCTAGACGAACACACTATTTCACTCTACACGGTCGAAACAATCCGCGAAGCAGTACTAGCTATTCGAGCCGAGAAGCTCCCGAGTGTTAACGACAAGCCAAGCGCCGGGTCGTTCTTCAAGAACGCCCTTGTCGAGGAGTGGCTATATAACGACCTTTTGAAACAACATCCCGATATGCCAGGATTCGCCATGGGTAACGGAACCTGGAAAATACCTAGCGGTTGGCTAATTGAACATGCCGGCCTCAAAGGTAAATTACTACACGGCATTCGTGTCTATGATAAAAATGCGCTCGTCTTGGTGAACGAATCAGCGTCCACCTACCAAGACCTCGCAAATGCCCGCGATGAAATTACGCGCACCGTCCAAACCGCCTTCCGGATTCAACTTGAACAAGAGCCCCTAGAACTAGCCTAGCTACCCGCCTATTGAGTCCGGCTCGATACCTTATACACGGCGTCATCCGTCTCGAGACGATAGAAAATATTGAAACGACGACATTCTAGCCCTTCCTCGCACAACACCCACCCAGAACCATTCCAGGCTAACGGTTGGTAGACATACTCGCTAACAGTTGGAGAAGGCGTAACGCCTCCGACCGTCTCGATAGCATTGGTGGCCGATATAAATGTATCTAGTGGCCCGCCCGCCCCTGGAGCAGTAATAGAGTCGAGGTCGACGTCACGAAGAGCCGACTTCATGCTGGCCACGTCTGTCGTAAGTGCAGTGCTCGGATAGCTACCGTTTGCTGCCGTTTCATCAAACCCACTGGCATAGTACGTTTCAAGGTGTACCGCTGCTGTTTCGACGTCACTTTTTCGCTCGGAATCGCGAGCGTTGACCTGGGAAGATGTTAAATTGACAAACGCTAGAATCAGCAATATACCGATAATAGTCACCGTCACAACAATCTCTACTAGAGTAAACCCTTTACGCATCATCCACTTAGAATACAATAAAACGCTTGCGTTTATAAGCACCGATTGGTACGATTAGTGCATAAGTTAGTATTAATTAGGGGGCAACTCACTCATGAGTCTCAATATCAACAAGGCACAACAGAGCGGTTTTACCATCGTTGAACTTCTCATCGTTGTTGTCGTCATCGCAATTCTCGCGGCAATAACCATCGTGTCCTACACGGGCATAACGCAACAAGCAAACACAGCAGCAGCACAGTCAAACGCAACAACAGTCCTTAAAAAGGCCGAGCTGTACGCTAACGATGAAGGTAACACGGGTTACCCAACAACCCTTGCCGCCCTCACTAGTGCAGCATCGTCTAAGGTGTACGCTCTTCCAGCTGGTAGTGCGACACTCGTAGCATCTGAAGCCGCCCTTGAAGCCGCACCAACCACAAAAAGTATCGTATTCGAAACCTGTGGCTCTGGCGCAGGCATAATCCTTACCTACTGGAACTATTCAACTCCAGATGTCGCTACGGTAACCGCTGGTGACGTATCAGGAACATGTACAGTCGCCGCTACCTAAAGTAGCTTAGCGACATAGAAAAACCTCCGCTTGAAGGCGGAGGTTTTTCTATTCAGTACATCTCTAGCGTGAAATGATGTCTATAATACGCTTCGCGAGTTCATGCATATCGGCCTCGTTCATTCCTTTGGTGGTCACCGCCGGTGTACCGAGGCGAATACCACTTGGGCGGTAAGCAGGTAATGCATCATCAGGAATAACATTAGCGTTCACGATGATTCCTTCTACCTCAAGCCGCTCCTGTGCCTCTCGGCCATCAATACCAAAACTGCCGTAAGTATCGGCGAGCATCAGATGGTTGCTTGTACCACCGGTGATTAGCCGCAAGCCTCCCTCTTGAAGCCCTTCAGCCAACGCCTGTGCGTTGGAAACCACTTGACGCGCGTAGTCAGCGAACTCGGGTTGCATGGCCTCACGGAAGGCAACCGCCTTCGCAGCGATAGTATGCATGTGTGGTCCGCCCTGCATACCAGGGAAAACAGCTCTATCGATAAGCGTCGGAATATTCTCGCGCGTCTTCTCGGGAGCTTTTAGCGGATTGCCCACTACTCCCATGGAAAGAATAAGGCCGCCACGAGGACCGCGGAGTGTCTTGTGTGTGGTTGTGGTCATAACATGAAAACCGTAGTCGAGCGGGTTCTTAGCAACGCCACCAGCAATGAGGCCGGCAATATGTGACATATCTGCCATAAGTAACGCGCCAACTTCTTGGCCGATGGCAACAAACTTCTCGTAATCGAGCTCGCGCGGGTAGGCGCTAAATCCAGCTAGAATTATCTTCGGCTTATGTTCAAGAGCAAGCCGTCGAAGCTCCTCGTAGTCAATCTCACCCGTAGAAACATCTTTCATGCCATAACGAACAAAATTATATAGCTTCGCGCTACGGGTCACTGGCGCGCCATGGGTAAGGTGACCACCGTGGCTAAGGTCCATAGCCAGTACCGTATCACCCGGCTCCAGCCAAGCGCTATAAACCGCCTCATTGGCCGGCGCACCCGAGTGTGGCTGAACATTGGCGTGGTCTGCACGGAAAAGCTCCTTGGCACGATCGATAGCGAGCTGCTCGATTTTATCGGTAAACTCCTGGCCACCGTAGTAGCGACGACCCGGGTAGCCTTCGGCGTATTTGTTCGTCAACACGCTTCCAAGCGCCGCTCGAACATCGTCGCTAACGTAGTTTTCACTTGGAATAAGCTCAATGACATCGGCCTGGCGGGTCTCTTCACCAGAAATAATTGCCTGAACGGCGTCATCATGAAGTACACGGGGAGTTTTACGGATCATTCCCCCATTATACCAGTCTTGCGCATATACCGTATGTGATATATTATAGTTCTTATGGATACGAAAACTTACGCCGACAAAATTGGTACATTGATTCAAGAAACTCGACAATCAAGAGGTATGACTCAGGCAGAGCTCGCTAAAGCGCTTGGAACAAGCCAAAGCGCAATCAACCGCATTGAAAAAGGTGGACAAAATATCAGCCTTGATATGCTCGCACGCATCAGCGATGTTCTTTCCCGACAAATTGTCACCCTCAACCAAGTTGGTACGGTCAACTTCCGCGTCGAGGGTGGTCGCAAGCTTTCTGGAAGCATTACCACACGCACCAGTAAAAATGCCGCCGTGTCGCTTCTGTGTGCATCGCTTCTTAACCGTGGCACCACTACCTTTCGTCGCGTCGCGCGCATTGAAGAGGTGAATCGCCTGCTTGAAGTGCTCAACAGCATCGGTGTAAAGACTCGCTGGTTTGGCGATAACGATCTTGAAATCACCCCTCCCGCGAAACTTGACCTTGCTAACATGGATATTGAAGCAGCCCGCAAAACACGAAGCATCATTATGTTCCTCGGTCCTCTCATGCACCGTCACGACACATTTGAGCTTCCGTACGCTGGTGGCTGTAGCCTCGGTGAACGCACCGTCGAACCCCACCTCAGCGGTCTTGTGCCGTTCGGCTTAACTGTCGATACCGTCACGGGTCACTATAGCGCCGTCTCAAAGCCAAAAACACCCGAAAAAGCGATTGTCCTGTCTGAACGCGGCGACACTGTAACCGAAAACATCATTATGGCGGCAGCACGAACCGATGGCGTCACAACCATCCGAAACGCCAGCCCGAACTACATGGTTCAAGACCTTTGCTTCTTCCTTGAAGAGCTTGGTGTAAAAATTGACGGCGTCGGCACGACGACCCTAGTAATCCATGGAGTCAAAGACATTCATAAAAATGTTGAGTATTTTCCGTCTGAAGACCCTATTGAAGCCATGAGCTTCTTAGCGGCAGCCATCGTCACAAAGTCTGAAATAACCATTCGGCGCGCACCAATTGAGTTTCTCGAAATCGAACTAAAATTCCTTGAAAACATGGGCTTCAAATATGAGCTATCCGATGAATACGTTGCCGCCAACGGGCACACCCGCCTAACCGACATTACAACAAAGCACGGTGACCTTGTTGCACCCGTCGATAAAATACACCCGCTCCCCTTCCCTGGTATCAACATCGATAACCTCCCATTCTTTGCTATCATTGCCGCTTCGGCCAAAGGACGCACACTTATTCACGACTGGGCATATGAGAATCGAGCAATCTACCTAATGGAGCTGTCTAAACTAAATGCGCAGGTTGAGCTTCTCGACCCGCACCGCCTCTACGTTACCGGTGAAACCAAATGGAAAGCGGCCGAAGTCATTGCTCCGCCCGCTCTGCGTCCTGCAGTCGTAATTCTTCTTGCCATGCTTGCCGCGCCCGGCGTCTCAACACTGCGAAATGTCTACTCCATCAATCGTGGCTATGAAGATATCGCCGAACGACTGAGTTCACTTGGCGCAAAAGTCACTACCATGCGCGATATTACTGAATAGCGGTTTACGCCCTGCTTAATAGTGACTACACTTCTTGGTGCGGTCGTGTCAGCGTGATAAGCTTTGCAACACCGAATATAATAAGTCCATAAACAACAATTGCGACCAATGCCGCTGCATCAAAATGAGACTGGCCAATAGTAGGTTCGCCGAATATTCCAAAGAATGGAGCCACAAATACACCGCTTAACCCATAAATGAAGCTAACGAAGCCACTTCCTTCGTTCGCGCCTAATAGCTGTAGCAAGAAGCGCGTGGCAAGTAGCGCGATAATAACTCCGCCAATATAATAAACGATACGCTGGGCAATCACGACCCCAGATGTAGTGCTTTTATTTTCAACGCTTTGACGTTGGACTGTCGTATTACCGACCCGTTCATTTGACTTACGAACTTCTGTGGTCTGACGATCTTCTTCCATATGAGTCTCCTGTTAAGCGTTAGTGGTATAACTATAGCACTAAAAACTCATTCGTGTTTGGTACCCCGGGTTGGAATCGAACCAACGACCTTAGGCTTAGAAGTCCTCTGCTCTATCCACTGAGCTACCGGGGCAAAATGTACGAGGTACATCTGTCATTATAGCAAACAGACGCGCTATAATAGAAAGAGTAACCAGGAGAACATACTATGCAAGATCACGGAGCCAACCCTTACGTAGTCAATATTGAAGAACTAACTCTCGCAAACGAGAACTTTCGTACCACGGCCTGGACGGGCGCAAACTTACAAATGACACTTATGACCATCCAGCCGAGTGATGATATTGGCCTCGAGGTGCACGAAGACCACGACCAATTCCTCCGCATTGAACAAGGAAATGCTCGAGTCGAGATGGGCCCAACCGAAACCGAGCTCGAAACTTGGACCGCTGAGGACGATTTTGCTATCTTCGTCCCTGCTGGTGCATGGCATAACGTCATTAACACCGGCGAAGAAGCGTTAAAGCTTTACTCTATCTACTCTCCGCCAGAACATGCTCACGGCACCATTCACGAAACCAAAGCTGACGCTGAAGCCGCTGAACACAGCTTGGAATAAGCTTACTTCTGTGCTATAAATTGGTTATGCCTAATACAGTTAAACCGTCCAGTACCGTTGAAGAAATCCACGCAGAAAAAGCCCGTCACCATCGCCTCGTTGTTCAAAGCTACCGAGCAAAAGCCGACGCAAAAAGAACACTGTCCGATAAGTTTGCCGATAAACTAACCTCTCGCTTTGGGTCGGTTATATTCCTCAGTCTTAACGCAATTTGGTTTATCGTTTGGGTTGTCTTCAATACTGGCCTCGTTCCAGGTATTGAGCCTTTTGATCCTTTCCCATTCGGACTTCTTACGATGATCGTATCGCTTGAAGCAATTTTCCTCGCCATTATCGTACTTATCTCACAGAACCGGGCCGCTAAGGTCGCTGAACTGCGCGAGGAGATTGACCTACAAATAAACTCAATAGCAGAGACGGAAATCTCAAAGGCCATCGTGCTTCTTGAGTTACTGCTCGATAAAAGTGGCATACAAATCGACGACCCAGATATTGCAGATATGGTGCGGCCTATTCGAAGCGCCGATATTGAACGTGCTCTCGAAAAGCAGCTTAAATAACGAACTATTCGGTTGACTCTAAAAAGATTCTATCTTCAAACCCGCCTCGCCTGACGGCCTTCTCTTGGCGAGCTTGTTCAATTTGTTCCGGCGTGTAGCCCTGATGTTTTGCAATTGCATAAAGAACCTCTAGCTTGTCTGCCAGCTCATCTATGTTTGTGTCTTCGGCGAGCTCAAGCCCTTCCTCGACATCTTTATCAAGTAACGCCTGGAGGTATTCTGCATCATTCTTAAGAATTCGATAATGAGGAGTCTCACCGTTAGCCCTAACAATTTCTAGGATCTTATCTCGAACAAGCTTGTTGAATGTTTTCATAAATTCTTGGTGCGGGCGGAGAGAATCGAACTCTCATCGTTTGCTTGGAAGGCAGACATATTAGCCATTATACGACGCCCGCGACTAGATTATTATAGCATATTCTCTTCTGCGTGCTAATCTGTTAAAATAGCATAGTAGCAGATGAATATGGCGAATGTAGCTCATCTGGTTAGAGCGCCGGTTTGTGGTACCGGAGGTAGAGGGTTCAATCCCCTTCATTCGCCCCAAATAACCTTATTTTTGCGCCGACGCTATCATGGTGTCGGCGTGATTTTTTGTATCTACCGCTTTACTAACTTGCTCAAGGGTTAACTCGACAGTCTGTCCTGCCGAGACATCTCCCTCGAGAAGCAGCGTAGCAACAGTACTCTCTACCGCTTTCTGGACAATTCGTCGTAGCGGCCGAGCACCAAGTCGTGGATCGTAACCATGCTCAACCAAGTACTCTTTCGCCTCGGATTCAAGGCTAACGCTAACACTTTGAGCTTCAAGGGTCTTGTTAACCCCAGCTAGTATCCTATCAACCACCGTTAACAGTTCTGGCTTGCTCAATGGGCCAAATACCACCATTTCATCGAAACGGTTCAAGAACTCGGGATGAAAGACGTGGCCACCGATGAGCTCATTAATAAATTCTTCTTCAAATTGATCCAGCGTATAACCGCGATGGATATATTCTTGAATTCTATCTGAACCAGCATTACTGGTCGCAATAACAATTGCATCACGGAAACTCACCTCTCGGTTGCGTTCGTCCCGTAGCACACCTTCGTCCAACAGCTGAAGTAGCGTCGACAGCACAGTTGAATGGGCCTTCTCTATTTCATCAAGTAGCACAACCGTAAACGGCTGCTTCATCACCTGAGCCGTCAGGCTGTTCGGGTTATCTGCACCGTCGGCTATTAATCGCGCAACATCGTTGCTAGATACATACTCGTTCATATCCAAACGAACAATATTTTTCTCACCATTAAAGTAGGTTTCAGCCAGAGCCTTAGCGAGCTCGGTCTTTCCGACGCCGGTTGGACCCAAGAAAAGAAAGGTTCCAACTGGTCTATTCTGGTTTCTAACGCCCGCCCTAGCCCGACGTAGCGCGTCAGATACCGCATGAACGGCTTTGTCCTGCCCGACCATGCGCTCATGAAGCCGCTCTTCAAGGTGCAGCAAGAGATCCCGCTCTTGCTCACCATCGGCGACGGCAGTTTTAATGCCTGTAGTTGCCTCTATAGCCTTGTTAACCGACCTGAGCGACACCACCCCGTCCTCAGCGTACTCAGCGGATGATTCAAGAAGGCTCATAGCCTGCCCTGGCATCGCAACGTCGTAGATGTAGCGTTTTCCAAGGACATACGACTCCTTGAGCGCTTGGTACATAACCGTGACTCGATGTTTTGCCTCAATAACCGCCACGTGATCCTGCAGAATCTTAACTGTATCTGATTCACTGGTTGGCTGAACGTTAATGCGTCGCACCGCAGCCGTAAGTTCGGGCGCACGCGTAGAAATCTGAAGATAGCGCTGCTCGTTAAGCGTCATAATAAGCCGAACTCGCTTTGCCTCTAATATCGGAATAAGTGTCGACAACAGGTCGACCGATCCGGGAGCATCTTCCATGAACAGCTCGGCGTTATCCAAGCAGACAATAACATTTTTTGCCCGCAACGCTTCGCCTAACAGCGTTTGTATAAGCGAGCTCAACTCTTGTCCTTGACCAACTACCGACAACAAGCGCGACGCACTCAAAAGAAATACCTGATTATACCGAAGACTTTCGGGAATTGTCTTGTCTGGGTGCA
This sequence comes from Candidatus Saccharimonadota bacterium, assembly GCA_009992235.1. Classification (GTDB taxonomy): domain Bacteria; phylum Patescibacteriota; class Saccharimonadia; order Saccharimonadales; family Saccharimonadaceae; genus Microsaccharimonas. The sequence goes on from JAACVZ010000002.1 coordinate 103,464, forward strand.
TGAGCGTATCGGCTAGTTCATAAACAAGCTCGGTCTTGCCCACACCAACCTTGCCAACCAACGCAACCGTCTCGCCACCATCTCCAAGCGCATCTATAAGTTGGCGAAGAGTTTCACCGCGTACATCTTGGCGAGCCCGCGCCGAGTTTCGTGAAATATTTATACCAAAGCGCGACAAATTCGGTATCCATCCAAATGACCAGTCTCTCCCAATGCCACCTTCCCGGGCGGTATGTTTCTCTTCATCGATAATTTCAGTTGTCACGTGATGATACCACTGAATACCACGAATAATATCGTCCTCATCAAGCGCAAGATGTCCCAAAAATGTTCGCCGCACCGATTCCGGAACCTGGCGGAGCAATGCCAGCGCAAGCACCCCGGCACTTATCCGCTGGCCAACCTGAGATGCTATCTTCAGCGCTTCGGTAAACACCGCCTCGGTCTGCTCCCTGTCGTCGGAAACGATATCACGCAGAAACGATGCAGACAAGCCAAGCCGAGCTGCGAAGAAATACCCACCATTGGTTGCGCCAATTGCCTCGGCAAGGTTCTTCGGTGATGGCTGTTCGAGTATAAGTGCCAATATATCAGCATCGAGTATATCATCGACCTGCGAACCGATTTTTGACACCGGAACACTCTTCAGCTCATACCGATACCATTCAATGATCATGGCAGATGGCGGAACAGCCGCAAGCAACAGCCAGCCAGCCGACCAACCAAAGTACAACAAAAATGCACCCGCACCAACAAGTCCGATGAGCGCAACGATAATAAAAGGCAACCAAAATGCAAGCCTATGGCCAAGTCGAGCGCGGTGGGCCCGCGAGCTATGCCAGTTAAAATTTCCTACTGCCATGTCGGTACCCAACCTAGCGCAAAAAGAAGTGCTCCGACAATAGTTAGCACCGGAAAAATCCACCAACCAATCATGATAAGTGTTTCCAGTATAATTTGCCCCGTTATGACGATAAGGCCGACTAATATAGTCATAGTTCGAATAAAAGCGCCAATAAAACGAGAAATGAGCTGGTCAAAGAAACTGCGGACGGCGACAGCAAATGACGTATCATCAATATTCGCCGATATTTGACGATACGGTGCGAACAAAGTCTTCGCTAATTCGCCTACCGAGAAGAGGTGGATGGTGCGTTTCCATCTGTCGACGACACGACCCCACTGGGCTATCCAGCCTCGCCCATACCACCAAGAAAACAATCCCACCAAAAACATATCCTCATTATACGATATAATGAGTCATATGCCCCAACCCTTTGTGATTATCTTTGGAAAAGCAGTTAGGTCTGTAGCTCGGCTTCGCGGTGGCGGTTCAGCCCTTCCCGGGCTATTCGTTGAACGCATTAGCCCAACCTTTGTTGCCGATACTTTATCTCAACTTCCGAAAGGCGTAGTTGTGATAACCGGCACCAATGGAAAAACGACAACAACAAAAATGGTCACCTCCCTTCTTGAAAGCCAAGGCCTGCGCGTCTTTACCAACCGTACGGGAAGCAACTTCGTCCGCGGTGTCGCCGCTGCCCTACTTGGTGAAATGAACACAAAAGGAAAACTTGCCGCCGATATCGCCATCCTCGAGCTCGATGAAGCCCACGCCGTAAAGTTCACCGACGTTATCGCACCGACACATAGCCTATTTCTTAACGTTATGCGCGACCAACTAGATCGTTTTGGCGAAATCGACGCAACCGCTCGACTCCTCGAAAAAGTTGCACTTACGACAACTGAAAATGTCGTATTAAACCGTGAAGACAATCGTGTTCGAAATATTGCCGAAAAAGACCTTTCTGCTAAAGTCCACTATTTTGGTCTCGGCAAAGATGTACGAGCCCATTTTCCGAACGATGACGAACTTCATCATGCGCCAAAAGATACCGGCGCACTCCCCGACGCCGAAGTCGTCCTGTCCTCACTCGCGCAACCTCACGCTACGCTTCTTGTCGATGGAAAGAAGCACGACGTCACCTTGAAGGTAGCGGGCGCGTATAACATCTATAACGCTGCTGGAGCATTGACGCTTGTCCGAGCAATTCTTCCCGATGCACCACTAGACAAACTGCTGACTGCGCTCGAAGGTGTCACGCCTGCTTTCGGACGAGGTGAATCTATTATGGTAGCTGGGCAGCCCCTCGAACTCGTCCTGGTCAAAAACCCGTCCGGATTTCGTCTTGGCCTCTCATCATTCCCGCCCGAAGGCTACGCTACAATGATTGCCATAAACGACAACTACGCCGATGGCCGAGATATGTCATGGCTATGGGATGTTAATTTTACCAGCCTCCCGAAAGTCGACGAAGTATCGGGTATCCGCGCCTATGACATGGCGCTCCGGCTACAGTACGATGAAGTTCCCGTCTCGAATATTGAGCCCGAGCTCCCCCGTGCTCTGCGACACTTCATTCAACAAGCACCCAACAGCCCAAAGCGCATATACTGCACCTACACCGCTATGATTACCCTTCGCAAAGAGCTCGCAAAAATTACTGATGTCGAGGAGGTTTCATGAGCACGCCAATAGCCCAGCCGGTACGTATCCTACAGCTGTACCCAAACGACATGAACATTTACGGCGATAACGGCAACCTTCAGGTTCTCAAAAAACGCCTTGAGTGGCGGGGCTACGACGTCGAAGTTGTGTCATATAACGTTGGTGACTCGTTGCCAATGCAAGTTGACATTGTACTTGGTGGCGGCGGACAAGATAGCGGTCAAGCAGTTATTCATGCCGATCTCCTAAAAATCAAAGACTCAATTATTGGTTGGGCTGAAGACGGTGTCCCTATGCTGGCTGTTTGCGGATTATACCAATTATTTGGGCACTTTTTCCAAACCTCCGAAGGCGCCCGCATGGAAGGTGTTGGTATTTTTGAGGCCGAAACTTACGCCACGCCCGAACGACTAATCGGTAACGTTGTCGCCAGGAATAGCCAATTCGGCGATATTATTGGTTACGAAAACCACAGCGGCCAAACCTATCTCAAAAAAGGTGCTTCAGCCTTTGCCCGGGTTATAAAAGGTGCTGGAAACAATGTGAAAGATGGCCAAGAAGGCGCTCGTTTCAAAAGCACCATCGGCACCTACCTGCACGGATCGCTTCTTCCCAAGAACCCCGCCATTGCAGACTTTCTAATTGAGACTGCCGTAACCCGAAAATACGGCTCATTCAACGAAAAACTAGTTGACGACCAGGTTGCCCAACAAGCTCGTCGCATTGCCAGAAACAGACCTCGCTAAACCACGGGGTTCGACTGTCTAAAGCTATAACCAGTGGCCCGTTGCATCCATGAACAGGCAAGAGCAACGGCCGCTACATACACCAACCACCACCACGGCTCGATGGCAATATCATGCTGTGCCCACGATAGCTCCGACAAAAACGTTGCCACATTCGTCATATACGCCAGCAGCCATTCGGTAGGGACGGCTAGTAGCTCAACAAACGGCAATTGCGTCAATGACCACGCGCCAACCAAAAACGTCACCAGCATAGCAATAGGTACAAACGGTACCACAAGCAAATTTGCAAAAATAGCGACATTCGAAACCGTCCCAAAACTTAGTGCAATAAGCGGAATGGTCACAATGTGTGCGGCAACGGTTTCACCGAGTATCTGGCGGATAATGCCCGGCTCTTTATCGCCGAAAAAGTACCGCTGAAGCAAAGGTGCGACAATCATTACCCCTGCAAACGCTGCAAAACTTAGTTGCCACCCAAGGTCACCCCAGGCATAGCTTGGTTGCGCCATAACGGTAATCATTGCCGCAAACGGCAGTAACACCAGTGGGTGAAATGAATGTCCGTAGTACCATGTTAGAAGGCTGAGACCTGACACCAAACCTGCTCGCACCATGCTAGGGCTCAGGCCCGTAACAGCCATGAACACGACGATCATCGTTCCTGAAGACAGAGCCGACAGATACTTAGATACACGTATAAACAAACGCCTCGATATCCGCACTAATATGGTTAGATTGTATCCACTCGCGACTACGATGTGCGTCAGCCCAACAATACGAAGCGATTCAGATAGGTCGTTTGGCAGGGCACTCTTTTGACCCGTCAAGAACCCAATGCCAAGGCTCGCTTGAGGGTCCGGTACTTCGTCTCTAACAAGTTCCGCGAACCAGTCGCGCACTCGGCGGCCGACATCACCCGGCTCGGGGTGGACTACTTTTTCTACTTTTGCACGCTTCATGGATCCGACGTAGCTACCAAACCCTTCAGAGAATACGCCATCAATAAAAAGTACATCACCCCTCTTAACAGGCGTTGCGCTGCCGACCGTTACAAGCAAGGCGCCAGGCAATTTACGATCTTCGTAGGCGAGCTCGTTTAGCTGAACAGACAGTTGACCCGAAAGAGTCAGTGTCGGATCTTCGCGAACGGTACCCGATAGATAAACTTGCTGTTCGGCAAACAAATCGAACACCTGCCTGTCGCCAATATGTGCAGTGCCATAGCCCAAACCAAATACAAGCCCGCCGACGCACCCAACAACCAGTGCGAATAACCTACCGAGCCTCAGGGCGTATAGCATAGCGAGAGCTCCGAATGCGCCCACCCACAAAGAAACAGCGACCAATGGCGCTAAACACACCCCACACACCACACATGCGCTTATTGCTGCAATCGACCAAGAGCCGTGTATGGGTCGTCGTATCCACCAAGCCACACTACTTATTTTAGAGATGAAATAATAACTTGTTTTTGACTAAATAAAATAGACGACCAGCCGATCGTCTACTTTACTTGGAGGGACCAGTGGGTCTCGAACCCACGACACTCTGGTTAAAAGCCAGATGCTCTACCAACTGAGCTATGGTCCCGCAACCCTACAGACTATACATCAACAGGGGTGAACTGTCAATCTGTTACTTCTTCCTATCCCTCAAAGCAACAGGCTTCGTAAAGAACAGGTCAGCAACCGCCACCACAACCCCGACACTAATGATCGCCTCACGGTACTCCATGAATAATGCATAGATATCTGCCCCGACACCATCGAACGGAAGTGCGTAGCTTATTGGCTCAATCAAAAACGCCAACGCCAAGACGGTAAAAAGGAACGAACCAATCGCGCGCCCTATTGCTGTTTTATACCTGTAGCCATGGAAAAGTAGCACCGCCGCAGGTAGGAGAACGATAATCGACAAAGTCACGGCATTTGCAATTGTCGCATCCGGAATAAGTCCCGTGCTTGCAATAACGAGGCCAGCGTTATAGCTCCATATTGTGCTAACCGTAGCTCCCGCCGTTAAGGCAAGGCCTAGTAATCCAAACCGGCGCTTTGACCAATAGGCACCAAGAAAGAGGGCCATAGCTATAGCGCCTAAAACACCGGCAGCTACCATAAGTTTCTCTCCTGAATAGTAAATTCAACATTGTCACCAACGCGTATTGCATCTCGCCTTGCGCTACCAGCTGTAAGTTCGAGAACGTAGCGCGCCTTTTCGCTAGGAGTAAACGTGGCAACCGGCAGCTGGTTGGGTTGGGCATCAGTCACTACGTACACAATCTTTTTTGTACTATCGAGCCAAATGATATCAATCGGAATCTCCATCTCGTTCATCCAAATTGAATGAAAATCATCTGTCTCGAATTCCATAAGCAGCCCACCATTGGGATTTAATTCTTCAACACCAGAAAGGCCCCTCACCCGACTTACTTCATCACTAGCGACCCAAAGCTGATATACATTAGCGCCCATACGCACTTCTGTAGTTGGCCGAAAATTTGTGACTACATAGGCAATAACCGACGCAATAATAATGAGAACAACACCGCTAACAAGCAGCGCTGTTGTATGCGGTCGCCAACGAGTAAGTTGCGTATCCATACCCTCAAGTATATCAGTTTTTAACAAAAGCGGATTACGAGGTAGTTAGGCGCCGACTTTATCTTTTTTGTTGCGGCGTTTGGCGTTAATTTCGACGTATTCGATAATCGGTGCAGCAACGTTACGTCCTGTTACCTTCTCAATGCCAAAGCCCGGACTCGAGTTTACCTCTAGAATAAGCGGCCCACGAGCGCTGCGCATAAAGTCGACACCAGCTACGTTAAGCCCCATAGCCTTTGCTGCTTTAATAACCATCTTCTTCTCTTCGTCGGTCAACTTGATGACAGTACCTTCGCCACCTTTGTGAAGGTTAGACCGGAAATCATCATCAAGGCTTTGTCGCTTCATACTCGCCACGACGCGTCCACCAACAACAAAAGCGCGAATGTCAGTTCCGGCCGACTCTTTAACAAACTCTTGCAATAAAATGTTCGTGCCATCTTCATTGGTGAGATAAAATGCTTGAAGTACGGACTTTGCCGCCTTTTTTGTTTCCGCAAGAACAACACCGTTACCATGAGTGCCGCGAGCCAACTTTATAATAACCGGCATGTCGCCAAGCTTCTCGAGAAGGCTGTCTATGTCGGTTGAGTTACGGGATACAATTGTCTTCGGAATGCCCACACCAGCCTTAGCTAGCAACTGTAGACTGCGAAGCTTATCTCGCGAGCGAGTAATAGCAATAGAGCTCGAAACGGTGTACAAACCTTGCATCTCAAGCTGGCGAACAATGGCCGTACCGTAACGAGTCATGTTCGAAGCGATACGTGGGATGATTGCATCGTATCCAGAAAGATCTACCCCACGATAACTAACAGTCGGGTTATTCTTCTCAATAGACGCATAACAGTCACGATACTTAATAACTCTTACCTCATGGCCGCGCTTCTTCGCCTCTTCAACGAGTCGTTTTGTTGAGTAGTTACCGTTTCCGTTCGATAGAATTGCTATTTTCATAATTATTCGCCTCCCTCAAGCTTAGAATCTAGTTCACGGCGTCGCTGCGCTTCTTTGGCGCTAAGTAAATCGCCAGACGCTACGTCAACAATATACTTATTCCTTAGTATATTCCTCCCAATCAATATCGGATACGTCTGCGTTGATCTATCTGCGAGCGTCACCCTTGCCCTTATGCGACGTCCACGAAGAGAAACTAATAGCTGAACGGTATATCGCACCTCGACATGCCCCATTGAACTTGAAACAACGCGACGACCATAGTCTGCAATCGTCACGCTAGACCCCGTAAAAAACTCACTGCCCTCATCAAACAAAATAAAGGAAAGCCCCTGCTCGGACTCACGAATAGATGACGCCCAGACCGACGTGATCGTTGCGCCGGTATCAATACGCGCTGGAATATTTTTCACTCCCAGCTCCGGAAGAGACACTTTTTCAGAGCGGCCGATGGTTACTTTTTCTTTGACATTCATCGTACTATATTAACATATATTGCATGACTTTGTCAATAGTGCTTGACTTTACGCACCTCTGATATGATACTAAAATAATGCGTCCTCTATATATATACATCGTCGGAAAACCCGACTCTCGATCGACCGTAGTGGATACTATCCACAATAAAGGCTACCTTGCCGGAATATTAGCAGATAAACAGGCAGGAAAAAATGGCTTGGAAGTATTCGATCGTGTCGTTGAGGTGGATTTTGCACAGATCGATGATGAGATCCATCGTCTAGATACAGTCGATTTATCTCCGGCAGGTTTTCTATCTACATACGAGAACTACATTGTCGCAAAGGCAAAACTTTCTCAGCACTTTGAAACACCTGGAATTCCGTTGAACGCCGCTGAACTCACAACCGATAAAGCACGGATGCGTGAGGCGTTCCTTCAAGCCGACCGATCAATTTCCCCAGACTATGCAAAGGTCCAGACCCTAGAGCAAGCCCAAGAGTTTGCTCAAAATCACTCTTTCCCGCTCATAATTAAGCCGACAAATCTTGTAAAAAGTTTGCTCGTACTCAAGTGCAACAACGAAAAAGAACTTGCAGAACAGTTCACATATGCAAGCCAGAACGTTGTGTCACTATATAAAAAATATAACGTATACAACCAGGCGCCCCAGCTAATTATCGAGGAGTTCATAACAGGCAAGCAATACTCAATCGCGGCGTACGTCGACCAGTTTGGCAAGCCACATTTTTACAGAGGTATAGCCACGCTAAAGACTGCTCAAGACATAGGTCAAAACGATAACTATCTATTCTCACGAAAACTTCCGTCATCGTTGCCGGCAGATAGACAGTCAGAGATGTTTGAAGTTGCGGAAAAAGGAGTCCGGGCGCTAGGTATGAAATCTACGCCAGCTCATATTGAGCTCATCTCCGGTGACAATGGCACTAAAATTGTCGAAATAGGGGCTCGCACGGGCGGGTACCGGCCCCGTATGTATCGCATGAGTTACGGCGCCGACCTGACGGAACAGGAAGTGCGCATTGCTTTAGGCGAGACACCGCTCATAGAGGAGTCCTTTTCGGCATATTGTGCTGTCTATGAGCTATTTCCAAATACGGAGGGGAGCTTCTTGAGCATCGAGCATAAACTGGATCCATCGCAACTAGCGTACTACCGAATAACCGCTAAAGTGGGTGACCGCGTCGGACCCGCAAAAAACGGCTTCAAGGCTACGGCTATTGTTATCGTAAAAGATGAAGATGAAAGCACTTTCTTAAAAATTTGCCGACAAATTGAAGCGGCTAATGTTAAGGTAAAAGAATGAGAATCGCACATATTCTCCCCCACAGCGTAACCTTTCCACTCAAAAGCCATAACGGCCGGTACGATTGGGTGGAACAACTAGCGCTTCGACAAGCTCGTCAAGGACACGAGGTTACTATATATTGCCATCCATCATCCCGAAGTGAAAAACTGCACTTCCGTGGTATTTCAAGCGCGCAAACAGACAAAAAAATAAACAACATCAATACTTTTCGACTTGCATTCTCAAACGATCACGACGTATATCATTCACATTTCGACAACCTTCACTACGAAGTCGCCCACGAGACAGTTAAGCCTATCGTATTTACGCAGCACTGGTGGCCTACTGAAGAAACTATCAACCTAGCGAAGCAACATCAATCGCACCTTAACGTGTGGGCGGTCGCCCCTACGAAATACATGGAAGGCATTGACCGTGCTAATGGTATCCAGACAAAAGGCTACATCCACCACGGTATCAATCTAGATGTTTTTAAACCAAAGCCTGAGTCGAAGACTAACCGACTCCTATGCGTCGGAAGGATTGCTCCGAATAAACACATAGAAACGGCCTTAGCCGTGGCAAAGCAATCAGGTGTCGGGCTTGATATTGTCGGAAAGCTCCTAGATAAAGACATCGACTACTGGAATAGTATCAGCAATGATATCGACGGCATAGGCATTAATTATCTTGGCCAGAAGAACAAGGATGACCTCGTCAGGCTCTATTCGAACGCGAAGGCGGTCATTTGCACCTTCAGCGAAAAAGAAGCGTTCGGCCTCGTGGCTATAGAGGCGCAGGCCTGTGGAACGCCTATTCTTATAACCCCCGGGGGTGCACACGCTGAACTCTTGGACTCAGGAAAAACAGGGTTTATCTGTGAGTCAATCGATGAATTTGAAGTTGCCATCAATGAGGTTGTCAAGATTCGCTCTGAGGATTGCATCAACTTCATCAAAGACAATTTCGACATTACAGAGATGTTCGAGAAATACGAAAAGCTATACCAAGAACTCACCTACACCTCGTAGCGACACTTTTCGGGGAATGATGAACGAACAAAATCTCCTGGAAAGCCTCTGTTAAATGCACCGCCAGTTACCGAAATGAAATTAAGGCTCTGAAGGTACGCCGTAGGGTCGGCTATATATTCGGGTGTATTATGTTTATCGTCTAGAAAAATTTTCACATCAGGAATTGTCTCACCGCCAACATCAAAATAATTACCATAAAATGTTCTAAACTGGTACAAACGTTCGCTTACCTCTTGGTAAAGCCGCCGAACTTTGTGTTTATTGAAGACCATAGGCGCATGAAGCTCGAAGCTAATTGGATCATCGACGCCACGCCGTCGAAGCGCCGCATACAACTCGGCCATTGTCGCAATATATTCACTCCCCTCTGGATACCGACGACGGTAGCTTTCAAGGACGTCTCGCATAAAACCAAAGTTAACCGTAGGCATGCGCGGTATGGGCTTCATAAAGAAAAAATCATCATTCATGAGGATAAAATCATCAGAAAGATCGTCCGAACCTACCGCTGCATGCATATTGTTCTTAACATTCTGTGGTTTCGTACCAGACTGCTCAACAGGAAGGTACACTACATCCTTGACCCACGAAGGCTTCTCTCCAGCAATAAATACTTTGCCATGAGGGATATTTTTCAGCGAGCGCAGCGAATAGCGCAATGCCTCTGAATCGTTTTCGTGGTCCTCTTTCAGTAAATAAACAATATCCATATAATCGGCTGCCGTTTACTTAGAGCGCTTCCTCAACTCTTCTAACAATTCCTTTTCTTTTCGGCTCAACTTCACTGGCGTATCAACAACAATGCTTACAATATGCGGACCACGGCGGTCGTTATTCATATGTGGCACACCGTGGCTAGACAACTTAAAGTCGGTTCCTGACTGGGTTCCAGCTGGTACTTTCATGCGCACCATGCCGTCAACTGTCTCGACGTCTATTTCCGTGCCAAGTGCAGCATCTACCATGCTCACGTGTTCTTCAGAAAGAATAATGTCGCCTTCACGCGTAAAGTGTTTGTGGGCTTTAACGCGAATATAAACATACAGGTCGCCTTTTTCGCCGCGTCCAACTGCTTCGCCACGCCCGCTCAGACGAATAGTCGCGCCATCGTCTATACCAGCCGGCACCTTAAGTTTGATGGCCTGCTTGCGACGTTCTGTTCCCGTACCACGACAAACAGAACACACTTTTTCAGGTACTTTACCAAGACCGCCACAGGTATCGCAGGCGACTGTCTGCTGGATAGCGCCGAACATCGTATTAACGACTCGCGCCCTCTGTCCAGCGCCCTTACAGTCGGGACAGGTCTTCATATCGTGACCAGGTTCAACGGTTGTACCTTTACAGTGCGAACAAATGTCATCAAGATCAAGGCTCAATTCGTGTTCGAGCCCGAATATTGCTTCTTCAAAGGTTAGCTGAAGCTGCACCTCAACATCGCGACCTCGTTGCGGTCGTTGTTGCCGTGAATTACCGCCAAAAAATTGACCGAATATGTCGCCAAGGCCTTCACCAAAGTCAAAGTTAACATTTTGGCCACCAAAACCACCGAAGCCTTCAAATGGATTTCCACCACCTTGTCCACCAGATGCCCCGCCTACACCGGCGTGACCAAACTGATCGTATCGCTGGCGTTTTTGAGAGTCTTTCAAAACATCGTAGGCTTCACTGACTTCTTTAAACTTCGCCTCGTCACCACCCTCTTTATCTGGGTGATGCTGCACAGCAAGACGTCGATACGCCTTCTTGAGCTCATCGGCAGATGCGCCTTTTTGCACACCTAATACATCGTAATAATCACGCTTACTCATATGTATTTAGTATAAGATACTAGCACTCAAATGTCTAGAGTGCTAGTGTCCCTAAAGCCACGCCATGCTATACTGACCATAATGGCTACGCTTAAACAAAAAATTGGACCAATCCTCGGAACAATCCGCGCAGAATACCGACAAATCGCCAACCGCTATTTTAAGAGCATCCGTCGATTTTCCGGCAACGCTGAAGAAGTTTGCCAGCAGATCCTTGACCTTCTCTGGGCAGGCGATTTTTATCGAACGAGCCTTGGTCACTATAACTTCTTCTGGATGCGCGATTTCGGCACTGTTGCCGAATCACTCACGACTCTCGTCAATACCACACGGGTCCACACAACACTTCGATGGGCCCTACGCCACTACAGCAAAGCTGGGCGCATTACCACCTGTATCGACAAGGCCGGGCACACTTTCAACGCACCAGGCAAACCAAGCATTGACGCCCTCCCTTGGCTACTACACTCTATTGTCGTCAGCGGGTACATACTGAACGCCGCTGAAAAAGAGTTCCTTAGCCATCAGCTTAAGTGGTTTACCGAAAGTTATCTTGATGCAAGCGGCGACCTTAGGCCTAACCTAACCATAGCCGAAATGCGCGATGCTATCTACTACGATCGTAGCGCCTATGCAATCTCGCTAATTGGGCGAATGGCGCATTGCGTGCGAGTCTTGAAACTCCCCGGCTTCCCTTTTACTCCCGAAGCTTACCGCGCAATTCTGCTCGAACACTACTGGAACGGTAGCTACTTCAACGCCGACAGAACAAACGACGCCTATAGTTCCGACAGTGCACTCATGCCTTTCTTCTTAAAGGTGGTTGACGACAAGACAATGGCCGACGAGACATTCCGTTACATCAGCCAAAAGAAACTGAATATGCCGTATCCCCTGAAATACGGCGAGCACGACAATGAGTTTCGACACCGTTTCGGTATGGGTAAGTGGATAATGCCCAACTACACCGGAACGACCATCTGGACATGGCACGCAACCTTTTACCTTCATCTCTTAAGACGGTACAATCACCCTGACTACACGCTACAATACAAGAAATTTGCCCGGTTGATTGAGAAAACCGGCACCTATCCTGAGCTTCTCAACCCCGACGCCTCATGGTACAACGCGCCATTTTACCGCTCTGACCCCGGTATGGTGTGGGTGGCACTGTTTCTTGAGCTCCCAAAACCAAAGTAGCTAATCTACCAACTATTGTATTTTCCTATAGAATATGCTATAATAGCACTAATGAACATCGAAAAACTCTATGCGCCTGAAACCTGGGATCCAGAGGACACTTTCGACCCTATAGTTCAATCGACCTTCATACTGCGCGAGGCCGCTGCATATATCGAGGAGGACGCTACTCTCGAGTATGCCAGACGGGGTAATCTGTTTATCGCCCACGATAGTCGTGACGACTTAATCAAAGCCGCTGCACACTTCGAGCCACGAGCACACCTTGAAGAGCCTGAAGCGTGGATTCATCATCTAGCCGTTCATCCCGACTTCCAAAGACAGGGTATCGGTACGGAAATGATTTCATATTTTGGCACGTACTGTCTGGATCGAAGAATTAAGACGATCAAACTACACCCATCACCAAGCTCGATCCCCTTTTACGTTGACGACAATGGATTCACGTTAAACAGAATGGGCGGCGGCGGATACATTGCCACTAAAAAGATAGTTGATATATAAAAAACGAGACCTCGCAGGCCTCGCTTTTTATTTGGCTAAGAATATTACCTACTTAGCATCGTTTTCTTTTTTGTCGTCTTTCTTTTCGTCGTCGACAACTTCACCTTCTACGGGACCGTCAGATGCTTTTTCGCCTTCTTCACCTTCTGCCGGAGCAGCTTCTTGGTAAAGCTTGGCGCCAATTGGCATGATCGCATCGTTTAGCGCCTTAGCGGAGGTTTCAAGCTCATCCTTGTCGGTTGATTCTTGGTGCTTTTTGGCCTCTTCAACGGCTGCCTCAATAACCTTTTTATCTTCATCGGAAATCTTGTCCTTGAATTCATCGGGCATCTTTTCAGCTTGGTAAATAGCGTTTTCTAGTTGATTACGCGTATCAACCGTTTCACGCTTTTTCTTGTCTTCATCGGCGTGAAGCTCGGCTTCTTTTTGGGCCTTCTCGATATCTTCCTTCGAGAGGTTTCCACTGTTTTGGATAGTAATAGATTGCTCTTTACCGGTACCCTTGTCCTTTGCAGACACATTCAAGATACCATTTGCGTCAAGATTAAACGTCACCTCGACTTGTGGAACCCCTCGGGGAGCTGGAGCGATACCATCAAGAATGAAGCGCCCAAGCGATTTGTTGTCGCCGGCCATTTCACGTTCACCCTGTAGGACATGAATTTCTACTTGTGGCTGGTTATCGGCCGCTGTAGAGAATGTCTCACTTTTGCTCGTCGGAACGGTTGTATTTCGCTCTATAAGCTTAGTCGATACACCGCCCATAGTTTCAATACCAAGGCTCAGCGGAGTCACGTCAAGCAGGAGCACGTCTTTAACATCACCAGCAAGAACACCCCCTTGAATTGCAGCACCAACGGCCACAACCTCGTCTGGGTTAACGCCCTTCAACGGCTCTTTTCCGAAGATTTCCTTAACTCGTGCAGCAACAGCCGGCATACGAGTCATACCACCAACAAGAACAATCTCGTTAATGTCGCTAGCCTTAAGTCCAGCGTCTTTAAGCGCCTTTTCAACCGGGTCAGCTAGACGAGTGATGAGCTCCTTAACAAGCTCTTCGAGTTTTGCACGGGTCAACTTGTATTCAAAGTGCTTTGGTCCATCGGCGTCAGCAGTAAGGAATGGTAGATTGATTTCGTATTCAGTAGTTGAAGAAAGTTCTTTCTTGGCTTTCTCGGCCTCGTCCTTAAGACGTTGCATAGCTGCATTGTCGCCCTTGAGGTTAATGCCTGATTCTTTCTTAAATTCATCGAGGAAATGATTCACGATTCGATTGTCAAAGTCTTCACCACCGAGGTGAGTGTCACCGTTGGTGCTCTTTACCTCAAACACGCCGTCGCCAAGTTCAAGAATAGACACGTCAAACGTTCCACCACCTAGGTCGAATACGGCAATTTTTTCGTCTTTCTTACTCTCGAGCCCATAAGCAAGTGCAGCCGCAGTTGGCTCGTTAATAATTCGCTTCACTTCAAGACCGGCAATTTTACCGGCATCTTTTGTCGCTTGGCGCTGTGAGTCGTCGAAGTACGCCGGAACGGTGATAACCGCTTCGGTAACTTTTTCACCAAGGAAAGCTTCGGCATCGGCCTTAAGCTTTGAAAGAATCATAGCTGAGACTTCCTCTGGTGTATATTCTTTGTCACCCAGCTTCACAGCAACGCCGTTGCCCTTCTTAACAATTTCATATGGCATGATATCGAGGTCTTTTTGGACTTCATCATCTGAAAACTTGCGACCAATAAGCCGTTTTACACCATAGATAGTGTTTTTTGCGTTCGTGACGCGCTGTCGTTGTGCTACCTGGCCAACGAGTCGTTCGCCCGATTTATTAATTGCGACGACACTTGGTGTCGTTCGATTTCCTTCGGCGTTTGCAATAACTTCAGGCTTACCCGCTACCATATAGGCGAGCGCACTGTTAGTTGTACCGAGGTCGATTCCAATAATTTTACCCATAGTAGTTAAATCTCCTTATACTATATATTCTAGCACTCCCTTGATGAGATTGCTAACTGTGTCTATTGTAATAAAACTGGCACTCGTATGTCAAGAGTGCTAATCGCCATTTTTTGTGATTATGTGCGAAAGTGCAAATTCGTAGGTGCCACCAACCTTCTTACCGGTGTTAAATATGCCGTTCGGGTCAAATAAATTCTTCACTTCCTCAAACAGCTTCACCATATCTGGACCAAACTGCTTTTCGAGAAATGGTGTCCGGATAATACCGTCGTTGTGATCGGCGCTTATTGAACCGCCGTAGCTAATAACAAGGTCATTTACCTTTGCCTCAAGCTCCATAATCCGCCGCGAGGCACCGTCTGCCTCCATATCGGCCAGCGGTACAAGCCGAATGCTTCCGGCGCCAATATGGCCAGCGTAGGTGTAGGTCATGTTGTATTCTTTCAAGATAGCCTCAAGTTCACCAAGAAATGCACCATAATTCTCGAGTGGCACAATTGTATCTTCTAAAAAAGCTTGAGCACGAGTATTGGCTAGCGGATGGTCAAGCAGCATTTTAAAGCTTTTGCGTCGTATAGTTAGGAAACTTTCAACCGTCGCCTGGTCGTCAATCCAGAATGTTTCGTGTCCCAATTTTTCAAGCATTTCTTTTGCTTGGCCGGCGATAACATCAGCTCGATGCTGTTCGTCCGCCTCAAATACCGACAGAATAACCATGTGCTTACCTCTCGCAACATGTGCTCTCTCGGCATCTTCAGGATAGTACCTCTCTGCAAACTCATAGGTAAAATGGTCAAATGTTTCGCAGGTCATTGGGTCGTATCGAAGTGTCGTCTTCACCACTTCAGC
Organism: Candidatus Saccharimonadota bacterium; assembly: GCA_009992235.1. GTDB lineage: Bacteria > Patescibacteriota > Saccharimonadia > Saccharimonadales > Saccharimonadaceae > Microsaccharimonas. The sequence goes on from JAACVZ010000002.1 coordinate 119,404, forward strand.
CAGTTTTCCTAGGTCACCAACAGGGGTAACTATCATTCGTTGGTATGCACCTGGTTTCACAAGTTTCAGTTCAGCCTCGGAAATAATACCAAGCGTCCCCTGCGCACCTATAAACAGACGCCCAAGGTTAAACACCTGCTGGTGTCTGTCCCACAGTTCCCATAAAGCATATCCAGCAGCGTTCTTAACCGTTCGCGGGTGATGCGCTGCAATCGTATGCGCATTTTCTTCTAGTAGTTGGGTCATGTGCCGGTATATGTGTCCCTCAAAGTCAGGCTGCTTCTTCTTATCTTCAAGCTGCAGGCGGGTAAGCGGTCCGAAAGTATATTCGTTGCCGTCAGACAACACAACCTGCACCTCGTTAACGTTGGCGCTGGTTGGGCCGTACTTAATGGATTGCTCGCCACTGGCATTATTGCCTAGCATACCCCCAATACCGCAAATGTCTCGAGACGATGTATAAGGAGCAAAGAGTAACCCGGCCTCCCGGACTTGCTTTTCAACTGCGAGGTGCATTGCGCCAGACTGAGTGCGAACAGTTCGAGCAATGTTATCAACGCTTCCAACGAATGTATAATATCTCTTTAAATCGAGCACGTAACCTTCGGTTAAAGACCCGCCAGACATACAAGTTCCTCCGACGCGCGGAGCAAGTGTTACCGGATGGCCCGCCTCGACTTGGGCATTGGCCCATTTCACTATTGAAGCAATGTCATTGGTGTCCCGGGGCGCGATAACGCCTCGGGGCTCGACCTCAAATATACTCGCATCACGAGACACTAGACGTCGAGCATCGTCACTGACATCAATGTCACCGTTAAAGTTTTTATCTGCAAGTAATATATCGAGGCGCCCACTCATATTACTCTTATGGTAGCACAGATTTACTGTCGAGTAACCTTCACCATTGCATGACGAATAACCCGTCCGTTCATGGTATAGCCAGCCTGGAGCTCTTCAGCAATAACCTCTTTTTCACCCGAAGCATCTTCATCAAACTGAATTGCTTCGTGCAGTTCAGGATTAAACTCAGCGCCAATTGTCGCATCAATTCGCTTCACTTGTAGCCCTTCGAGCGATGAGCCGAGCTGTTTCACAAGACCAGTCACCCCTTGGGCCCAAGAATGATCTTTAAGATCTTCTGGAACATACCGAATAGCTCGCTCGATATTATCAATGACCGGCAATAACTTCATAACAGCTGATGATTGACCAATTTCTCGAGCTGCAATCTTCTCGGCATCAACTCGTTTTCGATAGTTCTCAAAGTCTGCCTGTACGCGTTGGATGTCGCCTGTTAATTCATCAATCGTCTGCAACAACTCTTTCTCACGCTTTGTCTGCTTCTTCTCTGCCACTATAAAATCTCCTCTAACATTGCTCCAGTATGACGCACTAAGCGCATAACCTTAGCGTAGCTCTGTCTGGTCGGACCAAGCACACCAATATAGCTATTGTCGCTATAAGGCGACCTGAACCGGCTAATAATAAGTGTCGATCCGCTTGCTTTACCAATTGGGTTTTCGGCGCCAATATACACGTTCAACGGCTCATTCGGTGCTGCCTCTCGCAACCACGGCTCAAGGTTATCTAACAATCGTGCAACTGCTTGCGCGTGGCCAGCCTGACTAAACTCAGGTTGAGAGAATAGATTACCGATACCGCTTAAGTACAATTCACCTCCAATAGTGGCAAGTCCAAGATTCTGGGTTAGCTCAACTAAACTATCTACCGCGCTACGAATAGTACGGTCGGCGCCACCTTGAGTGTTCACTCGGGCTTCAATCGCTCTCGCACTGCGATCGAGTAATGGCTGCTCGTAGGGTTCGGTGCCGTTGAGACTGTTGACGTAGTAGCGATACCCAGCATCTGTTGGAATACGCCCTGCGCTGGTGTGGGGTTGTTCAATGAAGCCCATCTCTTCAAGCCGAGCCATTTCACTTCGAATGGTTGCACTTGAAACACCAAATAATTTCGCCAACATGACACTTCCAACAGGAGCAGCAATTTCTGCGTGCTGCTCAATAATGGCCGAAAGAATAAATCGTTGTCGGTCTGTCATGTCGCTAGTATAAATTAACCTAGCACTCTCTGTCAATGAGTGCTAGAGATGCTTTGTTGAAATAGGGGAGTAAATGCCGTATACTCGCTGGATACATGGCAGGAAACTCACACACGTCACAACTTGCCCACCTAATCGGTAGCGGATCGATAAATTTCTTCGGCCTACCATTTGCCGGAAAAGATAGCCAAGCGAAACTTCTCGCCGATGCAGTAAACGGTGCGGTCATAAGTGGCGGTGATATCTTGCGAGCTAGCGCATCAGACGAAGTTAAAAAAATCATCGCCGACGGACATCTTGCTCCAACCGACGAGTACAGGCAACTTATTCTCCCCTATTTTTCTAGAGATGAATTTAAGGGTAAACCTCTTATTTTAAGTTCAGTCGGAAGATGGAGCGGCGAGGAAGAACCTGTTATTTCAGCGCTTAATAGCGCAGAACACTCGCTAAAAGCAGTTATATATTTACACCTCGACGAGAAGCATATCTTCAACCGTTTTTCTCACCCCGATGTTAAGCAGACAAGGGGCCTACGTGATGACGACATTGAACATAAACTCCACGTTCGTATTGCCGAGTTCCACGAAAAAACACAGCCGGTGCTCGACCACTACAAAAAACTTGGTTATCTTATTGAAGTTGATGCAAACCAGCAACTCGATGCAGTTGAGGAGCAGATCCACAAAGCCCTCATAGAAAAACTTTCTTAGTTAGAAAAAGTTAATCGCGCTTCAGCATTACCATAAATGCTTCAGATGGAATGTCTACCTTGCCAAAGCGCTTCATTCGCTTTTTACCCTTAGCTTGTTTTGCGAGCACCTTCTTTTTTCGCGATACGTCACCGCCATAAAGTCCGGTGGTCACATCTTTACGATATGCGCTTATGTCCTCACGAGCAATAAACTTTCCGCCAATGGCTGCTTGCAGCGGAACCTGAAAGTTCTGACGTGGAATAACTTCTTTCAACTTTTTAACCATATCGCGTCCAAGTGGCTGAGCCTCAGAACGGTGAGCCATTACGCTCAAGGCGTCGACCATTTCACCGGCAACGTAAAAATCAACCCGGACCAAGTCTTCCACGCGATAATCGTCTAGCTCATAATTAAACGAACCATAACCACTCGTAACGGACTTCAATTGATCGTAAAAATCGGTGAGTAAGTTTGCAAGCGGCGCCTCAAAGCTCAATAAAGCACGTTCGTCGATGTAGCTAAGATTATTTTGTTGTCCACGCTTCGAAACAATCAATTGCATAACCGCACCAATATACTGGGCAGGGACAATAATCTCGCCTTTTATCCACGGCTCGCGGATCTCCTGAATTGTACTTACATCTGGAAGATTGCTAGCGCTTTTTATATCTAAAGAATCACCGTTGTTGAGCGATATCTGATAGTCTGTCGACGGGTTAGTGATGACTAGCTCGAGGTTATACTCGCGCTCAAGACGCTCACGAATAATATCAAGATGCAGCAAGCCTAAAAACCCAATACGAACACCGAAGCCAAGCACTGGTGAATTCTCTGGCTCAAACTGAAGCGCCGAGTCGCTCAAACTCAATTTTTCAACTGCGTCTTTTAGGTCTTGGTAATCGTCGTTACTAACAGGGAAGAAACCGGCATACACAAACGGCTTCACGAGCTTATAGCCAGGAAGCGCCTGAGTGGCTGGAACTCGCTCTACGGTCACAGTGTCACCAACTCGGGCCTCACGGGTTGTTCGAAGGTTCGTGACGACATAGCCAATTTCCCCAGCGGTTAGCTCGTTGCTCGGTTTCATAGAAGGGCTCAAAGAACCGACTTCTAGCGCAAGGCCCCTAGCGGACGTCGCCATCATCTCAATGCTATCGCCCTTCTTAATACTGCCGTCAATAATGCGGACGTAAAGAATAACACCACGGTAATCATCAAAGTAACTATCAAAAATTAGCGCTCGGGTCGCACTGCTAGCCTCGCCTTTTGGCGCGGCAATGCGCTCGACAACCGCATCTAGGACATCCGGAACACCTTCGCCGGTCTTTGCGCTGATCATAATAATATCCTCCTCGGCACAGCCAAGCAGGTTAATCACTTCGGCACTCACATGAGGGACGTCAGCAGCCGGAAGATCAATTTTATTAAGCACAGGAATAATTGTCAGGTTTGCCGCCATTGCAAGGTAAACATTCGCAAGCGTCTGAGCCTGAACGCCCTGACTGGCATCGACTACAAGTACTGCCCCCTCGCACGCTTGTAGGCTTCGTGATACCTCATAGCTGAAGTCAACATGACCGGGCGTATCAATAAGATTTAGCTCGTAGTCACCGTGCTTCATGCGCACCGGCGCAAGCTTAATGGTGATACCTTTTTCACGCTCAAGGTCCATGCTATCTAAAAGCTGCGACTTCATCTCACGGTGCGTCACCGTTCCTGTCGTCTCAAGCATACGATCTGCAAGTGTCGACTTCCCGTGGTCGATGTGCGCAATAATACAGAAGTTTCGAATATGATCTTGGTTCATAAACTATCTCTTCAACTGCTTTCGAACGTATTTCCTGACGCGAACCATCCGCGACACAATAGGTTTCATCTCTGAGAGTTTAAGCAAATGACATAGCGCCATGTATGAAGACAGGCTTACTGCAACAATAAGCGCAAACTTTGGAAAGGTCACAAAGAAGCTTTGGTCTTCGGCGTTAAGCGGAAATAGAAGCACCATAATATAAGTAATGATTGCCGTAAACCCGGTCGCGCTCAACATGCGCCCTACCGCCTGAACAAACTTTGTATCAAAAAGCCCTTTTATGCGTATCGACATAATACGGAATAAAACAACAACTTCAACAAATGTTGCAATAACCGCCGCCCAGGCTAGTCCGTATACGCCCATAGACGGCGGACCTAGTGTAAACCATATAGCCAGCCCAATATTGAGGCTAATTGTGAAAAGCGAAATATATAGCGGCGTCTTTGTGTCTTGCTGAGCATAAAAACTTCGAGCTGATATAAAGTAGATTGAACGGAAAAGAATAGTTAACGCCAATATACCGAGTATGCCGGCCATGTACGAATCACCACCATTCAAGATAAAGCTCACCAAATAGCCACGTCCGAAATATGCCACAACCGTAACTGGAAGCGCTATCCAAATAATGACCCGCAGCACCGACTGAAGCTCTTTTCTAAACAAGTCAGGCCGTCCTTGCCCCAAGCGTTCGGTCATCTTTGGAAAGGCGGCTGTACTTATGGCAACACCAATCAGGTTAATTGGCACAAAAGACAGCGCCGTCGCTTGTTGATAGGCACGTACGCTTCCGGCTACCATTCGCGAGGCCAGGTTAGTTTCAACAATACTGTTTATGTAATCAATCCCCTGGTCAAGTGAGCGTGGAGGAAGGAGTCGTAGCACTCGACGTAGCCCCTTATTCTTCCAGTAAATTTTAAACCGATAATCGAAGCCCATGCCATAAAGGCCCAAGCTACTGACAATAAGTTGCATAAGCGACCCGAGAACAACACCCAGTGCCACGCCCATAATACCGCCCTCGAATAACTCCCAGCCGAAAATAGTAATGCCGTCGGTAAAGAAGAGCGTACCAATAATAATACCGACGTTGTAAATAGCCGGAGCCAGGGCAAAGAAGGTGAACCGGCCGACCGCCTGTTGCATACTGGCAAACACCGTCGCAACAGCAAACAAGAATGGGTTTATGGCGATAACGCGCATCATGCTCACCGCCAATGCACGGCTGGACTCGTCGAGTCCTGGCCCTACTACGTACCGTACGAGTGGGTCGGCAAACGCAATAATCAGGACACTCACCACTAGCGTCAAAAGCGCTAGCAGGTTCAAGAGACTTGTTGAAAGTTCCCACGCCGAACGCTTGTTACCGGTCGCTAGGCGTTGGTTAAATATGGGAATAAAGGTGACGCTCAATGCCCCGGAGACCAGAATAAAGAACATGAAATCGGGCACAGTAAAGGCAACGGTGTAAGCGTCAATACCTGTTGGGTAGGTCTCGTAGTAGAGTCCGTTTAGTAGTCGGTCTCGGAGCAACCCAAGTAAACTTGCAAACAACGATGACGCCGCAAGGAGTGCGGCGGCGAGCTTAAGGGAAAGGCTTTTGTTTACCTTAAGTAGACGGTTTCGCATGTATGTAATCATCGTGGTTCTTGTCCGAAAAAGACGACGCTAGTAGAGCTTCGCCTCCTTTGGTAATTTGGTTCCGCTCAGTATTTCTAGTACTCGGTCTTCCTCGATCGTCTCTTCTTCAAGTAGGGCGGCAGCAAGCTTATCAAGCCCCTCTCGGTTAGCCTTAATAACTGCTTCAGCCCGACGTGCCGCTTCTTTTATAAGTATGGCGACCTCTGCGTCAATAAGCCGAGCAGTGTCTTCGCTGTACGGGCGCTCGTGAGCCATTCGCTCCATAACCATTCCGCCATTGTCTTCGTGGAATACTTGATCGCGAAGATTTGCACCCATTCCCTGCTCGATAACCATGTCTCGGGCGATTTCAGTCGCCTTTCGAAGGTCAGAACCTGCACCAGTCGTCACTCGGTCATCACCGTAAACAAGCTTCTCGGCAACACGGCCACCAAGTGCTCGTGCCAAGATATCCTTAAACTCAACAATATTCGTATAGTTGCGGTCTTCTGGCGGCAAGAACCATGTAACACCACCAGTTCCACCGCGTGGAATAATTGTCACCTTATGGACAGGGTCACTGTCTGGGAGAATGTGCCCGACAATTGCATGGCCAGCTTCATGATAAGCTGTCATTTTCTTGTCTTCCTCGTTCATAATTTTCGTCTTGCGCTCTGGTCCAATAGCTACTTTTTCAAAGGCTTCTGTAAGATCGGCATTGCTAATTTTCTTTGAGTTTCTACGAGCCGCAACGATTGCCGCTTCGTTAGCAATATTTGCAAGATCTGCTCCGGAAGAGCCAGCTGTTTTAGCCGCAAGCGAATCAATGTTCACTGTTGAGTCGACGGGCTTCTGTTTAAAATGCACTTTCAGGATAGCTTCTCGGTCCCTTCGTTCAGGCAACATAATGTTTGTGCGACGGTCAAATCGTCCCGGGCGAAGAAGTGCTGGGTCGAGCACGTCAGCACGGTTAGTTGCGGCAAGTACAATTACGGTTGTTCCGGCTTCAAATCCATCCATCTCTACAAGAATCTGGTTTAGCGTTTGCTCGCGTTCGTCATGTCCTCCGCCCATACCACTTCCGCGGCGACGTCCGACAGCATCAATTTCATCGATAAAGATAATCGCCGGTGAGTTCTTTTTCGCTTTTGAGAAAAGGTCACGCACTCGAGATGCACCGACACCAACAAACATTTCAACAAATTCTGAACCACTAATACTGAAGAATGGTACGTTCGCTTCGCCGGCGACCGCACGGGCCAGCATTGTCTTACCTGTTCCCGGGCTTCCGACAAGTAGTACGCCCTTTGGAATCTTCGCGCCAAGTGATTCATATTTCTTTGGGTTTTTCAGGAAATCGACAACCTCTTCAAGGTCTTGTTTCGCAGAATCGTTTCCAGCAATATCGTCAAAATTAACTTTTGTTTTATCTTCGCCGTACAGTTTTGCTTTTGACTTACCAAAGCCCATAGCCTGATTACTCTGGCCCTGAGCCTGACGCATCATAAACATAAAGAACGCCACAATAATGATTACGGGTATGAGTATGATTGCAAGATTCCATAAGATATCACCAGTGGCCGATGGTGCCGTCACGACAAGTTCGACATTAGCGTCTTCATTGAGGCCCTGTTCGTAGAGGCTGCTTGCAGCATCCTTCGTTGAACGTTCAGTCGGGGTATCGCTACCCTCGGGGGTTACTTTCAGTTCATTTCCCTGAACTTCAATTTTTTCTACTTCGCCAGCATTAGCTCGTTTTACGACGTCAGACAGAGCAACGTCCTTCAGCCCTTCTTGAGGTGTAAGGAATGCTGTTGCGGCAAGAACGCCAAATACAACAATAGCCCAAAACAGGACAAGCCTTATGAGCGAACTCGGTTTCTTTTTTTGAGGGGGAAGCTTGGTGGCCATATCAACGATTCATTCCTTTCGGCATAGTAAAAAAGCTTGGTTTATCTGTTCTCCATTTTACCAGTTAAAGTGTAAAATAGCGAGAAGAGAACTGAAGCTTCACGCCGCTTCCAGCCTCGTACGCGTGGCCTGGATGCGCTGTTTTTACCGCCAGCAACAATCGTTCCATTTGCGGCCGCGTTAATCGGCCTTTTGTTATTACCCGAAGGCACTCAAGCGCCGTCTTCTTTGGAATGTGCGTTAAAATGTACCGACTGTAAAGTGGCCCATCTCCCATTATTGCAGCCACTTCTTGATCAATCTGTCGCTTCACTTCTTGTTGCCGCAATCGAAGGTCGCCTATTTTCTTTCTGTGCTCACGAGGCAATCGCTGAATGTGCGGACGTAACCGATTCCGTAAATATACACCGTTACTATTAGTGCTGTCTTCCCGCCATTCAAGCCCTCGACGCATCGCGTAGCCAATTAATTCCGACTTGCTCATATGAAGTAGGGGTCGGACAATATCGGAATCAAGTGCCGCAAGCCCGCGCCATCCGGTGCCACGATGCAGGTTGATTGCAATGGTTTCGGCAAGATCATCTTCGTGGTGCGCCGTTACAATACGGGCGTCATGCTTTTTCGCAAGCTCACGCAAGAACTCATAGCGACGATCGCGGGCTAATGCTTCACCTGCACCTGGGCCAAGCTCCTCGCGCTTTGCATAAAACGGAATATCATATTTCTTTGCCAGTTGCTCCACAAATTGGGCGTCTTCGTGCGAATCATCTCGAATGCCGTGGTCAAAATGGGCAACAATACTATCGCCCGCCCGCCCGGCACGGGCCATCATATCAAGAAGCGAGACTGAATCTACCCCACCGCTGACTGCAATAACGTAGCAGACATTCATCTCTCCATTATAGCATCGGCTATACTATATATTAGTGAGCAAAGATAAAATAATTAATCGCATTGAAACTCTCGACCTGCTGCGCGGATACTTCTTGCTGGTTATTATCCTTAATCATCTCTACTTTTACCCGAGTGGCTACGAATACATTACCGGAAAAAGCCTACTATTCGCCTCAACAGCCGAAGGCTTCTTTCTCATCTCTGGTATCGTGCTTGGGATTGTCAGGGGAGCTAAACTTAGAGATAGACCGCTTGCTGTTGCGACAAAACTCCTGCTCAAACGAGCCTGGCAACTCTATATCACCTTTGCTATTCTCGTTATCTTCTTCACGCTTATTGGATGGCTTGTTATGGAAAACCCCGGCATCAAACCTGGCATATTCCTTCCCGCAGGTGAAATATGGACGATGGTTTGGCAGACGTTAACGTTGCAATATATTTACGGTTGGGCCGACTACCTTCGGTTGTATGCAATTTTTATTTTTTTCACGCCACTGGCTCTTTGGCTTCTCCGAAAACAGCTATGGTATGCCGTCGCCATAGCGAGCGTCGCCGTTTGGTCGCTGTTCCCGACGCCCCCACCACCTTCGGGATGGCTGCTACAGCCACTTAGTTGGCAGTTGCTATTCTTCTGTGGTCTGATTGTCGGATTCCACTGGAGCGACGCAACAAGGTGGTGGCTTAATCTTACCGACAAAACAAGACGTCTCACAATTGGTATAATTGTTCCATTCACCGCCCTAACGCTCGTATTATCGGCGCTGCTAGCTTTCGGTGGAGGCATACCAGGCATTGGCGAGTGGTTATCGTCAACCTATGACGAGACACGATACATATTTGATAAAGATCGGCTTCCACCGACTCGGCTTTTTCTTTTTGCAATATGGTTCGCGACATTCTTCTGGCTGTTCAGTAGGTTCGATCGACCTATCAATAAATGGCTCGGCTGGATACTAAAGCCTTTTGGAAGAAACTCGCTTTACGTCTACACAATCCACGCATTTGTCATCTTCTTCGCGTCCCTTGTGCTACCTAGAAGTGAGCTGTGGTGGTACAACTTCATTGTATCAACAGCGGTAATAGGCGTTATCTATTTAGCTGTTCGACACCGCTTCCTGATGAAAATTATTCCCCGTTAACGCGATATTTCGTTGCTTTATATACCGTGCTATCGGTAATATTGCTGTAAGCTCCTACCGTCTTCAACTCGATCCAACCATCACCATAAGGCGGAACCTGTTCTTCGTTCGTATTGCCAATGTACCAAATAATCGGGTTCTCTTCAGTGAATGCTTTGAAATCCGTTATTTTATGTTGGTCCCTATCGCGCAACATTGCTAGCGACCCATATACATACTCGGTAGACTCATCGATGAAATATATGGGATGCTCATCGGTAGCATAAAAAATTGCTTCATAAAAAACCCAAGGCGACTCTGCCACAATAGGCACCCCGTCCGGCTCTTCCTGTTGAATCATCTCCACGACTTCTCCGGTAAGAACGTGTGTATTTGAGTTCTTGTTGAAGTTACCATAGGTGTAGACGTTTACGATGCCGGCAACCATCATAGCAACGACAAGGAGAACCGGAGTAACTCGCCATATCGGACGCCATCTGCGCGTCCCAATAACAAGCACTACGGCAAAGAATATGCTCGTAACAGTAATCGATGGAACAAGGTAGCGCTCAACAAACACAGAGCTAAGTGGAGGCAGGGACAAGACAAACAAAATAACCGGAGCGGCCCATGCTAGCGATGCGATGAGCAAATACTGCCTCTTTTCCTGAGCGTTTAGCGCCCGGTATACTCGGCGCGTCAGGACAATAATTAGCGTGACAACAACAAGCAACGGTACCGCGAACCAGCCAAGCACTTGCCCGTGCTGAAGATAATAGAAGAAGTGAGCAAAATAGTTTGTAACAGTATCGAGTCCTACTGGGCCAATCCAAAAGCCCTGCTGAACGCTGGCGATCTGTATGACAAAGAACGGTACCCAAGGAAGAAACAGCGCCACAGCAACAATATGTGCCAGCAGCCAGTCCTTTGTGAAGAACTTGCCCTTTGTCACTAGCTTACGCCAGACCCAATGCGCTAGCCACGCAACAGCTGTGAAATAGTGCGTCCACATGCCAAGAGATACCATGACACCGTACACCACCCACCAACCCCTCTTTCTTGTCGTAGTCGCCTTTAACAACAAGAATGTCGCAAGCAAGACGATAACAGACGCAAGTGTGTACATGCGTGCCTCGTCGCTATAGCGAATAATTGTCGGCGATAGGATCATGAAAAGAAGAGACACCCCTGCAACTAGCCGCCCAAAAAACCTTCTAGCAAGAATATAACTCAACGCAATTGACACTGCGCCCATAGCGATGCTTAACGAGCGTAGCGCGAGTTCAGTTGTACCAAATAACATGCTCCAAGTTTTTAGAAGCCAATAATACAACGGCGGATGCACATCTTCACTGGTAAATTGAACAATCTCCCAGTAACTAAACTGCACCAAATACGCCGAAAAAGCCTCGTCGAACCAAATAGAGGCTCGGGCTACATTACCTAAGGCAATAGCTGCGAATATAGCAAGACCAATGAAAAGAATAACAGTATCGGTGCGAGGGTGTGCCTTCACGTAGGCCACTGACCGTAAGACAAATGATTTCATGCTGCACATATCATACCCCGATTACTATATTCACCGCAAGCATCTGTTTTGACTCTGGAAAAGTCCCCCCAAGTATCGTATAATACCCTAGTCACCACACATCGGGGTGTGGCGCAGTTGATAGCGCGCTCGGTTTGGGACCGAGAGGTCGAAGGTTTGAGCCCTTTCACCCCGACCAAGAAGTATATTTAAAAAGACCGAAACTGTTTCGGTCTTTTTTGTTTCCCAAGCAGGCACGTCTAAAGCTTAAGTGTCGCCCTACTTATTTTCAGGTACTGTCCGTCCTGGACCGTCAGGTATCGCTCTGTGTCGAAGTTGTCGTTCGAAACGAGTGAGTCAGATGAATCGCTTGCAGACGTGCTGAGTCCGTAGTACCCACTTCCAATAGGGACAAGCTTGTATTCTCCCGCAGGAAGATCAACGCCGACCTTATACTTTCCGGCCGGTAGCTCTCCATCTGAAGTGTCAACTTTTGGCGCCTCGGAAGGTGCATACGCCCGACCACTGAACTCAACATACTGACCATCCTTAACCAAGAAGATCGTACGATTCGTATAATTATCGTTCTCGATAATACTTTCAAAAGAACCCGAAGAATCGGAAGAAATCTGTAGATAACCAGACCCTATAACGACATATTCACCGGCAGCCATGTCTGCTCCAACTTTGTACATACCGCCCTTAATTCCCGTTTGATCGGTAGTCGACTCACCACCGTACTCGTACTGCGTTGACACCTCTTCACTGACCGCATCAATAAAGGCCATCGAGCCTACCATGCCAATGATAGCAATGCTAGTAAAGATAAGACTCGTCAATGCAGCAAGCCCACCAGTGACAATTCCGGTAATGGCAAGCCCTTTCTCGCCACCCTTCTTTAGTCCGATGATACCAAGTACCACAGCGGTAATACCTACGGCAAGTCCCCAGAATGGCGTCCAGCCAGTAAGAAAGGCAACGATACCGACAACCATAGAAGCAATCGCCAAGCCCTTACCTGGGCCCTCCGTTTGTTTTGTTGCTGGTGTTGTCATACTATCTCCTTTGTACTTAAATTAACCTTATTATACCGCTACTTAGCGTATTCTACGGCTCGTGTTTCACGAACGACGTTAACCTTAATAGTGCCCGGATACTGCATGGTGCTCTCAATTTTGTTAGCAATATCGCGCGCCAGCTTGATTGCCGACAAGTCATCGATTGATTCCGGTCGCACAATAACCCGAACTTCACGTCCGGCACTAATGGCGTATGCCTTTTCAATTCCCTTAAAGTTCAGTGCAATATTTTCAAGGTCTCGCATGCGTTCTGCGAAGTTCTCGACTGAAATATTACGTGCGCCCGGGCGCGCTGCTGAAAGTGCGTCACATATTCGGACAATGATCGCTTCTGGGGTTGTCGCCTCAATATCATCATGGTGCGCTTCAATAGCGTGAATGATTTCTTGGCTAAGACCATTCTTACGAGCAATTTCAGCCCCAATATGGTGGTGCTTGCCTTCAACCTTATGGGTGACCGCTTTACCGATATCGTGAAGTAGTGTTGCTGTTTTTGTAATGCGAACATCAGCACCAATTTCTTCGGCGATAAGCCCGGCCATGTGGGCCATTTCGACGCTGTGAAGCAACACGTTCTGTCCGTAGCTGGTTCGGAACTTCAACTCGCCAAGTAGTTGAACCATTTCTTTCGGAACGCCGACCACACCAACTTCTCGAGTTGCATCTTCACCGGCACGAAGAACCTCTTTGTCTATTTCTCGTTCGGCCTTTGCGACCACCTCTTCAATACGTCCCGGGTGGATGCGTCCATCTTTCATAAGCATCTCAAGACTCAAACGGGCGACCTGTCGTCGCAGCGGATCGAAGCTTGAAAGAATCACCATACCTGGCGTGTCGTCAACCAAAATATCGACGCCAGTCGCGCGCTGAAGGGCTTGAATATTGCGCCCCTCTTTTCCGATAATTCGACCCTTCATTTCATCATCAGTCAGCTTCAGCGCTGTCACTGTTCGCTCAGCGGTCACTTCAGAGCTCATGCGCTCCATCGCTGATACAAGAATAAACTGCGCCTGATCTTCGGCAGTTTCTTGAGCATCGATTTGTAGTTTTGAAACAAGACCAGTCAAATCTTCTTTTATATCTCGTTCGGTCATTTCAAGAAGTTTGTCGGCCGCTTCTTTTTTCTTAAGCCCGGCAATTTTCTCTAACTTCTCCTGTTGACGAGTGCGTATGTCGCGAATTTCATCTTTCAACGACTCAACCTCAACCTCTTGTGCCCGAAGGTTATCGGCTCGCTTGTCGAGCTCGTCGAGTTTCTTATCAAGTGATACTTCTCGCTCGGCAAGGCGATTTTCCGTCTTATCCCATAACTTTCGTCGCTCGGCTTCTTCTTTTTTTGTATCGTCAGCAAGTTTCATTGCCTCATCTTTTGCCTTCAAGACAATATCACTGGCTTTTGTCTTTGCGTCGGCGATTGTTTTATCAGCTGAATGCTTGCTGTTACTACGACGCTGAAGGTCGTAAGTTGCTTTTCCGCCCACACCAGCAAGTGCTCCGATGATAACGGCGATTATTGCTTCTACCATATTGTTCCTTCCTCAGACATCGTCTCGTCAAGTGTTCATCTTAACTAGTGCGTATAATCAAAGACTGGTCTGAATTGTTCAAAAAGTTTATCAAGAGTCCTCACTCTTCTGCGAATGAAAGACCTACGTCTATTGTAGCGCTCATAAGATATTCAGCGCAAGCTTATTTACGTGGCTTCGTAATATGTGCGCCTGCACCATATGCTGGCATAACCAGCTCGTCATCCTCAGAATCTCCCAAGCGACCCAATCCGTCAGTTCGCCAATCATCACCTGTCGTACCAACAATCGGAATAGCCTGTGCGTGAGCAACGGTGTTAAGAACCGTAACTCCAATACGGAGCCCAGTGAAGCTTCCAGGCCCTTGAAAAACAACAATGCCTGAAATGTCACTCCAGCCTGCACCAGTTTTCTCTAAGCAATTCTGTATATAGCGAAAAATGCCTGTCGAAAGCTCTCGTCCAGCCTCCCAGCTATCCTCTAGAAGTGTGCGTTCGCCGTCCACTAGCCATAGCCTGCAGGTTGGCGTCGAGGTATCCATGCAAAGAATCATAATTTTTCTCCTATTTCGTCAGGGATGATAATGGTACGACCGTTATCAGATGTGGCTTCGAGCACAATTCGATAATATCCATCTGGCAACACGTCACCTACGGTGTCGGCCCATTCAATAACCGTCACTGTCTTTATATCATGAACCGTTTCGTTAAGTTCATCTGCCATAATTCCTGGATCTTGCAAGCGATAGAAGTCATAATGCGCCAATCGAAGGTGATCCCTGGCCTCGTACACCTGACTTATCGTAAAACTTGGGCTCTGAACCGTCTCGCTCACACCAAGCCCGGCCGCTAAACCTTTTGCAAAAGTTGTTTTTCCGGCGCCAACGTCGCCAACAAGCTCAAACACTTCACCACCACGCAATGTTCGACCAATAGCCTCACCTATACTGCGGGTTGCCTGTTCGCTTGTCGCCTCAATAATCATGCTCATAAGTATATCAGACACCAACATCTAGCGCTTCGGTGGTCAATGCTTTACAATAGGTCTAAGCATATGCGCATTTCCGACAACATTTTGGAAACAGTGCTTGGGCGGGCAAATCTAGTAACTCCTGAGCAACTCTCTGCTTTAAAGAAACAAGCAGTATCTTCAAAGCGCCCTCTTCAAGACATCGTACTTGACCAAAAAGACATTACCGAAAAAGCGCTCGTACAGGCGTTCGCCGAATATTCGGGTATTCCTTTCGTTGAAGTAAATGCCCAAGCAATCCCCCCTGACGTTCTCACTCGCATCCCAGAGCGGGTAGCTAGACAGTATAACGCCGTCCTCTTTAAGATCGACGAAGAAGGTATTCACCACCTAGCGATGGAAGATCCTGACGACGTCCAGGCGGTGAACTTCATACAAAAAGAAATTGGCACCAACTCGAAAATATATATTGCAACTCGCGACAACATCCTGGCGGCACTCGACTACTATAGAGGAGACGTCAACAAAGAGCTGAGTGATGTTATAGACATTCAGCGCGCCGACGAACTTGAGGATCAGGACCTTTCAGGTGAAGATCAAGATATTTCCGAAGACTCTCCAGTTGCACAAACGGTCAACCTATTGCTCGAATACGCAATTCGCTCACACGCCAGCGACGTTCACATTGAACCTCGTGAAGAATTTGTTCAGGTTCGATATCGAATTGACGGCGTTCTTAAGGAAGTAAACAGACTACCGCGCAATGTGCTCAACGCTCTTATCAGTCGCATTAAAATTCTTTCAAACCTGAAAATTGACGAGCGCCGCGTCCCGCAGGACGGTCGATTTAAGATTACAGTTGCCGGAAGACGCTATGCGCTTCGTGTCAGTACCCTGCCTGTAAGCGATGGTGAAAAAATCGCCATGCGCGTTCTCGACGAATCGAACAAAGCCGTGTCACTTAGCGAGTTGGGCTATTGGGGCAAAGCCCTCAACGATATTACCCAGGAGATGGCCGAGCCAAATGGCATCGTACTCGTGACCGGACCGACCGGAAGCGGTAAGTCGACTAGCCTCTTTAGTATGCTCACCATTCTTAATCGCCCAGACGTGAACATCTCAACCATCGAAGACCCAGTTGAATATAAGATTCCTGGCGTCAACCAAACGCAAACTAACCCCAAAGCTGGTATGACGTTCTCGAACGGGCTTCGCTCGCTACTCCGTCAAGACCCAAACATTATTATGGTCGGTGAGATTCGCGACACCGAAACCGCCGACCTCGCCATTCAGGCCGCCCTTACTGGGCACATGGTCTTTAGCACCCTACACACCAACAATGCCGCAACCGCCCTACCTCGTCTTCTTGACATGGGCGTTGAACCCTTCCTGATATCAAGCACCATCCGAGCAATCGTCGGCCAGCGTCTCGTGCGCCGACTCCACATGGAATCACGCCAAAGCTTCGCGCCAACTGAACAAGAAAAGACAGCTATTGCCCATCTGTTTGGCCTGAAAGAGGGTGGCGATTTCCGACTTGTTCACGAACTCGAGAAAAGCGCCAAAGAAGCAGGAATTGGAGGTGAAACTCCCCTTAGCACCGACGAAAATGGAATTTTGACGTTATGGCGAGCTGACAAAACAGTTGTTGCCGACGGTGTAAGCGAAGGCTACCAAGGACGTATTGGTATCTATGAAGTGCTCAATAACTCTGAGGCTATGAAAAGGCTAATCATGTCACACGCCACCAGCGATCAAATCCAGACTCAGGCTATTCAAGAGGGGATGATGACCATGCAAATTGACGGCCTAATCAAGGCGTTGCGCGGTGAAACAACCATCGAGGAGGTGCTGCGCGTCAGCAGAGGATAAACCGCTATGCCACAATTTTCCTACACCGCCATCGATTCCCAGAATAAAGTTGTTAAAGGTAAGACCGAGCTTGCCGATCGCGCCAGTGTTATTGCAGCACTCGCCAAGCAACAACTTCGACCAGTGAGCATTAAAAAGCTTAAAGAAAAATCTCCTGTCAGCTTCGATTTAAATAAGTACTTTAAAACAACGAAAGTAAAAGCAGACAGCCTGGTTATATTCACACGACAACTAAGTGCTATGGTTGGCGCCGGCGTTCCTTTGTTGCGAGCCTTAACATCTCTCAACAAGTACACGAACGATAAAGCTCTAAAAGAAATTCTTGAAACTGTCGTAAAAAACGTCGAAGGCGGTATGCCTCTTGGTGAGGCCTTAAGTAAGCACCCAGAAACGTTTAACGATATATATACGAACATGGTTCGTGCCGGAGAGACAGCTGGTATACTTGATGAAATTCTTGCTCGTCTCGCCCTGCAGCAAGAGCGTAGCTCGGAAATACGAAAAAAAGTCCGGAGCGCTATGGCGTACCCAATGGTCCTTGTGGTCATTACAGTTCTCGCCTTTTTCGGCTTAATGCTCTTTGTCGTTCCCCAGATTGGCACCATCGTTAAAGACCTAGGCGGCCCCGACGCTGAACTACCGGCAATAACACAGTTCATGCTTGGCCTTAGCTCTTTCATGACCAGCTATTGGTATCTAGTAGCCGTTGGGCTTGTCGGTGGACTAGCCTTCCTGCTCCGCTACACTAAAACACCGAAAGGAAAGCACCGATTCGACTCTCTTCTGCTGAGCATACCGGGAGTTAGAGGCATTGTCCGCAAAATGGCCGTCGCCCGCTTTGCTCGCGTCTTCTCGTCCTTAATGGGCGCTGGCGTAGCCGTACTTCAAGCGTTAGATGTAACCTCACGAGCAGTCGGTAACTCTCTTTTTGAAGAAGCGCTAAAAAATGCTGCCCGTGAAGTAAAAAACGGTCGATCACTTGCGGCGGTTGTCGAGAAGGATGACCTTTTCCCTGGCATCGTTAGTCAAATGCTCGCCGTTGGTGAAGAAACAGGACAAACCGACACCGTCCTCCTGAAAGTTGCTGAGTTCTTTGAGGATGAAGTAGACCTGTCTATCGATAGCGTCAGTTCTATCATTGAGCCAGTTATGATTATCATCATGGGGTCGATGGTTGGACTTATCGCAGCCAGCGTGATGCTTCCAATCGCGCAGCTGTCTCAGAATATCCAGTAGCATATCGCCCCCTACAAAGTACTGCTTCGTGGTACAATATTGAGTAGAGTTACATTAGTGGGCATATGTCAAAACTTTTTTTCAAAGATACACCAATAATCGGACTAGATATTAGCACAGCAAGTGTGAAGGCCATGTCTATTGACGAGAAAAAATGGCTTGTAAACGGATACGGCTCACTTGATCTTGACCCGCTTAAGGTAAAAGATGCCCTCGAGACTACCGACGGAGCATACCTCACCGAGAATATAAAACTGCTTCTCGCGGAAAAAATTGTCGGCACGCTTACCGGCACGCATGTCGCTCTTACGCTACCGACAGCACGAACCTATTGCCGGACATTTACGCTACCGTATTCGGCTGAAAACACTCTACGTGAAGCGGTCACTCTTGAGGCAGAACAATATATACCAATACCCTCTTCAACCTTGTATATCGACTACGCAATTATTGAGCGCGACCGGGCCCAGAAGCTCATTACCGTCCTGATGTACGCGATTCCAAGAACTATCGTTGACAATGCCGTCAAATGCATCGAAGACGCCGGTTACAAAACTATTTTTGTAGAGCCCAGTATCAGCGCTGTCACCCGCCTGCTCACGAAGACCGAAAGCGCAGACCTGCCTACAATTGTTGTTGATATTGGCCCTACTAGTACAGATATTGCGATTATAGATAAGGGTCACCTTCGGGTAACTGGTGGTATCGCCCTCGGCGGCAACACGTTCACTCTAGATATCGCCAAGAAATTGAATATCCCCCTTGAAAATGCCCACCAGCTTAAGGTCCTTAATGGCCTCAACGCCGGGCCCAGGCAGGCGAAGTTGCGCGAAACACTATCTCCAAGCCTTGAGCGAATCCTCACTGAAGTGCGCAAGGTTATGAGATACTACTCGGAGCGTATCGACAACAAGAAGAAACTTGAACAACTGCTTGTCGTTGGAAGCGGTAGTAGCGTGCCAGGTATTGGCGAATACTTTACCGAGAACCTAGTCATCGCCGCACGTGTCGCCAGCCCGTGGCAACGACTTGATTTTGCAAAACTCCAAGAGCCACCAAAGCAGTTCCGTCCACGCTATATAACCGTTGCTGGTATTGCGAGTATCCCCCCGGGAAGGATGTGGAAATGATTAATCTTCTTCCAGGCGAACGCAAGAAACAGCTCGAGGCGGCTCGAATAAATACACTGCTAGTACGCTACATCGGCATGACTCTCGTAGCCACGCTCGGAGTCCTTGCCGTTATGTACGGTTCATCTATGATTCTCAATGACACAAAGATGAGCGCCGATTCACTAATTGAAACGAACGACACCGAAGCTGGCATTTATGGTGAGACGAAACAGAAAGTCAGCGATTTAAGCGCACAGCTCTATGGAGCAAAAGTCGTTCTCGACGAAGAGGTGAGGTTTTCGGAAATTCTAACTGGCATAGGCAAGCTGATGCCAGAAGGAACCGTTATCGGCAATGTCGATTTAACGGTAGCATCTATCTCATCTCCAGTTACAATAACCGCATACGCACAAACAACCGAGCAGATTCTCGCCCTCCAGTCGGCGTTCCGCTCGTCCCCGCTTGTTCAGACCGTCTCCTTTCAGTCGGTCAGTGCCGATTCGGGGGGTATCGATAACTATCCAGTAAGCGTTACTATGACCGTTACATTTAATAAAGAAGGGGGACAATAAAAATGAATCCAACAAAACTCCGTGGTTTCCTCACCTTCTTTCTTCTTATCGTTATCTCAAGCGGAGTAGCTGTCTATTATTTTGCATTCGCCGAGCTCCGCACCTTTTCCGTCGAAGTAGGCCACCGAGTCACCGACGCTAACGCTAGTGCTGAACAAATTCAAAATCTACAAGCGCTTAAGAGTCAACTTAACCAGGAGCAAGGCCTAGTCGCGAAGGCAAATGAAATTTTTGCTACCAACGCCAACTATCAGCCTGCTGCCATACGGGACGTTCAACACTATGCCGACATTGCCGGGATCTCCATTACTACGACCTTCGACAACAACGCGCCCATACAAAATTCTCGGTCATTTTCTGTGGTGGTGAATTCAGAAGTTGCTTACGACGACTTCATCGCCTTTTTGCGTGGAGTCGAAAGCAACATCCCGAAGCTACAAGTCACGCACATCAGTATTGGGCGGGCTAGTACTAGCGAAGACCTTGTCGTTATAGAAAAACTTATAATATCGATATTCGTAAGGTAACCCATGAACATGCAACATCTCGCCCCCAGATTAATCGGAAAAAAAGTAGGTCAGCTACTTCATAGATTCCATATCATTATATTCTTCCTTATTGTATCTGCGGTCTTCGCACTTGCTGTCCTTCATTTGAATGAAATGCTTGAAGAGACATCGGTTGACGGAACCTACACCTCAGACATAGACGCCGGCTCTATTGACGCTACGACGCTTGAGCGTATTAACACGCTCCGCAGGAGCGATCAGGTTGTATCGCTACCTAAAGACGAGGGATTGCGGACGAATCCGTTCGGAGAGTAGCGCCACCGCGCAAAAACGCTTATACTTACTATTATGCAGCTTCTTGGATCACAGATGACCGACATCCCAGTTATGAGCCTTCACACAGGTGGGCCTATTGGTCAACTCGAAAAACCGGTGATCGACCCGTCGAACCTAATGATTCTCGCCTATACGCTAAAAGGTCCTCTACTTACAGAGCATCCTTCGCTGCTGCGCGTTGCTGATATTCGAGAAATGGGACATCTTGGTATGATTGTCGACGGAAGCGATGAGATTATTGGTCTCGATGATGTCGTAAAGATAAAAGAGCTCTATGAATTGTCTTTTTCACTTATCGGAATGAACGTCGTAGACGAGCACAAACATAAACTTGGAAAGGTCGAGGACTACACCATAGAGGCGACTAGCTTCTCTATTCAGAAACTAAAAGTAAAGCGTGGCTTCTTCAAAGGACTCACCGATACCGGCCCGCTTATTCACCGGTCTCAAATTGTCGACATTAACCGAACGACTGTGACCGTCAAATCAACCGCTAAGAAAGTGGTCGAACGAGAAAAAGAGTCGAGCCACTTTGACTACGTTAACCCTTTTCGAAAAGCCGACCCCCAGCCAGACGCCTAGCGCACCCGCCTACGCTTCGTCGTCGGGCGCGTCTAACGCTTCGCGTATCGTGTCGTAAGAAAAACCCTGCCCCGCTAGATAGGCAATCAGCTTCTTTTCGTCATCGTAACGAGTACGCTTTTTGCTAATAACCTTGCGAAGTTCTTCGATGTCTTCGCGGTCGGTAGTGGCTAGAACTTCGTCGATTATCTGTCTATCAACACCCTTACTCGCCATTTCTTGAGCCAATCTACGGGCGCTGACACCTTTGCGTAACTTTCGGTTTTCAACCCAATACGAGGCAAAGGCTTCGTCATCGACGTGCTTCTTCTCTAGTAATTTATCGAGCACCCGCGCTGCTGTCTCTTCGGAGATTCCAGGCTTTACTGCCCCATCTTTGCGCCTCGTGTCGCGCGTCTTCCTGTACAGATAGTCCTTCATCTCACGCTGACTTCGAGGACGCGTCAGTGCGTATTCAAGAGCCCTGGCATACACTTTCCCGAACAGGCTCTCTTGCTCAAGACCCCGAAGCTCTTCTTTTGTGTACTCAGCGCCAACCTTAATACCAAGACTAATAACCTGTGAAATGTCGAGCGAGAACCGATATACACCGTCCACCATCACGTTTACCCGTTGAGCGTCGCGAACTTGAGCTCGGATGCCAGAAATTTTCATAGTAACCGTATGCTAGGCTTGGCCTTCGGCAACCTTTGCCCGAACCTTGGTCTCTATTTCCTTTAGTACCTCGGGATTAGAAACGAGATACTGTTTACTCGCCTCACGTCCTTGGCCGATTTTTGCGTCAGCGTAGTCGAACCACGCACCAGCTTTACCGACAATGCCGTGTTGTACCGCGAGGTCAAGCACGTCACCGGTTCGAGAAATACCTTCGTTGTACATGATGTCAAATTCGGCAATACGGAAAGGTGGAGCAATCTTATTCTTAACAATTTTCACTTTCGTCCGGTTACCGAGAATATCATCCCCCGTCTTTATTTGACCAGTTCGCCTAATGTCCATACGCACTGATGAATAGAACTTTAGCGCATTACCGCCGGTTGTCGTCTCTGGGTTTCCGAACATAACACCAATTTTCATACGAATTTGGTTAATGAAAATAACAATGGTCTTGCTTTTATGGGTGATGCCCGCTAATTTACGCAAGGCCTGGCTCATGAGTCGCGCCTGAAGACCCATGTGGCTATCGCCCATTTCGCCCTCTATTTCAGCCTGTGGCACTAATGCTGCAACCGAGTCAATAACAACAAGGTCGACTGCGCTTGATCGAACAAGTGTCTCAACAATCTCCAAAGCCTGTTCGCCGTTATCGGGCTGCGACACGAGAAGGTTGTCGGTATCAACTCCAAGTCGACGTGCATAAGCAGGGTCTAGAGCGTGCTCGGCATCAACAAAGGCAGCCGTTCCACCATTTTTCTGAATTTCAGCAATAGCGTGAAGTGTAAGAGTCGTCTTTCCTGACGATTCCGGCCCATACACTTCAATAATTCTTCCTCTTGGGTATCCACCGCCAAGGGCAATATCGAGGCTTAGCGCACCGCTGCTAATAAGCTCAACGTCAGAGGTCTTTGTGTCTCCAAGACGTCGGATTGCTCCCTCGCCAAACTGTTTATTGATTTGTTCTTGAGCAAGACCCAGTGCTTTTAGTTTTTCATCTGAGGCAACCTTTGGTGTGGTCGCTGCGGACGTGTCGGATTTCTTTGTCGCCATATTATTTCCCTCTCTTTCTATCTCTTTATTATACCTTTCAAATCTTAATTTGCTATAATCAAGAGAGATGAAATACACACGTGCTTTTACTGTTATCGAACTCCTCTTCGTCGTCGTCATAGTTGGTGTCGCTAGTATCTTCTTTTTCATTCAGAAAAACGACATTGAAACAGCCGCTCGAGACGACACTCGAAAAACGGCCATAAACGCAATGTACTACAGCCTCGAAGAGGTGTACTACGAAAACGATGGTCACTACCCTCAAGTGCTCACTAGCGATATGCTGCCTTCAGTTGACGCAGACCTATTCACTGATCCGTTCGGTATCATACTTGGAGAAAGTGACAGCGATTACCGCTACGAACCTACAGAGTGCGTTAATGATGCCTGCGAAAGCTACACACTTCGCTCCTCGATGGAAAGCGAAGACGACTTTATTCGCAAAAGCCGCAACTAACTTCCAATAGGTCGGCCATACTTGAATGCCTCAACTGCGTTATTTAGTTCGCCTACTTGGTCCTTGGGATTAGAAACATAATCAAACCTATAGGTCGTCTCGTCCCCTTCGGTGCTGAGTCGGATACTACCATAGTTAAACATGTACTGGAGCATCCCTTTTTGTGAGTAACTTGCGTCTTCGACGTTCGCAAGGCTAACAGTCTGCTCTCTCCGAGAAAAGAGACTAAGCTGAACCTCCTGGATGATACTCTCGTTGGTAAGAATAAATCTATTTTTCAAATACACGTACGAAGAAACGGCCATAGCGGCAGCAATAAACAGCATGAAAACAAGACCCGGAAGAACAATAACGCCGGGACTCATCTCCCGACCAGCAACAATAAAGCCGTCAGCGAGATCATTATAACTCACTAAAACAGTCGCTATTGCCGCGATAAGTAATGACCCGATAACTAGCGGGACGACAAGGCCAATGGGGTGGCGCCTTACAACTCGAACAACATACTCCCCGTCGCTTAGATTAAGAAGTGGGTACAGTCGCTTTGAGCGTACGTGCCGGCGTTGTGCCTCAGCACCTACTGGAGCGCGCGCAGGATCAACCGAACGAACTACGTGCACCATGGATGGTGGCTGCGATGGGTTAACTGTTTGCGATGGGTCTTCGTCTGGGTTCATAATGTTACCCCCTTATGTATTCAGTATACCTTATTCCGAAGGCGTATCGTCTTTGGAGGCATGGTTCTTTCCGAGGTGCGTATGAGCACGAGCAGTTGCTCGCCTTCCCCTTGGAGTACGCTCGAGCAAACCAATCTGCAACAAATATGGTTCATAGAAATCTTCAATTGTCGTCGTCTCGTCACCAGTTAGCGCGGCAAGTGTCGTTAACCCGACGGGGTTACTTCCGTACATATCGATCATACGACTAAGCAAGTTCCTGTCTCCCGGATCGAGGCCAAGGTCGTCGACTTCCAGCAACGTCAGTGCCTTTATGGTCGTTTCAACATCGATAATACCGTCACCGTTAACGTCCGCGTAATCACGCACTCGCTTCAGCAGCCGGTTTGCCACACGAGGCGTCAACCTGGCGCGCGTTGAAAGCATTTCCGCTGCTTCTTTTTTAATGTCACTCCCCAAAATAGATGCCGCTCGGGTAATAATATGGCCAATTTCATCTGCATTATAAAAATCGAGTCGATATATGTGGCCGAAACGATCGCGCAACGGCGCGGCTAGCGCACCGGTTCGTGTTGTCGCGCCAATGACAGTAAACTTCGGGAGATCAAGTCTCACGCTTCGAGCCGCTGGGCCTTTGCCAATCATAATATCGAGCTTATAATCTTCCATTGCCGAATAAAGCACTTCTTCAACCGATCGACTTAATCGATGGATTTCATCAATGAATAGAATGTCCCCATCTTGAAGGCTAGTCAGAATGCTCGCTAGGTCACCGGCTCGCTCAATAGCTGGGCCAGCCGTGACACGAATATTTGCCTTCATCTCATTTGCAATGACCGTCGCCATTGTCGTCTTTCCTAGTCCGGGCGGCCCATAAAGAAGAATGTGGTCAAGCGGCTCGCCCCGTTTAGTCGCGGCATCTATGGCAAGTTGTAGGTTTTTTTTAAGTCTATTCTGTCCAACATATTCACTAAACGATTGTGGTCGAAGTGTTACCTCAATAATCGCCTCGTCTGGATCGTCATCGAATGCAGTAGTGTGAACGATTCTCTCAATAGCCATAGTTTACCCCCTCAGCGCCATTCGCACGCGATCAGCAGTACTACCATTCTTTGGAACTGACTCAAGGGCGGCCGTTGCATCAGCGAGCGTATACCCAAGCGCCATAAGTGCTTCAAGTGCTTCATCTCCTGCCATAACGACGCTTGAACCAGACGATTGCGCAACCGAAACTGCAAGCCCAACTTTATCAGACAGGTCAACTACCACTCGTTCGGCAATTTTCTTACCAACACCGCTCGCTTTTGAAATAAATCCACTATCCCCACTAGCTATCGCGTTTCGGACCTCTTCGCTACTGCTAAGTGAAAGAATTGCAAGACCCGCCTTTGGTCCAACACCCTGAACTGTAATAAGAAGTTCAAATAGCTTCTTCGCCACAAGCGACGAAAAACCAAAAAGTTCCTGAGATTGTTCACGAATATGATGATACGTATAGAGCTTCACCTCTTCTCCAAGCACGACCTTTTCTGCGTCGTAAAGAGGTACCTGCACCTCGTACCCAATACCCTGAACATCAACAATCACAGAGTTAATAAACTTCTCGGCAACAACACCAGACACATGGGCAATCATACGTCTATTATGACACATCTACCGCAATAGCACGAAAAGGCGTATACTTTTACTGCTTGTGCCCATAAGGAGTTAACTGCGTGCAAAAAAATATTGAAACAATTTCACCAGATCAACAGTTCACCATGCTAAGTGCCATCATTGGTCCGTATGGGCGCTATGTTCGTTGTGGTAAATATGCAGATAGTCGGCTAGTCGCAAATTTCGAAGAACGAGAACTAGAAAGACACGTCGGCTACCTAGACCCGCGACCCGATTATATTCAAGTGATAGGTGAACGGCTTCTGCAGAGACTCATTGAGTCAACGCCCGTTACGTTTGACGCAGGCAGGCATCTTAGCGCTCATAAACAACCACGCTATGAACGAGAGTTCTTTACAAAAGAAGCTGGCCATTTCGCGCCAATAATTCATCCTTTTTTTGCAAAAATAGCACTGTCAAAAACTATTGAACTCACCGACGGCACTCCGTTCGAAGACGGCTCGGCAGATTCGAATCTACTAGGTGGACGGCTTCTTTTTACGGACATAAACTCTACTGTCTATGCAAGCTTTGACGCCATCGCGGCACGAGCATCAGACCCCCGTCACCCACACAGGCTCACTAAAGCCCCGCCTAAGCGCGCGTCATAAAAAAATGCGTCACAGCTGCCGCTATGGCGTCGGCTGCATCGTCCGGTTTCGGCACCTCTTTTAGCCCAAGCTGTAAACGAACCATCTCTTGCATCTGCTTTTTGTCTGCTTTTCCATAACCAGTTAGCGTCTGCTTAATTTGTTGCGGTGTATATTCGGCAATCGGTACGCCGTGCTGCCTTGCAACAAGTAATGCAACACCTCGAGCCTCAGCTACTGACATGGCAGTAGTAATATTTTTTGAAAAAAACAATTTTTCAACTGAACATGCGTCTGGTTTTGTCGCATCAAAAATTGACGTCAAGCTATCGTAAATATCCTCAAGCCGTTCGTCATGAGGCGTATGCGCCGGAGTCCGGATAACCCCAGCATCAACAAGACTTACGCCTTTTTGGCCAGCATCAACAACACCAAACCCCATAATGCCCGTCCCAGGATCTATACCAAGTATTCTCATGCCTCTTAGTATAGGTTACTTTTTGACTCTGAAAAGCCTCGCCTTAAGCTTTACGATAAATTGATGCACTTCGACGCGCCACTCCCACCCGGCGTATGCCAGTGCGCCTGAAACAACTAATCCTACGACAACCCATACATACCATGAACTTTGCTGTTGAGCCACTTCTTGCACGCCCTTCACCTCGTGAGGGGCATCGGTCATGCTGACAATATTCCGGCAACGGTTCGTCTCTGGGTTGCGCTCTTGACCTTCTTTGCAGGGCGCAAGCTCTGTCGTCTTAGTTGATACTGACCGGCAGCGATTCGTGTCGGGATTCCTCTCCTGACCTTCCCTACAAGGCGTCAGCGACGAAGATGAAGTGCTGGATGTGCTTATGAGACGGCATCTGTTCGTTTCTGGATTACGATACTGGTTCGGTGCACATGGTTTAAGTGATGGGGTTTCAGCTACGGGTGTCTCGGTTTTAGTTTCGTCAGTCACCTTGCTTGGAGTGTTCTCTGTTCCTGGAGTCGGGAGATTTGTATATTGCCATACGCCAGTAATATTTGCCCACGCCATATCATCCTTGGGGTCTAAGTAATTAACTTCATCAACCACCATAGAGTTATACTGCAGAGCAACTCGACTATTCGTATTAAGAAGCGTGAATGTGAAGTCCAGATGTGTATAGAACCTATAGCCGCCCGGCTCAAGTTGCTCGTCTGGCAAGCTAACTATTTTTTCAAGATCTTTGCCTATGAGAAGCTGATAATTACCAAGGTCTATGGCATCTGCGCCGCTGTTGTATAGCTCTATATATTCAAGCCCCGCATCGCTACCTTTGGGGTTTGGGAGAATTTCTGACAACCGTAAATATACTGGAGGCACATACGGCTCTTCTGGGTCGGGGTCTTCAGGGTATGGCTCACCAAGCAGCACCGCACCATTAATTTCAATTTGGTCTCTTAATACAACGTTCCAGTCATTTATGATATCTGCATCTTGGTAGTACCACGTCGGAGGAATACCAAAGCGATCACGGCGCCAGATATACTGGCTTCCGATGCTCTCCATCCACGTGTGATTATCGACGAGCTCACCTACTTCATTAACAAGCGAAATAGTATCGGAACTCGCAACAATGCTCCCCCAACTATTGTTAGCTGGAATATACCGAGCGGCATACGACCCCGCGGACATTTGTTGCGCCAAAGAGTCCGAAACAATAACAGCAAAGGAGTACTCGGGAAGAAATAGCTGTGTGTATGGACCGTCTTTCCCTAAGCACACAAACTCAACATCCGATTTATTAGTTAGGCACCAGTTCGTCAGATCGACAGGACTTGGCGACATATTATATAGCACCACCATTTCATCGAGCGGGCTGTCGATACCTCCCGGCTGAACTTCCACAATTTTTATATATGCCGAAGACGCGTATGTAGGGGAAACATACGCACTGCCTACGAGAACCACCAAACCCAGTATTAGTCCACGAAATGTCTTCAGCATAGACTCAAGTATACTGACGAAATATGAACTAGTTAGGCAATGTCGGCGTTTGTGTGAACGTTTGTGACGTCATCAAGCTCATCGAGCGCATCGAGCAGTTTCATCACCTTACCGGCAGCCTCTTCGTCCTCAATGGTTACAGACACGTTCGGGACGTACTGAAGCTCTGCGCTGACTACACTTAAACCAGCGTCGACAAGCGCCGTACGCACTTTTGCGAGGTCTTTTTGATCGGTATAGACAATCGTCTCGTCGTCTTCTTCAACTGCATCTTCGGCACCAGCCTCGAGAATAGTCAACAGGGCGTCCTCGCCAGTCTCGGACACTACAATCACGCCCTTACGATCGAACTGGAACATTACACTTCCGGCATCGGCAATGCGGCCACCATTCTTCGTTAAAGCACTACGAACATCGGGAAATGTGCGGTTTTTGTTGTCAGTTGCTGTTTCGATAATAATACCAACGCCACCAGGCCCCATGCCTTCATAGGTGACTTCTTCTAACGCAGCGGCGTTTTTGTCGGCAACTCGATCAATAGCTCGCTGAATATTTGCGGCTGGCATGTTTGCTTGCTTGGCTTTTTCAATAGCAATAGCGAGTGATGAATTCATAGTTGGATCGAGGCCACTACGTGCGGCAATGGCAATCTGATTACCAATTCGCGTAAAGACAGCGCCCCGCTTAGCATCGTTGGCGCCTTTGTCTCGTTTAATTTTTGACCATTTACTGTGTCCAGACATATAAAGGATTATACCAGATGTCAGAAAAACACAGAACCCGCCGCCAGGCGGGCCAAAGACCCTACGCAGGTTTCCCCACGTAACGCGTAAACGAGCCTGAACGACGAGTTCAGTACTGTTTACGCGTTTTTTCACCGTGCCGTTTCTACAAACGGGTTAGGTGTCTGCCCAAAATTGTAGCACATCGAAAAGACAGTGTGCTGTTTTACAAGAGAATTTATACTTTTTCTGAGATTATGTTACCGGGCAACTCGGAAACCGTCGCCGCTGCCCGTGTGGCTGGGCAGGTCGTTCAAAGTGAGCGCAAACACCCCGGCGTTGCTGCCAGTGCCCCAGAGGCCACCGCGCCGAAAGGCACGGAGACCTGACTCTGTCGAGCTACTGTATATTTGTCCTATATTCTGAGTAGATGTCCAGCCGTTAGCGTCTGGATTTGCATAAGATGGGAATGGGTTTAGTGAGAGGTTGCCCGCGTTTGAAAGACCGTTCCAGTTGCGCCAAGCATAACCGGCGGCGCCGGGCTGGTTGCCAGCTCCTTCGGTTGTGCCACTCGTCCATTCCCAGACGTTGCCAGCCAGATCCCAAATTACTTCACCGTTAGTGAGCGTGAGGGTGCGGCGTTGTTCGCCAGTCGTTTGGCCAGTACCAGAGTAACCGTCGCCATCGGTTGAGGCTGCGAGGGAGTTAGTTGGGGCGTTATCGGTATGGCCACGGTACATCGATCCAGAACCGACACTACCTCCGCTCCAGTTACTCGGAACACTTAATACGTTCTGAGCAATGGTAAGCCATTCAGCTTCGGTAATGAGGTGACAATCGCCACATGCTCCGTCAGCTGCGGTAATAGCCGCGGTTTGGGAGATAGAGACCCATGGAGTTCCGCCTGATTGGCTTGTCGCAACACCGCCAACGTCCTTAGCCTCATACTTCATCACACAAAAAGTATCGGTGTTGTACAGACTGCTACCAGGGACAACTATGTA
>JAACVZ010000003.1 GCA_009992235.1 Candidatus Saccharimonadota bacterium
CATTCATCCTGAGCCAGGATCAAACTCTCCATAAAAATGTGTTTCTATTTTCAAAACACAAGACTCAATATACATAATTAACTGACGATGATAATTTCTAACGGAAATTATACAAGGCGCGAAGCCCGTATAACTTTTTGTTAAAAATAATTTGTTTGCACTACTAAATTGTCAAAGTTCATATCTGATCAACTCCACGTTGGTGTTGTCTACGATTTCCGTAACAACCAGACTTAGATAATCATACTCTCTTACAGAGTAGAGGTCAAGTGTATTCTTGAATAAATTTGATGTTAATAAGACATCAACTACGAGCCAAGGCCCAAAACAATCACAACAAGGCCAACAACGACACCTAAACAGGCCCCGACGGCAACTTCCGTTGGCGTGTGGCCCTTGGCTACTCGAGGCAACGGCACCTTGCTTTTTTGTTCTGCAATCATCTCTGTTAGCGCACGTCCCTGCTCGCCAGATGAACGACGCACCATCATTGCGTCATATAGCACAACACTTGCAAACACGAGCGCAAGACCGAAGAGCCCCGATTGCACGCCATCGTATACTCCGATGACTACTAATACCGCTATAGTTGTTGCACTATGGGCGCTTGGCATATTTCCAGAGAAATATAGCTGGCGTGCTGGAACAAATTGCTTCTTTCGAATACTAAGTAACATGTACTTCACAAGCTGCGCGCTCAACCACCCAAGCGCTCCCGCTATGATGTAGGGCGAGATAGCCTCCATGACTAGTCCTCTACCGCTTCCTCGACTTGTGCTGGCACAAATCCGAATGACGAAACCTTATCTCCGTCGCTGGTCCTCATAATACGAACACCTTGTGTTGTGCGACCAAGCGTTGGTACGTCCTTAAGTCCGACACGAATAGCCTGTCCCTTGTTTGAGATCAGAAGGATTTCCTCGGTGTCTTCTTCAAGACAGCGCACCGCCACAATTGGTCCAGTCTTCGAGCTAACAACCGCCGCCTTAATACCTACTCCGCCTCGTTTGTGTGGAGGGAAGTGCGACGATTTGGTCAATTTTCCGAATCCATTTTCGCTAATAACCAGGAAGCTCCCCTTGTCGTCAGACAGAACGTCCATACCAACAACTGCGTCATTCGGTCGCAAGCGGACACCACGGACACCGCGAGCACTTCGGCCCATTGGACGAGCGTCGGTCTCCTTGAAGCGAATGGCTTGGCCTGCAGAAGTAGAGACAATAATGTCATCGTCGCCACTAGTTCGCTTAATCCAGCGAAGTTCGTCACCATCATCAAGTTTAATCGCAATTAGTCCGTTCGTACGAATGTTTGCGTAATCCTTCACTGGCGTCTTCTTCACAGTTCCCTTCATGGTGGCCATAAATAGATAGCCTGCTTCATCAGCGTCTTTTTCGTGCTTAATAATAGACGTAATGCGTTCTTCTGGTTGCAGCGCGAGAAGATTCACAGCTGCGACCCCCTTGGCCTGCAAACTAGCCGCCGGCACTTCATATGCCTTCAAGCGGAAGACGCGGCCTCGGTTAGTAAAGAACAGTAGCCAGTCGTGAGTACTTGTTGGAATAAGCTGATCGATGACATCTTCTTCCTTGGTAGTCATGCCTCGTTTGCCTTTTCCGCCCCGGTGTTGACGACGGTATTCGGTCACCAATGTTCGCTTAATGTAGTTACCTGCTGTAAGCAATACAACAGATTCCTCTTCTGGGATAAGCTCCTCGTCGCTGAATTTACCCATCTCGTGATTAATTATCTTCGAACGACGCTTATCGCCATACTTCTCTTTCATTTCAAGAAGTTCCGCCCTAATAATCTTGAGGATTTCGTGCTCGTCGGACAAAATAGCTTCGAGTTTGGCGATTATTTCAAGCAGTGTCTTCAGTTCATTCTCAATTGCCTCGCGCTCAAGACCGGTCAAACGACGCAGTTGCATAGCAAGAATAGCCTTGGCTTGAATAACACTAAGATTAAACTGTTTAACAAGTGCTGCTTCGGCGACTTCCTGGTTCTTGCTGGCGCGAATCGTTTTAATTACTTCATCGATATGATCGAGAGCAATTTTGTACCCCTCGAGGATGTGTGCGCGTTCTTTGGCTTTTCGCAACTCGTATTCCGTGCGACGACGGACGACGACCTGTCGATGCTTAATGAACTCTTGCAAAATTTCTGAAAGTCCAAGCACTCTTGGCTGAATACCATCAATTAGAGCCAACATATTATAGTGGAAGCTTGTTTGGAGTGTCGTCATTTTATAAAGCTGGTTAAGAACCTTCTTCGGATAGGCGTCCTTCTTAAGTTCGATAACGATGCGAACCGCTCCACGCGCACTTTCATCGCGTAAGTCGCTAACCGATGTTAATTTTTTATCTTTAACTAGGTCGGCAATTTTTTCAATAAGTGTTGCTTTATTTACAGCATAAGGCATTTCGGTCACAACAATTTGGTGTCGGCCCTTCTTGCTTTCCTCGATATCAGCAACGGCTCGAATAGTGACGCTTCCGCGGCCAGTTTGGTAGGCTTGCTTCATTGGAGAGCCACCATAAACAACAGCACCTGTCGGGAAGTCGGGGCCCTTCACGTGCTTAAGGAGGTCATCGACTGTCGCCTCTGGATTGTCGATAAGCTCAACTGTAGCATCAACCAACTCACCCATGTTGTGTGGTGGGATACTGGTTGCCATACCAACAGCAATACCAATTTGTCCGTTCAAAAGCAGGTTTGGCAACTTGGCCGGCAAAACACTTGGTTCTTGTTCGGAGCCATCGTAGTTATCGCGAAAATCAACCGTCTCTTTGTCGAGATCGTCCAAAAGCTCGTTTCCGGCACGACCAAGGCGAGCCTCGGTATATCGACTGGCGGCCGCTGGGTCACCATCCATTGAGCCAAAGTTACCCTGACCCTGGACAAGCGGATACCGCATAACCCAGTCTTGAGCTAAACGAACCATCGAATCATAAATAGAACTGTCACCGTGAGGGTGATACTTACCCATTACTTCACCGGCGATACGCGCTGACTTCGCAAATTTACCGCCTGGGCGAAGACCTTGCTCGCCCATGGTATATAGAATTCGACGGTGAACCGGCTTCATGCCATCACGAACGTCTGGGAGCGCACGATCGATAATAACGCTCATCGAGTACAGCAAGAAGCTGTCTTCCATAACGTTCTCGACAGTACGATGCTCGAGTGTTTTTGAGTGGGTCTGCGGGATTTCTACAATCTCGCCTTCAAGTGGTGTTGTATTTTCGTCATCCATATTAAATATCCAATTCCTCAACGTTTACCTCTTTAGCACGCGATTGAATGAAGCTCTTACGTAAGCTTACTTCATCGCCCATCAACTTCGTGAAAATTGCGTCAGCTCGTTCGGCATCATCAATTTTTACTTGTATAAGCACGCGGTTCTCAGGGTTCATAGTCGTCTCCCAAAGTTGATCGGCATCCATCTCACCAAGTCCCTTGTAGCGCTGAACGTCTGTAAGACCGGCCTGTTTCATGACGTTGTCTTCTGCGTTCACAGCCGTTCCTGCAGCTTTCCGGGCAGCAATTAGTTGGTTAATCTTATCATCACGCTCTTCATCGCTGTAGGCGTACCAGCGCTTATTTGCGCCCGCCTTCAACAAGAACAGCGGTGGCTTCGCCATGTAAACATGTCCGCCGTCAATGACTTCTCTCATATAACGGAATAAGAAGGTTAGAAGCAGTGTCGAAATGTGGTGACCGTCGACATCGGCGTCGGTCATAATAATAATACGGTGATAACGCAGCCCGTTAATGTCGAACTGGTCGCCGATACCAACGCCCATCGCTTTAATAAGGCTAACGATTTCATTGTTACCAAGCATACGGTCAAGACGGGCACGTTCAACGTTAAGCACCTTACCGCGAAGTGGCAAAATTGCCTGCGTCTTGCTGTCGCGGCCAGATTTGGCCGATCCACCCGCCGAGTCACCCTCTACAATATAGATCTCTGAATCAGCCGGATTCTTACTAGAACAGTCCGACAGCTTGCCGGGAAGACTCATACCATCTAGGGCGCCCTTACGGATAACGCTATCGCGAGCAGCACGGGCAGCTTGACGCGCCCTAGCTGCAAGCAGTGCTTTACCAATAATTTTCTTGGCCGTGTCTGGGTTTTCGTCGAGATAGTACGAGAAATACTCGTTCATGACCTGCTCGACGTAACGTCGAACTTCAGGGTTACCAAGCTTGTTCTTAGTTTGACCCTCGAACTGTGGATCGGGAAGTTTTACAAGAATGATGGCCGTTAAGCCTTCCCGAATATCATCGCCGGTGAGGTTGTCTTCCTTCTCTTTTAGCATGCCACTTTTGCGAGCGTAGTCATTAATAACACGAGTCATTGCCGAACGGAACCCGATAAGGTGCGTTCCGCCGTCAGGGGTAAGGACATTGTTCGCAAACGGCTTCACCATTTCAACAAATGTATCGTTATATTGAATCGCGATTTCTACTACAGACTCTTCGACTTGCTTCTCGACATAGAAAACATCGTCACTGACGACGTCTTTACCGATGTTAAGGTGTTTTACGTAGCTTTGAATACCACCCTCAAAATAGAAGGCTTGGCGCTCATTGGTGCGATTGTCGACGACTCCGACATACACACCCTTAGTGAGGTACGCCTGGTGCCGGAGGTAATCAACTACCCACTTATAATCAAACTCGACTGTTTCCTTAAAGATAGTCGGGTCTGGATAAAAAGTGATCATAGTTCCACTTTCCCTGTCAGTCTTGCCAACCTTCTTGAAAGGAACCTTGGTTGCACCTTGCGAGAACTCAATTCGGTATAGTTCGCCGTTTTTGACAACTTCGGCAATCATAAGTGACGAAAGGGCGTTTACAACGCTTGAACCAACACCGTGGAGACCAGAAGAAACCTTATAGCCACCACCACCAAACTTACCACCGGCGTGAAGAACAGTAAGCACCGTTTCAAGGGTCGACAGTCCGGTTTTTGGATGCTTGTCGATAGGAATACCCCTACCGTTGTCACTAATGGTCATACCGCCATCATCGTGAATAACAACATCGACGCGCGATGCGTAACCGGCAATAGCCTCATCTATAGAGTTGTCAGCAATTTCCTTAATAAGATGGTGCACACCGTCAAAACCGGTGCTTCCAATGTACATTCCTGGTCGCTTACGAACCGGTTCGAGCCCTTCGAGTACTTGAATTTGTGAACCATCGTATGAATTGTCTGTTTTTCGAGCCACTTTAAACCTCATTCTCCCCTATGTTCGGCCATCCACCTGGCGTTTACTTTACTCCTAATATACCACATTACAGGTCAAATTAAAAAGGTGCTTGTACTGAACATATTTTTTATGCTATCTTTAACATAAGAGGTAAACAAAAAACAAAAACATTATGTTCAGAAATATCGTATCTCGGCTCTCATTTAGTCCCGCACTCGTCGGGCAACTTAGCTTTTATGCGAAACGTCTCCGTAAAGAGCAGGTCACCCGTCGTCTTGGTCTTATATTTACAGCGCTGGCACTAGTTGTTCAGTCACTTGTAGTCTTTCAGGCCCCCGAACCAGCAAACGCAGCTAGTAATAATGACTTCGTATACGGGGGTCTTGGCTATGGTTCGAACAAATCAATTAATAACTTTTTAAGTCCCTACGACAACAATAATAAGAACCTTAAGAGCATCATGACCTCATTCGGCATTACTCGCGCCGAAATAGCCGCAGCAACCTACGGTAGTTTCAAGACAAAAGGCGTCTACAGCTGGGGACGTCATGAACGATCAATCGACGCCGGTTCACTGAAAGCCTACAGTAGCAGCTGGCAATACGTTGAAACTGTTCACGGTCGCCCTATGTCCAAGCTTTATGGGTCAGACAACAGTACTATCTACGGTTACATCGGCTACTCTCAGGCAGTTGGATGGTTCGCCATTATGCAAAACTGCGGAAACTTGGTTACAACCTATATACCAAAAAGCCCTACCCCTCCAAGAGACATCGTCGTATGTAGACTAGGTGACTTTGAAATAATTACTATTAAAGAAGATGAGTTCGATGAAAACAAGCACTCAAAAGACCAGTCCGACTGTGTCATACCAGGTGAGTTAGAGTTATCTAAATACGCAAAGAACATTTCGCAAGGCAACATCGACGCTACAACAACCACTGCCCACGCCAATGATCGCATTGTCTATACCCTTACTATTCGCAACAATGGCGGCTCGGCTATCGATGCTACTTTCGTTGACTACCTAGATGACGTTGTAGAATACGCCACGCTCATAGACAACGGCGGCGGAACCTTTGACGAAGAGAAGAAGACACTCAGCTGGCCGACCATCTCGCTTGAAGCGGGTGCTAAGACTTCACGAACGTACACCGTGCGTCTACTATCGACCATTCCAGTAACACCGGTCGGACAAAGCGACGCCACCTCATACGACTGTCAGATGGATAACGTATTCGGTAGTGGGACACTTATTCCGGTTCAGTGCGAAACACCAAAAGTAGTTGAGAAAGTCGTAGCCGAGCTTCCTCGCACCGGTCCAGGCGAGAACATGGCCTTTGCTGCGATTGTACTTGCAGTAGTCACCTTCTTCTACTACCGATCGAAGCAAATGAATAAAGAAGTCCGCCTCATTCGACGCGACCTAAACACAGGAACCTTATAGCCATGAGTGAAAAGTTAAACGATAGTAACAACGAACGCCTACCAACGCCTGAAGTTGCCGACGAACAATACGAAAAAGCAGGTGAAGACATCGAGAAGCGCGCCGAAAGGTCTATTGAAAACGCTGAAACACGAACCGAGAAGGCAAAGGTTGAAGCACTTGAACAGGCCATTAGCGTCGAAAGAGGTGGAGCGGAAAAGAAGAAAGCACGAAACGCCGCAGCGCCAAAACGACGCAATATAAGCAAAAAAGAACGCGATGCTAGTTTCCAGCACCGTATGACCCACGTTCGCAGCAACCTTTCAGCTCCTGAACGTGCCTTCAGTAAGTTTATACACGCCAAGCCAATTGAAAAAACGAGCGAAGTACTTGGATCAACAATTGCCCGGCCGAATGCTATACTCGCAGGCTCTGTCGTCGCCTTCTTCGCCGTACTCGGCGTCTACCTTATCGCCAAAAACCTTGGTTACGCTCTTTCGGGCTTCGAGACAATTGGTGCATTCATTGTCGGCTGGGTACTGGGCGTTCTCTACGACTTCTTCCGAGTTATGATTACCGGCAAAAAATAATTATTATCGCAGTTTAACTGATACACCTGGGTGATCATCACCACTTTCCCGCACGTTCAAATCGTGCGGGTCGGTTGTTTCTTGTGGTGTATGTGGCGCCTGAGGCTTCGGTTGACCTACCGTAGGTCCAAACGCTGGATTCTTTTCAGGAGCAGCCTTCTGTGTTTGAGTTTGAGCAATTTGCTGTCTCTTCTGAAGCCAATCGTCAAGGAATGACGGTGCCTTAGGCGCCTGAGGAGCGCTCTGAGGAGCTGGTTGCAACGAGCTAGCAATTGGTGCATCCTGTGCCGCCAAAGGCGCCTGAGGAGCCGCTGCGCCCTCCTGGAAGCGTGCCATCCGCTCCTGCTGTGCCTGCTTCATGGCCTCCATCTTTGCCTTACGTGCAACATCACCGGCGCTCATGCGGTTAAAGAAATCTCGTTCGACTTCCGCGCGAGGCTTTCCGTACTTTGCGGCCGATAGTTTCTTAAGAGCGTCACGAAGCTGTGGGTTCGATCGACCGAGTGGCGGAATAAGCGACATGCTAAACGCTGCAGACGGAACGTCTTGAATCATTACCGACGCAACCGTTTGGAAATTCGGTAGCCGCGTTAAGTCTTCAGTATCAAAGGTTGGTGAGAATTTCTTTACGAGAATTTCAGCATCGGTAATACCTATACGTCCACTAATAACTGTTCCAATGTTTCCTAGAATAGCCTCCCGTATTTGGTCGGTTAACTGCGTCATGAACTGGTTAGCAAGAATAAGGCTCAAACGGTACTTTCTGGCCTCAGACAAGATGGTAGCGAACGAGTCAGTCGCAAAGTTTTGGAACTCATCAACATAGAGGCTGAAGTCATTTCGCTCTGCTTCGGGAACGTCGGCTCGACCCATGGCGGCGGCCTGGAACTTCATCACGAATATCATTCCTAGGAGCTGCGAGTTGAGTTCGCCTACCCTTCCCTTGGAGAGGTTCACTAGAAGAATCTTCTTGTTGTCCATAATTTCACGAAGATCAAAGCCGCTCTTTGTCTGGCCTATGATATTACGCATCATGTCGTTTGCAAGAAACGCACCAAACTTGCTGGCAAACCATCCAAGAATTTCACCCTTAGCCGACTCGGGTGTTTGAGCCATTTCTTTGTTCCAGAAATCGAGCACCGACTGAGTCTTGACGTGTTTGATCTTCTCATCGGCAAACGGTTGGTCAATAAATACTTGTTGAACATCGAGAAATGAGGAGCCCGCAGGGTCGGACATAACCGTAAGTGCACCGTAGCGGAACCACGACTCAAAGCGCGGCCCAATAATACCAGTGTGGCCAGGGTCGTATAACTTATAGAGCATTGCGATTGTTTCTTGCACCAAGAAGTCACGCTGGTCTTGGCTGTCGAACTCAAACAGGTTAAGCCCAACCGGCATTTCCATATCGCCCGGGTTGAAATAAATAACATCCTCAACTCGCTCCTTTGGTACCATACCAAGCAGCTCTTCAGCCGAGTCACCATGCGGGTCAATAAACGCGAAGCCACGACCATCCATCATGTCCTGGAAGGCAAGGTTCTCAAGCAATTTAGACTTACCTGTACCAGTTTGTCCAATGACGTAGGTGTGGCGACGACGGTCGGTCTCGCCAAGACGAATTTGTTTTTTCACGCCCCGGAATTCGTTATACCCAAGCAAAAAGCCCTCTTCCATAGTGTGGGTTGGCCCGTCCACCTGCTTACTTGCCTGGCGTTTTACCTGTGAGTTTGGAATAGATGCTTGGTCTGGAAGGTGAAAAATAGTTGCCAGTTCAATAGTATTTAAGATATTTTGAGTAATCTCCTGCGGGAAGAACCGGAAAATATAGGCCGTAACAAACTCATCGATGTTTTTAGAAACGGTAAACTTGAAGCCATTGTTAGATGACGAGTCGAAAAGCGAGAAGGCCGATACGACACCATTCATAAGCGCCTGCGAGCGAGCGGAAGTGTTAGATGAAGCGACAACCCTAATGAGGGTTTCGTATCCCGGGTATCGCGTCTTCTCGTCTATCGAGTCGACCTCGGCTTGTTCAGCCGAACTCATTTGGCGGTCTTCCGGCTTCACGTCTTCAACCTCTGGTGGTTTCCATAGCGCCTCAAACATACCCTTAGTTTGAAACCCGCCGCCCGAACTCTTACCTTTGTTCTTGCGTATACCATCTGCAATTGAACGTGCGTTCTTAGCCCAACCCTCACCAGCCGGTCGAATAAGAATTTGCACACCTATGCCGTCTTCCTTGGTCGCCTTAGACAAGGCATCCAGAAGGGCTCGAGACGCATCGCGTTTCGATTCTTGGTAGGTCGCAATAGAATAGGCAAAGTCTTTCTTTAATGTGAACTCACCACCAATAGTACCGCTCATTTTTCCGGCAGGATTGAAGATATTGCGCTCACTCACCTCTTCTAGACGCGCCGACGGATAGGCAGCCGATACGGCCTGCTGAATAAGATCGATTAATGATACTGGGACAATTGCGTAATAGTGCACTAGACCTTCATGAGCAACAATCTCAAACGACATATGCCGCTGACCATATATCTTACTCTTAAAGCCCTTTACTGCAGTGCTGGCAATAATGTTATACATAACCTGCGCTTGAGAAATAACTTCTTCGGTAATATCACGTTCATCGCGACCATTGCCTTCAATGTCGGAGCTGACCGGAGGTATGTGTATATAGAGTGGCACCATCTTAAGGCCACGTTCATAATTCTTAGCCTCACGAAGGACCTTACGGTACTGAGAAAAAGCGAAAAAGCCAACACCGCCTGCGATAAGCAGAATAACGACTATGGTGATGATTGTCCCTAACACCTCATTCCCTCTTCTTTGCTCTCTCTACGTTTACTCGGCGCCTACTGTTTTGCCGTAGCGCTTCTGAATATAATCTCTCTGCAGTTGATTCACTTTATTTGTACGCACATATGGATCGTCCTTTGTAGCCTGGACAATTTCTTTCGACTTGTCGATCCACTCTTTCTCGATGACATCCTCGTCGGCGGCAACAGTTGGACCAGTAACGTTAGTGTCGTCCTGTGCCGATGTAGCACCGGACGCTACCGGCTGAACCGGCACCTGAGGTTGCGCCACCTGGCTGAGGTCGTTAACCACCGCACTTGCTTCGGCGACCTGTTCGTTTCGCTCTACTCCCTTTTGAATTCCTTGCTCGACTGGAGGTATGACTGGTCCATGCTCACCAGTTTGGGATGGCGGCATAGGAGATTGCTCAAAACCTTCGAGAGGTCGCTGTGAATTCTCTGGTTGCATACCCTAAAATTATAGCATGATTAAAAGGGCCATGCATAAGCTTTTTACGGTATTCGACGTGAAATATAAACACAGGCGACCACCTCGAAGGCAATCACTAAAATAATTTCATACAGCCCAACGGATCCGACGGACTGGAGTCCAATTAGCATGACCGGAGCCATGGCGAGCACTGAACTGTAGTAATAGGCGCGTTTGAAAGGCAACGGATAGATAGGGCGTGAGGTCGCAAGACTAACCGAGAAAAAAGCTATGAGTCTGCTGGCGGCAGACAAAAAAAGGCTTATGACTCCCACCAGGAATACATAAGCCGATATAAAAATTGCAAGAAGACCGAGTGGACCCGCGGTGGCGGGAGTCGTAAAGGTCACAAGCGTCAAAAGTACCGCAAGCGATACGACTGAAACAGTGGTGACAATACGTGGTAACATCCCTGTTACTATACCATAGTCGTGAAATGAAATGGAGCCCGAGCGATACACTTAAATGTTCCGGTTGCAGCAAACGCTACCTAATAAATTATTGAGCGTGTGAACCAAGAACAGCGTACCGCTGCGGACTATCTGACCGCTCCGGGAAAACCCAGAGCAACCGTTTGCTCATAGTCCTCTGTTCCGGCGATACGCCACGTAGTTTCATTGCTTTTTCTGGAAAAGAAAACAAGGATTAACGTGACGTATCGGTACTAACAGGACAAACGCTTTTGGCGGAGCATCGGTCCCGCCAACTAGAATGTAAAAAGGTGCGTGTACCTCAAGGTGAGGATACAGTTTCATTCTCCGGACGGTACCGACTTTCCGTCAAAAGGACGGTCAGTGAAGATACAAGATTTTATGATGTTAAGGTGTGTGGTGGCTTTTGTTTGTTTTGTTTAAAAGCTTGTTTTTACTCTAGCATAACCTCTTTGGTAGGTCAACCGTTTTTAACGGGTATATTGTAGTAGTATTCACAATAGCGTGCTTAATGTATTAGCTATTACAGATGAGAGTACGTACTCGATGTTATAAATACTACGTTGTAGCATGTACTTCTGACATGCGCCATTGTGCCGTCATTACGACAAAATCACATATAAATGATCCTCATCTCCACTAGCCTGTCGCTATTTTCAGCCGCCCGTGCGCTAACGGACATTGCACGTATACACACTAAGTCGGACATGCCCACATAAATCATCCCGCGCTCGAACCGCGAGGCCATAACACTACGTACGTGAAATGTGCACCACAAAAGTATCTGACTGACTTTGGGCCGCACAGGTCCAAGCTCGAACTAACACGCACGTTATGTCGTAGCGCTATGAAGCCGAACGTATATATCGACGTACCCGCAACGACCCGATTCTAGACCCATTGCTGCGACGCCAGCCTGTTCTGCGCACAGCCTACAATCGCCCAGCTAGAATCCAAGCCCGCACAACCCACCCATAGCGTACGAAGACGACCGATTAACACAAGAAAAACGAACATACCCTTTCCGCTAGCTGAACACATAGACGTTGCCGGCAATTATTACTTTTTTGTGACGTATTTTCTATAAAAAATGTATGAAAAAGTTATTGACACAAGCGGAATTTCGTCATACTATAGGGGTAGTTCCTGAATAAATAAATTGTCCAGGGGCCCAAAACAAAAAACAACGAAAAACTCCACAATAGACGACCGTTCCTCGCAGGCGGTCGTCTTGTTTTATGCCTTATGCCACTGAAACGGCAACAAAAAACCGCCCTTACATGGGCGGCGTTTATATTCATGGTGGAGCTGTCGGGTACTGCCCCCGAGTCCAAAAGGTAACCGGTTATTCGTCTTCAAGCATAGTCACATGATTCTTTTTAGAACTCCCAGACCTTCGTATGTGACGCACATGGTCCGTTCGTTCCGCCAGGAAATGTCCCCCTACAACCCTGACTGCACAGATGTATGGGTAAGAAGCATGAGTATAACACCAGATCTCCTATGCTTCCTGAGAGAATCTGATGGTTGCGGCAACTAGGCTACAACTGGCGCAAAAACAGGGACACGGAAAGCGTTAGCCAACTGTGCGAATCCTGATTTTACTTTAGCAAATGTGTTTGCAATTAAATAAACACCTTACGAGTGTAAAACGGCTTGCAGAATAACTTGTTAAATTCCTCTTGTCGAAAGCTAATTCAGCCCCACAATCATTCCATTATAGCACATTGACCCTTGTTATGGAACCATTTCTGAGAATATACTGAGAGGATGATTGCAACTATTCACACAGCCGCCCTTCGTGGCTATACCGGCACGCTTATCGATGTTGAGACTGACATGCGTACAGGCCTTCCCGGGGTGCGAATCGTCGGCATGGGCAACAAGTCCATAGATGAAGCTCGCGAGCGCGTCAGAAGTGCCATACGACACGCCTCCCTTGAGTTTCCGCCCCGTAAACTCACTGTCAATCTGTCACCAGCCGAGTTACCGAAAGAAGGAGCCTACTTCGACCTGCCTATCGCACTTGGCATCCTTACGGCATCCGGACAACTAAGGCCTGCCGATGTATCCGAAGCAGTGTTCGCCGGCGAACTGGCTCTCGACGGTCGCCTGCGGCCTATTCGCGGGGCAATTATCATCGCCGAAACAGCTAAACAGTCCGGGCTGACCAAGGTTTACCTACCCGTCGAGAACGTTCCTCAGGCACAACTGGTTGAGGGTGTAGATGTATACGGCGTAAGTCATCTCAAGGAGTTATTTCAGCACCTAAAAGGTGTCCACCCCCTCCAACCTTATCGCCAGCAGCTAGCAATAGCAGACAAGCCAACAGAGGTGCATGCGTCTCTCGATGAAATCCAAGGGCACGAGCACGCCAAGCGAGCGCTGGCTATCGCCGCTGCCGGTCGGCATAATCTCCTGCTCTCGGGTTCACCCGGAACCGGTAAAACGCTGCTCGCCCGAGCTCTTGCCGATCTCCTACCCGGCCTATCGCCCCAAGAAATACGTGAGGCAACAACCCTTCACAGCCTCCGTTACGGTGAATCTGGCTCTTTACTCACGACACCGCCCTTCAGAATGCCCCATCACAGCACAACCCTCACTGCCCTAATTGGTGGAGGCGCCAGGCCACAGCCGGGTGAAGTCAGCCTCGCCCATAAGGGGGTGCTGTTTCTTGATGAGCTCCCCGAGTTCTCCCAGGCCTCTCTAGAGGCACTACGCCAACCAATCGAAGATCGAGTTGTTAGCATCACCCGTGTCTACGAGCGTATCAGCTACCCAGCAGACGTCCTGCTTGTTGCTGCAATGAACCCCTGCCCGTGCGGTTATTACGGCGACGAGCAAAAAGCCTGTCGATGCCAGCCGTATCATGTCGAAAAATATCAAAAGAAAATATCTGGACCCTTGCGTGATCGTTTTGATATCCATATAAGTGTCAGAAAGGTGCCTTTCGAACAACTCGTTAACTCTAATACGAAGACATTATCACAACACCACAAGGTGTTAGAGGCAATCATAATGGCAAGAAAACGACAAAAGGATAGATATAATCGTAGCGATATATACAACGCGCATGCAACACCCGAAATCATCATGAACACCTTTTTAATCACCCGTGAAGCCGTAGCTTTAGCTCGTCAGGCAGCGAAGACGCTACAAGTATCTACCCGCGCTTACTATCGCCTGCTTCGAGTCGCAAGAACTATTGCCGACCTTGAAAACGAAGCGAAGGTTGAGGCCTATCACGTAGCCGAGGCCCTCCAATTTCGAGACCATTCGCCTACCCGATAACTAAAACTAATGCGGAAAGGGGTTCTACCCCTTGTATTACTGCCCAATATTTGATAAAATAATCGCTGAGTAACCGCTCATGTGGCACATCTAGCCCACTATAAGCTAAGGAGAG
This sequence comes from Candidatus Saccharimonadota bacterium, assembly GCA_009992235.1. Taxonomy (GTDB): domain Bacteria; phylum Patescibacteriota; class Saccharimonadia; order Saccharimonadales; family Saccharimonadaceae; genus Microsaccharimonas. Next base: position 14,367 of record JAACVZ010000003.1, read on the forward strand.
TATATAAACCAATCAATTCGCATCAACGGGCAGATTCGTGCAAATGAACTGCGTGTTATCGGTGAGTCGGGTGAACAACTTGGCGTCCTGAGTCGCAGCGATGCTCTCAAGGCTGCCGAAGAAGCGGGACTTGATTTGGTAGAAATCTCTCCAAACGCAGACCCTCCTGTAGCTAAAATCGTCGACTGGGGTAAATTCCAGTATCAGAAGATGAAGGAAGCGAAGAAAAATCGCCAAAGCAACAAGGCAGGAGAACTCAAACAAATGCGATTTGGTATGAAGATTGGACAGGGCGACCTGGACATCAAGCTTCGCAAAGTACGTGGGTTCCTCGAAGAGGGTCACAAGGTCCGTCTCCAAGTATTCTACCGCGGTCGCGAGAACGCGCACAGAGAACTCGGATACGTTATGATTAACCGGATCCTTGGATTACTAGAAGAAGTTGCCGTAAAAGAACATGAGCCACAAATGGCAGGACGAGCGCTTAGCGTCGTCGTAAGGAGTAAGTAATAATGCCCAAAATGAAGACCCACAAGGGAACTGCAAAGCGTATAAAGATTACCAGTACTGGTAAACTAACGCGTCGCCGTGCATTTGGCGCTCACCTTCTTGCTAAAAAGAGCAAAGGCCGCAAGCGTCGAATCAACACCACCGCTACCGTCACCGGTGGCACAGCAAAGAACATTAAGCGAGCACTAGGAGTATAGTATGCGAGTAAAGAAAAGCGTCACCGCTCGAAATCGTCACAAAAAGATTTTGAAGCAAGCAAAGGGCATGCAACACAACCGCACCCGTAGTTACCGCCTTGCCAAGCAAGCGGTCACCCGTGCACTTGAATACGCCTACCGCGACCGCCGCAACAAGCGACGCGACTTCCGTTCTTTGTGGATTACCCGCATCAACGCAGCGGCTCGCCTCGAAGGAACCACCTATGGCAAGCTTATTGCTGGTCTTAAAGGCGCAAACATCGAACTCGATCGCAAGATCCTCTCTGAACTCGCCGTATCTGAGCCAAAAGCCTTCAGCGCAGTTGTTAAAAGCGCAAAGTAATCTTTTTACACACGCGTAAACTAAAAGCCACCCCTTCATGGGGTGGTTCTTTAGTAGCAGCCAGCCTGTAAGCCGGGTTTTGTCGAGGACGACCATCTATCTAGTCATGCCATTGCTGGCACGATCAAGCGGGTATCGGCCAACGAACGGATCGTTCTTTAATGTTGACCTCCTTGCAGCCGACAGGGTTTACCTTCTCCATATGTCACCATATGACGCTGTGGGCTCTTACCCCACTCATTTCACCCTTACCGCTTGCGCGGCGGTTTTGTTTCTGTGGCACTTTCCCTAGGGTTGCCCCCGGTCGCGGTTAGCGACTGTCGTATCCTGTGCTGCCCGGACTTTCCTCTTGTCAATAAAGACAAGCGGTCGTCTAGCTGACTGCCACTTGTAATTATAGCACCTAACCGGGTAACCTTTTACTATCCTTCGAAACCGCTTCACGCAGGGTTCGATAAGGGCCTCAGCGCCTTATCTCACTCTGGCTCCAGATGGTGTTCTCAGGATAGAAAAGCTTTCCCTTGCAGGTAAACCATCTAATGCTTTTGAAGGACACCATCTGCAACCGGGAATATATAAGGCGTTGAGACCCTTATATATTCCCGCGTGAAGCGGTTCCGAAAAAGTATTAGGTGGTTAACCATTATCCGTATGGGTATCAAGCGTCTTGTTAACCATACCATCGGCGAGCTGATTTTGTTCCCGGGGAACGTGAGAAAAAGTAACAAGTGTGAAGAATTTCATGAGTTCGCGTATCCGCTCGTGTATGGGCCATAGCTCACGATTTTTAATTTTATAATGACCGTTCATTTGATTAACTACGAGCATGCTGTCAATTTTGAAATGCGCTTTCTTAAAACCGAGCTCTTTAGCCGCCTCAAGTCCCAGTCGGACTCCATGGTATTCGGCTTGATTATTAGTCGTAATACCAAGGAACTCGCCGCCTTCAGCAATAACCTCGCGAGAATTATCAACAATGATAAATCCAGCCGCCGACGGCCCAGGATTGCCTCTCGAGCCTCCGTCGGTATATACAATCACCTCATTTTCTGTAGACATTTTAACATCGTTGTCAGAAATATTGGCAAGGCTTTCATCTGTTATGGTCTCTTGTTTAACGATCCCCAGAAGTAACTGTGTTAAATCGGTGAGTTCGTTCTGCTGTAACGAAGTCATCGGTTTCCACAGGTACTTATTATAGTTTCCGCTCAGGCTAACAGGTCGTTGGTCTGGTGTTAACGTCACGGTATAGACAATTACGCCGTATTGAATTGCCCGGTCATCATGATCAATATATGTCACAGCATCAAACAGTTGAGCTGCTTGAACATGAAGTCCAGCGTCATCGTGGAGGTAACGTCGAAGCGCATCCTCGGGCTGTTCACCGTACGCCAACTTGCCGCCTGGTAATTCATACTTCCCCAGAATGGTCTCGCGACCAGTCGCTCTTTTAAGAATCAGCACTTTGCCGTTATCGTTGATAATTGCACGGACCGATAGGCGTTGTTTCATGTGTTTGTATTGCCCTGTTTACTTTTTCAGTATACCACGCCGTTTTTTCTTCATTAACCCAATATCATACGCAAAGTTCAAGACTATTTAATGATTAAAGAGGATAATAAAACCTATGACTAGTGAGCAATATAATGGACTTTTTGAGCGGCTTGATGGATTGTCAGGCAATATTGATGCACTGACAGTACGCGTTGATGCGCTAACGGTGCGCGTTAATGCACTGACATTACGTGTAAATGAACTAACGGATCAAGTAAGCTCCCTCACCACAATCGCATTAAAGCTGCACGATGAAGTCATTGATCTGAAGAAGATAGCCTTAAAACACAGCGAAGATATTTTCGAACTCAAGGAAGAGTCGCGCGCAAACCGTAAGGCGCTTATTGAACATATCGACTCAAGTCGCGAAGAGCATGCGCTCATTCAAAAAAGTATCGAAACGTATATGCTGAATGAACACCAGACCTTCAAAACGCAATTAAAAAACCACGACTCGCGCATCGCCTCAATAGAGAGAGTCGCCATCTCGTAGTTATACCGCTAGGCCATAAAGACACAAAAAACCCAGGAAAGGTACCTTGGGCGAGATGATGTTCCCCGCGTATATGCAAGGTGGATAACCGCAGAACACCTCCTCGGAGATGAACCATTAGGTTTTCCTCATCTATGATATCGGAAAATCATTTACGCCTAGGTGGTCCTTACCTGGGTATCCTTATTATACCACGCAGATTCTGATGATTCGCTTAAGCTAGATGCGAAAAATATTACTAAACGCCTGCAAAAAGAAGCCGATGAGTTCAGACATCACCGAACCAATAACCGACCCTGCAAGCAAAATGATCGCAAAGACAAATATAATGCCGAACTGCTCAATAAACCGCATTCCGGACCGAACGAACTCAGGTGCGAGGGCATAAATAACTCGGGAACCATCGAGTGGCGGTATCGGAAACATGTTGAAAACGAAGAATCCTAGGTTTACGAGAACTGCTGTCTGCAAGATACTACCCATAATGTCTCCGCCACCGGGTGCGCCGACGACTATCCATATACCATAGACCACGAAAGCTATAAGTAAGTTCGTCAGAGGTCCAGCCAGTGCAACAAGGGCCGCGCCCCAATCACCCCAACGGACTCTATCTGGGCGAAACGGCACCGGTTTGGCTCCACCGAATATCGGTCCACCAATAACCGCCAACATAAGTGGCAATAGAATCGTCAAGAATGGGTCGATGTGTTTTCTTGGGTTAAGGGTTAGCCTTCCCTCGAGCTTCGCCGTGTCGTCACCAAGCCAGAAACCCATAAAGGCGTGCATTGCCTCGTGAAGAGTCATTGAAATCAAAATGACACCAAGAATAATCGCTAGCCCAAGTATATCTATTTCCATATCTATTATTATACAGACTCGCAACCATATACCGAAATACCCTACTCGCAGTTCTCACCTCTTGACTCTAGGGGTAAAAAAAGGTAAAATGGATAAATTATGACAGCACGATGTGAACTCACCGGTAAAGGAAAGCAATTTGGCAACAACGTTAGCTTTTCTTTGCGTCGCACCAACCGTGTCTTCAAGCCAAACCTACAGAAGAAGACCTTCATGGTAGATGGCCAAAAAGTAACCATGGTTATTAGCACGCAGGCTATCCGTACGCTTAAGAAAAAAGGTATCATTACCGCCTAAGCTACAGCCGCCCTTCACCATAAATAGACCCCTGCTTCAGCAAGGGCCTATTTTTTACTGTCTAAATTACCCGCTATGATCGAGCAAGCTTCACAATGGTCAATCCGGCAGGGATCGATGACAGCTGTTTCAACTTATATTTCTCGACTTCTTCGACTGTTACGCCCAGCTCTTTGATGAACTCATCAGCTGGCGCCTGTGGCACCTCATACTTTAGCCCGTCATCGGCATAATGAACAGGAATAACGACTCGTGGATCGATCTGTCGCGTCACTGCAACAGCACCCGTTGAATCGAGAGTGTAGCCACCGCCGCCAACAGGAATAATCAGAATATCGATGATCCCGACTTCCTCGAGCTGCTCTTCAGAAAGCTTTCCAAACATGTTTCCAGCAACCGCAATTCGAAATCCGTTAACAACAATGCGATAAACAGTGCCCCGTTTTGGGTCTTGGTCGGTATCAAGGTGACGTTGCACAGCAACGCCGCGAATATCAAAGTCGGCAACGCCATATTCGCCCGGACCTTCAATTTGAAGACGCGCGCTGTCGGCCTTAAGCGCAAATCGCTCTTCAGTGGCCACCTCGACTGCATCTTTTACATTCATGTCTTTCAACCCGATGGCTGAAAGCTTTGGATCAACAACAAGGTTAGCCTTTTTTGTCGAAAGAACAATACCATTTCCACCTTTATACTCTATTTCTAACATACTCTTATTCTCCTTGCTCTGAACTACTCAGGACGTTATCTTTATCAATAGCCACACTGTACTTGTTTGAAAGTATTTCAGTAATAAACTTATCACGAACACTTAACCGATAGTAAAAGTCATCATAGGACAGCACGGAATAGTTTAACTCGCGTCCTTCAAGTTTTTCAATAACGGTTATTGCCGCTTTAACCTTCGCCACAGGAACATTACCAACTAGCAGAACGTCAACCGATGACGTCGATCCACGAACAAGTACCCCAGAAAGAAGCGCCAAACGAAGCGCCGGAATGCCGCTTACTACGTCTATATACTGCGAGTTAACTCCCCGCTTATCGTCAACAGCTGCGTTAGCCGGAATAATTGACTCTCCGGCGAACATAGCTCGAAGCGCCGAATAGAACTCGTAGCGCTGATTCACTTCGTAGTACAGCTTGTTATCCGCGCTGTCGCTGGTGATAACCCCTATTTCTAGCATGTTCGATAATTCACGACGAACGGAATTAATTTGCTCATCAATAAGTCGCGTAATTTCGCGCACGTAAAAAGATTGTCCAGGGTGGTTCATAAAAAGATGCAACAATTTGACACGCGTCTTCGATCCGAACAATTTATCAATCATACACGCTCCCCTTCAGTACTTTTGTTGTTCTTATCATATCATATAGTGGTTCGGCCTAACAGAGACTGTATCGTCTATTTCCTCAGACGGCTTCACGCCATATAAAATAAGGGTCCCTACGCCTTATTTTATTTGGGTTGCAGATGTCGTTCGGAAACAGCCAATAACAGTTCTTTATGCCGATAATATATTGTCCAGATAAGCATGAAGTTCTGCAGGTGTCCCCCAATGTATATCAGGGTTTCGCTTAAACCAGGTGCGCTGCTTTTTAGCGAGACGCCAGTCAGATGTCACGAATTTCTGTAGAAGCTCGGCTTCGTCAAACTCACCGTCTAAATATTTACGGGCTAATTTGTAGATATTTCCGGTCATTGCCTCACTATCCCAGCCGTACTTTTCGCCCAACAATATTGCTTCCTGTACCACTCCATTTGCAAATAGTTGTTCGGCCCTTGCCTCAATCCTAGCCTTGAGTTCTTCGGGGTTTGTTGCAATTCCTACAACGAGGGTATTGGGTATAAGCGCTGATAACCTTTTAGAATTGATGCCATTTTGTTCTATGGCCCGAATCACATATCGACGGTTTTTATCGTTTTCGGGCAATTCGATGTTGTTGTTTACACAATAGTTTTTTAAGTCGTCGTCCGACAAGCTGGAAAGCGCTTCCCGTAGTTCAGGCCTGGCCTGGCCGAAGTTGTAGTCGTATACCACGCCGTCAATATAGAGCCCAGTTCCACCGACCATAAGTGGTATATTACCCCTGCTGCGGATCTCCTCCACCTTCTTCTTAGCATAACTCTGGAAGTCTGCAGCGCTAAACTGCTCCCCTGGTTCGACGATATCGAGCCCCCAATGGGGCACTTTTGCCCTATCTTCCCTACTTGGCTTGGCGGTTCCAATATCCATACCCTTATAGATGGTACGTGAGTCTGAACAAATAATTTCTCCATTGTATTGACTCGCTATCTCCATAGCAAGAGACGACTTACCGCTAGCCGTTGGGCCGACAATAACGATCAGTGGAAGGGGTTGAGCGTTAGGCATTACCGTGGCCTCCAACGCCGAAGATCAAAATCATCAACCAGAAAATCTGTACATGAAACACCTTCTTTTTCGAGAAGCTGTTGCTGGGTTCGCCTACCACCTGGATATCCAGCAGCGAGTTTTCCTCTGGAGTTGACCAATCGGTGCCATGGAAGCTGCTCGTTTCCAGTATGCGCGATACCGCCAACCAAGCGTGCGGCTGTTGGCTGACCAGCAAGCGCCGCTAAGTCGCCATAGGTCGTAACCGCACCGGCTGGCACGCGCGCCATATACGCTTCAACTACTTGTCGTAATGATAGATTATCTGCCATAAGCTGGCCTCGCCTTATATTTCATTGTTTGAATTACTACAAATTGTGCAGATATTCTGCAAGTGCAGTCAAAGCGACCTTCTCTTCACCGGCTTGGGTACGAACGCTCACCTCACCGGCTTCACGGTCTCTCGGGCCGACAATAAGCTGTACGGGGATCTTCATACCGGCAGCTTCACGTATTTTCTTACCAAGACTTTCGTGTCGATCATCGACCGTATAGCGAAGTTCGTTGTAACGAACCGGCTGCATTAGCACGACATCATCGAGGACTTTACGGATATCGGTGACATAATCGTCTACGGTGTCATTAATTGTCAGAATACGCACTTGCTCGGGCGCTGCCCATAACGGGAACCATCCTGCAGTATGCTCAATAAAGACGCTAAGGAATCGCTCGATAGATCCTAGTAATGCACAGTGAATCATCACCGGTTGCGCAGCGTTCCCCTCTTGGTCGGTGTATGATAGCCCAAACCTTTGTGGTTGGACGAAATCAAGCTGAATAGTCGCCACCTGATGCTCACGCCCAATAGCGTCAGTTGCCATAAAGTCGACCTTTGGTCCGTAGAAGGCAGCTTCACCCGTTTCTTCGAGGAAATCGAGCCCATTTCCCTCAACCGCCACCTTAAGTTGCGCCTGAGCGGTCTCCCATAGAGCCATGCCACCCAAGTATCCTTCGCTGTCATCACGATACGACAAACGAACACGAAGACTCATGCCGATGCGCTCATAAAGCTCCCTGGCCGCAATAAGTAGATTGTTAATTTCTGCTTCAATTTGGTCTGGTCGCGCAAAAACGTGACTGTCGTCTTGCGTAAGTGAACGAACTCGGTTCAAGCCACCAAGCTCACCAGTCTTTTCATCGCGGTAATCGGTGGTTGTCTCGAGGAAGCGCACCGGCATGTCACGGTAACTACGTGGAGAACTGGCATAAATTTGAGTGTGGTGCGGACAATTCATTGGCTTAAGAGCAAAATCATCGCTGGTTTCTTGGCTTTTCACCAAAAATAGCTCGTCGCCAAACTTTGCCCAGTGCCCAGAGGTTTCGTAAAGCTCTTTCTTGGTGATGTGTGGCGTCCAGACCTTCTGGAAACCATAGCGCTGACGAAGTTGGTTCGAATAAGTGCTCATAATGTCGCGTAGTACAGTTCCCCGAGGCGTAAACAACGGAAGCCCCGGCCCAACAAGTGGCGATACGGTGTAAAGATCGAGTTCACGGCCAAGCTTGCGGTGGTCACGGGCTTTACCTTCTTCAAGCTGCACCAGGTAGGCGTCGAGATCGGTCTGATTCTCAAAAGCTACCCCGTAAAGACGCTGCATTTGAGGGTTCGTCTCCTTGCCTCGCCAGTAGGCACCGGCAACGCGAAGTAGTTTAAATGCACCAACTTCAGATGTCTTTTCAACGTGTGGGCCGCGGCATAAGTCAACAAAGTCGCCGTTTTTGTAGAAAGAAACGCTTTCAAGCGCCGATTCACCGTCGGCTGCAAGGCCAAGCTCGTCACTGTCGAGGTCTTTAGCTACTGTTGTACCGGCTCGCTTGAGGTCGTTAAGTAGCTCTTCCTTGTAGGGCTGTTGGTTCTCTTGCGCCCAGGAAATAGCCTGATCGATGGGCATTTCAAATCGCTCGAAAGGTTGCCCCTGGTTGATAATTGTTCGCATCTCTTTTTCAATGCGCTTAAAATCAGCTTCGGAAATTTTCTGCTGACCAAGGTCAATATCGTAATAAAAGCCGTTCTCTACGACGGGACCAACCCCAAATTTCGCCTCTGGCCATAGCCGTTTAACCGCACTAGCGGTGATGTGTGCCAAGCTGTGGCGCATTGCATGAAGGTTTTCACTCATATATTGGTGATTATAGCACGCTATCGCCTCCACCACCACCGATACGCCTCTTGAGAATGTCCCCTGTTTCCTGTATACTCTCATCTGTACCCACGGGTCCTTAGCTCATTTGGCTAGAGCGCGTCATTGACGTTGACGAGGTGAGAGGTTCGAATCCTCTAGGACCCACCATATAGCGCCTTCAAACACTCCATTTAACAGGGGTGTTTTTTGTTTCCCCACATACCCCCAATAGTTTTCCACGGGGCATTTTGACTCCTCTAGCCCATTTGTATATCACAGGCGGTATTTCACGTGAATGCCTGTTCTATTGACAATTTATGCTGTTTATGCTAATATGAACACATGGCTACAGTACAACAGATCAAAAGTCGCCCACAAGTATCAGAACTAGAGAAGTTTACGCTTGGTTTTGAATACAATAAGACCCTTACTGAAATTAAGCGAGAGGTCCGTCATCGTACCGATCGCACCAACTAGTTAGTTATTCCTATAGCAAAACCCTCCCCTTGTGAAAAGCGGGAGGGTTTTTATTTACCCCTAAGACTTCTGTTTACTTACGGCGGCGTCCAAACCTAGGCTTAAGCTGACTGGGGTGAGTTTTTAATTTCTCCATGCGAGCGAGTTCACGAGACTCAAGTGTTGCCTTGGTAGTTACATCGAACTTCACTAGATACCGGCCAAAGAACAATCGCGCCTGAGAGTTAAGGGCAGCAAATGACAGATACCCTATGGCCGTAAGGGGCATAAGCACCCACTGAAGCACCATCCATACCGTCTTTGTACGCTTATAGCGTGCGGGGCGCGGTGGAAGCATCCGCATAGATAAGAATACGATAATGATTAGACCAAGGAGCGCAACCCTCTGGAACATACTGACGACGTCTGGTAGCTGATGCGCCACCATATCGTTGTAGGCGTCGGGGTTTACAAGAAGCGGCACCCATCCCCCAACAGCAACAATAATTGCCATGCAGCCAGCAGTCACGTAACCATCAAGGGCTCGAATAAACCAAACAAACGCCGGCCAAAACGGAACGGTTCGCTTACGCGTAAAAATACGCACCGCAATAAAGGCAATGTCAGACACACCATACATCCAACGCCGAAGCTGAATAAACTGGGCCTTAAAAGTTTTTGCGTAGGTGTTGTCGAGTACAGCGTCCTGATAGACAGGAATGTACACCGGGTGCACCGAATAGTTACCGTTAAAGTAGAAATAGCTCCGCCAGAAGTGGTGGCCGTCCTCAACAATCGATCGTCGGCTCCAGAAGTTCATCTCGACTAATGCGTCCATAGACTGTGAGTGAGAGGCAAAATTACGCATGGCATAGGGGCGCATTGAGCTAATAATATTCCAAAAGGTATTTCCGGTTGCCACTACTCGCATAGGGGCTGGAACGTCCCAGATGTTATTCAGGAACAACGCAATCGGTTGATACGCCAAGTGCTTTCGGTCGATGTTAATAATGTACTCATAGGTAACGTAATCGAAGTAGGCGGCATGCGGTCGATTGTCGGCATCCAAAGTGGTGATAATAACGTTCTTGTAGGCAAGTTTTTCTTTGTCACACCACTCTTTAAGACGCTCACCAGCATAAGAAATGTTCGGCCCTTTACCAACGACCTCATCAGGAAGGTCACGTGGGTGCTTAATGATCATAAACTCTTTAAACTTACCCTTAAATTCCTTCTCGAGGCGTCTGGCGGTCGCCTCCATCTCTTCACCACCACGCTCTTCATAAGCAAGCGCTACAATCATCCGTTGGGCATCATAGGTCACTTTTGTCAGCGTACGAAGGGTTGGCTGAAGCACGTCGTAGCCTTCGTTATAAGCGGCAACAATGACCATATTATAGAGCTCCGATGGCTTTGGAAATGACGCTGAATCGGCTTGTACGAGGCGCAAATTCTCTAGATGAGTCCTCATGCCAAATTGCTTGCCAGCCGTGCTGTAATGGCGGTTATACGCCTCCTCAGGGGTATCAAGATCTGCCAGACGAGCTGCCCAGTCGACCTTTTGCGCCAGCATCAAGCGACGGTGGCCAAGTATAGTGTGAAAAGCCACCCTTACGGCACGAACTAGCACAGAGGTCAAAATAATCAACAAATAAATAGCCGCCCATAGCGGCGACACGAACGAAAGAATGATAAGCAAAATGAACGCACCGTAGGTTATAACAGCCGGTACCATCTCAAACAGACGGTACATTGGTGTTCGTTTGCCAAGAGGTATCTCTAAGTCAATTGATGGTTTCTTTGTCATAGAGCCTCTTCTCCGCCTACAGCGGCGACCAAATAGTAATAATTGAAAAACTGGTTATCCAGGCGAAAAGAACGACGCCAATACCAACCCACAAATACAATATTGCCAGGGGGTGCCCCTTAACGAGGAAAAGCTTCAAGGCTATAGCGATATGGAAGAACGCAATTAACGCTCCGAGAACCGCAAAGGACAAAAGATACCACCACTGGCTACGATACAACTGCGTTACCCCGTAAGCCGTATAGTGCGTCACTAGCTGCAGGTCACTCGGTCTAACGGCAAATGCAATATAAACGATAAACGCGACACTAAGAAGTGTCAGTACAATCGACAATATAGCAATATACCGATTGGTAAAGAGTTCTGTGAATATATTCTTGAAAGTATTTTTTAGCATAATAGATTACATTTGTGGAGCCGATGTCCGGGTTTGAACCGGAGGCCTACGCTTTACGAAAGCGTCGCTCTACCAACTGAGCTACATCGGCGTGCACCAAGCTTCTTCAGGTATTATAGCAGGTTGCATAACGGGGGTAAACATGCTATCATCGGATGAGCTTAGGCAAAGCACCGCGAGGGCTCGTAGTGAAGCTGGCCTATCACGTCTCCCTGTCACGGAGAAGATCGCCGGTTCGAATCCGGTCGGGCCCGCCAAGAACTCATTATTTACAAATACCACGAAATGTGGTATTGTTTTTATTATCGTACCCTTCCGGGTGTGTGTAAGAGTTCTTTGAAACTTAGGATGGTGTCATGCCCCTTCCGGAAAAACCTCGGGCCATTCAGATGGCTATGCCCTTCGGCATCCCGCAGATCAGCGACGAGCTACTCGAGACGCTCGCGACAAGATCCACCCCGTCGTTGTGCGCGAAGGTAAACTTCGCTACATTGAGCGAGGCGATCTGCGTTATGGCGCTTTCTCGCGGTATCCATCACTCGCCGAAGAGGCCGAAAACCTCGAGGTAGTAGCGGTACTTCCGACGCTCCATACATACGAAGCATCGGCGATCTTCAGGCCCACGATTGCCGAGGTGCTTGCGCAGGTTCCCGCCGGCTACACCGACGACGTCGTTGCCTTCCAAACCAACTGCAACACAGAGCCAGTTTTCACCTGGCCCGAAGAAGAACGCAGTGCGATGCACTGGGGGTACCACCTGGCCCGCACCACCCTATACAAAGTTGCCGAATAAGGCGACCCTCCTCCCCCGCATAGCGCGTCGAGCTCCACGTGAGCCCCGCAGCCAGCGGGGTTTTCACTTTATTGAACAAAATAGTTCCCTGCTTTCTCCGCTTCGGCCCGCCAGAGTTAAAAAAGACCCTTACTTCGGGTCGTTTTTTATTGCTTATGCATTCGCCGACTCACAAAATCCCAGCTCACAACGTTCCACCACGCCTTAATATATTCAGGGCGTTGATTTTTATAATCCAAGTAATAGGCGTGTTCCCAGACATCAAGCCCAAGCAGTGGCTCGCCCTGCCCGCTCATAAGCGGCGAATCTTGATTAGGTGTTGTCAAAATGTCCATATTTGGCTGAAGCCACACCCAACCACTTCCGAATACGCCTGTTGCCTGTGTTGTAAATTCGTCAACAAATGCCTGAAAGCTTCCGTACCTCTGTATAATCTTCTCTTTTAGCTCACCTTCTGGCTCGCCGCCACCATTCGGGGACATCCATTGCCAGAAAAGACTGTGGTTATAGTGGCCGCCGCCATCATCCCTAACAATCTCTCGGATGTCCTCAGGCAGTGACGCAAGATCAGATAGTAGCGACTCGATAGATCGTCCTTGAAGCTCAGGGTGTTGCTCGAGTGCGCCGTTTAGCTTATCGACGTACGTGCGGTGGTGCTTGTCGTGGTGCAACTCCATAATATCTGCACTAATGTGTGGGCCAAGCGCGTCGTAGGCGTATGGTAAATCTGGAAGTTTGAACATACTACTCTTCTCCTTCGAGTCCAGATACTTCAATATACTCGTTTATGCGATTGTTCTCTCGTAGTTCGGTGAGCTTTTCGGTGAATGCGGTCAGCGGAACGCGTAGGAATTCATATTGGACCTGAGCTGTGTTGCTGTCAACAAGCCGGACGAAGTAGTACCCATTACCGGTGACAAGCTGAAGCGCACCAGACACCTCACCCTTTTTTAGTTTAGCCGCAGCGGCCGCTAAACCATTGTCCTGATTGTCTCGAGGCACCCAAATAGCCGGTGAATACACAACCCCACCGCCAACACCTGCATTGACAGAGCTCGCAACGGAATTAAGACTCTTCTCGCCACCATCGAGTGCTTTTTGTACTCGAGATGATACCTCGCGCGCCTTTTCGTCCATGTCGTAAGCGACTTTTTGGCGCAATAGCTTACTCTTCATAGCGTGGCGGTACTCTTCTGGAGACCAACCGTAGTAATCAAGAATGACGGCGTTGTACACGCTCTCGGACACTTCTCCGTCGCTCGACTCACGTTGCTGAATAAGAAAAGTCTCTAGCTCTGTGTCGGTTACCGAAATACCCCGCTCTTTAGCGATAGATGCCGCATAGGTATCGGCAATCGCCCCTTCGAGTTCACGACGCTTGACGTAATCTGCCTGAATTTTTCCGTCTTCACTGTTAAGATCGATTTGGTCTCGCTCGACTAGGTACTGAATTGAGCTTTTATATCGCATAAGATAGTCGCTATAGCGAACAGGATTTCCGTCGACCGTCGCTACCGGTAGTGGCAACACTTTTGTCACGCGGTACATGAAGTCACTAGTGTTCTGAGCGGGGTAAAGCTGCCACCATCCAACAAGAATTAGAAGAGCCAGCGCGGCAATCGTAATAACAATCGCGTTAATAACAACTTTATGTTTGGCGTACTGAACTGGGTACTTAAACTTTCGCCCGCCAGCAAGTACCCGCTCGCGGTGTTCGGCTAGTGTATCGGTGGTGATGCGACCAGAAGGAGAGACAGGCTCTTTCTTCTTACGGCGAAAAGGAATGCTAGGTGATATTTTCTTCATGGAGTCCTTGTGGTGTTTCAACGACCGAACTAACGACGTCTTGCAACTTATTATAGGTTTTCTCTGGGTGATCGACTTGTCGAATGACTAGGTCGCCAACAAAGGTCTGAATGACGATGGTACCAAAACCAAAAACTTCGCCACTAAACCCTGGTATATTATAGCTTATGTTTTGAATCTTTGACAGCCGCAGCTCGACGACGTCCTTACCAAACAACCCCCTTTGCGTAACCTGTCGAATGCGCTCGGTGGTCACAATGTATACGGTAAAATACCACATCATAAAGTGGTAGAAGAAAAGCGTAAGCCCAAGAACTAGCCCTCCAAGCGGTAACAAGAACAATTCAAGGTTTGATTGCCAGATAAGCGGCGGAATTGCACTCAACGCAAACGGAATAAGCAGCAAATAAAACCCTTTTCGCATTGCAATAATATGTCGGCGGAATATAAACACCACCTCTTCACCAGCCCGCTGGCCTTCGAAATCCTGGCCCTCTACTGAAATCTTCTTGCTGCTCATCGCCGTATATCCCCTATATTAGTGGTACCCCGGGCAGGAGTCGAACCTGCAACCTTATCCTTAGGACGGATCTGCTCTATCCAGTTGAGCTACCGGGGCATGCTACCATTCTAGCAGATAGACTATCTAAGAGGTTGCGGATGCTTATTTTCCTGATTCTGCAGCCCAAGAAAAAGACCCCGCTGACGAGTCGTATAGCTCTCGTTCGCAGACGGCTCTTTAGCGAGTAAACTTCTCATGAAGAACACTATAATCATACAGCTCTTCATCACTAAACCAGTGTGGAATTTCCTTTTCAGCGTCTGCAAGATCGCCCGAAGCATGAATCAGGTTTGGGATTCCCTTGTGCGTGCTGTCGCCGTAACCGTAGCTCATGTGCGAGTAGTCACCACGAATAGTACCAGGAGCAGACGACTTGGGCTCGGTCGAGCCAACCAATTTACGCACTAGCTCAACCGCCTCAACACCTTCAAGCACCATAGCAATAACCGGCCCTTGGTTCATCATTGCAAGGACATTATTAAATGTCGCCTCACCGCGTCGAGTAATTACCTGTCCAATTTCCTCGTAGTGCTTGTGATAGTGGGCTTCATCGGGTGCAATCATCTTAGTACCGATGATCTTAAGACCGACTCGCTCGAACCGAGTAAGAATCTCCCCTACGACTCCGCGCTGAACAGCGTCGGGTTTAAACAAAATAAGTGTTCGTTGAATGTGTTCCATTATTTCTCCTTAATTTACTGTCTATTGTACCAAAAGAATCGTCGCAACAACGACTGATAGCGCTACTCTGTACCACCCGAACAAAGCGAGCGAATGTTTCGACAAGTACCGCATCAAAAAACCAACCGCGAACATACCACTTATAAAGGCGGCTGCGTTGGAGACGATAAAAATACCCGCATTGGCACTGAGGTACTCAAAATCGAATAAAAATAGCTTCAGCGTTACGCCGAGCATAATAGGTATTGAAACGAGAAAGCTATATTCGGCAGCCTGGGTTGACGAAAGGCCCATAAAACGACCGGCAAGAATTGTTGCTCCGGAACGAGACGTACCAGGAATAAAAGCAAGCGTCTGCGCGACACCAATAATTAGTGCCCGACGAATTGAAAGCTTTTCGCCGGTCTCAACCTTCGACGCCTGAGGTAGTCTATCTATTAGAATCATTACTACCCCGACAATAGCAAGAGTGAACACCACAGTAGCAGCACTAGAGAAAAACGGTGTTGAGCTAATAATGTGCGCAAACGAAAACCCGACAACACCGGCTGGTATAGCGGTCAGTATGATGTTTCTAGCCAGGCGGTACTGACGGTGTATGAATACACCTTTCACGAGTTGAACAATCCGGTGACGGAAGAAAACAATTAGTGCCAGCACGGTTCCAACATTAATAAATTCAATAAATAAGTGGTCCGAAGCGCCAGATATGAATGTCTGAGCAACCACAATATGGCCCGAACTGCTGATCGGTATAAATTCTGTGAGACCCTGTATAAGCCCCAGAATGATCGCTTCAAGCCATTCCATTGCCTCTATTGTATCGTTCACGGGCCTTTTAGGCTATGCTTAATGTATGGTTATGCAAGAAGAAAAGTTTGTATCTGACTACATCCTCGATTACGTTGAGCATATTGAAGTCGAAGGTGGACGTATGCCGAAGACGGCTGAAAATTATCGATTCTACTTAGAGCGTTTTGTTGAGTTCACTGGTGACATTCGCGTAAAGGACATTACCGCCGAAGTAGTGCGCAAATATCGCCTCTGGCTGAACCGCCACATAAACGACCACGGCGATGAACTAGCAACCATCACTCAGTCGTACCACCTTATCGCCCTACGTGGCTTCCTCACCTATCTTTCAAAACGCGACATCTCATCATTAAGTCCTGAAAAAATTGAACTTCCTAAAGTTGCCCGCAAACAAGTAACCTTCCTGCACTACGATGAAGTTGCCAGGCTTATTGAACAAGTTGATATTTCATCACCAAGCGGCCTACGTGACCGAGCAATTATTGAGCTGCTATTCTCGAGCGGACTCCGTGTATCTGAACTAGTCAATCTGAACCGCGACCATATTAATACCAAGCGTCGTGAGTTCATGGTGCGCGGAAAGGGACAGAAGGACCGCCCGGTATTTATTAGCGAATCGGCGGCCGACTGGGTCGACCGCTACCTAGATGCAAGACAAGACACGCTCACGCCACTGTTTATTAGCTATAGCCGTAACGTTGAGCCATCGACCAGCGGTGATTTTCGTCGACTCACCCCTCGCAGTATTCAACGAATGGTTAACCAGTATGCAAAACTAGCCGGTATAACTAAACATGTTAGCCCTCACACCATGAGACACAGCTTTGCAACCGACCTGCTAATGAACGGTGCCGACCTTCGAAGCGTGCAAGGCATGCTAGGTCACAGCAATATTTCAACGACGCAAATATATACACACGTCACCGATGCGCACCTTCGCGATGTCTATGAAAAATTTCACAGTGAACGAGGCTCGAAAGACTAGCCTGATAATCCTGTTACGGAGTACAGGCACCCTCAAGGAACTCTGTATCGGTCACACCGAAATCCTTACAAAAGTCGCCACCCCTTAGGTCAACCGCTGCGTCTGGATACGCTAGCCCGGTATTATACATGTCAACTCGGGTTTCAATACGCTTGAACACATCGCTTGCTCGGCCTGTTGAATCGATTTTGGGCTGAACTGCTTTAAACTGGACCAGACTCGATGAGCCACCGTTTTGCATAGTAACTCGGAAATGTGCAGCTCCGTAATATGACGTCAGCCGAAGATAGGCCGTCCGGTCATCTCCCCCTCCGACGGGCTCAGGAAGAACAAGCGTTGCTTTGCAAGCATATCCTCCAGCAGACAGAGTAGCCTGGCAACGAATACCTAGCGGTTCACTGTTGGCTGAAGCCGCAGGAGACTCGCTGTCGGTAGTCGTTTTTCGCGGATCACGAGCCGTAAACGCTTGCGGAGTTTGTACTCCGTTTGAAGTCGGATACAAAAATACCGTGTTTGTATTACTCTGACCTGATGGCGTGGTCGTATCAAAGCTCTCAAGAGTAAAACTCTCGCCAACTTGCATCATTTGCGCCCCCATAACCGGTGGGCGGCTAGTCGGCCATGAATCAAACATTCGTTTATTAGTTGGGGTATCGTTTAAGAGGTCGACAGTAGCTTCAGGATCAGACGATGAAATGTCATCTCGGCTGAACCATTCAACCGTTACTCTATCGTAATCAGCAACCCCAATGAGCGGAACAAGCTGCGTCATATTCGGTGCAATCGATCCAAGATAGTCGTCGGTATCGAGCTTCATCGTGACGCAAGTGTAGGCCTGGTCAAGCAGCGTATCGTCTTCATTAACACTTTGTTGCACTAATATTTCACCGGGTTGCGTTGCTGTTCCTCCTGAGACGTCACCGCTTCCAATGACATTGCCCACTCGGACAACCTCGTTACACACGTCAGTAGTTAACTGCTGCTCAAGTGCGGCACAGTCGGCTTCTGAGTTTGCCTGACAGTACTGGGTGTAACGAAGTAGCGCCCGCTTGGCATCTTCAACACCAGCCATAGCAGAGTTGCGCGCTCCTTCAGCAAGACTAGCATTGCTTGCTTGGTTCTGATCGCTTATCATAAGCCGCAAAAAGCTAATGGTGATAACCGTAATAATCAGCATTGCAAAAATGACCACGAACAGCGATACCGCTCCGCGCTCACTACTGGTCCTGTTTATGCTTTTCATATACCTAGTTAACCCTATTCCCTGTCCTTATTACAATAGTAAACTCTTGCACCGCACAGTATGCGACGTCTGCATCGGGGTCACCCGGTGGCAAACATTTTTCCTGTGCGTCATCCATCGCATCAATATCTCCGGCGCCAATAGCAAATGATACCTCAAGCAATCGCTGCCCTGTCGTATTATCGACCGCACCGTCATTAGATACAACGTTGAAGCTATGAATCGCAAGCTGTCGGTCACCTTTTCGTAACAGTTCTTGAGAAAGGTCGGTATCGATACTACGAATGGTTCGATGCACTGGTTGCCCATCATCTTCATCAACAGCGCAATATATTTTGCCAGGGTCGCTAACCTTAACGAAATATACCTCTCCGTTACTATTTTGAGGAGCGGTCGCGAACGTTATTCTATCGGATGACGTCGCGCTACGACCATAATTCCATACATACGAAAAGTTTCCGAGGCATAAACGGCCACCAATGTCCTTACCCCCGACCGATACGGGCAAAAAGCCGTCAGCACTCGATGAGAAGCCTTGACCGGCCGCAACGTTATAACGAACGTCTTCAGCTATAGCCCTTCCGGTTTGATTAATTTCTTTTAGGGTAATGCCTCGATTGTATGTCGTGCCAATTTGAATAATTGTCATAGCAATAGCAAGCAACAAAATCGAAATGAATGACATCGATAGAAGTAGCTCTACGAGCGTGAATCCCCTAGAAACCTTACCCGCGCGGTTCATACAACCTCACAATTGTCCCAAGGTGCATTGGCGTCTGAAGGCCTATTGAATCCCAGCAACTACGAATATGAAAATCTACATACCCCGTTAGTTGGTTAGGGTCGGGGCTGACCTCTGAACGCACCGCTTCAATCCACAGACCGTAACCGGTCGCTTGGTCAGAATCATCGTACGTTACCTGGGACCATGTTTCGGCCGACTTCATAGCATCAGGAAACTGTACTGGCGTCACGACACGTGCGGTCCGTGAGTTGAGCAGGAAACTCCCCTGCGGGATGGCGTACGACGACGGTGAGTCCGGGTCGTATACCGGACAATAGCCAAATGTGGTTGCCGTATTCTCACCAGTACTCCGAACATAGGTCATCATTTTGTGCCATTCTTCTGCTGGCGACGACGCGCCATCGGTCGTGTCGTAAGTAATTCCAGACTGATATACCGAGACATAAGAGTCATGCAAAAAACGAAGCGTTTCTGCCTGAGCATCCATCTGTTGCCGAACAAGCGTTATCTCAAGTGCCCGCTGAGACGTTGCCGACCCCTGACTCATCAGGCTTAATGCCCCGACGACAACCAAGGCAAACACGGCAACAGCAAATAGAACCTCAACAATTGTATCGCCTCTGTCGTGGCGTCGCCTTAGCATTGCACCTCCAGCCCGAGTGACTGCATGTAGTCGTTTGTCCGCGTTTCAACAGCGTTGGAACCAGTTGCATAGGCATTGAGATATATTGAAAAGTCGTTGTTCAAGGTAAGGCCCTGGGAGTCAACGCACAGTGTTCTAGCCCCTTGCCCAGGAACCGCACTACCGGCGACAATCATTGCCCGAAGCACTTCAGGAGTAATAGTTGCTGCGTCTCCAGGTACAAGGTCGCGAGTAAAGGTGTACACCTGCCCACTATCAGGCGAGCGGACAAACAAAATGCCTACTGCTCGAGGAGTCGTTGGAGATCTAGCTTCATTGCCAGCTGTAGGCCACGCCAGTTGCGATCCCCATTCTAGCCCGCGAGATTCGACAGATGCCGTGTCGATAGCAATATCTATGTATCCAGTGTCTTGCATATACTCAATGTCTGTACCGGCTGCCGGCTTGGCGCTTTCTGTGCGATGCCCGAGAACCGAATAGGTTGAAATTTCATCCTGGTCGATAACCATGTATCGCCCAATAAGTTCACACGAGCTTTGCCCAACGGTCTGCTCCGCACCTCCTTGAGCCTGCGGCACGGCTGTTCCACTTATTCCACAGCGCAGTTCGCCGGATCGATTGTTTTGCGTACTAGAAAGTTGAGCATACTGCTCCTGTACAACAGTCTTAAGCGAAACCACCGAATCGCTATAGCGCTGCCTGTTCAGTGAAGCGCTGACGCCAACAATCATTGTGGCAATCATCAACCCGCTAATTGCGAGAAAAAGCAGTGATTCGATTACAGTAAACCCTTTTGATGTTGAAGCGCCCATCTTGGGGTTCATTATAGCATAATCGGTATCTGTTTAGACACCGAGGAGTCCGACATACCAATCCAGAATTGGTGGGCCGATAAACCAGGCAAGTATTGCACCGAGAATCAGAAGTGGCCCAAAAGGAACATGTGAGGTACGGGTCATTTTCTTTGCTATGAGCAGCGGTGTCACCAATATGGTTCCAATGAAATTTGCCATAAAAAGCGCAAAGAGCGCAAGCTGCCAATCAATAAGTAGCAGCCCGAGGCCAATGCCAAGCTTCACATCACCAAAACCAACCCACTTACCTTGAGAAACAAAGTATAGCACGAAGTAAAGCCCTCCAAGAGCACCCACAGCACCAAGCGCCGAAAGTACCGTCTCGACGTACTCCCCTGTCTGAAGGGCCACGAGAACAACGGTCGCAACACCGACTAGCGCCAGAAGGAGAGTCTCCCTGCTAGGAAGCAAGAACCACTTAGTGTCGTAGGCAAACAGTATGGCCATAATTACCCCAGCAACAAGCCATAGAATAAACTGAGCAATAGCCAACGCCGTATCGAGCGGTAGCGGCCAGTACATATACGAAAGGGCGAAAAATGCGATAAGTCCAAGCTCAATAAGAAGTTCGAACTTGCCTATTGGCTTCTCACACTGTCGGCATCGTCCTCGAAGTGTAATCCAGCTGACGACCGGGATAAGATCATGCCAACGAAGCTGGTACGAGCAATGAAGACATCGAGACCGATCTTGCATGAGCGATGCATTGGTGAGCTTTTTTAGCTGTTTGAGCTCGCGTCCGTCTACCTTCTCTCCGTGAGCTTTGTCATCGACCAGCTGCCTGGCTCGAATCCGCCACACCATCGCACCAGCAAAACTCCCCAGGGTTGCCCCGAATAGCACAAGTGCGATATATATAACAATCAATTCCATATACTATGAGTTTTGACAATAAACAGTTCCGGTACTTCCGCCCGACTCTTGAATAGTTACGACTGCCGCCTGTCGACGAGTACCCGATACAAGCTGTCCGTTCGTGTCTCCACACTTATATCCAAAGAAGACAGCGATTTCATCAAAGGCAATTGTTCTGTCTGAGTTAATGTCGGCGGAAACGTCTGGAGTAAGGGTCACTGTATTACCGCTAGTAGAAACTATCTGCACTTCAGCGCCACTATCGAGCTCTGTTGCATCTGCGGCACTTGCACTTTTTCCGTTAACAATAATAGCAAGCTGTGCGGCCGACGACGGTGTTCGTCCGTTGTTCATTGATGCGTAGGTACCGATAGCACCCACAACTGCGCCAACTTCACTCTGCCTTGCCGAGTCGCGCTGCCCGCGCTGCAACGCAGGAAGGGCAATAAATACCATTAAGAAGATGAGGCCAGCGATTGCCAGCACCAGGACGACCTCAATAATTGAGAATCCTTTTTGTTGTTTACGTGCGTCCATGAAATTTTCCCACCTTTCGGATGAACTTATAACCGTCTATGCTTATCATTAATGCTATATCAAACTGTTGAAAATGTCTAGACATTCACGCTGTTCACTAGCCCATAAATAGGCAGGAGAATAGCCCCAACCATACCGCCAGCAACAATCGCGAGAACAACCATGAGGATTGGCTCAATGGCGGTTGAGATGGTGCGAATTTCTTCATCGAGCTCATCTTCATATACCTGCGCAACCTTGCCCATCATTTCGTCGATCTTTCCGGACTGCTCGCCGATTTTAATCATTTGTGGCACAAGGCTAGTAATAACCGGCTCAGCCTCAAGGGCTGTCGAGAGTGGTTTTCCGCCCTGGACCTTATCGGCCGATCGAAGAATACTTTTTTCGACAATCGTATTTCCCACCGAGTGACCAGAAACCCGAAGCATGTCTAGCATACTTACGCCTGTTGAAAGAAGTGTTTGTCCAGTGCGAGCAAACCGCGCCATGTATAGCTTTCGAAACATTTTACCAAACACCGGCACCTTAAGCTTAAACGTATCTTTCACGGTTATTCCTGATTCTGTTTTCGAGTACTGGACAAGGAAATACCCGCCAAGTGTAAGAAGAATGATGATAAGCCACCAATACGTGGCCATGAAAGAAGCCGTCGACACCATAATCTGCGTCAAGAATGGAAGCTCTTTACCGAGATCTTCATATAACTTCTGCACCTGTGGCACAACGGTCACCATCATAAATATAATGACGCCAATAATGACAAAAATAACAATAATTGGGTACGTAAGCGCACCTCGAATCTTACTCATTGTTGCCGCGTCTTTTTCTTGTTGATTTGCAACACGCTGTAACGATTCGTCGAGCGTACCCGAAAGCTCACCAGCCGACACAAGCGCCAGGAATACCTCACCAAACACCTCGGGGTGTTTCTTGAACGATTCGGAAAGTGACTTACCCCCTTCAACCGAAGCGATAACATCCTGAATAACCATTTGCATGTGCTTGTTTTCTGTTTGCTCGACAACCGTGTGGAGGCTTTGGCTCAACGGTAGCCCGGCACCAAGCAACGTAGCTAACTGACGAGTGAACATGACCTTATCTTTGGTGGTAATGCGCCCTCTGAGGCGGCCAAAGAAGCTTGTATCGCTTCCCTGCTCGCGTACCGACAAAGGCACGAAACCTTGTTTAATAAGTAGCTGGGCCGCAAGTCGCTCCGACTCGGCTTGAATAGTCGACTTAACGATTTTGTTCGTAGCTTGGTCTCGGGCCTCGTAGGTAAACTTCTTCACGCCCTATCCCCTCATGAGCCTTTCGAACTCGACAAGATCAACTGCAAATTCTCGGGCATTTTCATAGGTAACCGTTCCAGCCTGAACCAGCCCAACGAGCGTGCGGTCCATTGTCTGCATTCCTTGGTCGGCGCCAGTTTGAATAACCGCGTCAAGTTGATGCGCTTTGCCTTCACGAATAATATTTCGAACGGCTGGGTTGGTCATAAGAATTTCAGCTGCCGCTACACGTCCGCCTCCAATAGTTGGGATGAGTCGCTGTGAACAGATGGCCATAAGAATGTTAGCTAACTGCGAACGAACCTGTGGCTGCTGGTGCGGCGGGAAGACGTCGATCATACGGTCAATAGACTGCGCAGCACTGTTGGTGTGGAGTGTCGCGAACACAAGGTGTCCGGTTTCTGCAATCGTAATAGCCGCTGAGATGGTTTCGAGGTCACGCATCTCACCAATTAGTACGACATCGGGGTCTTGGCGAAGGCTTGAGCGAAGGGCCGCCGAGAAGCTGTAGGTGTCATAATGGACTTCTCGTTGCACCACAACCGATTTCTTCGAATGGTGCGTAAACTCAATTGGATCCTCAATAGTAATAATGTGCTGCGAACGTTCAGTGTTAATTTTATCAACCAGTGAGGCAAGTGTTGTCGACTTACCACTTCCAGTTGGTCCGGTCACTAGCACTAGGCCACGGGGGTAGTCGGCGAAATTCATCACGACGCTTGGAAGCCCAAGTTCAGTGACGGTCTTAATTTCATTTGGAATAAGACGAAGTGCGGCGGCTAAATTGCCCCGCTCGTGAAAGGCGTTAACTCGGAAGCGTCCAAGCGTACCAAACGCAAAGCTAAAGTCGAACTCTTTGTCCTTGAGTAGAATCTGGCGCTGGTCTTGATCAAGAATGGCAAACACTAAAGTCTCAACCGCTTCTTCGTCCAACGGGTTGAAGCCAGCAATCGGAACAAGAGAGCCATCAATACGAATCATTGGCGGCAGACTAACCTGAAGGTGAAGGTCAGACGCATGACGTCGAACTACTTCTTCGAGTAGTACCTCAATCCTCAACTGCTGCGGCTGTGCCGGTTGTTGCGGCGCCGTTGGTTGTGGCTGTTGTTGCGGTTGTTGTTGCTTCTCTTCCATATTCCCCACCTTATGCTGTGTCTGATGTCACGCGGTTAACTTCTTCTAGTGTTGTGAGTCCCGACAAGGCCTTCAGGTAGCCATCTTGTCGCATTGTAATCATTCCCTGAGAAACTGCTAGTCGCTGAATCTCTGAACTTGTTGCGTGGTTCACGATCATTTTCTGGATATCTGAGTTAACGTCCATGACCTCATACAATCCAGCTCGCCCGCTATAACCACGAGGAGACTGAGGTGTATCGATACCTCTGACTAAAGTATAAGCTTTTTGGCCAGCTAACGGAAGGTCTTTATATCCTAGGTCAGCCGAGACACGGGCAACGTCCTCCTTAGTCTTCGGCAGCAAGTGCCCAACAGTCGCAAGAATGTTCTGTGTTTCAATAGGTGTCGACTGGTACGTCTCTCGCCTTTCGGCAACTCGTCGAACCAAACGTTGACCAATAATTGTATTCACGGTGCTAGCAATAAGGAATGGCTCGACCTTCATGTCGAGAAGCCGCGGAAGCACCCCTGCCGCACTGTTGGTGTGGAGTGTGCTAAAGACGAGGTGGCCAGTAAGTGCTGCTTGCACCGCAAGGTTAGCTGTTTCAGCGTCACGAATCTCTCCAACCATAACGACGTCGGGGTCTTGACGGAGAATTGACCGCAGTCCACTGGCAAACGTCAATCCAACCTCGTTGTTCACCTGTATTTGGTTAACGCCGTTCATCTTATACTCAACTGGGTCTTCAAGCGTAACAATGTTAACCGTATCATTTTTGATTTCCTTAATAAGTGCGTAGAGACTGGTAGACTTACCGCTACCGGTTGGACCCGAGGTAAGCACCATGCCGTTTGGCCGCTTTACGCCACGACGAATAACCCGAAGTGCGCGCCCA
The DNA here is from genome assembly GCA_009992235.1 of Candidatus Saccharimonadota bacterium. Taxonomy (GTDB): domain Bacteria; phylum Patescibacteriota; class Saccharimonadia; order Saccharimonadales; family Saccharimonadaceae; genus Microsaccharimonas. The sequence continues at coordinate 39,631 of JAACVZ010000003.1, forward strand.
GCGTAGCCCATATCTTCAATATCGAAACTATTACCCGATTTATCGAGAAGACGAATCACAATTTGCTCACCCCAAACAACAGGACTAATGGCGATACGAAGGTCAACCTCTTTATCGGCAATTTTTACCGTAAACTGACCGTCCTGAGGAATGCGGTGTTCGTCAATTTTTAGGTTTGAAAGGATTTTCACGCGGCTGACAAGCGCCGGCTCAATGCTCTTTGGGAGTTGCATAATTTCTCGAAGCACACCATCAATACGGCAGCGAATCTTTAAGGCGTTTTCAAGCGGTTCAACGTGCACATCGCTGGCGTGTGATTTAACGGCGTACTCAAGAATTTTGCTTAACGCCTGAGAAATTGGCGAATCCTGAACGATTGTCTTAACTTCGCTCGCCTCTTCGGCTCTAGCCTCATCCTGCGAAGCCTGTGCTGCTTGGTCGACACTAGAAAGGTCGGTCTTATATTGATCAAGAACATGGCGGACACCCGACTCGGATGCCATAAACACCTTCAGCGGACGCTGAATGCGATTAGCCAGGTAGTCGACCGCCTGAACGTTGTTGGCATCAATCATAGCAACAGCCAGGCGGTTTTGGACTTCAGCTAACGGAACCGCCATGAAACGCTCGGCGACATCTTCTGGAAGTAAACCTAAAATATTTTGATCGATAATTGTATTAGACAGATTGACGTAAGGCACGCCAGAGACCTGAGCGATGGCGTGAGTAAGTAACTCATCATCGACAATATTCTTTTCGCTCATTAACGAAAAGAGTGGTTTACCGGTTTTTGCGGCTTCAGCCTGAACACCCTCAAGCACCTCAGGCGCAACAAGACCCTCATTAATAAGGAGTGCGAGTAGTTTTGTGTGCGTATCTTCAGTTAATAGTGCCATGACCCTAAGACCTCGTTACTCGCCGTCCGCGTCAATTTGCACCTCGACTGTCGGATTGATAGCATCTTCATTAAAAATCGCTGGGTCCGGTTCGGCAATTTCTGTTGTCATTGGCTCAATGGTCCTGACTCTCACCTCTTCGGTCGCAATGTTCTCGAAAATGGTGTTTGTTGCAAAAAAAGCAACAATAACACTGGCGGCTGCAATTAGTACGATGGTTGCGATGTCGTTCTTTTTCATACCTTTACCTCTGAAAATTCAAGCGTTCTTGCTGGTTCATAGAATGCACGTCCCTGTACCGACATTTCTTGTACGCCGTTACTTTGACCGTCAATACGAAGCGAGAGTACTTCAATGGTGCGGATTGATCTTTCGAGGTTCTCAAGCGCTTTCTTTAAGCTAGCCTGGTTACCCGATATGGTGAATGAAAAGCTTATTTGAGAGAAACCATCGCTACTCACGGCACCACTGGTCATGCCGCTAGTATCAATTACCTCAACACCAGCAACTGGATCAACCTGTAGCGTTTGGAGCGTTAGGCCATCGACACCACTAAGAAGGCGGTTCTGAAGCGAGGCACCAAGAGCGAGTGAGTTAGCCTCGGAGGGAAGCGCGTCGAGGACTACCCGTACGGCTCGGTCATCATCCTTAGCGCGAGCAGCCAGCAAAGCAGCGTTTGCATCAAGTTTACGAATCTCCTGCTTCAAGCCATCAACAGCGGCAAGGTTCTTAATCAATGTCGTCACCGTCTCCTGCTTCTTCGCAAGCACCGCTTCATTGTAGAACAGTCGTTGCGCCAAGAAGATGCTCACCACAATACATACGCCAATGACCGCTGAGGAGACGGCGATCCAAAGGAACATAACGCGGTTCGTCTTGGCGATTTGAGCTCTTTTCCTAATTGCAGCGTCTGTCGATGGCATAATTACTCCCCTCCCTGAATGTCTTGAGCGGCTTCAGTGAATATACTCTTTGGTATGCCTAAGTATGAGTCAGTTACGTTGCCGTTAATGACCAGCTTAAAAGCGACAGATTGTATTGACGATGTATACAGCTCCTCTGGATAGACAAAGCTAAGTACAAAACGAAAAGTTTTGTTGCCATCAGCGTCTTCGCCGAAGCTCGTATCGCCAGTACTAATATCCTCGGCAAGCTTCACCTGAACCTCTTCGTCGTCGACATCATAAACCAATACGGCAGCGTCGACTGTCTTTTTGAAGGTTTCCATAGAGTCGAACGAACGCGTCTGTCCTTCAAGCCGAATCGTCGAGGTCTCAGAGTCAATTGATAGCTGAGAAATACGGGCCTCATTTGGGGATGGCGGGATAACGGCAGCTAGCATGTCAAAAGTACGTGAAGTAATGTTTTTGTTGTCCTGAAGTTCAGAAATAACTTTTAATTGATTCTGTAAGGTCAACATCTCAGACAGATCTTCAACAGCGGCAAGCTCGTCACCCTTCTTGTCTATCTCACCGTCGGTAGCTCCACTCCGAAGCGCTTGGCCGCCAAATACATAAAGCGAAAGAAGAACCACAATACTAACGGCAACGATGCTTGCAATAATCGAGCTAGAAATTACGGTTGCCCGAACACTTTGAGCGCGGATGAGCTCCTGTTTAACGTCAGGAATAAGGTTAATTTCGATCATAGCTTATTCCTTCGCTGTGCGAGGCCAATGACCGTTGCAAATTCTGAAGCAACGCTAGTGAGCTGTTGTTGGTCAGCCTGTGACACACGAACTTTTTGCCATGGATTTGCTGGCGACGTTGCGATGCCAACCTTCGAACTAACATATTCACCAAACATTGGAATAACAGCACTGAATCCGGAAAGCATAATACCCCCAACGGCAGTGTTTGGGTACCTAGTTTGGAAGAATTTAATAGATTTCGTAAGTTCAGAGGCGAAGTTTTCAAGGGTTGGCTCAATAGCTCGATAGACCTGACCCTCAAGACGGTCTGGAGCGAGACCAAACTTCAATATGAACTGACGGGCTTGATCTTCTTGAACGTTAAGATTTTGGACAGCCGCCTTAACAAGTGTTCGAATACCAGTAGGAATGGTGCGCACCAGGCGCGGGCTATCGCCAAATGTCACGGCAAGGTCAGTTGACTGCTCACCCATATCAATAAGTAGGCGGGCATCGGAAACGCTCGAGTTAAGCAGTGACCGGACCATGGCCAGCGGGTCGGGTTCGGCGGCGATAACGTTCAAACCGAGGCTTTCAACAAATTCAAGTCGTTCCTCGGCGTAGTTAACGGCCGTACTTGCGACAAGCACCTCTTGTTGCTTTGTGTCATGAAGCGAGGTTCCAAGAAGCGCCCAGTCTACCTTAGCCTCGTTTGCGGCCATAGGTATATATTGATCTACTTGATACTTCAGCGTGTTGCGAAGCTCATTTTCCGGCATAAGGGGCACTTCAATGACGGTAGTAAACGTTTTTGCTGATGGTAGGCCGATGACCACGTTCTTGGTATGAATACCACTTTGTCCAACGGCGGTCATAATAACCTCGCCGAGACGTCGGCGGCTCTCTGGTGATGCCGAGCTACTCGTCTTCTCGTCAAGTGGTGCATAACCAAAGTGAGCGAGGTTCCAGCTATCGGCACCCGAAGGAGACAGTTGCACAACTCGAACTGCGTTTGTTCCTATATCTAGTGCGAAAAAGTCGCCCACGCCTTTTGATGCCATATTAAACCCTATTATAGCGAAAGCATGAGCATAAACGCAAGGTGTTTTCTTGTAGTCACTCTTTCAACCCGCACTAGTAGCGCGGTGGAAGCTCTCGACTAAGGACGGTATTAATCTGTCCAGACTGAGAAGCGCGGTAGGTCGCCCACATGTAGGCGTCGGGGCGAAGATTAAATATTTCTGCAGGCTCACCGGCGGCATTACCAGGTCCAGCTCCGGCTGTACGCCTCAATAGAAGGTGGTTAGCGACAACTGGGCCGTTCACAGTCAGCCTTGTGGCGCAGACCTCTGCGTTAATACCGGCACCAACCGTCGTTTCATCCGTGCTACTTCTTCGACAGGTGTTCAGGCGCCCATTCGTACCAGTTCCTGAAGCGACTAACCAAGCATCCACCCTAGACGCCGATTCATTAATCGATATATTACGCGCAATAATCACCACTTGTGGAATCTCCGAAACCGAGCCAAGTGCAGCATTCGTATAGGTGATGTTGCCCGTTATTCGCACATCTGCATTCGGTGCATTGATTACGTACCATTTTCCGCCCTCGATCGTTGCGTCAGTAAGGTTCAACGTTCCAGAAGATGCTGTATAAATACCGCTAGGCCTATCGGATAACCTTACCGTACCGGACAGAGCAGGAGCGCCCTGCGAAACGGGAAACCGCGAGCCAAGCGACGCACCGTTAGATGAAAGCTTGTTATAATTGCCTATCTCATTTGCCGTACACGACGTGTCGCTTGAGTTATTGAATGTCAAGAGACTCAACTGGCACAGATTACTCGTTGAAGAACCGCCTGCATACCCAGAGCCCGATGCCATACCCACAACACTCCCGCTCGCAAGTAATCCATATTCAGAGTACGACCCATACGTTCGCGTAGGGCTAGGACTAGTAATAACCGATATGCCTGTTGATATATTGCTCGGCGTGCTCGATGAACGACCGACCCATAAATCGCCCCCCAAGACTTGCACCTTTGGCTTCTTAGAGACAACAACGCATCGAGAAGCCGAATGGGCCCATCGGCTGTCATCGTTCGCAGCAGCACGTACCGACACGGCAAAACAAATACGATCACCAACGTCCACCTCGCCTATAGGAACATTGTTTTTCGTGACCGTCTGGCCATCCGTGCCAATACTGCCGCCCCCTCTTTGGAGGCTCTCGCAACTTTCGCCAAAGTTTGTACCGCTATAGACACCCTCACCCACACCTCCACACGGTGCTGTATTGTTTTTTGTTGCTGCCCTCTCCTCGCCAACATACATAGTCAACTGCCAAACAGTATCGTCGCGACTTTTCGTTGTGCCACTGTTATCAATGCGTCCAGAGATCGATGGAATAATCGTTCCGCTCTCGACGGTACTTGGTAAAGTCGACGGTGGATTCGGTGTCAACTGATAGTCATATTCAATTGCGGCACGCGTAACGGTTATAGCGATGATTTCTGGGTAGCAAATACCAGTTGTAATCGTCGAGCTCGTACTAAAGCAGCGGTCTAGATCGATATAAATCGTCTGAGAGGTCGTTTTGCCAACCTGCGCCGGAGTCGCGAGACCCTTTACGTCCAAGGTAGCACTAATTTGGCCTCCTTGCGTGCTCCAGTTTCGATAGCCCTCTGAATACCCCCTATAAAGCGTCGTTGTGTCTAGCTCCAGCCGCCAACCGCTAGAGCCCCCGGAGGAGACGTCTGTCGCATAGGTATCTCCCTTGCGTGGACTATCGCAGTTATAGACAGAGCCCCGAACGTATACCGTGACTGTGTCGCTCGCTGCCGCAACTTGCACGTCCGCGTTATAATAATCGCTCGAGCTACTGATCCATATCGCCCCTCGACGTGCGCTTGGTATATCAGGACAGAGCGCCTTGGCGCTCGCTTCTGGAGTATTATAGGGGTCCCTAACCACAGCATGCGCGCTGTTTGGCGAAAGCACACCTACCGCCACCGCACCTATAATTGCTGCAACGAAAAAGAGGCCAACTTTTTTCAACACACTAACCTCTGCCATCAATTTCTTCTCCACTCTCTTCTAAAGCGTTATTGTGCTCGAGGTTCTTAACGATCTGCTCCATTGAGTCAATAGACATAAAGGAAGTTATTAAAGAGTTTACCGTTTTATCTTGGCCGTAGAGGCTTTTAAATTTTTCAAATTCGCTTCGCGCTTTTACGGCATTGTTTGCATATACATAATCCTCATACGAAATAAACACGCAGTTTATATCGTTATTGTAGTCCGGTATGTTGCGTGCCGTTTTGGCGTGACCAGCAACTTCTTCTGCGTAGGACGCCGTATCCTTCGACTCATACACCGACTCGGCGTACAAAGTAACAAACCTATCGTCGCACGGCGCGAAGGTGCTTCCGTTGGTATCCTCAGACGCTCCGTCTGTCGAAAAGAAATACCCATACGCGAAATATCCACCGACACCCAGACCTATGACTATAGCAATAATAAGAAGTAATTTTTTCTTACTCATATACGTTTATAGTACCATAAGCACTATGTTAATTCAGTAAGGTTACGTATACTTATACGTAGGTTATGGCACTTTCTATTGGTATCATTGGTCTCCCGAACGTCGGCAAATCGACGCTTTTTAATGCGCTCACTGACAATAACATTCTGGCAGCGAACTACCCGTTCGCGACCATCGAACCGAACACCGGTATTATTGCGGTGCCAGACGCTCGACTCGACGTTTTGAAAAAGATGTATTCATCCGACAAAGTCATTCCAGCAACCGTTACTTTTGTCGATATTGCCGGGCTGGTATCTGGCGCAAGTAAGGGCGAAGGCTTGGGTAACAAATTCTTAGCGAACATTCGCGAATGTGATGCTATTGTTCACGTGGTGCGCGCCTTTGAAAACGACGATATCTCGCACGTGCACAACAAGATAGATCCAAGCTACGATATTGAAGTTATCAACACGGAACTTATTCTTGCTGATATCCAGTCCCTGGAGCGACATATTCCGAAACTTGAAAAAGAGGCTAAGGCTAAACCGGGCGTACGTGCACAGATTGAAGAACTTCAAAGAATACGCGCCGGGCTTGAAGAAGGACGCCTAGTGTCTGACCTTGAGGTGAACAACGAAATTATTCAAGACCTCCAGCTTCTCAGCGCAAAGCCGGTTATTTACGTTTTTAACGTTGATGAATTTACCCTCGATAACTCCGAACGAAAGAGCGAATTAGCCGAACTGGTTGCACCTTCGAGTATCGTCTACATCTGCGCCAAACTTGAAGAAGAATTGCGCGGGCTTACCGAAACAGATGCGAATGAACTGCTTGCCAGCTACGGCGTAGAAGAGTCCGGATTATCCCAACTGGCACGTGTCGCCTACCAGACTCTCGGCCTTCAAAGCTATCTTACCGCTGGGCCGAAAGAAGTCCATGCCTGGACAATTCATCAAGGAGCAACCGCGCCCCAAGCAGCTGGCGTCATTCACACTGACTTTGAGAAAGGCTTTATAGCGGCACAGGTATTCGACTACGACGACCTTGTTGCCGCTGGAACAGAATCAGCCGCAAAAGCGGCCGGAAATATGCGGACTGAAGGTCGTGACTACGTAATGCGCCCAGGTGACGTTGTCGAGTTTCGATTCAACGTCAGCAAATAGAAACGCTCTCTATTACCCTTCGCCCCTGAAATATCGCTATCTCGCTTGTCGCGTATAACAAACAGGTCTTTAGCCCACATTTCGAAGTCTTTAAGAATTTGCCGGCGAACAGTTTCATTTTTTATGACGCCCTTATTCGTCTGTGACCGCCCTGCCTCAAATTGTGGCTTCACCATGGCAACAATGTACGTATGCGCACCAGCAACCTTTTGCGCCAAATGCGGCAAGATGTCACGAAGGCCAATAAATGATACGTCGATAAGGATAATATCCGGTTGCGTGTCGGGAACAAAATCGCGAATATCAGTTTTTTCGTGCAGAGCGATACGTGAGTCGCCTTGAAGCGACGGATGAAGTTGCTCGGTGCCGACATCGACGGCGTATACCTTCTTCGCCCCATGCTGCAGAGCATAATCAGTGAATCCACCGGTGCTACTGCCGACATCGAGGACGGTCTTATCTCGAAAATCGATACTAAGAAGTTGCGCCACACTGGCGAGCTTAAGTCCAGCTCGGCTTACATAGCGCTCGGTACTGGTAACCTGCACATCAGTGTCGTCGCGGACCATATGGCCAGCCTTCGTAACTACTCGACCATCAACCGTCACCTTACCAAGCTTAATCCAACTCTCTGCCTGAGAGCGAGAGACAACGAGTCCGCGACCAGCAAGCGCTGCATCAAGTCGCTGCTTCATGGCTAATTAATCCTTCTTTCGTTCGCGATATTCACCGGTAGCAGTATCGACAGAGATGATATCACCCTGTTTAATAAACGCCGGGACCTTCACAACGAAACCAGTTTCAAGCGTTGCGTCCTTCAAGACGTTACTTGTAGTGTCGCCTTTTACGACGTCCTCGGTGTAAGTCACCTCAAGATAGAGGTTCTTTGGAAGTTCAACGTTAATAACTCGTCCATCAAAAAACTGCAGCGCTAGCGTGTCGCCTTCTTTAAGGAATGGTGCTGCATCTTCAACAATGTCTGGCGACAGCTCAAACTGCTCGAAGTTGGCTGGATCCATGAAATAAAACCTGTCCACGTCTTTGTACAGATACTGGACTGTTTGATTAGTTACTTCGGCAGATTCGATGCGTTCCTGGCCCTTGAAGGTCTTAGGAACAACACCACCATCAATAAGGTTCTTAAGTCGAACATTCACGATGCTACCACCTCGGCCCATCACTTTTTGGTTATACTCAACCACACGGTAGGGCTTACCGTCTATTTGAACCACAGCACCTTTTTTGAGGTCGGTTGGTTGATAGTAGCCCATGGCTTGACTACCCTTGAGCTACGAATGGAAGTAGGGCGAGGTGTCGAGCGCGCTTGATAGCACCGGCGAGCTGTCGCTGTTGCTTTGCGCTAAGACCGGTTTTACCGATAGGTTCAATTTGTCCGTACATATTTACAAATCGTTGAAGGGTTTTTACATCCTTGTAGTCAAAGTAAACTGGTGTATCTTTTTTGAGTCGTTTTGCCATTATACTCTCCTAGAATGGAATTTCACTTAAATCAATTGGTTTGTCGTCGATGTCATCAATAACGACATCTTTCGAGTTTGAACTGCTCTTTTGTGGAGCAGAAGAAGTAGGCGCCGAAGAGCCTCCTTCGTTACTGTTTGGTCCGTCAAGGAAAGTAACGTCGGTTGCGGTGACTTCAACGCGTGAGCGCTTTTTGCCGGTTTCTTTGTCGTCCCAGCTGTCCTGGCGAAGTCGGCCCTGAACGAGGACACGTCGGCCCTTGGCGAGGTATTGAACCACGAGATCACCGAGTTTTTCCCACGCAGTTACGTCGAAAAAGTCAGCTGCGTCGTCTTGTCCGCCACGGTCAACGGCAATGCTAAAGCTGGCAATAGTCTTACCTGTTGTGGTGGTACGTTGTTCGGGGTCGCGAGTTAAGCGTCCCATGAGAATTACTTGGTTAATACTTCGTGCCATATACCCTACTCCTCTTCTTTTGTTGCCCTAGAAGCTTCGTCTTTCTTCGATTGCTCAACGAGGGCTCGCGCCTTAACGTCAACCTTCACGAGAAGATAACGAATAACTTCTTCAGTAATATTAAGTGTATTGCTGATTTTTAGCGGTGCGTCCGCTGGAAGTTCGACATCCATGTACACGTACACGGCAAACTCTTCACGGTTAATTGGGTACGCCAATTTCTTTTTACCCCAGTTATCTTCACGAACGATGCTACCACCGGCATTCGTAATGATATCGCGCACTTTTTTTAGTGGCATTTCGAGGTCAGCCTCGAGGTCGGGGTGAATGAGAACGGTTAGTTCATATTCCTTCACTAGTGTCTCCTTTTGGAATCTATCTTTACGATAGATGCTTGCTCAGTATCCAAACAGCAAGCTTGAGTTGATAACAGAGGTATTATACCTCACTTTTCCACATATCGCAAGCAATACACCTCTAGTATGACAACCAAAAGTTAACTTGTCCTGGACCTAATATATATCTCGCATCCGAGAACACCATCTGCAGCCAGAGTGAAATAAGGCGCAGAGGCCCTTATTGAACCCTGCGCGAAGCGGTTTCGAGGAGTGAGATATATATTGGGTCTAGCCGAGATCTTCGTTTTCACTGTCACCAAAGTCGGCACCGGCATCGGTACGGGCAAAGACGTCATCTAGGCTGCTCACAAGGACATCTCGAGGCCGTGCACCGTCTGCGGGACCAATGATGCCCTGCTCTTCCATTGTCTCAATAAGACGGGCTGCACGGGCGTAGCCAACGCGAAGGCGTCGTTGCAACATGCTAGCACTGGCCTTGCCACCTTCGATTACTACACGAACTGCGTCTCGGTACATATCGTCGTCGCCAGGCGAACTGTCGAAGTCCATAACCACGCCGCCGCGTCCATTTAGGGTTACTGGCTGGCTGACTACTTCATCGTTATACTGCGGTGGTGACTGGAGGCGAAGGTGATCGGTAATTTTCATAACCTCTTCATCGGTAACCCACGCGCCCTGAACACGCTTTGGCTTTGGCATGTTAGCAGTCGAAAGCAACATGTCACCCTGTCCAAGAAGCTTCTCTGCTCCAACCTGATCAAGAATAGTTCGCGAGTCAACCTGAGACGCAACCGTAAAGGCAATACGCGCCGGTATGTTGGCCTTAATGAGTCCGGTAATAACATCGACACTTGGACGCTGGGTCGCAAGCACAAGGTGAATACCAACCGCTCGGGCTTTTTGCGCAAGGCGGACAATCAGCGCCTCAACATCGCGAGCCGCAACCATCATAAGGTCAGCTAGCTCATCAATGACAATAATAATATATGGCATGGCACCACTTTCATGCTCTTGTGGGGCACCGTCTTCGTCCTGAACGGTTATATGGTGCTTACCTTCTTGCATGCGGGCGTTATACAAACTAATGTCACGGACCTTGTGTTCGGCAAGCAGCTTATAACGACGCTCCATCTCGTTCACCGCCCATTTCAGCGCGCTAATTGTCTTTTCCGGCTCGTTAATAACCGGGGTAAGAAGATGAGGAATATCTTCGTACGGCGCCATTTCAACTTGCTTCGGGTCAACCAAGATAAGTTTCATCTCACTTGGGCTGTTGCGGTATAGAAGGCTGGAAAGTAAGGTGTTAATCATAACCGACTTACCAGACCCCGTCTGTCCGGCAATAAGAAGGTGCGGCATCTTATTCAGCTCGCCCACCATGGCTTTACCGGAAATATCTTTACCAATAGCAAATGACAGCGGTTCGTGGTCGTCGCGCCATTGCGGGCTGGTTAGGATAGAGTGCAGGCGTACATCGGCGGCTTTTCGGTTTGGCACCTCAATACCAACCAATTTTTCACCTGGAATTGGCGCTTCCATACGAAGGCTCTGTGCTGCAAGATTAAGCGCGATGTTCGTTTCAAGTGCCGTAATACGCGCCAATTTCACGCCGCTTGGTGGTCGCAAGGTGTACTGAGTAACCTTCGGCCCAATGTTGGCGCCTTCCATATCAACCTTAATGTTGAACTCAGACAAAGTGTCTTTAATAATTTGAGCGTTTTGCTGAACGTCACCAGCGTTGGCAGGAGTTTGCTTCTTCTCGAGAAGATCGATACTCGGCGCCTTCCAGTTAGGGTCGCTAACAGTAACCAGTGCACTTCGGCCTTCGGCAGCCTTGTCGCGGGTTACACTGTTTTTCAGTGTCGACAGTTGACCCGACTTCATGTCGTCATCGTCCATATCCTGCATCGGGACGTTGGCCTTCAACTTAAAGTCGGCGATGGTGTTTCGTGGTGCGTCAAGCGTGGCGGCGTTACGCATAACCTTCACGTTCTGCTCTTGTTCGGATGTATCGCGGCGACTTAATTCCCATATCTTCTTAATAACCGTGAACGGTGAGACACGAATAATGAACAAAATAGTTATAAGAATGAGTAGGATGTACAAAAAGGCAGCTACACCTGTGTTTACAAGAAGCAAAACGCCACTGTTAATAAGTTCACCGACAAACCCACCGGTCGACTCACCTGCGCTATTCTTCAATAGTCCGAATACACCCGAGAACCAGACCAGTGAAACACCGGTAGCAATCTTCATCGCAACAGGTAGACGGTTGTCTTCGGCGCGGAATATCTCGATAGCAACGTAGGCGAACAGGAAAGGTACAACATACACGCTGTACCCAATGACCATCATGGTTGCTTGGTAAAGCCAATCAAGAACTGGTCCGCCGAGGCGGAACCAGCCAAGAATAAGCAAGAACGAGAACGTTAGAAGCAGAAGCGCGCCAACCTGCGCCCAGAACCCTGTTGGGAGGGCATGAGTTGGTGCGGTGTTTTGCACCTTCCTTCTACTTTTGACTGTTCGCTTCTTCTTTTTTGCCATAGTATTTATTTTACCGCTTTTTAGTTGGTATTATTATAGCAAAAATTACTACATTTTGCAAGTGCTAATAGCTTCGGTTCTCTACCTTCACGCGTGGTTCGGTGACGTCTGTGTCAGGAATAACGGGCGCTGGTATCTTTTGGGGTGGCAAATCGTGAATGTCGATAGGACGTTCGTCTTCAGTCTTATCGCGACGTTGGTTTTGTCCAGACCCCTGTTGTGGGCGAGGTCCGTTACCACCACCGCCAATTTCGTTAATCACAGGAATAACAATTGGTGTTCGACGAGTTTGGTCATAAAGGATATGAGTTAATTCGTCCTTGATTTCTTTCTTTACGGTGTCCAGGTCAACCTTACGGCCACTAAATGTCCTGGCAACTTTTTGCTTGAGGTACTGACGGATGATTCCCATAAGCTCTTCACTATCACGCAGGTAAATAAACCCTCGTGAAATAATGTCCGGACTAGTGAGAAGGCGTCCGTTACCACGAGCAACCGTCAACACAACAACGAACATTCCCTCGTTTGCCATGTGGATACGATCTTTAATAACCACCTCCGAGACAATTGCACCAGAATCATCGTACATAACCCCACCGACCGGAATACGACCGGCTTTGCGGGCTGATTCACTAGTGATTTCCACAATGTCTCCTGCATCACATAGGAAGATGTTTTCACGCTTCATACCGGTTTCAGCTTCAGCAAGCTTAGCGTTGTGCGCAAGCATGTGAAATTCACCGTGAATTGGAAGGTAATATTTCGGGTTAAGAGCATTAATAAGCTTAACGTGATCGTCGTAATAGCCGTGTCCTGAAAGGTGGAGTGGGCCAACGCCCGTAAGGTGTGACTTGCCATTTTGAATGACTTCACTTCCCTCTCGCATAAGGCCATCGATTGTTCGGACAACATACTTTTCATTTCCTGGAATTGGGTTTGAGCTAAAGACTATAACGTCAGAGTTCTTAATCTTGAGGAACTTGTGAGAACCAGATGCCATACGGTTAAGCACGGCGTTAAACTCACCCTGAGATCCAGTACAGACGATGGTCACCTTGTCGTCGGGCATCTTGATGATGTCTTCCATCTTCATGACGACGTCTTTTGGCACCTTAATTGTACCGGTACGAAGCGCGACTTCAACGTTCTGGATCATACTGTATCCGGCGAACGCTACCTTTCGGCCGTGCTTCTTGGCTTCATCGAGAATAAGCTGCATACGGTGAATCTGGCTCGCAAATGAGCTAATAACCAAACGGCTACCCTTGTATTTCTCCATAATCTGGCCGATGCTTTCCTGAATGTCGAGCTCGCCGTGGGTATGTGTCCCTTCAGACTCACAGTTGGTCGAGTCACTCATGAGCATAAGAATGCCTTCTTTGGCGGAGATTTCCGTCAAACGTTCGAGGTCGAACTTCTGACCATCTACCGGGTTCTCTTCAAAACGCCAGTCACCAGTGTTAATAAGCACACCAAGTGGTGTCCGAATAATTGCCGCTGTCGCATCTGGAATGGAGTGGTTCACGCGAACTAGTTCTACAGAGAAACTGTCACCAAGTTGCACGCGTTCATGAGCGATTGGGTCGAGTACGTGGTACTCGGGCTCGTATCCGCTAGTGGCTTCATCCATTGTCTTTTGAACCATGGCAAGGGTAAATTTGCTTCCGTAAACCGGCGCAGGAATTTGATGCGCAAGGTGACGATAAGCACCAATGTGGTCAAGGTGACCGTGGGTAAACACGATACCGCGAATTTTGTGCTTGTTCTCAAGAAGATAGGTAACATCTGGGATGATGTAGTTAATGCCTGGATAGTCTGAACCTGGGAAAAGCAATCCGGCGTCGATGACAACGATGTCGTTATCGTATTCAATGGCCATCATGTTCTTACCAATGCTCATTTCACCAAGACCGCCCACGGGGATAACCTTTAGGTGCGGACCAGTTGTTCGTGGCTGTTTCTTGAAATCGGCGATGCTAAACTGTTTACCGTTGTAACCGTTATATATCGACTTGTTCACCGGTACATTTATGATGTGTTGAGACGCCTGAGCATTAACGTCGTCGCTGGTGCGGCGCTGCGCACGGAACACTTCACCTCTTCGGGTTTGCGTGTTTGCAAGCACGGTATTTGTTTGCACCGGCTTTGGACGGTTGTTTCGATTGTTATTGTTATTGTTTCTTGGCGATTTCGAAGGATCGTTCGCCTTTGGTGTTGAGAGTCTTTGTTGACCCATAGGTATTGTTATCTCCTAAGGAAGCACTTTCTTGTGGCTTCCTTCATTATTAATAATTACTATTTCTACTAAAGCGTGAAACTATTTTCGTGGCATTCGGCCAATACGGTGTGCACAGAAGAGTCTCATTGAAAGTAGCTTTAGTATAGCACGTGTCCCATTGTTTGACAATGCATAAGTTGACTATAGACGTATTTTATAGTATAATTAATCTGTTGTTTCGCACCCGTGAAATAAAGAACCCTAAGGGAGAAATCATGGCTAGCACGGTTCTCATGCAGTCAATCTTCACCGGCATCATCGTGGCGATAGTCCTCGTCTCAATTGCCATTCTCCTCCTCTGGCCCGCTTCGGCGCTGAGGAGTCGGTTGGCGGCAAGACGCGAAGCCGAATACGCCAAACGCCTTGCCGTCAACCGAGTGCTCGCTGAGGTTCGCACAAGAACCTGGCTTGAAAGCGATGCGGTGTCTGCTATCCTCGCAAGAATGCACGCACGCTCCAACGAGCTCGTGCCTCACGTTGAGAAGTTTGTCTTCTACGGTATGATCGAAAAGATGACCGACGAGCACCTCAACACAATGCGCTGGTTATCTAGCCGGCGGCAACGCGATGAGTTCAAGGCAAGGCTCGAGGAGCAGGCCGAAGAGCACCGCGAGGCCATTAGCAATGCGGGGATTGACCCCGCAAAGCTGGAAGCGGATGTTCCCATCCGCTAGGGGTTGAGGGGCGGCTGGACGCATTTTGTCCGGTCGCCCCTCCCCCGCACCAACACCAGAGAGATCTGGTGTTATTTAATACTCGAATTCCGGCTAGCCTTTTAGCAACTTGGGTAACGGATCGCCAAACTTCACCTCTGGAATGTTGCCGACGGTGTCTTTTTCAGAGAGGTGCGGATACTGCACCCGGTAGGCGGCCATAACATCGCCAAAGACCGCCTCGCTCCAGTTAAAGCCAAGTGCTTCAGCGGCGTCTTTGACTTCGTCCGCACTCCCCGCTTCAACTTCTATGTATGAGTTCAGCCACGGCCACTCGTCTATGACGATTTCGACATCGCCGTACATCCAGGTTTCTCGTTTCGATTCTTGGAATGACCGGTGGGGCAATCCAGCCGCCGCCAGCAGCGCAACTGCTTCGTCAAAGTCGCTGACAATAATTTCATGCTCTTTCGCACCCTCAACCGATAGTGAATCGAACTGCTTGTAGGTAATGGTCACCCTATCGCCCTCGTCCCTGACGCGAATAAAGGCGTCTTTCTTTTTCAATTCGTCGGTGTCGATGGTGACGCGTCGCATCAGCCGCATCGGTTTTTCAAGGGTTGCGCCCAGGTCTTGTAGCCGACGGCGAATGTCGTCGATATTGATGTTGAGGAATTTTGCTTCGTATTCGGTGGTCATGTGACTCCTGTTTCTATGTAATTAGAGATAAATCGCCGTTAATAACGGTCGGGTTCATACCCAGCAGCTCGTCATAATAACCGCTTTCGGGTAAGGGGTTGAAGATAAACCGCTTTTTGTTTAATTCGAACGCCTTGAATAGCTCAAGAAAAGCGCTGGCCCCGACATAGTTTGGTTGGCCGTTCTTTTCATAATTTAACACTAAAATTGCATCGCACGACTCTACCAACCGTATGTCCTGACGAAGCATTTTTTCTTTCCAGGCCTGATGCGTATCGTTTTCGCGAATGATGCTTTCATCCACGTTTTCGCCATAGCCATTTGGCGGTATGACGTCATGGCCCATAGACTTCAATTCTTGCATGACCGGCGCGACCTTGTTGTAGAATGTTGCGGATGTACTGATGAAGATGATCATTTTATTTTATCCTTTCGAGTAGTTAATGGTGTACTGGAAATAGCATGTTCGCGTGAGGCTCTAGACTCAACTACTCACGACTCCAATCATCCGCGAATAACTCAGCCTGCTTGAGAATATTGTCGGTGGCGAGGGCTTGTTGATCCGGTGGATAGCCGTATTGGTTGAGCAATTTTTTTACCTCAACACGGAGACGAGCTTGGGCGTTAGCGCGGAGCGTCCAGTCGACCCCAGCGCCGGTGCGTACTTTTTCAACGAGAAGTCGTGCGAGGTTCCGCAGTTGGTCATCCTCCATAACCTGCTTAGCGCTACCGTTTGCGAGTAAGGCATCATAAAAGGCGACCTCATCTTCTTCGAGACCTTCGACCTTTCCTTCTTCAAGGGTAACGCGCATCTTGAGAGCAATATCGATGAGCTCTTCAATAACCTGAGCGGCCTCAATGGTACCATTTCGGTAACTCACCAAAGCAGCTTCAAGCATGGTTGAAAAGTCGTCAGATTTTATTGCGTTGCGGCCAAAACGAACACGTACTTCATCGCGAAGTAATTTCTGCAGTGCCTCGACGGCAAGGTTCTTTCGCTCCATACCGCGCACTTCAGCCAAGAATTCATCGGATAAAATAGACAAGTTTGGCTTCTCAAGGCCAGCGGCAGCGAAGACGTCAACAACACCAACTGGAGCAATCGCTTTATCGACAATTTGCTTCAGTGCCATACGATAATCAGCGTCGCTTGGGCCACCTTGTAGCGAGTCGTTAATTTTATCGAGGCGCGCTTTAATTGCCTGGAAGAATGCCACTTGCTCGCGCAGTTTCAGCGCTTCAGGGTGTGGCATAGACAGCGCAAAGGCCTTACTAAGCTCGGTGACGTGCTGTTTCAGCCGCTTGGCGCCGTCCTCTGAAGAAAGAATGTGTTCTTGGGCGTCGAGAATGGTTTGTAACTGCTGACGCGTCTCAGCACCAAAGTAGCGCATGTAGTCGAACCCATGGAAGAGGTCGCGAACAATTTCATAGCGGCGCTTCATCTCACCGACTGCTTCGTCTATATCGAGAGTCGGCTTACCTTCACCGCCACTTTGGGTGTAGGTTTCAAGCGCATCACGAAGAGCAGCGGCAACGCCAAGATAGTCCACCACCAGTCCACCCTCCTTGCCGGGATACACGCGGTTCACGCGGGCGATGGCTTGCATAAGGTTGTGGCCTTTCAGTGGCTTATCGAGGTACATAGTGTGCATACTTGGAACGTCAAAGCCGGTAAGCCACATATCGCAGACAATCACCAACTTGAGGTCGGAGCTTGAGTCTTTAACGCGTTTTTCAATAGTTTGAATGCGCTGCTTCCCGCGAATGTGTCGCTGGAGCTTCTCTTCATCCGACGCGCTTCCCGTAATAATAACTTTTATTGCGCCTTCGTCGTCGGCATCATTGTGCCAGTCGGGTCGAAGCTCAGTAATTTTGTCATACAGGTCAGCGGCAATATGACGGCTCATCGTTACCACCATCCCCTTGCCTTCTATAACGCTGAGGCGGTCTTCGAAATGCTCAATAATGTCCTTGGCAATGAGCCCGAGGCGCTCACTGTTTCCAACAATTGCTTCTTTTTGCGCGTACTCGGCCTTTAGTTTGTCTTGGCGAGTCATTTCTTCGCCTTCAAGCAAGTCATCGACTTCTTTGTCGAGCCACTGCTTGGTCGAGGCATCCATACCAAGGTCAATCAGGCGGCTTTCGTAATAAATCGGCACTGTTGCTTTGTCCTCAACCGCTCGCTGCACGTCATAAATATCAATGTACTCACCAAAGACGGCCGAGGTACTCTTGTCTTCAAATTCAATTGGGGTGCCAGTAAAGCCAATGTAGCTCGCGTTTGGCAAAGCGTCACGCATGTATTTAGCGTTGCCGTAGACCATTTGCGCGTCACTTTCGCGGACACGGGCTTTAAGGCCGTACTGGCTGCGGTGCGCTTCGTCGGCCATGACAATGATGTTGGTGCGCTCACTAAGCATCGGGAAGGTATCGCCACCATCTTCAGGGTAGAACTTCTGAACGGTCGTAAAGATAACGCCACCCGACTCTCGCTTTAGGAGGTCGCGAAGGTTTTCGCGACTTTCAGCGCGAACCGGCGTTTGTCGGAGTAAGTCTTTACAGGCCGAAAAGGTGTCGAACAACTGACCGTCGAGGTCATTACGGTCGGTGATAACGACAATTGTTGGGTTGCCCAAAATTGGGTCAGTAATAAGTTTTCCGGTATAAAACATCATACTGAGCGACTTGCCTGAACCTTGAGTGTGCCAGACAACTCCGGCGCGGTGGTCACCATCTGGGCGAGATGCGGTGACGGTACTAAGCAGCGCCCTATTTACTGCCCAAAATTGATGGTAAGCAGCAACTTTTTTAGTAAACGCCGTGTCGTCTTTACTGTCGCGCTCAAACACAATAAAGTTCCGGACAATGTCGAGAAGGCGCATTTTGTCGAACATACCCTGGGCGAGAATTTCAAGCTCCGGCACTATCCCCTCTTCGCGTTCGCCGTCGACCGTTCGCCATGACATGAACCGTTCTGCTTGTGCCGTGACGGTACCGACGCGAGCGTCGAGCCCATCGCTAATGACGCACAGTTCGTTAAAACGAAACAAGCTGCTAATTTGCTGCTTGTAGGTTTGAATCTGGTTATAGGCAGCTGTTAAGTTTGCCTTGCTGTCGGTAGCATTCTTGAGCTCGACAACCACCAGAGGTAGCCCGTTCACATACAAAACAACATCCGGACGGCGGTTAATACCGTCCTGCACGACAGTCAATTGGTTGATGGCGACAAAATCATTGTTCAATGGGTCGTTAAAGTCGAACAGCTGCGCCTGGGCAGTGCGCACCGAACCATCATAGTGACGATACTCGACATCGACGCCATCGGTTAACAAGGTGTGAAAATCTTGGTTATCTGCCAATAACTCAGCAGACGAGGTGCGGACGATGCGCCGCGCAACTTCTTCGCGCTGCTGCGGCGTGAGATCGGGGTTTAGTCGAGCCAGGGCAATTTCAAGCCGACGGTTTAATACGACATCAGTATACTCACGCTCCATGGTGCCGTCGGGACCGATGCTCGGGCCGTTGACAACCTCCCAGCCAATGCTAGCGAGGGTGTCGAGGAGGGCTTGTTCGATTTTGTCTTCGGTCATGTTAAAACTATTGTAGCAGATGGGATCCATGTACGATCCCTCCTGCTCCCTTGCGCTATATACCGTGCTTGTTCATGCATTATTGATCTCCGCTCATAATATAATCGACTTGCGGACGCGTCAGAACCTTATGCTCATGGCTCTCACCGCGCTTGCGAATGCGTACTTCTTTATGCCTCTCAACCATTGCTTCGTAATAGGGTTCGGCACCATGTGAGTTTAGTATTGTGCCATGTACTGCTAACGATTCCCAGCGACCGTTTTTTATAAGGTGTCGCGCGTAACCAAGTCGCTCATGGTCGTTATTCCCATCAAAACCTGGGAAAAGTACTTCTTCGGCCAACTTATCGTCTTTCAGTTCACGCGCAGCCCATTGCAGATCGCGATACATATCGAGAATATCATACACGGATCGCGTCACTTCTTTTGGTAACTCATCGCGGTTTATATATTCAAATACCTCAGGATACTCAATCTTATAGCCGTTTTTTAATACGTCGTACATGGTGCTCTTATGCCAGTCATCACCTTCGACCAAGCTCTTGTCGCCCACTAGCGTCTCCAACAGCTGATTGTTCCTTAACTGCAACACCATGGCAACACGCTCCCAATATTTCGGGTCGTCGTCATTGATTTTCTCCCGAATTGCATCTGTAACTAATGAGCTCAACGTTGAGTACCCATTATTCTCAGCAAACTTTCGCAAGCTATGCTCTAGTTCATCACTAATCGAAACTGTAATTTGCGCCATTGTTTATCTCCTTAAAGTCTTCTATACCTCTATGGTAGAGAAAAAGCACCATCACGTCAAGTGGTTTTCACTTTTTTACTTACTTTATTTTCACTTTGATGTATTTAATTCACGGAAGAGCGTTGTGTAGATTGCAGTAAATACATGAGGGCAGCAAAATCCGCATAAAGCGGAACTAGCTTGCGCCATATTGAAGCTTAAGCCTCTCAATCTCTGCGTCAAAAGCCTCGAATAGCACCGAGAGCAGACCGAAGCATTTATTATAATCATCTTTAGTTATCTCAAGCTTCTTACCGACAATATACCTGTCAGTCGGGAGCTTTGCACTGTTTAAGTTGTCAATCATGCGCTGATCAACAACCGAGGAGTTATGGATAATGACATGACGCAGCTGAAGAAATTCGTGTATATCTCTCATAAGGTTGCCCTCTAGATTAATGCCTAGATAGTCCCTCATGTTCCCCTGTATTTGCAGCGCGTTTTGAAAGTTTAACTTTTCGGCCGGGTTTCCGTTTGACTCTAGCAGCCCAAGTACAAACGTTGCCAGCTCGTCGTCATTAGATATACGGAGTACGTCCTTTAATGGGACGTTGATATCTTTCTTGATATTAAGTTTACGTATATTCGATTTCAGTAGGTCGTAGAACATTTCGCGAATAATCGACTCTGCGCTGCCAACCAACAACACCAACCCTTGCGCGTAGAGTTGATTACTTATTTTCGCTTGACGGTTCTTGACCGTCGAAGAGGTGTTATTAAATGCCATTTTTGCATTATTAAGCTGCTGCATGTATTGGTGAGGCAAGCCATCGAGTGAGTCTTCAAGATTCTGGTATGCACTAGAGAAAATATCATGCAACTGTCTAAAGCTCACGAAAATTGTATCTATTTCTTGGGCCGCAGCCTGAAAGGTCTCAGACACTTTTTGGATTTGCGACGAAGTCATGCCTTCACTTTTCCGCTTATCAGCTGCGGAAGCATAGTGTCTCGCAACTCTGTTAGTCTAAGAACTTCTTCGTTATTAGCTACCATCTTTTCAACCAACTTACCCGCAACTTGATTAAATTCAACAAGAATATGACTTGGAGGCGTCTTAATTTTGAGTTTCTTTGTCTCAATAGGGCTGAGGTTCATTTGTGCTGTACCTCGTGAGATACCCGACATCTTCTCCTTCATTTCGGTGGACCGGAATAGAAAATAAGCGTAAGCCTGGTGTCCATTCTTACCCGCAAGCTTCGCCACGCGTTGATTAAGCAAGTACTTGTCACCGACGACCAAGCATACACGACCAACATTACCCGTAAGTGAAAGTATGATATCGCCAGATGATAAATGTGCGTAATCGGGAGTTTTTGCCGGAAGCGGATCACCTAAATGATCGGTACAGGCCGAGATAAATGTGCCATCCTGGACATTCTTTATGGTCACCAGCCCATACTCTCCGTCCTGATTAAAATCAGCACTCTTAAATGCGAAGCCGGAGTAAATGTTTATCAGATCAGAAACAGCTCCTTCTTCCCACCCCCTCGCCTGAGGATTATCGATAAAATAATGCCGAAAGAGCGCCTGCCCCATCTGCTCGAGCGTTTCGTTCATCTTCCGATTCAGCTCAATCTTCTCGTCTATCGTCCCGAGAACATCTGCAATTTTATCTTGTGTAGCCCGGACCGGTATCGCCACTTTCAGCGCCGACAAATGGTTTCGATTGAGAGTGGGCACCGCCGCCCCTGCGTTAAAGCTTGAAAAATCAAGAGACTTGAGCAGATAGTATATAAATTTCTCGTTATTACCTTTGAAGTCTTTAACCCATAGCGTAGTATTGAGTGGCCAAAAATCATCCGTAATATATTGTCCGCCACCGATACTGCCCGATCGGCCAATCACCACCCCCGGCCCTTTGACCTTGAACTCGTTGTGGGTTGTAGCCATGCCAGTAGATGTTACGACTGGATATCGTCCAGATCGACGCTCTGGTGTAGGAAGGTCAAAACCGCGCTGCAGCACAATCGCTTCCGATAATGGGAGCGTCTTCATCATCATTGCGTCTTCTCCAGCACTTTTCTGATTTTTTTGACCTCACCGACCAGCTTCTTTTGATTTGAAGTCTCTTCCTTTGTAAACCTCATTTTAGGTAAACTATTAAAGTCTAGGTCAAAAACATCTTCATATTGCTTGGTTCCGTTCGAGTTAGCGTAGGTTACAGCAAGACTAGACTGAAGTGCTAAGATTTCATCGACTTGCCCTATGGTGGAGAGCATGAAGTAGCTACGCGAAGCTTTTGCGGGTAAGACCTTAATCCCCTTTGATATTACATCAAAGTCTGACAACTGCTTATCCGATCCGTCAGAAAAACTCATTGGCGGATCATCTCCGGAAACTGTAAATCGAATATCCCTGGCCAGCCCTCCTCCTTCATTAAGTATTACTAAATCGACAAACGATATATCTTGTTCTGAATTATCAACATAAACAACGACGCGAGGACGAACCATTTGTTCGTTCGTCTCGTTGTTCTGCTTTGCTGACCTATAAGATTGCACGGCCGCAACGACAGCCACCGTAGCTGCAGCCATTGTGCCGATGGCAGCTATGACCTGAGCCCAGTCGCTCACGCCTGCTTCTAAAACAATAGACTCAAGCATCATCCGTCTCCGTTACTGGAAGGTTTCCAAAATATCTTCCTCGCAAATTAGAAAACCTATCAAGCACCGTGTTGATACGAACCTGTAGCTCAGCGTGTTTATTAGCCTGATCTTGGATATTATAATATTTACCATTATAAAGAAGTGCCCCATCAATCATTTTGCCGTGAGCGAATATATTGCGAACGTGAAGCCAGTCATCAAAGGCTTTTCTGTCGCCCGGCTTTACGCGCGCAAGGTCAACTCGACTGAAAACTTTAAATAAAATATCAACCTTCGTGCTGAGAGTAACGCCCTTGTGATTTAAGACATCAAACGTTAGCGTTAGATAAGAGTTTTGATAATCACCATCGGGACAATGGGTATAATATTCGGCTATACACGCGTCTATCAGCGTCTCCACTGCCGTTGCCTGCGCCATAACCCTACCAAGCAGCGCGTGGTTCATAATAATGTCGCTGATACTATTATTTTCGGAAGCCTTATCTGTCATCCCTCGCCCTCATCTTCCGAAAACTCTTCTGGTAATATAATGTTCTCAACCGTAAGACTTTTTATTTCTCTGCTGTCGTCTCGTCCGCTCATCCCTGTAGTCCTCCAATATAAATCACCATCAACGCAACAAAAAGCACCATACCAAGAATGAATAAGGTTACGCTGATGGCATTGATCCACTTAGTAACCTTTGCGTATTTCGCATTCTTAATGCCTTTACCTAGCGGCGTATTGAGAGACTTCTTAAAGTTATTCGTAATGATATTCTGAGCATCAACCAGCAGGGCTCTAGAGAAATAGTACCCAAGAATAACAGCTACCACGACAGCGACAAAGCATGAAAGCGTTAGAATTGATAACCACCCATAAGGCTCAAAGATGTTGGTATTGAGTACAGCAAGCGCAGCCAGGGTGGCAATTGAGAAGGTCATGAGCGCGCGATCCATCTCAAGTGTTACTTGCGCTAAAAGTTCTTGGTTGCGTAGGTGACTCAATCGATAGTCGCTGGCACGCCCATCAACTACCTGCTTCGCTAGCGCTATAACAATATCTTTTAGCCAGTTCATTCGGTATCTCCTGAATCAATCGTATGGCGAGTTCCGTCGCGAAATGTAGCTTCAAGTTTAACGAAAACATCTGCAGGGTTGAGGTCGTTTTGGTCAAAAGACATTTTTTTGTGCTCAGGGTCTATGGAAATCTGTGCTCTATCCTTACTGCCCTTTTTACCAGCATACACAACAACTTGATCCCCGCGCTTGCCATTCTTAACCTGCGAAGTCACAAAATAGTCTGTTCCCCCGGCTGAAATCTTCTCTTTCTTACTCACCGGAACAAGCAGTCCATCGAGGTCAATGAGTTTCGCATCAGAAAAGGCTTTTGATCTGATTTTCTTTGATATGTAGGCCTGAATCTCATCAAGTCTCGACGGAAGTTTAATGATGTGCGGGCCTTCAAGACACAAAAGATTAGAGGCGTATCCTTCACCAAACGAAGGCGCACCCCACTCCCGACCGTCCCAAGCCACTCCATCGAGCTCAAAACCATGCTCCCTGCATATGGGCTGATGCCTCACCTTTGTCCACCTAACGTCAGGGATAGCCTTCAGAACTATGAGCTCATTGGTCATTTATATGCCTCAGGTTTTCTTTTATCTTCTCTTCAAGCTCCTTGCTCTTCGCAAATTGCTCGTCAAGTTCTGCCGTCAGCCGTGCCATCTTCTCAACGAACAGTTCGTCATCGTCTTCCACCGCTTCGCTACCGACATAGCGGCCGGGTGTTAGTACGTAGTCATGCTCTTTGATGTCGTCGAGCGTTGCTACTTTTGAAAGTCCTTTAATCCAAAGTGCTTTGCCATTTTCTTTGAATTGACGATAAATACCTGCTATATCATCGATTTCTTCGTCTCGGATAACCCGATTACGCCGCGTCACCATTTTTCCTAAGTTGCGACCATCGATAAACAATGTCTTCCCAGTGCGGTTTCTGCGGTCACGCGAAATGAACCACAAACATGCCGGGATGCCAGTGTTGAAGAATAACTGGCCCGGAAGCGTCACAATGGCATCCACAAGGTCGGCTTCTATCAGTTTTTTGCGAATCTCGCCCTCACCCGAGCTTTGGCTGCTCATACTTCCGTTGGACAGCACAAACCCTGCCGTACCGGTTGGTGACAGGTGATGAATGAAATGCTGTATCCAGGCGTAGTTGGCATTGCCTTTTGGCGGCACGCCGTATTTCCAGCGAATGTCGCTGGTCAGTTGGTCTTGCCCCCAGTCACTGATGTTAAACGGTGGGTTGGCAATAATATAGTCGGCTTTAAGATCAGGGAATTTGTCGTCGTGCAGAGTGTCACCACGACGCAGGTCGGCGTCGATACCACGAATGGCCATGTTCATCTTGCCGAGGCGCCAAGTGGTTTCATTGAGCTCTTGACCATAAATAGCAATGTCGCCTAAGCGTCCTGAATGTTCTTCGACAAACTTCTCGCTCCATACAAACATGCCACCGCTTCCGCAAGCTGGGTCGTAAATGCGACCTTTATACGGTTCGAGCATTTCAACCAGCAGCTTCACAATCGATCGGGGGGTAAAGAATTCGCCGCCGTGCTTACCTTCACTGTTGGCAAACATACCCATAAAGTATTCATATACCTGGCCCAAGAGGTCCTTAGCGTTGTTGGCAGTAAACATTGTGTTCGCAAATAGGTCAATGAGCTCACCCAGGCGGCGTTTGTCGAGTGCTTCACGAGCATAGTTTTTCGGAAGTACACCCTTTAGCGACGGGTTATCGCGCTCTACCGCGTCCATTGCCTCGTCGACTATGATGCCGATATTTGGTTGCTTTGCAGTCGCGACCAGATGCTCCCAACGAGCTTCCTTCGGTACCCAAAAAACGTTATCTCCGAGATAGTAGTCGCGGTCCTCTGGGTTAAAGCCCTCTGCCTCGGCTTTTTTGTACTGTACCTCAAAAGCGTCGGAAACATACTTCAAGAAAATGAGTCCAAGCACCACATACTTGTAGTCAGACGAGCTAATATTACCGCGGAGTTTGTCGGCAGCCAGCCAGAGTTTTGCTTGAATGTCTTGAATTTCCATTAAATCTCCCTTTGTAACCCATTGTACCCCTGTTACGAAAAAAGTGCCACTGTTTGCAAGAGGCTTGCTACTCAATCATTTCGGGTATTCGCACAAAATCATCCACCAACGTCTGCCGCAAGCTCCCGTTGTACAGCGCTGCTGCTGGGTGGAACAACGGTACCACCGTATACTCGTGGTCGTCTATGCGAACCTGGTGCAGTTGCCCGTGTACCTCGCCTATTTTGGCGCCGGGCAGGAAGTATTCCATGCTGTGGCGGCCGAGGGTTACGACGACTTTGGGTGCAATAATATCGAGCTGGCGTAGTAAATACGGCAAAAAGGCCGCCTTTTCGGCCGGCAAGGGGTCGCGATTGCCTGGTGGGCGGTATTTCACGATGTTGGTAATGTAGACATCGGATCGGCTCATGCCGGCAGCCTCAAGCATGGCGTTCAGGAACTTACCCGAAGCACCAACAAACGGCACGCCGTCGAGGTCTTCTTTTTTGCCAGGCGCTTCGCCGATGAACACAATATCGGCGTCAGGGCGGCCATCACCCATCACCAGTTGCGTTGCCTGGGCGCCAAGCTCCGGGCACAGCTTGGTATCGATGATTTCTTGGGCCAGGGCGTCGAGTTGTTCTTGAGTATTCATACTCCCATTATAGCGAACTACAGCTGAACCCGGTCGCCACCGATGTTTTCGCGGAAGAACGTGTCGTGGGAGATATACAGCACGGCGCCGGTGTAAGCTTTTAGCGCCGACTCGAGCTCTTCAATACTAGGGAGGTCGAGGTGGTTGGTTGGCTCATCTAAGATAAGCAGCGACGGGTTGTCGGCCAACATAGCAATCAGTTGCAAGCGAGCCTTCTGTCCCCCACTAAGCTGCGCTACCGGAATGTTGGCATCGTTTTGAACAAACAGATAGTCGCTCATCAGCTGGCGAGTCTTGGTTTCACCAATCTTCAAACCGCGTGACAAATAAATGTGTTCAATAGCGGCGCCAAGTGGCATCGAGAATAGTTCGCTGGAAATTTCTTGTTCATAAACGCCGACGCGAATCTTTTTCTCGAGGTCAATGTGCCCAGCGTAAGCCGTGGCCTTAAGCTTGGTTTCGTGAAGTGTCGCCAGCAGTGCTGACACCAAAGTTGTCTTTCCAGCTCCGTTACGCCCACGAAGTTCGACAATATCGCCCTCACGTATTTGGAATGAGACATCTGAAAATAGCGGTTTATCGTAGCCCAGTGAAAGACCCGAAACATCGACCAGTAGCCGACTGTGGCCTTCGGCGGCCTCGGCGCCGTGAAGACGAATATTCTTGGCCTTAAATTTCTGATACTGCGCACCAGACTTCAACCCCATGTCCTGCACCGACTCGCGGTCGACCCAAAAAGTTG
This sequence comes from Candidatus Saccharimonadota bacterium, assembly GCA_009992235.1. Lineage (GTDB taxonomy): Bacteria > Patescibacteriota > Saccharimonadia > Saccharimonadales > Saccharimonadaceae > Microsaccharimonas. The sequence continues at coordinate 66,762 of JAACVZ010000003.1, forward strand.
GCTTCTCGGTTTTCTCGAGCCTCGCCAGTTCATCGCGTGATTGCTGTTCAAGCCTTTTAAAGCGCTGAATGGTCGATGGATGGCGCGACTTCTCCTTAAATCGTTGATACTCGATAATTTTTGCTTTTAAGTTAACCATCCGGCGCTGCGTCAGCTCGTATTCATTCATCTGACTGCCGGTCGAGCTGGAGTTCTGTCGCAAATACTGCGTATAGTTGCCTTTGTAGCTGATGATTTTCTGGTCCTTCACCTCGAGGATGCGGTCGACCTTCTCAAGCACGTCCCTGTCGTGGGTAATCACCAGCATCGCTTCTTGAGCTGAAACCATCCACTGCATAAATTTTTCTTTGGCCACGTAGTCCATGTGATTGGTTGGCTCGTCTATCAGCGCGATACGCGTGCGAGACAACATGACTTTCGTCACCTCCACCAGGCGTTTTTGTCCACCAGATAGCGCCCGAAGTGGATCATTGGCACGCTCTTCCAGCTGAAACGACGACAAGACTTTGTCTACCTCGTTATCTATCGTGTAGTAGCCTTTGGCATCAAACTGCTCCAAGGCCTCAGAATACTCGTGAATGAGCTTCATATCGTCTCCCATGGTCTCTGGGTAGGTATCGAGGATGTGCTTGAGGCGTATAAAGTCCGGCAGGTCCTGAACAATATAGTCGATGACTGTCATATCCTCGAAGCCGTGGTGCTCCTGACGGGTCGAAATGTGCGATACGCCTTTGCCAAAGCTCACCGAGCCTTGAAAATCTTTATCTTCGCCGGCCAATACGCGAAACAGCGTTGTTTTGCCTTCACCGTTTCGACCAATAATGCCGACTTTTTCACCGTCATCGACAAAAAAAGAGGCGTCACGAAACAAGCGCTTATCGCCAAAACTTTTTTCTTCAATGGTCGCGGTCAAAATCATACAGTGTCCTATTGTGTGTTTTATGGTATTACATCGTTGCCCACCGCATTACGCAACGCACGTCCACAACCGAAGAGGTGGCAGGCAGGGTTGTAGGCAACGCCCGCAAGAGAAATCTTGCGGGCATTTGCTATTTATCGATAGCTTTAAGACTAAGGCTTAATCGTCCACGTTCGTCGATACCCATGAGCTTAACCTTAACAGTCTGGCCTTCGGTCAGAACATCTTCGACACGTTCAACGCGGTGATCAGCGAGTTCGGAAATGTGTACCATGCCGTCAAGACCAGGGAGGATGTTAATAAACGCTCCAAAGTCTTTAATGCTGACAACTTTTCCTTCGTAAATGCGGCCGATTTCTGGCTCTTCGGTTAGGCTCTTGATCCAATCAATCGCCTTCTCGATACTTGCCGTGTCGGCGGCCGATACAGTTATAAGACCATCATCTTTGATGTCGATGTCGGCACCAGTTTCGAGAGTAATTCTGTTAATCACCTCTCCGCCCTTACCAATAACTGCACCGATTTTTTCAGGGTTAATTTTCACCTTTTCAATGCGCGGTGCGTAGGGGCTAAGTGCCTCTCGTGGCGCTGCGATCGTCTCAAGCATGTGGGCAAGAATGTGTGCTCGGCCAGGCTTGGCGCCGTCAATGGCCTGTTTCAAGATCTCTACCGGCAACCCGTGAACCTTCATGTCCATTTGAATTGCCGTAATACCTTCGCTGGTTCCGGTAATCTTGAAGTCCATGTCACCGGCGAAGTCTTCGGCATCGGCAATATCAGACAAGACATATGGTGTGTCGCCGTCGAGCATCAAGCCCATAGCGATACCAGATACTGGTCGCTTCAAAGGAACACCGGCGTCCATAAGCGCCAAGACGCTTGAACAAGTTGCCGCCATCGAAGTCGAGCCGTTCTGGCTCATGATCTCCGTGACACTTCGAATAGCGTATGGGAAGTCTTCGGCTGAAGGAAGTACTGGCATAACCGCACGTTCCGCGAGGAAGCCGTGACCAATTTCGCGTCGTCCAGGTGAACCGAGACGACGAACTTCACCCACCGTGTAGCCTGGGGCGTTGTAGTGGTGCATGTAACGGCGTTCGCCATCGTTGACTTCCATAGTGTCGATCATTTGTGAATAACTTAGTGGTGCAAGCGTTACGATGTTCATCCCCTGTGTAACACCACGGGTAAAGATGCTTGAACCATGTGCACGTGGCAATAGACCAACTTCGCTAGAAAGTACTCGCACTTCATCAAGCTTGCGGCCATCTGGACGGAGCTTATCTTCTACGATACCTTTTCGAACATCCTTGTGTAGTGCCATAGTGAAGGCTTCGTCGTACTCGTCGCGGAGCTTGCTGTAGTCTTCGGTACCAATTTTCTCGGCAAAGGCTTCGTGGAACGCCCAGCGTAGTTCATTAACCATTTCGTTACGTTCTGGGTACGGTGCGCGGAGCTTGTCGCCAAGCTTGCCGGCCACCCACTCATCAACCTGTGTCTGTAATTCTTCATTTGGCAGGACAAGTGTATATTCTTGAGCAACTGGTTTAACTTTTTCAATTAGCTCTTTCTGAAGCTTAATTGCTGGTTGATAAGCGTCATACGCCCAAGCAAGCGCTTCAGCGATGACTTCTTCTGATACTTCGTTAGCACCAGCTTCAACCATCGTAATACCGCTTTCGATACCAGCGACAACCAGGTCGAGGTCGCTTTTTTCGCGCTCTTCAGGCGTAAGAAAGGCTTTAAACTCACCGTCCACACGTCCAATACGGAGACCTGAAACAGGACCATCGAACGGTGTTCCGGTAAGCGTTAGGGCTGCCGATGCCGCAATCATTGCAATAGCGTCTGGGCGGAAGGTTGGGTCGGTTGAAAGCACACTAGCGACAACCTGTACCTCTTGGCGATATCCTTTTGGAAACAGCGGACGAATTGGGCGGTCGATAAGACGGCCGATAAGAATCGCTTCATCGCTTGGGCGACCTTCGCGTTTGATGAAACGGCTACCGCTGATTTTTCCAGCTGCATAAAATTTTTCTTCGTAGTCGATGCTCAATGGAAAATAATCCATCATCACCGGACGGGTACCGACCTGAGCGGTTCCTAGAATAACGGTTTCACCATAACGCACAAGTACGCTAGCGGTGCTACGGAAACCAACACGATTAATCTCGAGGGTTAGTGGTTTGCCGTGAAAGTCAGTGGCAACAGAAATAATCTCTTTGCCGTGAGGGTTGATAGTAGACATGAATGTCCTCCTTTTTGTGGGCTCGCTTCCTATTGATTTGCGAGTAAGTAACGGGTACAGAAATTTGGGTTCCCCAAATCGCTCTATCCAGCACTTAGACGCGTGCGAGCTAACCTCAGTATAGCAGAGTTAACCCTTAAGCGCGAGCTAGAGCGCCTTGACGTCGCGTCGCGGGAAGACGACAAAGACTAAAATAAGCGACACGACGATAGTCGCTGCGTAGAAGAGTGCATTCTCCCAAACAATAGTCCCTTTCGCGATGTCAGCAGCTGGGAAGTAATGCAGGAATGATAACCACTCATAATCTTTCAACCACGCCACCGATTGGGCAAACGTCGTCAACAAGAAGCTTCCTATTGTCACAACAATACCAACCGTTGTGGTTACTGACCTTTTACCAGTCGATAGCCCTACTGCAAATATAACCGTCGCCAGAGCCGCAACCATCAACCAAGTAAACAGCCCAAGACGCACCAACACCATAAGGTCGAGTGACTCACCGGTTGTCGGTAACGCCAGTAAGATGCCGCCAACAGTTGCAAGCGTTGCTACAAGGCAGATCAAAACAATTGCCGTCCACTTGGCGATAATAATTTTCATACGGCTCAAAGGAAGCGAGACAAGTGTCCGGAGCTGCCCTTTATCTTCCTCACCGACGGTCAGTCCAACAGCAAGCAAAATCGACAGGATGCTGATGAAAATTGGGAAGCGAATATCAAACACCTGGCTGCCTATGTATCCTGGAAGCTGTTTCCAATCCTGTAAGTCCCCCATCAAACCCTCAAAGCCTGCCGGCAAGCTCTCGACTAGCTCATCAATAGCACCGCCGCCAAATGATGTAAACATAGCAGTCATAAGATACCCAAGCAGCGCAAGGCCAAGCGACCAACCAAAAATGAACATTCGTTTCTCGCGCAGGGTGTGAACAAATAGATTAAGCATCTTCCGCCTCCTTGACATCATACAGGTCATCAAATGCCGCCTCGACACTATGATCGTTAATGGTCATGTCTTTTACGTCAACAAGCGACCCGAGCCATGCATGGAGCACCGCTGGACTGTCTTTGTAGATGAACTGAAGCGTATAGTCGTGGCCATGCTTTTCGCGCTCTACAACCTCTGCAGACGCCGGTGGAGCCACTTTCTTACCCGTAACAACCCGAACCAGCTTTCCGCTAGTTGCTTCGAGCTCGGATGCGGGAATATCTTTGACAAGTTTTCCGTTCTTGATTAGCAAAATACGCGTACAGACGTCGACGACTTCATTGAGATAGTGCGATGACATAAAAATTGTCGTGCCCTTCTTGGCTTGCTCGCGTACTAAGTCGAGAAAATGCTGTTGCATTAGGGGGTCAAGGCCACTGCTTGGCTCGTCGAGAATAACCAGTTCTGGCTCGGTCATAAAGGCAGCAATAAGAGCAATCTTTTGGCGGTTTCCTCGAGACAGCGTGCTAATCTTTTTATCAAGCTGTGGGTCAAACGTATCGACAAGATGTTGATAAACGACAGATTGGCTACCAACGCCATAGGCACGAGCAATAAACTCGTGGTACTGTCTGCCTGTCATGCTATCGAATAGGCTCATGTCCCCTGTCGCGAAACCAATTCGCTGGTGGCTACTGGCGGCACCCGGTAATGTCAGTTCTTCGCCGAACAAAGCGACGCTCCCCTCAGATGGACGAATGAACCCCATGAGCATATTAATGGTTGTTGACTTACCTGCTCCGTTCAAACCGACAAATCCAACAACCTCACCTTTTTTTACACTAAAAGATGCCCGATCAACTGCTGGTACCCCAGCATACACTTTTGAAAGATTTTTTGTTTCAATAACGACACCCATAATACCCCTATTATATACCGCCCATACTCGCAGGCAATAAAAAAACTCCGCTTATTTGCGGAGTCCTAGTTTTGCGACGACTGCCTTATAGGCTTCAAAGTCTTTCGCCTCAAGATACTTGAGAAGCTTCTTGCGACGTCCGACCATCTGAACCAATCCGCGACGAGCCATGTGGTCGTGCTTGTTGATTTTTAGGTGCTCGGTAATCTCTTTGATACGAGTCGTCAAAACAGACGCTTGAGCCTGTGGGCTTCCAACGTCCTCTTTGTGGGTCTGTGTGAGGGCAAATGCCTTCTGCTTGTTTTCTGCTGTTATCATCAAGAGTGCATTGTAGCAGAACTTCGAGGATGTTTCAAGGGGTAGGCATTTGTTTAAAAAAACAAAGCACAAGCATTGACTTTTCATCTGTTAGGTGTTATAATCCACCAGGTATGGACTTACGAGGTTCACTTCGGGCAGAGGGCTCTCTAGCGCGAAGTATTTTAACATCTTTTCTTGTCGTGGTGGTCACGGCCTTCTTGTGGGTACTCCTCGGCAGTACCACCCCTGTAGCGGCAGCCGATGCAACCTGGGAGGGCGCCTCTATTCTTCACGAAGGACGACGCTATATAGCCCAAGGTGAAGCGAAAGCAACCCCAAGCCTTAATCTTCCCGACAGTTCCGCTTACTACTTAACCATCGAAGGCTCACCTGGCGCAACAACTGTTACGCCACAAAAAGCACACGTCATTTACTTTGCTCCAGGGGCTGACCCGCCGACAAAGACTACGGCCACATATGTTGCCTATTCATATAACTCATCGACAAAAGAGTTCTCGAACCCTTCTTCACCTCAGGAAATAACCCTAGAAGCTGCAGGCCCTGCCGGTGGCTACTCTTCATGTACCATTGAGGGGGTTGGCTGGATTGTCTGTAGCGTCAGCGTTTTCCTGGCTCAGGCAATGGACTGGATTTTTGAAACCCTAACCCTATTCATGAGCGTCCAACCGATTACCGTTGGCGATACCGATAACCCGCTGTATGTCACGTGGAACGTCATGCGAAGCTTTGCCAACGTCGCCTTTATTATCGTCTTCCTCATTATCATCTACTCGCAGCTCACTAGCGCTGGTGTGTCAAACTACGGATTAAAGCGGATTCTACCTCGACTTATTATTGGCGCCCTCCTCGTAAACCTTTCTTATATCATCTCGGCGGTTGCGGTAGACATTTCGAACGTTCTGGGATACTCGTTGCAAGACGTCTTTATTCAGCTGCGCGATGGTTTATTCTATATTGACGGAGAGTCCTGGTCAGAGGTGCTTGATTGGGAGAGCATAGTTGAGTTTGTCCTATCTGGAGGGGCGGCTGGACTTGCCGTTGGCGCAGGTGTCGGCACCGCCATTGCAGCGAACGCCGCTGTTGGCGGTACGGCTGCGGGTGCAATTTACCTAATCCTACCTGCGTTAGTCGGCCTGCTCTTGACCGTTATCGTTGTAGTCCTTATTCTCGCCGCTCGGCAGGCGCTCATTATCATTCTCGTCATCATCTCACCACTAGCATTCGTTGCCTACCTCCTGCCAAACACCGAGAAGTGGTTCGATAAATGGAAAGATGTATTCATGACGATGCTCATCTTCTTCCCCGCCTTCTCTGTCGTCTTCGGTGGGTCACAGCTAGCCGGTGCAGTTATCATTCAAAACGCAACCTCAATTAGCATCATCATCCTCGGTATGGCAGTCCAAGTAGCGCCACTAGTGATTACGCCGCTCATCTTGAAGTTCAGCGGGAACCTTCTTGGTAAAGTCGCCGGTATTGTAAACAACCCTAGCAAGGGTATCCTCGACAGAACCCGCAACTGGTCAAACGCACAGCGAGAGTACCATCGTCATCGCGGTGTGAGCGGCATGAAGCTAAACGGACAACCCGGTGAACTGAAAGGACGCAACTTTGCGCGCCGTGCGGCTCGTGCGACTGATCACCGAAAACGTCGGCTTGAAACCCGCACCAAGAACGCGACAGCGCATGCTGATAACGCCTACCTCGCGAGCAAGAAATACAAGCCGCTCCACGAGGGTGCCTATGAAATTGGCAAGAATAAAGAGACTATAGACAACGAGCACGAGGAGCACATTAACAGTCAAGTAAGCACGACAGGCTCTCGTCTCTACAAGCAAAACATATCCCACGAAGAAGGAAAACGTCGGCTTGAGCGCTCTAAGGCTGTTGTCGATACAAGTGTCAAAACAGTAGAAAACAATCAAGGAAGCAATCTTCACCTCGAGAATATTATGATGGAGCAACAGAAAGCCAAGCTAGAGGAAGCAACCGCGAAATCTCAAAGAGCAGTAGATGAATACAAATCTGGTTCAGCCGTCATTCGGCCAAACACTCCAAACTCGCAACGACTTACGACAATTGCACAGGCCATGAATCGATCGTACATCAACCTGTCTGCCGAAACCCGTGCAGGCGTTGCTGCGAAACACGCGCAACAACAAAGTTACGCCGAGGCACTTAAAGCCGAGCCCGCTCTTCAGAATAATGCCGGTGGTATCGATCCGAATGGTGCGCAGCGCGCGTTCACTGAAGCGATTACTATCATATCGAAGAACCGTCAGGAAAATATTCAAAACGCTAAGACGATTCTTGACTACAACAATCTCGATGATGACAAAAAACTTAAGCTTATCAACGGCCAAGACGTCGGCAACGTTAAATCTAGCGTCGACATGCGCGCCGCCGCACTTGAGTCACTTCTCGAGGGCGCAGCTCCTCCAGTGATTCTGAACGCAATCGAGACCGCAGACTTCAACGGGCTCAGTGCATCAGACAGAGAAGACCTCTACGCGACAATGGGTAGCTCACTTGCTTCGAGTAAGATGCGCCCGGCGTTCATGGGCTTTGGGGTACTAGCAAAAATGAAGCAAGGTCTTAACCCTAACGGCACCCCGATTACCGGACCGCAGGGTAAAAGTGGTCTTCAGTCGATAATCATAAAGGCAATTGAAGATCAAACCATCACCCCTGGCGCAATGCAAGAAATGTTCTCGCCATACGTAAAAGCTATGTTTGAAGCAGTCAAAGACAACAACGGCATGATAACGCCCGCAGCTCGTAAGCGACTTAAAGACAACCTCGATATTGTGCTCGACAGTTCGCGCCCAGGATACGAGAAACTTGGCGATTCACTCCCCGTCTATCAAGAAATGCGCCGAATACTCTAAGCTAGGCTTCTATAGCAAGCGCACCCTCAACGCTGTACTCACCCACCTTCGTTCGCCTAAGTTCACGGCAGTAGGCGCCCGCTCCAAGCTCGCTGCCGATATCTTCGGCTAGTGTTCTAATGTAGGTGCCGCTGCTTACGTGAGCCCTTATGCGGACGTCCGGGTAGACATAGTCAATACATTCAAGTTCATAAATAGTTACCTCGCGGGCGGGAATAGTCACCACCTGGCCCTTGCGCGCTAACTTATACGCACGCTGGCCATTTACCTTAATAGCACTAAACATTGGTGGAATCTGCGATATAGTACCTCGGAATTTTGCCAGCGCCTGCTCCACCTCTTCAGCGGACGGCTGAATATCAGAAACATGCGTCAACTCCCCTTCCGGGTCTCCGGTTGAGCTAGTTGCGCCAAGCTGTATGGTCGCTTCGTACTCTTTATCGAGCTTACTAAACGTCCCCGCCTCGCGACACTTTTTGCCGGTCACGATAATCATCAGTCCAGTTGCGAACGGATCAAGCGTACCGGTGTGACCAACCTTGGCCTTTTTACCCAGTTGCTCCGATAGCCGACGACGGACGCGCGCCACAACGCCGAAACTGGTAATACCAGCCGGCTTATCAACCAATACAATATCATCTTCTTGCATGCGCCCTATTATACCCTAGGACTGACCGGGTATTTTGAACTGGGCCGGGTTATCTGGCGCCTGAGATGCAGGCTGCTCTGTTTCCATTGGCGTTGGAGGTGGCGGTGATGTGTCCGGGCCCGGTTCAGGCTCGGTGACTTCCGGCGTCGGTGCCGACTCGGACTCTACGGTTAGAATGTCGCCAAGACGATCGGGCTGCTCGGTAGGCGGTAGCGGAATAGCTGGTGCTGGTGATGCTGGCGCACCAGCAGAAAAGTCAGGCAGAGGAGGTGGCATAGGAAGACCAAGATCAGCTGGCGATGCTGGTGCTGGCTGCGTCGCCACTGGCTCGGCTGGAACCTCAAGGGCGGGTGCTTCAGGTGCAGCCTCGGGCGCTGGCACTACTGGCTCTGGTGCGTATGCACTTGAAGGTGCTGGCGTTGCGGGTGTATCGTTCACCGCTGTTGAACCAGGTGCAACCGGAGGCGTACCCGGGAACCCGGCTGGGGCGTCGTTATTTTGCTGGCCCTCACGCTCCTGTGAATCAAGTGCGTATGCACTTGAAGGTGCTGGCTCGGCAATATAGGCTCGTTCCGGTGTCGTCGTAGTAGCCGCTTCGGGCACAGGCGCTTCTTCTGCCGCCGGTGCCTCTACTGACACTGGCGCATCAGGTGCTGCCGGTGCACTCTCCTTCTTCTCATTTTCCTCAAGTGCGTATGCATTTGAGACCTCGCTGTTTTGAGAAACCGGAGCATCATCATGGCTAACCGTAAGACCATCAGGTGACTCTTCTGGTGTCGCCGCATAGGCGCTGTTCGTCGCCTCAGCGCTCTCAGGCGTCTGTGCGCCCTGTACGTGTATCTGGTGTGTTTCTTGAAGCTTTGAGGCAACAAGCTGTTGATCGGCTCCGGCGGACATAAGGTTTGCGGCAACAGTCATCACCCTGGATGTCGTGTGGGCATTACTAAACCGATCGGTTTCTGCGACGATTCCAGTAAGAAGCGCTGTGGCAACTGGTGCATCTATGAGCGATTTTGCATCTTTCGACTCTTTCAGCGCTTCAATAAGGCCAGCAGTCATCTCACTTAAGCTACTAACCTGTGGGTCGTGCCAGTCAATACCACCGAGTGTGCTGGCTGTATCGCCGACGCTCATAGTTACAACTGTTGCATCGTGAAGAATCTTTCCGTGATTATTAAGCGCACCGTCAAGGTGTTCTTGCTTGTCGACACCAAGTGCGATTACGAGCTCAACGTTAAAGTCGCCCTGACTAAATTCAAGATCTTCGGGCTTAATCGTCGTCTTATATGGCGTAATGTAGATTTTGACGTAATCACCTTCAGGCTTAAACCTAAGGTGGTCGGCCTTTTCTTTATTCAATGCAATAATGAAGTCTCGCAGGCCATCAGTATTGTTTTCAAATAACTTTCCCGGATCGAGGAACGATATAGCGGGTGGAACGGCACCGCTAAAAATCGCCGTAGCGTACTTTTTCATCTTGTCGAGGGCCATAGTCAAACCAAGAGCAGCAGAAAGTGCGTCGACCGAAGGGTCGTTCGATACGGTAACAAGAATATTCGTTGAGGCTTTTATCTTCTCAATTACTTCATTCTTCAGCTTGATATCATCCATATGTTTTTTATTTTCTTTGCATTAATGCTAATTACGCTTACTATACCATAGGCTTTTTTCACCCGTCAATGACAAGAGGTCCACCTCTTTACTTATTCATCATTTTCCTCTATAATTACCCCTTGACGACAATAGTAGTTATAAAGAGATAAAGGAACTCCATGCCAATTATTAAATCCGCTATTAAGCGAGCCAAACAAACCATTACCCGCCGCGAAAGAAATGTCGCGACAAAGCGTCAACTTAAAGAGGCCATAAAGGCATTTGTCGCAGCGCCAAGCGCAGAAGCACTTTCAAAAGCACAAAGCGCCATCGACACAGCAACCAAGAAGAATGTTCTTAACAAAAACACCGCTTCACGCCGTAAGGCAAACCTTGCGAAGCAAGCCAAAGAAGCTGGCGTAAAACTTAAGGCGACAACAAAGGCTCCCGCGAAGGCCGCTGTAGCTAAAAAGCCTGTTGCAAAGAAGCCGGTTGCTAAAAAAGCTCCAGCGAAGAAGCCAGTTGCTAAAAAGCCAGCTGCAAAAAAACCTGCCGCTAAAAAATAGCTCTACAGCGTAGCAATACGTTGCAACGCTCGCTCAATAAGGAGCCACGGTTCGCCGCGCGATATTTTTAGCTCGGCATCGGTTTCGGCAATAATGCCACCAATGAGCTTTACGCCTCGGTGCCCAATACGGGTGCCGAGTCGTTTTAGTTTCGATGCAACAAATGGATGTATGCCGAAGTCTTTTTCTGGATTGTCGCTTTTATCTGCCTGCGTGAGCGCCAGTAGCTGCACAACCTGCGAGGAGAGTAGAGCAAACAGAGCAAAAGGATCTTCTTTAACTTCAAGTGTGTCTATCATCTGTTTCACTTTTTTCGCATCGCCCTGCAAGGCCGTCTCAAGAAGCGCAAAAATATTTTCTGAAGGGTGTGCCTCGATGACGCTTTCGATATCTGCGCGGGTTACGGGCACGTCAAGATGTGACACAATATCTAGCGCCTGCGCTAAAGCCCATTTATCGAGCCCGACGCGCTGAACAAAAAACCGAGTCGTTGTCGCATCGAGTGCGACCCCGCTCTCTTTCGCCTGCGCCATAACCCACGCCTCAGCTTTTGGCTGATCATGCGCGCTCCAAGTAGAGAGCTCGTAAACCGTCGCCTGCTCTTTTAGAGCCTTGTAGGTGCGGGTTCGTTTATCGATGTTATCATCGACGAGGATTAGGTGAATATCGTCTGAGATCCGGTGCAGCCAATCCGGGAGACTCGTCCAAAGTGATGTGTTTTTCGCAAGATCACGCACAATAACCAGCCGTCGATCGGCGAATAGGCTACTGCCCATAAGAATATCTGGTAAATCCCGAATCGTCAGCGCCGCCCCGTCAACACGCTCGGCGGTTCCTGCAAAATCACGCTCGGCTTCTTTTAGGTGTTCGGAAATAGCAAAACTATCGTCTCCTGCAAGTACTGTAATCATACTCTCAGTATAGCCTACTCCTGCTGGCAGGTTGGGCAAATGTGCGTTCCTCTGCCGGCAACTCGGATTTTTTCAATTACAGTGCCACACCTCTGGCAAAGTTGATTTTCTCGACGAAATACTCGGGCGAAATCCATGTAGCTCCCCTTCTTTCCCTCGGCATTCACGTAGGTTTGATTCGATGACCCGCCTTTTTCAATTGAAAGGTTCATAACAAACCGTACTTCTTTATATAGAAGCTCCTTTTCGCTTTTCGTTAATGTTCCGGTAAGCCTTTTAGGGTGAATGCGCGCTCCCCACAGCGACTCATCAGCATAAATATTGCCGACACCGGCAATAACCGTTTGGTCGAGTAGTACCGCCTTTATGTTCGATCGTGGTCGACGCGACAGGCGCTCGTGAAAGTCAGCGACCGTGAACGACTCTTCAAGCGGCTCTGGTCCAAGCCGTTGCATGAATGGGAGGTCGGCCACCTGAACACTTGGCATAAGACGCATCCAGCCAAACTTACGCTGGTCGTTAAAATATAATTTCGTGCCATCCGAAAACTCAATTGTTACTCTTGTTGATTTATCAGGAAGTGTGCCGACAAGACTGTCGCTAGGGTGCCCAGCGCCGAACCGAACATCTCCGACATACACAAGCTGTCCAGTCATTTTAAGATGCACGACTAGTGAATACCCGGAAGAAAGTGCAATAATTAATGCTTTGCCACGGCGCCGAATAGAGTCAACTGACGCCCCTATCATATATGAAGCAGCGTCCTCGGGGCTGTTAGGAAATGACCTTACTGTGTCGTGTGTTGCGGCGTGGATTGTCTTGCCGATAATAAGTTTCTGAAGACCCGTGCGAACTGTTTCAACTTCTGGAAGTTCAGGCATATAGTATTACAACGACAGGTTACGGATAACGTCTTTGGCGTCAGGAATCTGTCGGATAAACAGCGTTGAAAGTTGGTCGGCGCTGGCCTCGAGCGTTCCCGATGACCCTCGACAAGTCGATGTCCATAACGTCTCAATAGGCTCTCCATCCTTTAACAGGCGGAATTCATATACTTTTCCCGTGGCACAAATACCTTGCACGTTGTAATCACCGTCGGACTGTGTACCCTTAGTCATGTTCGCTAGGTCAAGCGCATTAACAAACTCATCGTACGCCGCAATATTGTTGCCTAGCGTGCGTGACTCAATAACCGTCTTCGTGTATCCCTTATACGATCGGATAGTCCGTTCATTCGGAGAAACAGTAATTCGATATGAACGGAATTCTTCTTCGGCAACAATCGGGCCGCGCACCGACATTTCAACGCTGCGATTAAGCGATGTACTGACTAGTGCCTGTTGAGTTGTGTCTGCTTCAGCAACCGTGTCCGTGGCTCCACCTGAGAAAAAGAGGGCCCGTGCAATAGACACCAAAATGACAATTGAAACAACAATCACAAGAATGACTAAGATGATGGGCATGTATCGGCGAGTCCTGTATCGTGGCATAGTTCTACTTTATTCCCTTCCCTTATCGGCGTCAATCAATAGCGTTATGTCGCGTATTGTCTGTTCGGTCGTGATAAACTGAATTGTTTTCATGCCAACCCGTTCTGCGCCATCACAAAACTCGCGAACGTCGTCAACCATGAGACATGCTTCAGGTGCAACACCAAGTCGCTCGGCCGTCAGTTGATAAATACCCGCCTCTGGCTTAACGATACCCTCATCCCCCGAAGCAACCACCACGTCGAATAGTTCATCGAGCTCACCCGGAAGAAATCGGGTGTCTAAACGATCGCGGCTACTCACATTACTCAACATCGCAAGCTTATAGCGTGGCTTAAGCGTGTGTGCAAAAGCAATGAGCGCCTCGTTTCTCATCTCCCCTCTATCCTCCTCTTCAGCTAGGGCTTCGGGAGTCATGCCAAGAATCTGCGCCATACGGGCTAGCGACTCTTCTCGAGTCAAAAACCCACGATCGGATGCTTTATGAATGTCACGAACCTGCTGTGCGAGCTCAGGGTCCGTCTGCTCGAGAGTAACAAGTCTTTCGCGATATATATTTCCAAGCAATACACCAAAACAGTCAAAAATTATTGCCCTCACTACAGCTCCCCCCAACTCTTTCCAATACTCACGTCAACTTTCAATAACACGGGCAACTCCGGAGCAATTGCCTCCATGGTTGTTTTCAATATTTCGGCAACCTTGCCAGCGTTCTTCTCGGAACACTCAACGAGAATACTGTCGTGAATTTGAAGAATTTGCTCGCCAAGACCTTCAATTTTCTCATCGACTTGGAGCATGGCGCGCTTCATTAAATCAGCCTCAGTGCCTTGAATTGGCATATTGGCAGCCGCTCTTTCGGCCCCTGAACGGATAGCAAAGTTCGTGCTGTGGACGTCCGGTGTTGGCCGGCGGCGACCATAAAAGGTTTCGACATAGCCAAGTTCGCGGGCTCGACGAAGCGTATCATCAATAAACGCCCGAACTGGAGCACGAAGCTCAAAGTAACTGTCGATAAACTGCTTCGCCTCAGTAAAAGACATGCCGGTGTTGGCCGCGAGTCCGTGCGGGCTCATGCCATAAAGAACGCCAAAATTAATTACTTTAGCGTCCCGTCGCTGGTCCTTGGTCACCTCTTCAAGAGGAACCCCGTAAACATCAGACGCCGTCTTCGTATGAACATCGACTGAATTATTGAAGTCTTCTATGAGCTCCTTGTCGTCTGCGAGCACTGCCGCCAGCCGAAGTTCGAACTGCGAGTAGTCTGCGCTGACCAACACATTTCCTTCATCGGCCACGAATGCTTCGCGAATACGCCTGCCCTGTTCGGTACGAATGGGGATGTTCTGTAAATTAGGCTGTGTGCTACTTAGCCGCCCAGTAGCCGCAACGTCTTGGTTAAACGTTGAGTGAATGCGGTTATTGGTATCGGCAAGTTTTGGTAACGCATCGGTGTAAGTATTCTTGAGTTTAGCAAGTTCACGGGTCTTTTCAATAAGCTCGATAATAGGATGCTTGCCACGTAACTTGTCGAGCTCTGCCTGCCCCGTGCTATAGGCTGTCTTGCCTTTCTTTATGCCACTTGTCGGAAGCTCTAGATCTGTAAAAAGCACTTGAGAGAGCTGCGCCGGACTACCAATATTAAACTCGTGACCAACCATTGTATACATTTCTTGTTCGATTCGTTGGTGCTCGGCGCCAAGCTCGTTGCTCAGTTCCTCGAGTCGATCGGGGTTTATGCGCACCCCTCGTCGCTCCATGCGAAATAAAGTTGAGGTAAGCGGAAAATCAAAGTTTAACGCAACCTCTTTCACCGACGGAAGCTCTTCAAATTGTTTTTGCTGCTCCTGGTATACCTCTCGAAAACCCGCCATTACCTTTTCTGGTTCGGAGGCTTCTTCGCCTATAAGGCCAGCAACAGACCGATCGCGGCGAAGCGGATCAATCAAAAATGCGCCGTGCCGCAGGTCGTGAATCGTTTGGAATTTTGGAAAAATACCGCTGTCTGCAAGTACGTGATACAGCGCTTTAACGTCATAGCTGACCACCGTTGCCCACTCAAGAGCCCGCCACACACTGGCGTCAACTTCTGAAACTGGCTTTTGGAACACCATCTTCCCGTCAAGCGACAGCCACAACACGCTATCGAACACCTCAACAAAGGCTGGGCCATCAATTGAGATGGTATCCGGCCAAGGCGCGTTCTCAAGACCAACCATCTGCGAGACCGGCTCGGTGCTAAGCTCCTGGTCCTTGGCGACGGTTTGCATGTACTTAGGCAATCGCTTGGTAAGTGAATGGAACTGAAGGCGCTCAAGAATTTCAGCAATCCGCGGCAAATCAATATCGTCGATACTCGCTACACCCCAATCAAGCTCAACTGGGGCGTCTACCCATATACGAGCAATTTGCTTGCTAATGTAGGCGAGCTCTTTACCGGCTTCGAGTTTCTTGGCAACCGTCGGCTTAATGTCATCAAGGTGTTCGTAAATTGCGTCGAGCGTTCCGTAGTCCTGAAGAAGCTGTACCGCAGTTTTCTCACCAACACCTGGAACTCCAGGAATATTATCCGAAGAATCACCCTTCAGTGACTTCAGGTCAAGAAATTGTTCAACCTCAATGCCGTATTTCTTCTCGAACGCTTCAACATCAAACTCCTCAATGTTACCGAGGCCGTTTTTAATGGCATAAACTTTCGTCATCGGGCCAACAAGCTGCAAGGCATCGAGGTCGCTCGTCAATAGATAGGTTTCAACACCTTTTTCAGTCGCCTGCTTCGCAAACGCTCCAAGAATATCATCAGCCTCATAATCATCTAGTTCGTAAAATGGCCAGCCGAAGGCATCAAGCAGCTCCATGAGAATAGGAATTTGTGCATAAAAATCATCCGGGGCTGGCTTTCGGCCTTTTTTATAATCGGGGTAAATTTCGCGTCGTTTACGAATATTTGTCTTCGGCTTATCCCAGGCAACCGCCACATAGTCGGGCTCGAGCTTCTTGATTAGTTCAATGGCGATAGAGGCAAACCCAAACACGCCACCAGTTGGCGTACCGTCCGGCAAGGAAAGATACGGCATTGCATAATACCCTCTGTAAAAAAGTGATTTACCGTCAATAACCGCCAGTCGCTTCATACCCTTAGTATACACGCTGATTCACCTTAGTTCTGCTACAATAGACATAATGACACACCATGACCACACAAAAATTCTCGCCTTTGTCGGACTTCCCGGCTGCGGAAAATCAACTGCCGTCGATTACTTTACTGAAAAAGGCTTTCCAAAGGTTTATTTCGGAGGCATAATTCTTCAGGCCATGAAGGATGTCGGCCTTGAACACACCGAAGAAAACGAAAAGGCTTTCCGAGAAGAATATCGCGAAAAATACGGAAAAGACAGTGTTGCGAACAAAATCGTTGAGCAGATAAATGACCTCATTACTGCTGGCCAATATCGTATTATTGCTGATGGCCTCTACTCGTGGAGTGAATACAAAATTTTGAAACACGCCTTTCCGGGCGAACTAACAGTTGTCGCCGTCATCACCCCAAAACACCTACGCTATCATCGTCTCAGCCAGCGCCCCGTTAGGCCACTCACCGAAAGCGAGGCCAAAGAGCGTGACTGGTCTGAAATTGAAAATCTTGAAAAAGGCGGACCTATAGCTATTGCTGACTACTACGTCATCAATGACGGCAGTGTTGATGAATTCCAGCAGAAGCTAGCGGCAGCGGCCACTGAGATAGTTTTTTAGTTAAGGTAGTCGTGAAGCTTCTTCGAGTCTTTATGCTTACGAAGCTTGGCGAGAGCCTTGGCTTCAATCTGTCGGATGCGTTCGCGGGTAACGGCAAATTCTTGACCAACTTCTTCAAGAGTATGGCTTTTTCCGTTCTCGAGTCCAAACCGCATTTTGACAATTTTTTGTTCACGGTCTGAAAGCGTTGAAAGAATAGCCTTCACCTGCTCTTTAAGAAGCTGCGATGCCGCTGAGTCCGCAGGGGTTAAGCTATCTTCATCTTCAATGAAATCAAGTAGAACCGAGTCCTCGTCATCGCTATCGCGACCAACACCGGCGTCAAGCGAAGTAATATCTTGTTTAATCTTCATAACGTATTCAACTTTTTCCGGTTCCATCTCGAGCTCTTTTCCAAGCTCTTCAATTGTTGGCTCTCGGTTAAGCTCTTGGGTCATGCGCCGTTGAGTGCGAAGCAGTTTGTTGATAGTTTCTACCATGTGTACGGGAATACGAATTGTTCGCGCCTGGTCGGCAATAGCTCGCGTAATAGCCTGGCGAATCCACCAGGTTGCGTATGTAGAGAACTTGAACCCCTTGTCTGGGTCAAACTTCTCGACCGCTCGCAGTAAGCCGGTGTTTCCTTCTTGAATAAGATCAAGGAAGTCGAGGCCGCGGCCACTGTAGCGCTTAGCAATAGACACCACAAGGCGCATGTTTGCTTCGGCCATCTGGTCTTTAGCACGCTTTTCACCAGCCACAACCCGTTGGGCAAGCGCAAGTTCTTGTTCGGATGTAAGAAGTGGAATTTTACCAATTTCGCGAAGGTACAAACGAACGCTGTCATCGCTGGCATCGTCAAAGTACTGTTCCTGACTTAAAAGGTCTTCGCTTTCATCAACTTCGTCATCTAAGTCTTTAGCCTCTGGCCCGTCGATATCGATTGCATCAACTGATACGGTCGCAACTTCTTTAGAGTCATCTTCCGTCGAAATCACTTCTTCGACAATTGGCTCTTCTTTTTTCTTACTTTTTGGCACGGGGCATCTCCTTTATAAGATCGTTTAGTTTCTTCTTAAGACGCATTGCGCTGACATCGTCACCAGCATCTTCGGCGGCGCGTAGCTCAGCAGTGAGTGTCTCTTTTTGGGTTTGGGTATGTTCTTTTACAGTCAGGCGGACCAAGCGAGTCATTTCCAGGAGACGATCATCATCGCTCCATTGCCCGTATCGTGTGTCGGCCTTTAATACTAGTATTTTGACATAGGTGTCAAGATCGTGCAAGTCCTTAGGTGTATCGGTCACTGTTTCGTCC
Source organism: Candidatus Saccharimonadota bacterium (assembly GCA_009992235.1). Taxonomy (GTDB): domain Bacteria; phylum Patescibacteriota; class Saccharimonadia; order Saccharimonadales; family Saccharimonadaceae; genus Microsaccharimonas. Next base: position 85,234 of record JAACVZ010000003.1, read on the forward strand.
GAAGACTGAACCCAAGAAAAGATAGTTTGGCGTTCTGGTGTTGAAAACATTGTAGACTGCAGTGACCCAAGTCCTTCGCGGGTTTTAGGATCAATAAGTGCCAGCGCAAGCAAGCTGTCCTGATAAGCCTGTGAGTCGGGCGTAACCGATGAAGAGTGTGCTACTTTTTTGCGCAACAACGGTTTTTGTTCCGATGGCGTAAAATCAAGTTTTGCCTTCACCGCTTCAAGAGAAGTACCGGTATCTTCGGCAATTCGCTGAAGGTAATGTTCGGCTTCGACGGCATCGTCTAGCTTACGCACTACATCTAGTGCAGCCGTCGTAAACCGTCTCTTACCCTGGGCGCTCTCCATGTCTTCCCGCTGACTGTATTGAGCAAACAGCCAATCGACAATCGGCGTCGCCTTCTCTATTGCCTGCACCCACTCATCGCTACTCCGCTGAATAAGTTCATCGGGGTCTTTTACGTCACCGGGTAGTGTTACGATTGTTAGCTCCACCCCAACACGCTGAGCAATTGGAATCGCTCGTTCGGTCGCAGCCACACCTGCCGCATCGCCATCAAAAGAAAGGCGGACGTTCGGCGTAAGTCGCGATAGTGTTTTAAGGTGCGACTCGGTAATTGCTGTTCCTGCAGTTGCAACCACCGGTGACACGGCTACCTGGTGACTACTTACGACGTCTAGGTTACCTTCAACGATCACCGCGTAATCACTTTTTCGTATTGCCTCTTTTGCCTGGCTTAGACCAAAAACGTGACGACCTTTATCGTAAAGCATGGTCTGTGGTGTGTTGAGATACTTCGGCGCATTAGGTACATCGCCAATAATTCGACCCGTAAAGCCAATAACCTGCCCCGAGGTATCCATCAACGGAACCATCATGCGCCCGCGGAACAAATCACCTCCACGCCGGTTAACTAGGCCTGCGCTTGAAAGTTCTTGCGCTGAAAAGCCTTTCTTTGTCAGAAACTGAACCAACGCGTCATTCGTATCTGGCGCAAACCCAAGACGGAACAATTGCACCACCTCTTTGCTCAATTTTCGCTGACGAAAAACATACTCGACCGCCCGCTCGTTCTTCATAAGACTCTGCTGATAGTAGCGCGTCGCAAGGTCATGCATTTCAAGTAGTCGCTGCTTCTCTTTTGCGCGCTGTTGAGAGCCACTGGCATCGTATGCAGCCAACTCAACACCGGCTTTTCTGGCAAGCATTTCAAGTGCCTCGCGAAATTCGACGCCCTCAACCTCCATGACAAAACTGAATACATCACCGCCCTTATTCGATGAAAAGTCATGCCAAATACTCTTGTCTGGACTAACGATGAAGCTTGGTGTCTTCTCGTCAGTAAACGGGCTAATTCCTTTAAAGTTTCGCCCCGCCCGCCTCAACGAGACATACTCACCAATAACATCTTCGATGTTCAGCCGAGAACGGATTTCTTCTTTGGCATCTTGCATGGGTTCATTATAGCACTCTTTACCTCTGTTATTGTTTATGCTTTAATGAGGTAATGGATCCAAACCAACAAGTGCCGGCCAACTATCTTGACCAAATCGCTACAAAGCCACAAAAAAATGGCCTCGTGTCTTCGAAGTTTCGCAAAATATTCATTGTTCTTGGCGGGTTAGTCATTGCTGTAATCATTCTTTCGATTATTGGAGCACTCAGTGGCGGTGGCCGAAGCGATGCCTGGTATCAGCTTGTCGCACGACTCAACGCAACCGCGGAAGTGGCCGACAGCAGCAACGGCAAAATCAAAAGTAGCCAGCTACGATCGTTAAATAGTGAGATCCGCATCTTCATAACTAACACCAACCGAGATATTACCGGTCCACTAGATAAGATGAAAATCGACCCAAAGAAAGTCCCAGAGAAAATTGCAACCAACGAATCCGCTCAACCAATGCTCGACCGACTTGAAGACGCTCGCCTGAATGCCGTCTATGACCGAACCTACGCTCGAGAAATGACTTATCAATTAGCGTTAATCCTAAGTCAATTACGACAGATGTACGATTCTGCGAGCGATGAAGAGACAAAGGCATTTCTAGAAACGGCTTTTGACAATCTCCAAGCAACGCACACTTCCCTAGCTAACTACAGCGAGTCGACAAACTAACTTGAAGATTCGGCAAGACCGGCAACGAGCCGATAACTAAGCCGCGCGAGATCATGTATTTCGTCGTCACCAAGCTGGCCTGAACAGACGATCGTATTCCAGTGCTTTTTATTCAGATGGTATCCAGGCAGGACGGTCTCATATTTCTCTCGAAGTGTCTGAGCAAGAATTGGATCGCACTTTAAGCTAACCCGTAACGGATCGGTTCCGTCGGCAATGATAGCGAACAACTTCCCCTCTCCGGCCTCTTTATCTCCAACCTTATAGACACTCGTGCCCTCACCAAACGGAAAATCAAGCCAGGTATCTGGAAAGCTTAGAAGATAAGTTTCAAGTTCTTTGTGGGTCATATATTAACGGCCTCCTACTGCGATAATAACAAATAGTCCGATAATTGCGCCGACGACAGGCACGGCCGCCCCAATGATAAGCGGCGTCGTCAGCCTCCGTAGCTGCTTTTTGTATTCGTCGTCTTTACCGCTGTTCGTCATAGTTGCTACTTAATTTTTGACTTTCCTAAATAATACTGAAGTTCTTCAATACTACCTCGTATATCTTCAAGTGCGCGGTGTGCTTCGGGTTTTGCAAATTTCTTTCGGTACTTACCTTCAAAAACAAGCTTCCAGGCGCTGACGTCGAGCATGCGGTAGTGCAACCGCGCGGCAAGTCGTGGCCACTCGTTATCGATAAATTTTCGGTCCTGGTGGATAGAGTTACCGGCTAAAATAACCGGCGAATCGGCATTGAAATGCTGGTCTATGAACTCGAGTAGCTCATTCTCGACCGTTCTCCCATTCGTTCCAGTGGCGTTTTGATCCATGAGTGCCTGGCGAACATGTGCGTGTTTGTCCCAAAAGTCGATAGCCATTCTTTTATTCATCAACTCTGGCCCAACCTTCTTCACCGCCGTATAGACCGCGATTTCTCTAAAATTCCAGTCCGTCGCAATAGCCGCCACTTCCAGAATACGGTCCTCAACCGGGTCAAGCCCGGTCATTTCAAGATCAATCCACAGAAGTTTTGCTTTTTTTGAACGAACCATATGCTATTTCTCCCCTACATCTTATCCGGCGCTGGAATACCCAGAATGCCAAGACCATCTTTTAATGTTTTAGTGTAACGATCAATAAGCTGTAAGCGAACGTCTTCTCGTGGATCATCAAGAACGCGACTTTTTTCGTAAAAGCGGTTAAATGTCTGCGCGAGTTCATATAGGTAGGTACAAATTTGATGCGGCAGCAACTCGGCAATTGCCGTATTTAGCACATTGCTATATTCACCGAGCTTTAGTGCGAGTATTCGTTCGTTCTCGTCCAACTGCTCATCGCCCAACGGTCGCTTCACGGCCTCGCGCTTAGCTAGAATGCTCGCAGCCCTGGCATGAGCGTACTGTAAATATGGACCGGAGTTACCCTCAATGCTTACCGACTCTTCAATGTCGAACACAATATCGCCACCGACTCTAACTTTCAGTAACGACCAACGAAGTGCCCCGAGAATTACATCGGGATCTACAGTACCAGAGTGAGATTTTGCCGCTTGTTCGAGCTTGTCAAACAGCCACTCAATATTTACTACCTCGCCGGTGCGCGAACTCATTTTTCCAGTAGACAGTTTCACCATACCGGTTGGAATGTTTTGTGTCACACCGGCCATATCTGGCATAGAAAGCTCTGCCGCCTTTATCACCACATTGAAATAATCGCGTTGCTCTTCACCGGTAACAATGTAGCTTTTTACTGGGCTAAACTCTTGTTGCTTCAATTTCATAAGTCCAAGATCGCGAGCTTCGTATAGTCCGGTGCCTCGTGAAGATACGAATACCCTAGTGTGGAGCCCGTAGTCCTCACCTTTGAAGATTATTGCACCTTCACTCTCGTCAAATACCTTGCCGACATTTTCTTTGACTACAGAAACTCCCGCGGGGTCGGTCTCACTTTCGAGAAATCGCCTAATGGTTGGCTGATTGCCCAGGCGAAGCAATACACCATCTAAGTATTCAAAACTCCAAGCCTTGCAGGCCTCGTACACATTTTTATACAAAGCGTCATCAAGCACGAAAGACTGTTTCGCAAGCGCCTCAATTTCCTGTTTGGCCGATTCATCTTCCGCGTACGCCTTTGAACCTTCTACGTAACATTTGCTGAGAAAGGTAGCCCGTTCAGCTGCAGAGATTACATCGAGCTTGCTTGCATCGCCGTCAACGTGACGTAATATTGCCCACATACTTTTACCGACATGCAGCCCAACATCGCCGTGGTAGCTTACTCGGTTTGTCTGCGCGCCGCCGTACTCCAGCAGGTTAGCCACAGTATCGGCAAAAATGCAGTTATAGGCGTGGCCAATGTGCAAATCTTTAAACGGATTTGGGTTGTTTGTCTCGATAACAACCGATTGACCCTCTTTGGGCTGATAGCTGATGTCGAGTGCATCGTTTATCGCCCGTGAGCTAAGTCGAAAATTAAGAAACCCAGGACCGGCGACAGATACCTCGGAAAATACACCCGTTTCCCGCAAGTCGCTCGCAATTTCTTCGGCGATTTCTCGCGGGTTCTTTTCGACCTGTCTTGCTAGCTGAAGTGCCACGTTCGATGCGTAATCGCCAAATTGAGCATCTGGACGCGAAAGTTGAACTTCGATATCAACCGAAAACCGTTGCTTCACACTTTGAGCGATGATCTCTTCCATTGATGTTTATTATAACAGAGGTCAGTTAAATTGTTCTTTTCGCAGCTTTAATAAGCCCGACAAACAGTGGATGAGCCCTGTCTGGCCGAGAGCGAAACTCAGGATGCGACTGCGTGGCAACAAAGTATGGATGATCGCTTGCTTCAACATATTCGACAAGCGAGCCGTCCGGCGAGGTGCCACTTACGACTACTCCACCATTTTCAATTGCCTCAAGATACTGCTGGTTTACTTCGTACCTGTGCCTGTGGCGCTCAACCTGCTCTAGTGCGCCATATGTTTTGGCGACCTTTGAGCCCTTTTTCAGCACAGCGGTATAGTCACCGAGGCGCAAAGTGCCACCGGTCGACTCTTTTCCCTCTTGTCCATTCATAATATATACAACTTGCGGGCTGCCTGGGTCGAATTCATGGCTGTTAGCTTTCTTAAGGCCACCCTTTCGAGCTGCCGCGATAACTGCGACCTGAAGCCCAAGACAAATACCAAGATACGGCTTGCCCGAGTCGAGCGCATACCGAGCAGCGGCAATCTTCCCTTCACTCCCCCGCGCACCAAAACCACCAGGCACCAGCAGTGCGTCAACTGCATCAAAGTCTTTCTTTTTTGCCGTCTCGGCGTTTATCCAAACAATATTAAAATCAACTTTTTCATGCCACGACGCCGCCTTAATAGCCTCAACAACCGAGTAGTAGGTATCGACGTTATCAATGTACTTCGCAACGAGTCCAATCGTAACCGTCTTTTTGTGCTCGCTTCTGTGTTCGTTAACAATCGTCTGCCACTTGCTCAAATCGGCCGGTCCGCGAACACCTGCAAATTCAGCTAGAAGATCATAAAATCCGTTCTTCGCTAGGTTAATAGGAACCTCATATACCGTATCAATGTTCGGCAGTAGCTGAGTATGTTGAATAGGAACACCACTAAATAGGCTGATTTTCTCGGCAACCGATTGCGGCGCTGGATCATCTGTACGAATCATCACGGCGTCGGGCATAATACCGAATCCGCGGAGGTCGCTTAGGGCGTTCTGAGCCGGCTTTGTCTTGAACTCCTTACTAGTTCCAAGGAACGGTACGTAAACAACATGAACAAATAAACAGTTCGCTCGGCCAACGCTTTGCGAGAATTCACGAATCGCCTCAACGAAACTGAGGCTTTCATAGTCCCCGACCGTTCCACCAATTTCAACTATGTGAACCTTGCCTCCTTCAGCTGCATCGTGAATAGCATTTTGAATAGCACCGGTTAAGTGCGGGACAAGCTGCACCGTCTTCCCGTGAAACTTACCAGCTCGCTCATCAGCGATAAGGTTCGATAAAAGTCGCCCAGCTAGGGTCGCATTCCTCTGCGTTAACTCAATGTCGAGAAACCGCTCGTAATGACCAAGGTCGAGGTCGGTTTCGGCACCATCTTTCGTTACGTAACACTCCCCGTGCTCGGCAGGATTTAAGAGACCCGCATCTACATTGAGATACGGGTCGCATTTTTGGATGGAAACTTTTACTCCTTTGGCTTGAAGCACCGCACCAATACTGGCGGCGGTAATACCCTTACCAACCCCCGAAAGCACCCCTCCAGTTACAAAGATATATTTTTGTTTATTCCCCATGTTGATTTTTCACCTCCATGGGATTTCATTATAGCACCGTAATTATCAAATACGCTACAGCTAGGGTGTTGTAGTATTGTCACTACGCTAGATGTGTGTATAACTAACGGCGCCGGCAATCACGCGCCAGCTTGCCAAGACCTCTTCGGAAGTCGTAAAAATAGCCCGCTCACCATCAATGGCCGCGATAAGTACATGCTCGTAGGCATCTTTTAGTCGAGTATCTTGCTCATATACAATCTGTGATTCATCAAAGATGTCTTCACTGCCATCACGATATACTATGCGAACGATAGTTCTCTTCTCGGGCATTCTTTTTCCTGTCTCAAGCACAAAAGGAACACCAGCCCACGCGGGGTCATCGCTAAAAAGTGTCAGCTTCGCGTATGTCTCTGTTTTAGAGTTAGGCGCGCCAACCTCTTCTCTATAGCCATCGTACTGCGCCTTTACTACGTCATCGCGACGTAATGGTAAAAGTTGCTCCAAAGCTTCTCTGCGGGCAGCTGGAAGACCCTCTAGGCTTGTTGGTGGCCTCATCAGCACTAACGAAAGCAGTTGCATTAAATGGCCCTGAATAACGTCTCGAATAGCACCTGCTTGTTCATAAAAAACAGCTCGGCTCTCGACACCGATTGTTTCGTGAGCAACTATCTCTACTCTTGAGACGGTTTTGTTGCTCCAGTGGTGATGATGTCCGTCGGCATTTTTACGCAAACGAATAATTTCACGAGCAACCTCTTTAGCCATATAATGGTCAATCCGATACAACTGCTCTTCGTCGTAATACTTATGCGTTCGACGAATCATATCTTCCGCACTTTCAGAATCGAACCCAAATGGTTTTTCAAAAAGAACGGCATCGTCTGGCGTATTAAGACCCGCCGCACCTAAATGATCGGTGATGTCTGTGGCGGCACCCGGTGGCACGGCAAGATAATAAAGCCTCCTGCCTCCGGTAAGTGTCATTAAATTCTCTTTTAAGTCCACATACGACTCAGGTACAGAAAGGTCCATCGTATATACCGACGTGTAGTCGATGAGTTCAGGATAATCTGCCAAAAGATCTTTTACGTCCACGTCGCGACGCGACACTCCGACAATAGAAATATCCTCCCTACCCGCCTTCACAATAGCTTGCAGCGCAGGAAGCAATTTTCTCCGGGAAAGATCGCCGGTAATGCCAAATATAACAAGAGTAGTCACGGAATTAGTATAGCCCTATGATGCTCGAAGTGCACCCATGCCGGTGCAGACCGCCATCTCGTGTCCAACCGCCTCGCGTCGCAAGACATCGAGCTCGGATTCAACCGCTTGAAGCGATTCGAGCTCGGATTCATACCGCCTACGACTTTGCTCGACAAGACCGTCGTTATCGTGAAAGTCAGGCTCGTTACTATTTCCCTCAATTTCGATTAAGATAGCCCTGCAGTGCGCAATCTTCTCGCGGATTGCCATAAGCTGAGCTACTCGCTCATTTAGGTTTTCTTGTTCCATCCATTCACGTACGGCACTATCTGACTCAGGGGCAGAAAAAGACATAGGTAATACTCCTCGGGTAATGTTTAACTTAAATATCTATTCTTTAAAGACTACTGGCAACCGAGGCACATTGTCAAATCGGCTGGATCAAGTGGTGCCAATACCTGGTTCGATGACTGCCGCGACTGCACGCCGGCGCTTGCCATTGCTTCATCGATTGCTGCCAATTTTTCATCAAGTGTCATGGTGTCGGTTAGGATGTTGTTTGCGTTCATTTTGCTATCCCCTTTGTGTTTGTAGTGCTTATGTTTACCTATTATACGCCACCCGTAGCGTCTGTCTAGGCATTTTTAGGTGTAAAAATACCAACACTTACTTAACGCTGTTCACTTCATAGCTGGTGTTCGTGCTCTCAAAGAAGTTCACTAGCTCGAGCGTATCATTGGCGGCCGCCATCCACTTTGCAGGGTTGCCGACGTTATATTCTTTCTCGAAACCAAGCTCTTCAAGTCGCCGGTCAGTCATGAATTTCACGTACTGGTTGACGTAATCGGCGTTCAGCCCAAGAATACCGTTTGGTAGCATGTCCTTGTTATAAGCCTCCTCAAGGCGAACGGCCTCCAGAATAAGTTCGCGAATCTCATCGGCAAACTCGGACGTTTGAAGTTCTGGGTTCTCGTCTAGGATAGTAAGCAACAGGTTAATACCGAAAGTTAGGTGAAGGTTCTCGTCTCGAGTAATCCAGTCTAGGAGCGACCCGACGTTACGAAGCAGGTTCCGCTGACGAAAACTCATACCGACCATAAAGCCCGAGTAGAACCAGATTCCTTCAAGGACAATATTGTAGGCTACAAGACTTCTAACAAAATCTTTCTTGCCTTCAAGCGTGTTAATGTCGAGGTCTTTGCTTAGCATAATTTCTAGATGTTTATTTTGGAAAGCCGCCTTGTCAGCAAGCGACTTCTTTCCAAATCCAGCCGCATAAATTTCTTCACGATCGAACGGAAATGTCTCAATGATGTATTCAAAGGTCATGAAGTGGTTGGCCTCTTCCCACATTTGCTTACTGAGGTATATCTGAGCCTCAGCAGCATTAAGATGTGGGTAAATGCCAAAAGCCAATGACTTATTAATAAGTAGCTCGTTTGGATTCAAGTAGCTAATAACCGTTTTAAGTGCGTGCTTTTCTTCATCTGATAGTTTATCGAAGTCCGCCAAATCCTGAACAAGCTGAACTTCATTTGGAAACCAGGTGTTTGATACTGCTTGGTTATACAGGTCGTACGCCCATTCATAGCGAACTGGTTTTAGCTGCAGACCGTCACGTAGACTCGATCCGAGTATTCCTGTGGGTTCGTCTTTTTTATCTGCCATATTACTTCTCCTCCTTATTATTTTGCCCTAGCAAAGCCGAAACCGACTTTGCGTGAATCTTGCTGTTTAATCTTTTCCGACTTATTGGAGCTCACTGTAGTCTGCTCGGACTGATGACGTGGCTTCACGTGCAAGTAGTAGGTTGTTTTGAGACCACGCTTCCAAGCTTCGGTGTAAATCTTTTCATATTCATCGATGTCACGGGTTTCAAGATACATGTTTCGGCTAATTGCTTGGTCGACCCATTTTTGCGCCCGGGCTGCAACTTCAATGAAAGCATACGGACTAAGCTGGAAGCTAGTTTTGTAAACAGCCTTAATTTCGTCAGGAATTATATCGATTGTTTGAATATCACCCTGATTAATTAGCAGTTGGTCCTTCACCTCTTCCCAGACGCCAAGCTTTTTTAGGTCTAAGACGAGATTAGCGTTCACTTCGAGGAACTTTCCACTAAGCGTTGAGCGACTAAATATCTGCGAAAACTGCGGGTCGATACCCGGGGTTGTCCCGGCAATATGGGCGATGTTAGCAGTTGGCGCTATGGCCATTAGCGTCGCGTTTCGCATACCCTGCTTAACCTTTTTGCGAAGCGCTTCCCAGTCGAGTCGGGTAGTCCGATTAATGTCCACCTTCACGTTTCGATTTTTCGCTAGCTCATCAAGCGTATCTATCGGTAGAACACCCTTGCTCCAGCCGCTACCCTTAAATGCTGGGTAGCTACCTAGTTTTTTCGCCAGTACCGTCGACTCATCAATTGCATAATAACTAATGTATTCAGCTATTTGGTCCATTAGGTCGTAAGCCTCTTCAGACTCATAGCTATAGCCGAGCTTTTCGATGACATCTGTGAAACCCATCATGCCTAGGCCAAGCGCGCGCGTCTTCTTGTTGGCGTTCATCGCCGTCGGAACTGGCAATTCGGTAATATCGACAAGATTGTCGAGTTGGCGAATAGCACTTCGGCTACTTTCCTCAAGCCGCTTCCAATCCCAAGTCTTATCATCTTTTAAGTGTGCAGACAAGTTGATGCTGACGAGGTTACATACGGCAATATTCTCGTTGTCCTGAGGCAGAGTAATTTCCGTACATAGGTTAGAAAGATGAATTGTGCCGGTGTTGTTGTTGAGTGCTCGAACGTTAATAGTGTCCTTCCAGGTTAGCCACGGATGGCTAGTTGCCTGAAGCTGAATAAGAATTTGGCGAAATTGCTGTCGGGCTGAAATTTTGTGATATTTTCGCATCTCGCCGGCATCAGCCTTGGCGACGTACTCGCCGTATCGCTTAGAGAAATCCTTTCCGTACAATTCAGTCAGGTCCATGACTTCGGCTGGATCGAAAAGATACCAAGTCTCGTCTGCTTCTACCCGACGCATGAACTCATCACTAATAAATACAGCCGTGTTCGCAAGCCGTGTACGAAGATACGGATCGCCTGAGTTAGCTTTGAGGTCGAGAAACTGTGGGAAATTAAGGTGCCAGTTCTCCATGTATAGCGCAGCTGCACCGGCCTTCTTTCCTTTGCGGCTAACCGCGAACAATGCCGAGTCAATCATCTTCATGAATGGAATCGGGCCGGTGCTTTCGGTGTTCGTCGTCTTTACGGGACTACCGGCAGCGCGCAGTTTCGTAAAACCAATACCAATGCCCCCAGTTCCCTTGGCTATGTACATTGTGTCGCGAACACTCTGTGCAATCGACTCCATGTCATCGTCAACATTAATAAGGAAGCAGTTGGAAAGTTGCGGATGCGCACCACCAGCGTTCACGCGCGTTGAGCCACCCGGCACATAGTCGAGGCTGCTCATGTGTTTATAAAAATCGAGCGCCGACTCGGTTGGGTCTTTCGCGTTAATCGAAAGGCCCATCGCAATACGCATGTGTGTAAATTGCGGCACCTCCATTGGGTCGCCACTTCCCTTCCGCAGCGCGTAGCGGTTCTTGTTCGTAACGACACCCAAATAGCGAGACAGGTCGTCTTTTTCTGGGTCGAGGGCTTTTGCAAGCCTCTTAAGATCAAAACGATCATCTATCATCCGCGGGTCGAGCAAACCTTCTTTTACTGCATCTTTCACATAAGCTATAAATTTTGTTTCGTGAAGCTTTTTTAGCTCGGGTGCGGTATCGTAGTCACCTAGAATATTTTTGTATAAGTTTTTCAAAAGCAGACGTGAAGCAATTTTATCGTAGTCAGGATCGTCTTTAACATTTTGCAGAGCAGTGTGAATAACCGCTTCGTCAAGCTGCTCAGATGTAATGCCATCAAATAGGGTGAGCTGAAGCTGTGACGCCACCTCAACCACCTTTGCAATCTGATCTTCAAGCCCTTCGCTGGCCTTCACGAGTGCCAAGTTAATTTTGTTCGCGTCAAACGGTTCTTTGCTTCCGTCACGTTTTACAACTGAGATAGTATTCATATGCTCCCCTTATTCCCCTAGATGCCTATTTTTTGGGTGCAAAAACAACGCCGTCAAGCGTTCCAAGAATTCCTCCTTGCACCTGTCTGTTTTTGCTTCACTACAATATATATAGTGCTTACTGAAGACTATATAACCCTACATGTAGATTATCAAGCGTTTTTTAGGTGTTTTTTTAACCACATACGTCATGACCCCTGAACATAAAATAGCGTCATAGATATTTTCTACAACGCTATATGTGGTGTTTCTTGGCGGAGAGGATGAGATTCGAACTCACGGTACCATTGCTGGCACACACGCTTTCCAAGCGTGCGCCTTCAACCACTCGGCCACCTCTCCAGGCTTATTTAGTATAACTGACTATTTACTGGCGCTATCATCAAGCCGGTCGCTATGAACTCAATTCCTTCTTCAGCTTCTCAATAAGCACAACCGGGGTCGGGTCAACATTGTTCAATATGGCTGTGTAGACACTCGCAAAGTCTGACAGAATTGCTCCCCAAAGCAGTTGGGCAATTTTTGTGTCTCCTTTTAGCTCGATAGTTTGGGCATGCGGTCGTTGACCACTAAGCAATTTGTCTGATATAGCAAATCGCCGTAACACTTGCGGATGCTCTAGCTGGCTGACAAGGTCAAAAATGACAAATGGCTTCTCGACTGGGTGCGATGTCCAACCCATAAACTCGTTGTGATTAAACTCGGGGTACTCGTTCCAAAATGCTAGGTTTTTTGCAGTCTCGTTCCAGCTAATCTTCCACTTATACGCCAGTGGCGCAGTTAAAGGTCCACCGTAGAACACTGGAGTTTTCCCAACTGCCTCATGAGCAAGTTGCTTTGCGTAATTATCCTCAATCGGACTATCGGCACCCCACTTGGCACTTTCTCGGCCAAGCCACCCAGATAACTCCTCGAGCTCAATAAGCTTACTTGGTGCAATGATGCCGAAGGCTGCCAAAATAGCATACAAGGCTTTGAGGTTATATAGCGTTGCCATGCGCGGCTGCACTCCGCCCGGTAATGCGACGTGAGCAATGTTGTAATTGGTAGCAATATCAACAAGTTGTCCGCCAGATGTAAGAATAGCCAGTTGCGCACCTTTTTTCTCAGCTTGCTCAAGCGCAGAAAGTGTTTCTTCGGTATTTCCCGAGTAGCTGCTAGCAATAACGAGCGTATTTCTAGTTACATGTGCTGGAAGGTCGTACCCACGAACAATATCAAAAGGAATTGATAGCTCGGCATTTAGTGCCGATTTTGCGATTAGGGCCGCAAGCGCCGATCCGCCCATGCCTGCAAGCACAACGCCTGTAATTTCACGATCGTCGTGGTCGTCATTCCATACCTTTGCATCAAACATCACTTGCTCAAACTGCGTGCTAAGTAGGCCAAGCGCATCTGACGGATCGCGCTGGCGTTGAATATTTTTGTTATCGAGTATATCGCTCATATCTTGTCCACCTATCTACTTCTATGATACAGTATTTCTAATAAGCATAATAAGTATTCTGAGGTGGGTATGGATATTTCTCCGCAAAACAACACAGCGCAACAGCCAATGAGCGATGATCAAGAATTAGCAAAGGCCCTCGCGGGTGTCATGACAGATGAACCCGACGAGCAAGTGCTCGCGCAGCCGAGTCAACCGGCTCCGCAGCCAGAGACAGCGCAGCCAGCAGCGCCTGCTCCCGCACCAGTCACCGAACCGGTGTCTACTCTTCCCTCTCCTTCAGCACCACCGGTCGCTGAACCAACGACTGCACCAGTGGCCCCTGCCGAAAACACACCCGTTAGTGGTCTAGACAGTATCAAAAAAGACGCCCTTAACGAGCTTCGACCACTTGTCGACAAAGTTGATATTCCAGCTGAAGAAAAATTCGACATTTACCTTATGCTCATCCGTAGCACCGACGATTCATCGCTCATTGCTCCGGCCCATGCCGCCGCCCAAGGTATAGAAGATGACAAAAAACGAGCTGAGTCGCTTCTAGAAGTCATCAAAGAAATTGACTACCTTTCTAAAAAAGGCTAGTAACCACGATATAATACAAGCGTACACAACATCCAACTAGGGAGGTGTATCGTGTATGCAACGGACGGGGTTTTGACGGTTCATGTCGCGCGCGAGTTGTGGCGCGAACTAAAATCGTTACCTTCTGGCGACGAGACGTACCTTCTGGTGAAAATGATGAGAAGCGTGCCTGGCGGACAAGAGCCCGATTTTTTTGATGTCGAGCTAAGGCCCGAGGGCAGCCTAAAGAAGGCGACTATCCTCCTTGGCAATGGTCACCGATTCGTTCAGTGCAAGGCACGGGACGGTCGAAGCCTCCACATTCTCATCGGAAGCACAAAGAAAGGTGCCAACGAACAATGCGCGGTCGTCTTTAAGACGCCGTGAAGCCGTCGGAAATACCGACGCCCCCGCATCATTTGGTGCGGGGATATTTTCTTTTTTGCTACAATGTATAACAATGACTGCTCGTTATGCCACAAAAGACGAAATCGTTAACTGGAATACCCATATTCTTGCGAATCCAGATGGCGGCAACGTATTCTCCAGCTTTGAATATGCCAAGCAAAAGAAATTAACAGGCTACAGGACACGCTACGTATTCGTTGGTCAAACCGCAATAACCGTTCTCGAAAAGGAAACACCGCCATTTGGCAGGTTATGGTACCTGCCCAAGGGCCCAAACGTCACATCTACAAAGGAACTGTTTTCAATTCTAGAAAAAATTCGACCACTCGCAAAAAGAAAAATGGTGTTTGCCATACGGGTTGAAAGTGAACTTCCCCGCACCTCACAGAAGACGCTCGAACGACACGGGCTCCGAAAAGCAGCGCCCATCATACCTAACCCGTCGACCATCACCCTTGATATATCCAAGCCGCTTGACGAAGTACTCACCTCTTTACCTCAAAAAGGACGTCACGCAATTCGTCGCGCCGAGCGCGATGGTGTCACCGTGAACGCCGTAAAGACAACCGAAAAGAACTGTCGAACCATGTATAAGCTTTTAAAAGATACCTCCGAGGGACAGTTCGGAATACGTAGTTATAATTACTACAAAACATTCTGGCAGCGGTTTGAAGCATCGAAGCATGGACAGTTATTTTTTGCTTACTACGACGGTAAACCGGTCGCCGGCGCTTATGCAATGACATTCGGCGAAAAAAGCACCTACAAGGACGGGGCCTCTGCGAGAAAGCGGACAGCCTACGGAGCCAGCCACCTCCTGCAATGGAAGGTAATTGAATGGGCAAAATCTCGAGGCGCTACAATCCACGACTTCTGTGGGTCGCCACCAAGTGATGAAATCCGTAATCCAGAACACCCTCACTACGGCATCGGCCTGTTCAAAACATCGTTTAACAAAGAGGTTACCGACTATGTTGGCTGTTATGACCTGGTTGTATCACGACCCGCCTACTTCGGTTGGACCGCAATCGGCGAGCGACTCTATCGGCGCGCCTACTATAAGCGAACAAAAGATTATTATTACTAAAGATTTTCAGTTTCGGTGAGCATTGCTCGAAGAGCGGTGCGCGCTACTTCACTGTCACTCCAAGGATACGATCCGTCGGCTCGTTCAATTGTCTTTTCGTGACCTTTTCCAAGAAGCACAACAACGTCTTTTGGTGACGTAGCAAGCGTGAAGGCAAAACCTATAGCCTTCTCTCGACTCGGTTCAACATAAATATTTTTACCTTCTTTTTTGCCTGCCTTTTTTGCACCATGAACAATTTGCTTAAGAATGTCCGCACCAGGCTCATCCCTGTCGTCCTCTTCGGTGGCAATGACGATGTCGGCATATTTTCCAGCAATTTCGCCTTGCGCCGCGCGCTTCTTCTCGTCTCGGCGACCCGCCGAACCAAATACGGCAATAAGCTTCCCTTTTGTTAACGGCCGGACGCTTGCAAAAAACTTTTCAAACCCGTCTGGTGTGCTTGCAAAATCAACGATAACCTTAAATTCCTGCCCCTCGTCAATGACATTCATACGCCCTTCAACCGATTGAAGAGCAGCAATACCCTTTTCGATATCTTCTTTCGATAGCTCAAGTTCACGCCCAACCGCCACCGCAGCCAGTGCGTTACTCACATTAAATTCACCGGGAATATTAACGCGCAACGCGTACTTGTCGTTTTCGATGCTTGCGATAAAGGTTGAATAATCAGGCCTCAAGTCAACACTAGTTGCACGTAAGCCCCCTTTTTGAAGACCATATGTCACACTGTTTTTAATAGCACTTTTAAAGCGCGCCGCTGAAGGATCGTCAGCATTAATAACACCAAAACGCAGGCCGCGTCTATTGGCTATAGAAAACAATCGACGTTTTGCGTCTCGGTAGCGTGCAAATGTCCTGTGGTATTCGATGTGGTCGTGCGTCACGTTAGTCATAACTGCAATTTCATATGGAACGCCCCAGATACGATGCTGCGCTAGCGAGTGACTCGACGTCTCTACCACTACCCACCGAGCGCCGGCGCGGGCAAAATCACGAAGACGTCGTTGCAAGACACCCGCCTGTGCAGTAGTAATGTGCTCTTGTTGAGAGATAATATTATAGCCGACACCGTATCCAACGGTTGTAGTAATTGCAACGGGTATGCCCGCCTCGTGGAGCATGCGGTGAATCAGAAATGAGGTCGTTGTCTTACCATTAGTGCCGGTTACGCCAATGACGTGGAGTCTTCGTCCAGGAAAGCCGTATCGAATGTTAGCAAGCACCGCTTCAATAAGGTGACCAGTTGGCTCAATTTTCGCAAATAAAGTGGTGGGGATTAGTTTCTTAACAATACGTCGAATGTTCATAGGGCTATTATACCTAGCATAGACGTAACCTGTAACTAAAAAGCAGACAATCGTTACTACTGCGATGGGAAAGACGGGCAAAAATCTACGATCTTGGCTTGCTTTTGCGGGTGTGTGTGTAATGTGGACAGGGCCGTCTTCCGGGGTGGAGTGGTGGCTAGTGCTCAAAACACTCGGCGTGTCTGTGCCGCTATCATCGACTAAAGCCGTGGCAGCCTTCGGTTCATCAGCTTTGACATACTCTTCATACCCCGTAACATATAGCGTCTGATAAGCGACAACGTCTTCACCTGTGTGAGATATGCCGCTCGCAAAGACCGTATGAAAACCAGGCGACAATGTTGACGGTAGAGAAACATAGCCCTGAACTTGACCCTTCTCGTCTGCTGTCAACTGCCCTATGCGCTGTGACTCCGAGTGAACGTCAACAACCACCGGGCTATTTGGTCGGAAAACGCCTTCGTTTATTTTAAGTTCGACCTCATCTCCCGCATTACTGACGGCGCTAGCAATGTCTCCCTGAGACACAATCCTCGGGGCTGCAAGAATATCACTGAATGCACCCCAGTAGGACCCTGGCAGTAGTTCATTATCATTTTGACATTCGCTACATGCGTTCAGGGTGTTTTGCGACAAGGCGCTCGATACCTTTGACGCTACAAGATAATGTCCGTAGGGTGTTGGATGAAACGACTCAGCGCCAATAATCTTTACACCTGGTAGCATTGCTATCGGGCCTACATCATCACCAAACCGCAAAGCGTTCATAGCCGGTGGCACACCCGTTTGGCATAACTTACGATTCATAAATGCTTCTTCGGTAGAGATAAAGCCAAAGCCAGCCCTAGAGGCGGCCACCTGTAAAACCTTATTTAAATAACGAATAGTCTCGTCCATATACCGACGTTCGATATCGTTAAGAAAAATGCCCAACGAAGACGAGCAATTCTGCGTAGTCGATATAACACTTGGGTACCCAATAACCACCATCCTACTACGTGGCGACGCCTCTCGCAGGGAGCGAAAAGTGCGCAAGAACCTATCGTACAAAGCATGAATTTCTTTAGCTGTTTTTTGTCGGTTAAGCGTCGTCGACGCCCATGAACAAGTTCCCGGCATGATGCACGAAGACAGCCTTGCCATAAGCCCGGCATCATTACCGCCTATCCCAACAGAGACGGTTTCTGGTGAGTAAGCTTCAACAAACGCACGTTGCGGAACTCTTCCTGGCGTAAAATGTATAAGAGCGTCTGCCTGAGCAGACTGCACCTGACTAGGGGTAAGCGCCCAAACTCCGTCGACAAGACGATTGCCTTGCCCGTTATAGGCATCTTGAGAAACGATGTCTCTGGTTGTTGCACCCGAGCACGCAACACTTCGAGTGGTTGTCGATAGAGAAACTCCAACCAAAAATGGATAAGACCTGGTGCTCTGGTGGCACTTTTCAAAGCGTGTATCTGTAAGATTCCGATAGTATCCATCGCTTGTCTCCCCTTCACCGCTCGTATATGAGTCCCCAAGTGCTAAATAGCGCACAACGCCACCACTCGCAGGCGCCACCCTCAGGCGAGTAGCTGCGTGCCGAACAACACCCTGGCTGTCGACGACCTGAATAAACAGAGAGGTGCTATCTGGGAGGAATCGAGCATATACAACAGAATCTTCTAAAAATGAGGAAAGCGGCTGCAGATAAAACTGCGTACAAGGGCGAACTACATCTGGACGAGGGTCATACTCACACTGGCTTGCTCCCTGATGAGTCGTTAGTATATACGCCGACATATCCCTACCGACCATGGCCAGTGTACGCCCGTCGTCATGTATCGCAAAAGTTACGCCGCCCCCCATAGACCCTCGCACATCGCTAAGCGCAAGTGTTGCTACTTCTACAACAACAAAGGTTGCTTGGCCGCGTGTCGCCACCATCCACGACCCGTTTGGCGACAGAGAAAGCACCGGCATTTGCTTGGGGTGTATGGCGTTCCAAGAGTTTGGCTCGAGATAGATTGGTGATGCCGCCGGATAAGAAAACGTTTTCGTTCCGCTTGACCACTGTATCTTTTCGCTAATCTTCGCAAATACCGTAATGCCTTGTGGCGAGGGTCGAAACAACGTGTCGGCACTTGCGCTGTAGACACACCCCCAAACGCCAGCGCAAACATTAATTGGATAGAAGCGTTCATCAGCACCAACCGAAACCGCATAACGAGCAGCGCCAGACTGGTCGTAATAAGACCCGATGCTCAGACGCCCTGAGTCTCCATATAGGCATAGTGTCCTACGCTCTTCACTCGCCAGCTGTACCTCACGGATCTCTCCGGAACAACTCGGAAACATGGCTGACTGCGAGAGCGGACCAGACCAGACAATATCCGACTCGTCGGATTGAGCAAGCGCAGGACGCCCTACCCATAAAAATACGCAAATAAAAAATGCGAGCACGCCGACCCTCAACACCACACCCTACCTCCAAGCCCTATTACTATCTTCTGCTATCATTTTGCGACATGACTACACCCCTCACAAGGCATTTAAGAAGTGTTACAATAATTGGACAATGAGAATTTTAGGAATTGAAAGTAGTTGTGACGAAACAGCTGTTGCCGTTGTAGAAGATGGAAAAAAGCTTCTTTCAAATGTTGTGCGATCACAAATTGATATCCATGCAGTTTACGGAGGTGTAGTCCCCGAAATTGCCGCTCGCAGCCACATTGAAGTTATCAACCCAGCAATAGACCAGGCCCTCAAGGAGGGAAACTTAACCTGGGACGACATCGATGCGATTGCTGTTACATACGCACCAGGATTACTCGGCTCGTTACTCATCGGTACACTTGCGGCCCGAACACTTGCCATTCTCAAGAAAAAACCTCTCTACCCCATTCATCACGTCGAAGCACACGTCTACGCAAACTTTATTACCGAAAAAGCCGACTCAATCGACTTAACCCTTGCGAAACATCAACCCAAATTCCCTATGCTGGCGCTTATTGTCAGCGGTGGACACTCACAGCTCGTTCTATTTCGAGACCATGGCGACTATGAACTTCTGGGCATGACGCAAGATGACGCCGTTGGTGAAGCTTTCGACAAAGTGGCGAAAATCATCGGTCTCCCCTACCCCGGTGGGCCGTCTATTGCAGCCCTGGCCCACAAGGGCGATCCAAAAGCCTATACACTTCCAAAAGCAAAACTAAGTGGTGCATACGATTTTAGTTTTTCTGGGCTCAAGACGGCCGTTCTAAGGGCAGTTCAACGCGAAGTCGGCGTGGACACGTCTTTCCCCTCCTACGAGCTAGCAGAGCGCCTTAACGACGCACAGAGGGCAAACTTTGCAGCGAGCTTCCAACACACAGCAGTAGAGACGTTGGTTGATAAAACAGCCCGGGCTTTCAAAGACCACTCCCCTGCCTCTGTTGTCATCGCTGGTGGCGTAGCGGCAAACCAGGAACTTCGTCGTCAGCTTCAAGAGCGACTCCCCCTTCATATTGAATACGCGCCAATCCAGCTCTGTACCGATAACGGTGCTATGGTTGCTTCACTTGCCTACTACTACGCACAGGCTCAAGCCGCTACCGACCCCTTGTCACTTCAGGTCACCCCAAGTCTTTCTATGCGATCAACAGCATGGAAAGTTTAAATTAAGCTTAGAAACTACTTAGAGCGCTTAACAGCTCGAACTGTGCGCTTCGCCAGCGGCAGACCTTTGCTCCACATCACATAAAGAGGGGATAGGGGGCGATCGTAAGTACCAGCAAGTGTCGTGCTGTCCTCAGACCACCCCTGTTTGAAGTTCGCGACACCGCCAGCAATTAGCCCACCAAAATCGTATCGGGAAAGGCCCCATTCCTTGGTTTTTCGGATAGCAAACCACTTCAAGGCGTAATTAGCTCGAAGCTCTTGCCCCTTTGCGCTCACGCCACCATATAGTTCGTAGGCGGTATCCTCACTAATTGCCAGCCACAAGAACGCAACCGGCTCATCATTAACACTGGCGATAAAGATAGGGGAGTGGTCCTTCAATTGTTGCAAAATATCGATATAATATTGGTCGCCGTGAAGACCAAATTTTGCCCGTGAGGCCGTCTGTTTATAGAGGTCGAGACACGTATGGACATCTTCAGTCGTCTTCGCCTGGCGAATAGTAACATCGGCCTGCGACTTGCGAATATACTGGCGGGTTTTTTTAGCCATACTAGCAAGTAAGTCACCCTCGGACTTCGTAAGATCGAGAAGTATGGTCTCGGCAGACAGTATTTTATTGGTTGCCCGAACCCATTTTTCACCAAGTGAAACATCTGCCGTGTCTGGCTCGACAGATAGAGCAACCGCTTTATGCATCCTCTTAGCCCGAGAAGCGACAGCGTCAAGAATATCTGCTTCATCGCCCTTCTTACACACTGGTCCTCGGGGAATATAGGCAAAAGCGCGCAGAGGGAAGGGGAGAGGTCGAACAAGTAGCTGCGCCGCCCCGATACATTCGTCACCATCATACGCGAACAAACGCTCAGTGGACCATCCGTGACCGGCCTTCACCTGGCCCCAACCCCACAGCTGAAACGGGTGTCCGTCGTGCTCAAGTACATAGTCGTCCCATTGTTCTTTGCTGTGTGCTGGTTTGAGGTCAATCATACCCTTATTATACATTCATTCTTCACCTTACGTCACCCCTTATATCGTGATACAATACGTACCAGCAGAATGTTTCACGTGAAACTTTCCAGGCAAACATTTCACGTGAAATAGTAATTTGAGGACCATCGTGAAACTATCAAAAACATACGATCCTAATACATATGAACCCAACACCTACGCCCTTTGGGAAAAAAGTGGCGCTTTCCGACCATCTGGAAAAGGTAAGCCTTTCAGTACGGTCATGCCACCACCAAACGCCAACGGTAATCTTCACATTGGACACGCCCTCGACCTCGGCCTAAAGGACATCCTGGTTCGATACAAACGAATGAAGGGTTTTGATACTATATATATCCCCGGTGCCGACCATGCCGGTTTTGAAACATGGGTGGTTTACGAAAAGGAACTTCAGAAACAAGGAAAAAGTCGGTTCGATTTTTCACGTGAAGAACTATACGGCCAAGTGTGGGACTTTGTCGAGCAGCAGCGCGGAAACATGGAGCTACAGGTCCGAGCGCTCGGCATTAGCGCCTCGTGGGACGACCTAACCTTTACGCTTGACGAAAAGGTTATCTCAACAGTCTACGGGACGTTTAAAAAACTATGGGACGATGGGCTTATCTACAGAGGTGAGCGCATCGTTAACTACAGCACAAAGTATCAAACTAGCTACGCCGACATTGAGGTTGATCACCGTACGGAAAAGGGGGCCCTGTGGCATATTGCCTACCCGGCCCTTGATAAGATTGATGAGATTGTTATCGCTACGACGCGACCAGAGACCCTGTTTGGCGATGTCGCGGTTGCAGTTCATCCAGAAGATGAACGCTACAAGCACCTTATAGGTACTCGCGTCATGCTCCCGCTTACTGGAAAAGAGATTCCGGTCATCGCCGATGAGTACGTCGATCCGGCCTACGGTACTGGTGCTGTAAAAATTACACCAGCTCATGACCCGAATGACTTTGAGGTAGGCAAGCGGCACAATCTTCCAAGGCCGCAGGTTATAGACTTCGATGGTCACATGATCAACGTACCGCAAGAGTTTATAGGGCTCGATGTTGAACACGCTCGAAAACGCACCCTAGCTGCCCTCCGGGCTGAAGAGCTCATTCGAAAAGAAGAGACTATCGAGCACTCTGTTGGCTACGACTACAAGAGCGGTTTGCCTATTCAACCCCTTATTAAAGAGCAGTGGTTTCTTAAAATTGAGCCTCTCGCTAAAAGAGCCCTTGAGGCAATTGACGGCGGAGAGATAACCTTTCACCCTTCTGGAAAACGGCATATTCTTACTCAGTACCTCAAGAACGTCCACGACTGGAACCTTTCAAGACAGATTCCCTGGGGTATTCCAATTCCCGCCTTTCAAAACATCGACGACGAAACCGACTGGGTCTTTGACAAGCGAGTCGAAAACAAGGAAATTATCGTCAATGGCGCAACCTACCGCCGTGAAGAAGACACCTTTGACACTTGGTTCAGTAGTGGTCAATGGCCGTTCATCACAACCGACGTCATGACAGATGGCGACCTATCGCGCTTTTACCCAACGGACCTCATGGAGACCGGCACAGACCTACTCGACCGCTGGATTGCACGAATGATCATGCTTGGCCTCTACGCAACCGATCGAGTACCCTTTAAGGATGTCTACCTTCACGGCATGGTTCTGGACGAAAAAAGCCAAAAGATGAGCAAGAGCAAAGGAAACGTCATCAACCCAATGGACATGGTCGCAAAGTATGGCTCGGACGCCCTTCGGCTTGGCCTTGTAGCTAGTCGTAGCCCTGGTCAGAACCAAGCGTTTGGTGAAGATCGTGTCATTGCCGGCCGAAACTTCTGCAACAAGTTGTGGAACATCGCCCGCTTCATCGAAGGCAAGCTAGGGGAGTCCTACATACCGGGCGAACCAAAAGCGGTTACACTTGCTGACCATTGGATCACAAGAGAGCTCTCAGAAGCCTCGAAAGCCATAGAAAAGGGTCTATTAACATATCGATTCGCCGAAGCCAGCGAGAGCGCCTATCATGCGGTCTGGGACGTGGTTGCCGACTGGTATATAGAAGCTTCAAAGAGCCAGGACAACCCCGATATGCTCGCCTGGGTGCTTTCTACGTGCTTGAAGCTTTCGCACCCCTTTGCGCCATTTGTCACAGAAACAATCTGGCAGACCCTTTCCTGGCACGATACAATCCTAGCCCAAGAGTCGTGGCCAGAAGCTATCGCCTACGATGACATTGCCGCTGCCGAGTTTACTCGCGTCCAGGAACTGGTTACCGAAATACGTTTCGTCACGACCGGACTTCCTGGCAACCACAAATACGTACTTACTCACCATGGCGATAGCCTCATTGAGGATAACAAACAGCTCGTTGCAAAACTTGCCCCCGTGACCGGCGTTCTTGAACAAGAATCTCCAGAGGGTGTCCGCCTAGCCGTTCACGGTTGCGAAGCATGGCTTTCTGTTCCCAGCGACATTCTCGATGAACACCGAGTTAGTCTTGAGGCTCGCCTTGCATCAACACGAAAAGAAGCCGAAGTTCTTGAACTCCGACTTCGAAATAAGGGCTATGTCGACAAAGCGCCTCCTTCACTAGTTGAAGAAAGTGCTCGTCAGCTTGAAGAGAAGAAAGTGCTTATTGAAAAGCTTGTCTCTGAGCTTGGCTTACTTTAACTAGATCGAGGGCCACAAACGTGCGTTCGAGTTACCATCGCCGGACCACGCACTCTTCTTGCTTTGCATATAATTACGCGCGTCATCGCGGGGCTGTACCCGAGGTAGTTTCGACTGAGAGGTGAGGGCTTGTTTTGTAAAGCCACCGCGGTCGACATGGGTGTGATCAGTCTTCTTAAGCAACTGGTCGGCAGCGGCATAGGTAGCTATAACGGCAGGTGCGCCAATAGCAACCGTCGCCATACGGTCAAGGTGTGTGTCGTGGACAAGCACGCCAAACGCTGTTGATAGCGTAAGAGCGAGGATGCTTGGGTTGATGTAGGTAGTAAACATGATTTTTATAGTTTTGGTTTTGGTTGGTAAACTGTAATCATGCTAACATAAGCTTGATGAATTGTCAAGTATGGGTCGGGGCAGTGTATTATTAGCGAGCGACGCGAAAACCGGTACCGCTACTCATGAGCCAGTCTTCAGCGCTCAAACTGAGTGAATATAGCCCCCCCGCGCTACCATAATACCAGCCGCCGCCACGCCGGAACGAACGGGGGCCGGTCTGAGATGAGTCGCTATATATTTGCCCTATACTCTGGGCAGATGTCCATGCAGTAGCAGATGAACTCGCATAAGCCGGAAACGGATCTGGCGAAAAGTTGCCAGCAACTGTTAGGGCATTCCACTCACGCCAGATACCACCAGGGGCGCCCGGCTGGTTGCCGCCTTCAGTAGTGCCACTCGTCCATTCGTCTACATTTCCAGCCAAGTCCCACATAACCTCACCATTGGTGAGCGTAAAGGTGCGGCGCTCAATGCCCGTAGTCTGACCCGTACCGCTATACGGATCGCTGTCTGCTGCCGCAGCGAGGCTGTTAGTTGGGACGTTATCGGTATGGCCACGGTACATCGATCCAGAACCAACCGTTCCTCCGCTCCAGTTACTACCCACGCTAATTATGTTTTGAGCAATAGTCAGCCATTCGGACTCGGTAATAAGGTGGTAGCCAGCGCCGAGGGCAGATGCTTCAGCAATAGCATTGGTTTGAGAAATGGTAACCCAGGGTAAACCAGCGGCCTGGCTTGTCGCAACACCGCCAACGTCCTTAGCCTCATACTTCATCACACAAAAAGTATCGGTGTTGTACAGACTGCTACCAGGGACAACTATGTA
>JAACVZ010000001.1 GCA_009992235.1 Candidatus Saccharimonadota bacterium
GTTACCCTGGGGATAACAGGCTTATAGCGCCCAATAGTTCACATAGACGGCGCTGTTTGGCACCTCGATGTCGGCTCATCACATCCTGGAGGGGAAGCACCTTCCAAGGGTTCGGCTGTTCGCCGATTAAAGTGGTACGCGAGCTGGGTTCAGAACGTCGTGAGACAGTTCGGTTTATATCCGGTACGGACGTCAGGAAATTTGAGAGGATCTGCCCCTAGTACGAGAGGACCGGGGTGGACGAACCTCTGGTGTATCGATTGTGGCCACCTGCTGCATTGTCGAGTAGCTAAGTTCGGTCTAGATAAGCGCTGAAAGCATATTAAGCGCGAAACTAACCTCAAGATTAGATTTCCCTACGAGGACACAGAAAGAATATCTGTTTGATAGGTGCAAGGTAGAAGCATAGCAATATGTGCAGCTGAAGCATACTAATAGTCCCATTGCCTTTTTATGTCCTTATCTCTTGATTTGTCTTTTGACAAATTAACGAGATAGGGTAGACTTAACTAGCAATTGGTGTGAATCAAAATTCATACCAGAACGTCAATTTTTAAGCGTTCTTACAGCAAGCATCGATACTATAAGAGTACACCCGTACTTTAATAGGCATCGAAGCAAGGTTTCGACCCACTGACGAATATATGTCAGCTCAAAGAGTCGGAAACCTTACTTCGGTGCCCATGGCGCTGAGGAAATACCTGTTCCCATTCCGAACACAGAAGTCAAGCTCAGTAGCGGCGATTATACTGCCACAAGTGGGAAACTAGCACGGTGCCGAATTATACAATAACCCCCGGGAATACCGGGGGTTTTGTCTTTCCCTTGCAATTCACATAAGGTGAACCGCTCATGTTAAAATGGATACAGTGAAAGAAATAAAATTCGTTCATAAGTACCAGAAAAAACTGCGTCACATACCGCTTGCGAGCTGGATTGTTGGTGGAGTAATTTTTGGTGCGATTTTTGTTTATAGCTTTCTTTTCTTTATTCCACAATCTGTTCAATTTTCTTACGCCGGTGAGACCTGCGTTTCTCGGCTTATTTTGTTTCCTGTGGCGCAAAAAACGTCGACTAGCGACGATCTTGCCGTGTATTATGACGGCGTAAAATCGGTAGGCGAGCTACCAGTGTACGCTACGAAGGCGTGCTTCGCTCCGACGAAAAGTCCAGAGGTAGGTGAGGCACGGGTAAGCATCAGTCCGTATGGCGGCCTTTTTGCGCTGACGCAGTTCCGTGTTTCTGTACCAGAGGCGCCAGAACCTAAGTTAGATACGGTGCTCGGCAGAGAGATATCGACAGCGACGCCATTTGTCGTTTCACTAACAGAAAGTGACGTTGTTCACGAGTATAGTCTGTCTATTTCAGATAAGGCGGTTGACTGCTCTCACGATAACGCGGAGCTTTCGTGTGATGTTTCGAAACTGGGTCTTAAACAGGGGACCGATTATACTGTTTCATTACACCGAAGCTTTCAAGGTCAAGATGACGCTACAATTTTAGAAGGGCCGGTGAAGACGCTACTTCCTCTGAAGATGACTAAGGGCGCCATTTCAGACGGGACAGTACTTTATAACATACCGACATCGTTTAACTTTAGCTTCGACCAAGCTATCGATACAAGTAATGTCGTTTTAAAGAATGCAAAGGGTGAGGTGGTTGATACCACAGCCCGTATTGACGAAACGCAACTTGCGGTAGAGCTCACATCTGAGTTGCCGCGTAAAAGTGATTTTACTTTGGAGATACGTCAGGTTATTGGAAGGAGCGGCAGCTCTCTACAATCGCCGATGACTATGAAGTTTTCAACTTCGGGTGGCCCGAAGGTGGTGGGTGTATCTATTGGGGGCGGGGGTGTATCTCGAAATGCCAGTATTCTTGTGACGTTCGATCAGCCAATTAACGATTCTGTCGATGTTGCCGCAGTCGCAAGAGTCGTCGGTGCCAGTGCATACGTTGCGAAGCAGTCTCCAACGGAACTCGTGTTTACACTTCAAAATGCACCACAATGTGGCGCATTTACCCTTGTTGTTGATAAGGGCATAAAAAGCGGCAGTAATAATGAGACGTCTGAGAGCGCCTGGCAATATGGGTCGCGTACAATATGTGGGTATTCCTCTGTGATTGGTTATTCCGTGCAGGGTCGGCCTATTATTGCTCACTATTTCGGGTCTGGTTCGACAACTATTTTGTTCACCGGTGCCATTCACGGGTCGGAGCCCAGTAGCTATTACACTATGCAGTCGTGGGCTACTTACTTGCAGACAAACGGCTATAAAATACCGGCTGATAAAAGAGTGGTGATTGTGCCGAATGTTAACCCCGACGGTGTCGCGTCTGGGTCGAGGAATAACGCTAACAACGTTAACCTGGGGCGTAACTTCCCGACGGCTAATTGGAAAGCGGATACCGAAACGTACAGTGGAACTATTGAGAACGGTGGCGGCACAAGCCCCGGCTCGGAGCCTGAAACAAAAGCCCTCATAGACCTCACTCGGCAACTCCGTCCAAGGCTTGAGGTGTCATTCCACGCGCAGGGAAGTTTGGTCGGCGCAAATAAATATGCCGACTCGGTAGCAATTGGTGACGTCTATGCTGGTACGGTAGGCTACGCGACGATGTATTACAACGCCGAGGCGGTTATGGGGTATCCGATGACCGGTGAATACGAGGACTGGATGGGCGAAGAAATGGGTATTCCGGCAATTCTTATTGAACTTCCTACCCACTGGGGTAACTATATTGACTCCCAGCTCGATGCTTTGTGGAAAATGATGTTAATCTAGAGTCATATGAAAAGTCTAAAAAGGCACCACGGTCAGGGTAAGCGAATTGTTTTGTTCATCGCGCTAATAGGAACACTAGTTGCGCTCTGTGCTGGGTTTATTGGTGCGTATTCCTGGAGTACGCAGCAACAGATACAGGCAGATCAACAGGCTTTGGCGGTGTTAACCAAGCAAGTTGAACAGAGAATCGCCGAGATTGAGGCGAAAAAGGTAGAGCCCGTTTACCTCACTCTTCCAGGCGCCGATACGATTGAGGTGCGACGCGAAGATTACACTAACCCCGATAGTTTGTGGGTGCTAGTAAATAAGCAGAATAGTGTCTCGCTTGAATACGTCCCCGAGAAACTAGTTCTTCCGGGTGTTCCTGTCTCCGCAAGCGACCGGTTGGTGAGCGAGGTCATCGAAAAACCATTAATAGATATGTTTGCCGCTGCTGAGGCGGACGGCCACGGTCTTATGGTTGGGAGCGCATATCGATCTTCGTCATATCAGGCATCGCTGTTTAACGGATATGTCGCTAGTGCTGGACTTGAGCAAGCGAGTAGGTATAGCGCCCGGCCAGGTCACAGCGAGCATCAGCTTGGGTTGGCTATAGACATCAGCAGCGCTTCGCAGCAATGTTTCCTCCAGGCTTGCTTTACTAGCACCCCTGATGGGCAATGGTTGGCTGGGCACGCTCATACATATGGCTTCACGCTTCGTTACCCAGAGGGAAAAGAGGCTATAACTGGTTATAATTTCGAACCGTGGCACTATCGGTACGTTGGACCCGAACTTGCGACTGCCTTGTACCAGAGCGGGCTAACTCTTGAAGAGGCTTGGTCTTCGATAGAGGTGGCAAGACAGACCCTTATAAAGAATCGGGCTCCTGAGCTAGTTCTCGACGCAACAAATCGCCGATAAACTGCAAGGTAACGGGCCGAGGAATATGCGTACTTTTGTCTCTTATGTACGATCCAAACTCGGGATCGGTAAAAACTTCATTATTAACAGTTACGGGCGTATCGTACCGGGGTTTAAAGTGCCAATGAACGTGAGGCGCCGGGGTATTGGACTGATAGGCGTTGTTCATGAGGCATGAGATGTTGACGGTTTTTGACCCAAAGGCACGCTTTTGGGCCAGGATGAGCTTATTTCGGGTGTCTCGAAACTCAATATCTTCACTTCTGGTGAGCTGTTCTAGGCTTGATTTGTGCTCTTTAAGAGTTAAGAAAGATGTTCCAAGGAGTTGCTGGTCTTCTCTGAGAGACGCCACCCAATATTCACCCTCAATAAGACGCCTCGAAACCTCTGCTTCATTTGGATTACGAATAATTGGACAAATGTCACAGTTTTCCGGATACGCCTCGTTCATAAGGGTAGTATACCATGCGTAAAATAAAAACGACCCGTCTCGCAGATGGGTCGTTTCGTTATAGGAATCTTTATTTTAGAAGATTCAAACAGGTGCTTACATATAATATCGCACCAGGTGAATATGTGCAACAGTAGCAATATACTATATTCTGCTTACGTAAATGTTGACATAAAGCATAAGCTGTAGTATAATAGATACCATACACATACCATGTGTGAGGTATCAATGAGGGTTTTCACGCCGAAAGGCTAGTGGAAATCTTTTTAATTAGGAGGATAACTGCAATGGCAGGAACCAAAGAAGGCGGCCGTAAGGCTGCACAAAAGAACCTACAACGTAACCCAGCTTTCTACGCTGAAATTGGGCGTAAGGGTGGACAGAACGGCCGAACCGGCGGTTTTGCAGCAAACCCAGAGCTTGCTCGCATCGCGGGTGCTAAGGGCGGACGAATTTCTCGTCGTCCTAAAAAGGCGTAAGCGACCCCTAAGGGAAGCTTGCAGAAATACACCTCCTAACGGGGGTGTATTTTGTATCGGCGGAGGGCGCACAGCCGGGCTTCGTTGACCGTCCATGAGCCGCTACAGGCAACGCAGCTGTAGGTGCGGGGTGTGGTTTCGTAGCCAGTTGCCTTGCAGGCAGGACAGGTGCTACGAGCGTGGAGCCAGTCCCTGTAGGTGTCGAGGTTCGCTTCGGCGGTATCATCTTCAACAACAACTTTGTAGGTGTCTGCTAGCCCCTTGGCGTGGTCCCAGGCGGCCGTCTCCATTGCAAGTAGGGCAACATCTTTGGGATACTCCTCGTGTCCGAGAATAGCATGCGATAGTTCGTGAAGAATAAGCGCATCGGCATCGGGGTCGGTAGGGCTATAGGAGACGGCTTTTTCGGTCGGGGACCACGAGAAAGCGTCACTTTCCCGGAAGGTGATATGAGGAAAATCGCGTTGAAGGCTATTAAGCAGCGAGGGCGTCAAGGGCATAGTAGTAGCATCCGTAAATTACCGCTTCTTCAGGGTGTTGGGCTTGAACGAGGCGCGGCAAACCAATATGATCTGGTAGCTTATCTTTCAAGATAGCAGTGAGGTCGCTGTCGTATCGCTCGAAGTAGGTTCCAATACTGCCACCAATGATGATAACGTCAGGCTGAAGTACAGGGATGATGGCCAAAAAACCTCGACTAATGCGGTCAGCGATGGCGCGCCAAGTCTCGGGGTCGTGTATATCACGGGCAAATTTTCCATAGGTGTTGTAGATTGCTTTACCTGATGCGAAACTCTCCCATTCGCGCACTTCACCGTCGAACTCGACTAGCGAGCGGCCGGCTTCACTGTAGCGAAGGCCGGGGTCAATAACTCCATTGGTGATGATACCGCTGCCGATACCGGTGCTAACAGTCACGTAAAGCGAACTAATAGGCATAGGGTCTAGTTGGCGTGTTTCGGCAAGACCGGCGAGGTTAGCGTCGTTATCGACGTATAGGGGAGCGCCATTAAATAACCCCTTAAATGCTCCCGCAACATCAAAATTCTTCCATTTTAGGTTGTTGCACCATACGGCGACACCGTCTTTGATGATTCCAGGGATAGCAATGACCACCGCGTCAACATCCTTCGCGTCAAATGTTGCCTCGAGGTAGTCGGTGAGGGCCTTGACGTAATCCGTCTCTACGGGCGGGGTCGGAAACTTATAAGGTGTTCCAATTATTTCGCCGGCCTCGTTATAGCTTGCGACAAGTGTTTTTGTTCCTCCGGTGTCAATTGCAATAATCATAGTCTCAGTTTATCACGACCGAACAAGTATTCCGCTCATGCTCGTACTCTCTCCAGGAGTGGCGTACAATAAATAGGTAAGAACAAACGGAGGTCGTTATGACTATGCTGCGCGGGTGGATATCAACAAGAAGTTTATTTTTGGCAGGAATTATTATCCTCCTTGCCGGTTTAGTAATAGGTGGTCTTTACTTTGTGCGCGAGCGAGGTGAAGCAGTCCGACGAGATGTGATCGTACAAGAGGCTGAAGAGCAGCTTCGGGAAGACTCGAACCCAGAAATAGCAGCAACTGCCGATGAAGAGGAAGAGAACACGCCAACTGAGGCTGAAGAAACCCCGTCATCTGTCGAAGAATTGCCCGAAACTGGTCCAGCAGAGACCTTAACTGGACTATTCGCCGTCGTATTTCTCACGTACACGATCAGCTCATACGTCGTGTCGCGTAAACCCTTCTCCACCCCAGTCTAGACTTCTCTCGCTATCTGGGGTACAATAGAGGTAATCTATGAGGAAACCCCTTTCTTACGTGTGCGTTTGCGCATGGTGTCCCCGCGGCAGAACGGATCAAAGGCTTTCTTCAGGAAATAAACTAAGGAAGGAGTCTTAAAAAGACTTATGGCTAAAGCCACGACTATAACAATGGATGAGCTACTCGAGAACGAGGACGCCACCCTTAAGCAAATTACTCAGGGAGAAACGATTGAAGGTCGAGTACTTTCAGTGCGAAAGCACGAAATTCTCATTGACCTCGGTCCTCAAGGTGTTGGACTTGTTCCGCGTCGCGAGGCGGGCTACTCGAAAGCGCTAAACGAAGGCGACGAAGTTGTTGCCAGTGTCGTCGATACTGAGCTTGAAAACGGATACTCGCTTCTCTCACTTAGAAAAGCAGCTAAGGACAAGGGTTGGGACTTGCTTGCAGACAAACTTGAAAGCGGTGAAATTATCGAAGTATCTCCATACGACGCCAACCGCGGCGGTCTATTGGTAGAATATGACGGTGTTCGCGGGTTCCTACCGGTATCGCAGCTATCTGCTGAACATTACCCACGAGTAGGCAGCAACGATAAGGATGAGATTCTTCAACGACTTAACTCGCTTATCGGACAAAAAATGAATGTGCGTATTC
This sequence comes from Candidatus Saccharimonadota bacterium, assembly GCA_009992235.1. Lineage (GTDB taxonomy): Bacteria > Patescibacteriota > Saccharimonadia > Saccharimonadales > Saccharimonadaceae > Microsaccharimonas. Next base: position 7,035 of record JAACVZ010000001.1, read on the forward strand.
TCGACGCCGACAGAAAAGCTAACAAGCTTATCTTCAGTGAAAAAGAAGCCGTTAAAGAGGGTCTTGTCGCCCGATTTGAAAAACTTGCCGTTGGCGACAGCGTTAAGGGTGTTGCGACTGGAATTGTTGACTACGGTATCTTCGTGAACGTTGAAGGCATCGAAGGCTTGGTGCACATCTCAGAAATTAGCTGGGAACGTGTTAACAACCCATCTGACTACGTTAAGGTTGGTCAAACAATCGATGCGAAAATTATCGCCATCGACAAAGACCGCCTCAGTCTTAGCATGAAGCAGCTAAAAGAAGATCCATGGCTTAGTGAAGTCGATCAGTTCAAGGCAGGCGATAGTGTCGAAGGAACAGTTACGCGCATTACGCCGTTTGGTGCCTTTGTCCAAATTAGCCCAGCCGTTGAAGCACTGGTTCACGTTAGTGAGCTTGGCGGCGGAGATGGTGTTGATCCTGAAAAGGTTTTCACGCTTAACGAACGAAAGAGCTTTGTTGTTCTGGGTGTCGAAAAAGACAACCGCAAAATCTCTCTCGGTCTTCCTAAATCTAAATAAATATAACCACGAAACCCCCTGTAACAGGCGAAAGGAGCACGCATGGCAGAGAAAATTCTCAAGATTGCCAACTCAATCACTGTAGGCGAACTTGCCACCGTGCTCGACTTGTCTGTAACCGCGCTCATTGGAGAGTTATTTAAGAACGGCATTGCTGCAACTATTAATCAGCGCATCGACTTTGAGACCGCAACGATTATCGTTGAAGAGCTTGGCCTCGATGTTGAGCTCCAAGAAAAAGAAGCTGTTGCCGCCGAACGTCGAACCCACGAGCTTACCGACAACGCGACGCTACGTTCGCCAATTGTTGCTGTTATGGGGCATGTCGACCACGGAAAAACCAGCTTGCTGGATGCTATTCTTGGCCAAAAAGTCGCCGATGGCGAAGCTGGCGGTATTACCCAGCACATTAGCGCTTACCAAACGGTTCGAAACGACCGCACCATTACGCTGCTTGATACTCCTGGCCATGAGGCCTTTGCGGCGCTTCGTCAGCACGGCGCGACTCTAACCGACGTTGTGGTCATTGTCGTTGCGGCTGATGACGGCGTGAAACCACAGACGGTCGAAGCGATTCGCTTTGCTCGTTCGGCTAACGCTAAAATTGTCGTTGCTATTAACAAAGTCGACAAAGAAGCTGCAAACCCGCAGCTTGTGAAGACCCAACTTGCGACTGAACACAATCTTAACCCAGAAGAATGGGGTGGTGATGTCGTGATGGTTGAGGTGAGCGCAAAGACTGGTCAAGGGGTTGATAAGCTTCTTGATATGGTATTGCTTGTTGCCGATATCGAAGAGCTCAAGGCTGACATTGATGTGCCGGCTGAAGGTCTTGTTATTGAAGCACATATGGAAACTGGCCGCGGTGCAGTAGTTGGGCTACTTGTTGAACAGGGTATTTTGAAACCCGGCGCACTACTTGTTGCCGGAACTGCCTACGGAAAAGTTCGAACGTTACACGACTTTCTTGGAAAAACCGCCAAAGAAGCCGGCCCATCAACACCGGTGACGGTTAGCGGGTTTAAAGAATTACCTCAGTTTGGTGATGTTTTTGAAGTTGTGAAAAATGAAAAAGAAGCTCGAACACGTGTACAGGCGGTCCGCCAAGAGCGCGAGAAGGCGACTGCAAGCACCAACGTTACTGGTGCGGACCTCTTGAAGCGTATGACCCAAGAGCACGAAGGCCAAGATTTTAATGTTATTATTAAGGCCGATGTTCAAGGGTCTTTGACATCTGTTATCGACAGCCTTAAGCTTATCGACACCGGTGGAGAAATTTCACTTCACGTTGTAAGTAGCGGTGTAGGCAATATTACCGAAAACGATGTTCGCTTGGCTACCGACGGCAAGACAGTTATTTACGGATTTAACGTTTCGCTTCCCCCTGCGGTTAAGCGGCTTGCTACTCGCGAGCGAGCTGAAGTGCGAATTTACGACGTTATTTATGAACTGCTCGACAACGCCCGACTTTCAATGGAAGCAATGCTTGCCCCTGAAATTGTCGACACTGAAATCGGTGCACTAGAAGTTAAGGGCGTCTTCCGCACTATGAAGGACGAGATTATTGCCGGTGGACTTGTTACGAGCGGTAAGGTGAAACCCGACCTACTAGTTCGCATGAAACACGGCAACGAATTAATCGGCGAGGCTAAAGTTACCTCTGTACAACGTGAGAAAACCAACGCCAAAGAAGTCTTCGAAGGTGATATGTGTGGGCTAAACCTAGAAATTCAAAAGAAAGTCGTGCTTGAAGTTGGCGACACGCTTGAATTCTTTACGCGTGAAGTCGTTCGTCGAACCCTCTAAACCCTTACTTTACTACCGCTTGTGCTTATCTGTTGGTTTTGCTACTATTAGCATATATAGCGACAAAATAAATAGGGACAATAGGCCATGGCCGAAAAAGAATCCTCACAACAACCGCTGACAAACAAAGAAAAACTTGAATTAGCCGCACGTGAAATTAAAGAACTTGAACACGTGGTTGAAAAAGAAACAAATTTTGGTGTGTATGATAATCATGATGAAATTCCCGAGGGTGAGTATTCGTGGAAAACTTATCTCGAACAACGCCCGAAAGACGGTATCGTTCGTGACGAGCAACGCGGCGGCTATCGTGAGGCCCAGAGCAGAAAATTTGCTAGTGAAGACAGATATCTAGAACAGCAGAATGCCGACTCACTAGAGTCTACAGAGCCTAGCGCCCCTCGATATGACGAGATGGGTGTTATGGCGCTTGCAAAAGAAGCTAGTCGTGCACGAGAGCGCCATGATGTCGCCGATGAGCAGGAGATTGAAGACCTCGCAAGAGAGAGAATACGTGAAGCTATTCTTAAGAGCGAGGAAAAGGACAACGCCAAGTACAAGCCAGAAGAGGTACAGCGTCGTCTTGAAGAGGACCTTGATAGATTCAAGTCACTTATTGAATCGTTTGAAGCCCGCTTGAACGGCGCTGAAAAAAAAGCTGAAACCTCCGAGGAGGTTGCTCCCAAGCAAGACGAATATGAAACCTGGACGTATAACGGTGAAGTTGTTGCCGTGACTGAATGGTTCGAAAGTCCGAACGGTCGTCGTGTCGCCGAAGTTGTTAATGAAAACGGTAACGTCCAGCTTGTCTATAAGGACGATCTTGAAGATGTGCCTACTATGGACGATAGCAAAGAGTCAGCGGGAGCCGATAAGCCAGGTAGCGACTCCGTGGCTGTAGATATGTCTGAGCCTACAGTAAGTGAAGATAAAACTGAGCAAACTAGCGAGGCGCTAGGTGCGATCCAAAAAGAACATGAGGCTCGCGACAAGCAAGAAGAAGAGAAAATTCAACTTTGGCTTAGTGATGAAAAATATAATTTTAACCAAGATACCGCTGAGGCGTATCGTAAATATTCTGCCTACAGGAATAAGCGTGAGTTAGAACGTGGACGCATATTTCCCGACCGTAACGCTTTTATCCGCTACGATCAGCTTACGAGGAGTGATCTGGCGGCTAAATCGGCTGAAATGGGTCTTGAAACTGGCTTTGACCAAGGACAGCGCGTGATAGTCAAGCGTACGTCGGGTGAGATTGAGTCAGACTGGACTTTCATTGGAGTTGATAGTGAGGGCCGCGCGCTTGTTGGTAAAGTGGGCGATAAAGAGACTGGAACGGACAATCTTTATAAGCACATTGACGTCGATGCTCTTAAGGAGCTTCAGCTGCAGGCCGAGCAGCAGAAGAACGATGCCGAGAAGGAGAACAAAGCTCGCCTTAACGTAAAAGAATGGCTAGGAAAGAACAGAGATAAGTTTGGCGTGAATTACTGGGCAGCGCAATGGAATACTATGCGTGTTACGAAGCGTGATGGAAAACAAGCAAAACTCGAGTCAATGTCTAACGAAGAGAAAGAACAGGCCCGCAAGAATGGGCGACGCAATATTATTATTGGTACATCGGTACTTGCTGTTATTGGGGCGTTCGCAAGTTATAAGTACGGTTTCGATAGTTCTGGAGCTGAAGATATGGCCGTTTCGGGTAGCGACCTCGATGTGAGCCCCGGAGACCTCCCTCAAACAGAGCCAGTAACTGCTGCGGAAATACCAGAAGTTGAAGCGCCTGTAGCAACACCGGAAATCATCAACAACACCGCATATAACATTCCATCTGGTGGCGGTGGCGAGCGGTTATTCAACGAGCTTGGAATTGAACCATCGAAATGGTACACCAATGAGCAGACACTTCTTTCTAGGTTCCCAGATTCGTTTTATCAAATGGATAGTGGCCACGTAGGTATTTCGCGACCAGGCCCACTTCCAAGCGATGTCCAAACATTTATTGAATCGTTAAGATAACAAAGTGAGGGTGGCATGACACAAGAACAACTTATTGAACAACTTGGTATAGGTGATCGTTCAGAGGCCGAGCAAGAGGAGATCATAACCGAGGCACAGCGTCGTATTGGCGAGGCGATTTCCGAAGGCTTGTCTGAACAACAACTTACAGAGTATCAGGCAATTATTGACGCCGATCAAGCGGTTATAGATGCCTGGCTTGAGCAAAATATGCCCGACTACAAAGAAACGCCGTTGTATCAAGAGGCCGAGGCGGGGTTCGCCGACGACCCAGATCATACGCCGGGAGATAAAATAGTCGCGTCTGCTGGTTGGGTGCAGCAAAATGTCCCTAACTTAGAAGAGGCAACTAAAAAAACTATTGAAGAGTACGCACAGGAACTTACTCGTCTGTAGGAATGGTATACTAAAAAGAGTATGTTTAATTTAGATAACAGTTTTCTAGAAGATGTCGGGCTTGGAGCATTGCCAGAAGAGCAAAAGAAGCCGTTTTTGCAGCATGTTTATGATCAGCTTGAACAACGAGTTGGCATTAAACTAAGTGAAGGTATGAGCGACGCGCAGCTTGAGGAATTTGAAGCAATTATTGATAGAAAAGATGAAGTCGTGAAGCCGTGGCTTGAGGCACATACTCCGCAGTATCAAGCCGACGAGTTATTCACAAAGCTTCAGGGGGCTACAAAACTTCCAGCCGATAGTTCGGCGCTTCGGGCCGAGTACGCAGCCACCAAATGGCTAGAAGTCAATCGTCCGGATTATCGTGATGTAGTGGCGGCGACTCTTGAAAGTCTGAAGCAAGAAATAAGTTCCAACAAAGACGCAATTCTTAGCGGCGCGTAGGTCCGTAACCGTTTATAAAGGCCTCGGCGGTCATTGTTTTACCGCTTGGTCCAATGAGCTCATCGATAGTCAAGAATGTTGCGTCGGCGCATTTAACTACGAGCGGTCCATCTTCGGCGACATGCGCTTTTGTAATAACGGTCAGCTGATTATGCAGGGTCGTTTTTGTTTTTGGGAACGATAGGTAAGCTCGAATACGGCGCTCGGCTTGCGTGGCCGTGAGCGACGTGGGCTCAAGCTGCGCGTCATCTTTTTGTAGCAATGGACAGTAGGTGGCATTGGTGTCATTTTGAGGCGTTGGCTGAAGCGAACCATCGATAATGCCGTCGAGTGACAGCAATAGTTGCTCGGCGCCCTTGTGGGCGAGACTTATTTCGAGTCCGGGCGCAGTTTCCTTGCCCGAGAGTGGAATGCGAACCTGCGCGTATACGGGGCCGGCATCCATAGCAGCACTCAGCTGCATAATACTGACACCGGTTTCACTATCTCCATTAAGAATAGCCGACTCAATAGGCGACGGACCACGATATTTCGGGAGTAGTGAGGGGTGAACGTTAACGATACCGGGTTCAAACAACTTAATAATACGTTCGGGAATAATTTTTCCGTAACTCACCAGCACACCAAGGGGCGAGTCGAGGGCTTCAATCTGAGATTCAATTTCCGAGAGCTTCATTGGCTGCCAAACGGGAATATTATACTTTTTGGCAATTTGCTTAACTGCAGGCTCTTTAAGGTCGCGCCCTCGTCCACGGCGGCTATCTGGTTTGGTAACGACAGCGGCAATAGAGGCGCCGGAATCAATTAGCGCCTGAAGGCTGACGGCACTGAAGTCATCAGTCCCAAAGAAGACGATTGTCTTTGATGTGTTCATCGTACTCCAAGGGGATTAATTCACCCTCACTATCTAGTGTATAAAATGCGTCGTGAGAATCTTTAATGTGATCGATAAAAACGGTGCCGTTGGTGTGGTCTATTTCATGCTGCACTACCCGAGCCAGAAAGCCGGTTGCTTTGAAACGTACTTCTTCGCCATCAAGTGTCGTCGCCCGCACGCGCACTTTGCTGTGACGGGGAACTTTGCCGTAAATGTTACTGACGCTAAGACAACCCTCGTAGTCGGTGACTATTGAGCCTTCATACTTAACGATTTCTGGGTTAATTAGTACCGTGAATTCCTTTGACTCTTTATTGTCGAAGTCGCTGCGAATAATGACAACCCGTTGCAGGGCATCGATTTGTACGGCTGCAAGCGCGGCGCTGACCTCGTGCGGTCGAGACGCCTCCCAGTCTAGAGCGGCATCGGTCATATTGTCGACTAATTGGCGCACTGAATCGGTCACTTCTTTGATTTTTAGTGACTTTTGCCGAAGATGCGGGTTCGGCAAGGTTATGATATTTTCTTTTTTCACCATTATCTTCACATTATAACAGATGAGTCTATAGAAGACTCGCTGGATCGAGCTCGGTTTGCCAGTGGGTTGAGGGAACGTGTTCAAGGGCGTCTACTAGATGTTGGCGGGCTGGGCTTTTAAGAATAAGCTGCCAGCGATACGTGTCGCGTTGTCGTTCGTAAAATGATGGCGTAGGACCAAGTATTTCGACATCTTTATGAACTTTCTTGCGCAGGTCGGCCGCTAAGGCTCGACTTGCTCGAACTGCACCAGCCTCGGTTTTATAGACGGTCGTTAGCTGGAGGAGGTGACGGTAGGGTGGAAAGCCTGACTTTTTACGTTCGGCAAGCGCATATGGGTAAAACCCTTCGTAATCTTGTTTAAGACCATACTGAATGACTGGGTGACTTGGTTGATACGTCTGTACTACTACTGATGTTTCTCGGCTATCGCGTCCAACGCGTCCAATAACCTGCGCTAGTAGCTGGAAGGTTCTTTCGGTAGCCATAAAGTCGGGCAGTGCTAGGCCGCTATCGGCTTGGATAACACCAACCGTTCGCAGGTGCGGGAGGTCGAGGCCTTTGGCTATCACTTGGGTGCCAATAATAATGTCGACATCGCCGTCATAGAGCTCTTTGTAGCGCGACTGAACGGTTTCATCGGTGGCATTATCGGAGTCAAAGCGAGCGATAGCGGCCTTAGGGAACAAGCGCCGTAACTCGGACTCTATGCGCTTTGTGCCGACACCTTTATATATAATTTCAGCCGCACCACATTCCGGGCATGAAGTCGGTACTTTTTCGGATGCACTACAGATGTGGCAGCTGAGGTGATAATTATCGCTGTGGAGGATAAGCGGCACGAAACAACGAGAGCAGGTGGCGGTCCATCCGCACGATTCACATAACGTTGTATGAGCGCTTCCTCGGCGATTATGAAACAGAAGGGTTTGTTGTTTGCTGGCAATGTTTTGTTCAATATGGGTTAGCAGCTGCCGGGAAAGGAAGGGGTGATTTTTACCTTCACGTTTGGTCATATCGACGAGTTCGACTGTCGAAGCAAGCGCATCGTGACGAGCCCGTTCATGAAGCTTGATGACTGGAACACCTTGAGTTTCGGCAATAAAACGGTCGGCAATAAGCGGTGTTGCGCTTCCGAACACCACTCGAGCCTCGCTGTAGGCGCCAAGTACACTAGCGGCACGGAGGGCAGAATAGCGAGGTGCTTGTTCTTGCTTGTAGCTTGGTTCGTGAGCTTCATCAACTACAATTGTGCCAAGGTTTTTAACGGGCATGAATAGAGCCGACCGTGGGCCGATGATAGTCACTGGGCCGTCAGCACCGAGCACTTGCTTCCAAGCGGTGTGTCGTTGGGCCTCGGTCATCTTCGAGTGAGTCAGGATGGCGTCGGGGAGGTCGCTGGCGAGTTCATCGACGACCTGACGGGTGAGTCCAATCTCGGGCACAAGGATAATAATTGACTGGCCGTTTTTATGACTGGCGTCGGCAAGCTTTTTATAAATTTCTGTCTTCCCCGAGCCGGTAACACCTTGTAGTAGAAAGGTCCCGGCGGGTTTTCCAAGTATAATGTCAAGCGCCGACCGCTGTTCTTTATTGAGCACATTTTTTGTTCGGTCGCGTATAGCAGGGTGGGAAGGTATTTTGGCGGGGCGACGGTTGGTTGTAAGCCCACGGGGGAGCATTGTCTGAAGAACGGTGGCAAGATGTGTGTGGTAATAGTCTGACATCCATAGGGCCAGGCTGACGTAGGCGTCTGGAAGCGGAACATCCTCGATAATCGATTCAATGTCTCGTGTATCGTACGGCGGTTTTTTTACTTTCCGGACAACGAGACCGGGAAGAGATTTTTTTCCAATCGGAATCATGACAATATGGCCAGGTTTTAGGCTAAGATCGCTTTGGTATGTAAAGACAACGCTCTGCGCGCGAACAATACGGGTAGGGGCAACCTCAAAGTATTCCATCATCTTTTATAGTATACCTCTTGAGATAAAAATCAGTACCCGCTAGAATAAGCATATGTATTTTGAGAGCCGCGGTGACGCAGGAAAACAGCTGGCGGCAAAACTTGTCGATAAGTATCGCTATGAAGATTGTGCAGTCATTGCCTTGAGCGATGGCGCGGTAATGGTGGCCGAACAGGTTGCCGCAAAGCTTCACTGCGTGCTTACCATGTTACTTATTGAAAACATCGCCATCCCTGGCGAAGGTCTTAGTTTTGGTGGAGTGTCCCAAGAGGGTGCTTTTACATATAATAGCGATTTTTCTCAGGGTGAGATTGACGAATATACCTCTGAATATAACGGCTATTTGCAAGAACAAAAGCGAGTCGCGTTTCAGGCCATAAACCGTTTGATAGGCGATGGCGGGACTATCAACAGCGCCCTTCTTAAAGACAGGCATATTATTGTTATCTCTGACGGGCTTCAACATGGCGCGGTCCTCGATGTGGTACTGGATTTTCTAAAACCTATTCGGACAAAAAGCTTTATTTTTGCCACACCAGTAGCTTCGTCTACTGTAGTCGACAAGCTTCACGTCATGGCTGACGAACTGTATATATTGGATGTAAAAGAAAATTATGTCGATACGGACCATTATTATACAGACAACACCGTCCCTTCTCACGAGGATACAATTGATAAAATCAACAAAATTATATTGAATTGGCGTTGACCAGACGTTGGGTGGCGGTGTAGAATAAGCTACAACGACCGAGCATTGGGAAGTAAAAAGGGGAATATGTTAGACGTTTTTATTACATCACGGGTGAGACGAAAAATCGTTGTAGTCTATGCAAAGTATCCTGACTTCAGGACTCATGTCCGAGGGCTAGCAAAGCTCATCAAGGAAGACCCGGGTAACATTCAGCGCGAACTGAAGCGTCTTGAAAAAGTTGGTTTTCTCACTAGTGAACGACATGGAAACACGAAAATATACGCCACCAACAAGCAGTTTCCTATCTTTAAAGAGCTGCAGAGTATTGTCATTAAATCTCAGCAACACGCATCACGAGCTAAGCGCGCCCCAGCGTCTGATCTTGGCTAATGAGCTTATTTCATAGAATCCTCAGTGCACGGGGGATATCGCCCGAAACCAGGGCGACATTTTTATCTCCGCAGTATGACAAAAAGCATGATCCATTCCTGTTGCCAGACATGGAAAAAGCCGTTATGCGCCTTGAAAAGGCTCGCAAGAACGACGAACACATCACTATATATGGCGACTATGACATCGATGGCCTTACAGCGACCGCCTTGCTTCTCGACTCGTTTTCGGGTTTTGGCTTTACGCATGTAGACGCCTTTATTCCTAATCGATTTACCGAAGGCTACGGTTTGACGGTTGATGCGATTGAGCGAATTGCTAAAACTGGCGCGTCACTCGTTATTACCGTTGACTGTGGCAGCTTAAGCCACGTGGAAATTGCCCGCGCCAATGAACTCGGTATGGATGTTATTGTGACCGATCACCACAACGTATCGCCAGAGCAGCCCGATGCCGTTGCGGTTATCAATCCGAAACGACTACTGCAGGACCACCCGGACGCTTACGAGAAATATTTGCTTAAGGACCAATCTAACAAGCTTTATCCGTTCCTCGACCTTCCAGGCGTTGGTGTGGCGTTTAAGCTTGTACAGGCGCTTCAGGCGCGTATGAGTGGTATTGAACCGGGCCAAGAGAAGTGGCTACTTGACCTTGTGGCACTTGGAACGGTATGTGACGTCGTCACGCTTGTCGATGAAAACCGAACACATGTGTTTTGGGGGCTGAAAGTGCTCTCCAAGACTCGTCGCCCCGGTCTTCGTGCGCTGATGACTGTCGCGGCAGTTGAGCCTATGGCGGTAAACGCTCGTAGTCTTGGGTTTGGGCTTGGGCCTCGCATGAATGCGTCCGGTCGGCTTGAGACTGCTCAATACGCGCTTGATCTGCTAACGACCCGCGACCCGCAGGAGGCGCTTCGTATTGCTCGTCAGTTAGACGATATGAATAAAAGCCGTCGCAAAGATCAGGACGGCATTTTTGAAGAGGCGAAGGTTCAGGCCGAGAAATATGCTGACGATCCAGTTATTGTGGTGAGCGCTAGCGGGTGGAACCACGGTATTGTTGGTATTGTCGCCGCTAAATTACTTGAGAAATATCAGAAACCAGCTTTTGTGTTGGCGGAAGATGGCGAGGTTGCGAAAGGCTCGGCCCGGAGCTACGGCGGATTCAGTGCTGCTGATGCAATTCGATCTGCCGAGGCGCATATTACAAAAGGTGGTGGCCATGCACTTGCCGCCGGTGTAACCTTGCCGGTTGGGGCAGTTGATGAGTTCCGGAAAGCAGTTAACAACTATTATCGAGAGTTGAAGCTGGTCGACCAGGCGCAGCTGCTTGTATCGACGGCTGATGCCGACGCTTTATTATCAGAAGTCGATGAAACACTCGTCGGACAGTTCGCGGCGCTTGAGCCATTCGGAAATGGCAACCCGCAACCAATCCTTCGAAGTGTTAACCTGGCGGTTATGGATGTTCGACGAATGGGCGACAAAGCTCAACACGTAAAGTTGCTTGTTCGAGACACCAACGACACTCAGCTGCAATTATTGGCGTTTAACGCACCGGATCATTTCTTTGTTGAAGTGGGTGAGCGAGTTGACGTCTGGTATTCGCCCGATATCAATGAATGGCAAGGAAGACGGTCTGTTGAGGGCCGCCTTCTGCGTGTCGAGCGTCGATAAACTATTTAACGTTCGCTGTTATCGTCTGTTTCTGGTTCGAGTTGGGGGATGTCCTCAGGTGCAAGCGAGGCAAGCGTATCAACTCGAGGCACTTCGTTTGAGGCTGGGTCAAAAGGAGCGGCGTCCTCTGGCGCAAGTTGAGGAATTTCCTCGGCTGCAGGGGCGATGTCCGTGTTAGCGCGGGCTTCACGTACGTCCTCTTGGGTAAGTGGCGTAACAGTACGCTCAGTCTGTTCCGCTACGTGCTCATCTTTAAGAGGTGAGTATTTGCTAATATCTTCTTGTGTGTATGTTGGTGTTTGTTCTTGTTCATTCATACTAGTAATTATAGCATAAGCATAATGAAAAGTCAATTGGTGGCTTAACTTACGAGCGCGTGAAGAGCGTAGATAGCCTCACGGTTTGGGCGAATTCGAGGGCACCAAGTCGGAAAGCTCGAACTGCTATCCATATACTAAGCATCATGAAGAGTGTCATGGTAGCGAGGGCGGTCCAGGCCATCAGCGGATCCATATTGCCGACAGTATTACGAACTAACGTTACAACCGGTGACGTGAGCGGGAAGTAGGTCAGGAAGGTTGAGATTGGGTTTTTGGGGTCGGTGACTAGCATGACGATAAAGTAGAACGGAATGAATGCGCCAATATAGAAGACGCTTGAGAAGTTGTTGGCTTCTTTGGCGGATGGGGCAATGGCTGCAACTGTGGTCATGAAACCAGCAAACATTAAGAATCCGGCAATAAGGTAGCCTGTCGATAAGAGTAGGGTGACTGGGTCAAGTACGACTTGCGACAAATCGAGCCCGAACGGAAGGGCTAATGAGCCCATCTGCTGCGCAACGATTAGCGCAATGGTGCCCATCGTAGCGAAGAAGACCAGCTGGGTAAGTGTTACAAGCGAAACTCCAAGGAGCTTACCGACAATCAGTGTACGAGGTTTAACATAAGTCAAGACCATCTCCATAGAGCGATTTTCTTTTTCTTCGCTAATACTGGTTAGCATGTAGCCGACTGAAAAGGCGAAAATGATGTAGAACAATATGACGAATAGGCCGGGTGCAATGTATTCGTTGAAGCCGGCGGTTTGTTGGCCATCTTCGTAGAAGGTGAGCGTCGATGAGGCGCCATTTTGAGCCAGAGCGATTATTTCCGGCGATCCTAGCGGAATGAAGAGACTTGTTTTGAGTAGGTTGTCCGATAGTGACGTCACGGCACTGATTGTAGTGATGTCACTGGTATTAACGTAGATGTTATATTTTTGAGAACTGGCGAGGTCTTCTGGGAAGACGACTAGTCCCTGCGATTCACCTTCGCGAACCGCTTCAAGAAGCGTGTCAGTTTTAGATGGGTCGCCTAGCGATAAACCACTCTGCTCAACGACGTCCTTGTTAATGAGTGAGCTTTTGTCGACAACAACGACGGTCTCTAGCTCGCGGGCAACCTCTTCGATGCGTTCAGTACCAGACTGATTCGACATATAGTTAAGGCCAATAATTACCCCGATAATTAGAGGCATAGAAACCATCACAATCCAAAAACTTGGCTGACGGATAATGGTGAGGTATTCGTGACGAATAACCGAACGTAACTTAGACATGAGCGACCTCCGAACTCTTCTCGTTGTAAATGGAGACAAAAATATCTTCAATTGAGGACGATGAGAAATCTTTCTTTACCTGTTTGACTGTTCCATAGGCCCGAGCCTTGCCGTCTTTGAGGATTAGTAGGCTATCGGCGAAGCGCTCGACCTCTTCCATGAGGTGGGTGATGTAAATGACCGACGTTCCTTTTTTACGAAGTTCTTCAACGATGGTAATAAGGAGCTTTCGGTTAACTGGGTCAAGGCCCTTAGTCGGCTCGTCCAGAATAAGCAGCGTCGGGTCGTTCATAATGGCCACGCCAAGTTGAACCTTTTGTTGTTGTCCGCCAGAGAGTTTTTTGATGCGGGTGTGTGCTTTATCGTCAAGCTCAACTCGCTTTAGGTAGTCAAGCGAGAACTTTCGTGCGTCATCACGGTCCATGCCCTTAAGTTCCCCGAAGTAAATCATCGTGTCGAGTACTTTTGAACGGGTGTAGAGACCGCGCTCTTCTGGCAAATAGCCAACGCGGGAAGCGGTGTCTGGTGTAAGTGGTTTTCCGTTAATGTGTAGCGTGCCGCTGGTTGCTTGGTAAATGCCAAGTAGCGAGCGAACCGTGCTGGTTTTTCCAGAACCGTTGGCACCAAGGAAGGCGAACACTTCACCGGGATGAACCTGAAAGCTCAGGTCTTTTACGATGTCTTTGTCGCCAATGCGGAGGCAAAAATCTTTTATATCGACAATGGGTTTAGATGATGATTTTTTCATATACTTTATTGTAGCATTTCACTTTATGTATATTGCAACTCTTGTTCTCATCTGTTACAATACGTGCAATATGGTACAAGTAACACGTAAAGATCAACGCGAAGCGAACGAAAACATTATTCGTCGTTTTAACCGTAAGGTTTTGCAAAGTGGTGTCCTCGCCGAAGCGAAAGCAACAATGCGATTCACGAAACCTATTAGCAAAACTGAGCGCCGCAAAAAAGCGATTATCCGAAAAGAGCGTAAGGCGCAAAAAGTTGCCAAAGCTCGACTCGGGCTTCAATAAGGAAGGAATATCGTATGAGCCTAAAGGCACGTATTGAAAGCGACGTAAAAACCGCCATGCTTAGTGGTGAGCGCTTTACGGCGGATACTCTCCGTTCGTTAAAAGCGACAATTCTTAACGAAGAAGTAGCCCAGGGCAAGCGAGACGAAGGTCTTGATGACACCACAATCGAAAAACTTATTGCCCGTGAGGTAAAAAAGCGTGCCGAGAGCGCTACGCTGTACGACCAAGCTGGTCGTCAGGAGCTTGCCGATAACGAACGCAACGAATCGAATATACTCGAGCAGTACCTTCCTGAACAGGTGTCAGAAGAAGCTATTAAGAAAGTTGTTGATGAAACGGTTGCTGCACTTGGCGCTTCTGGGCCGCAGGCTATGGGCCAAGTTATCGGCGCAGTTAAGGGTAAATTCGGTAATTCAGCCGATGGTGCGACTATTGCCCGACTAGTGAAAGAGGCGCTATGATTGTATTTTTCGGTCCAGCCGGTGCCGGTAAAAGCATGCAGGGGCAAATTCTAGCGGCACGAATGGGCTGGCGCTGGTTAAGTGCTGGCCAAATTTTACGCGACACGCATGAACCTGAAATTGTGAAAACGATGCACGGGGGGAACCTAATTCCTCACGAGTCAATTACACGTATCATGGGCGAAGCTATCTCGAAAGCCGGCAATATTGACCAAATTATTCTCGATGGTTTCCCGCGCGAGTTACCACAGGCACAGTGGCTGATTGATAGTAAAACTGACCATGGTCGCGATATTGCACTGGTTGTTGTCCTTGAGGTGCCACGCGAAGAACTACTAAAGCGCCTAGAAATTCGTGGTCGCGCCGATGACACACCTGAGGCTATTGATCAACGTCTGTCTATTTATAGACAAGAAATGTATCCAATGCTCGGCCTCTTTAGTGATCAGAACGTTCCGGTTGTTCACATCGATGGCGTAGGTGCTGTGGGTAAAATTCACGACCGTATTTATGCGGAGCTGCAAAACAGAGAATTAGCGAAATAATGCAGAAACTGAAGACACCGGCAGAGATTGAAGCAATGCGCGAGGGCGGAAAGATCCTCGCTACTATTTACCGTGACCTCCGACCACGTGTGCAACCTGGCGTTAGCGAAAAAGAGCTTGAGGCATGGGTGGATAAAGAAATTATTCGACACGGCGCTACGGCGACGTATAAAACGCCAGAAGTTAATTTTCCTGCATCAATTTGTATCTCAACAAATGAGCAGATCGTTCACAGTGTCCCTAGTGACTACGTCTTGCAGGACGGCGATGTTGTCAGTTTTGACCTCGTTATCACCTATAAGGGAATGAAAACCGACAGTGCCTTCACGATGGTTGTTGGTAAGGGCAACGGTGTAAAAAACCACCTCATCACTTCAACTGAACGAAGCTTGTATGCAGCCATTGACGCTGTTAAAGGCCCGGTTCGTACGGGCGACCTTGGTGCGGCAATTGAACAAGTACTTAAAAATGCAAAGCTTGGTATTGTCCGAGAGCTTGTTGGTCACGGTGTTGGACACAGTATGCACGAGCCACCTGAAGTTCCGAATTACGGCAAGAAGGGAAGAGGCGACCTCCTTGCGCCCGGTGACACCATTGCTATTGAACCCATGGCAACCATTGGTAAAGAAAAAATCACCGTCGACCATGAGGACGGCTGGACAATATCCACCGCTGATGGCAGCCTGGCGGCTCACTTTGAACACACAATTCTCATCACCGAAAATGGTGCTGAAATTCTTACGCAGCTGTAAATTTTTTATACTCTTTCGGAAACGGCTTCACGCCATATAAAATAAGGGTCTCTACGCCTTATTTTATTTGGGTTGCAGATGTTGTCCTTCAAGAATATAAAAAGTTTACAGTGGGCAAGGCACTTCCCATCCTGCAACACAAGCGGTATACTGTGCATATGCAGGAACCATCCAACTACGCAATTGGCATTGACGTCGGAACAACAAAAGTACGCACAGTCGTTGCCCATATCGACTCAACAACTGGTGTGCCATCAATCATTGGCATTGGACAAGCAGACAATAGCGGTATGCGAAAAGGTGTGGTGGTTCATCTTCAAGGCCCAGCCGAGGCGATAGACACCGCACTTGGTGAAGCCGAGCGAATGAGCGGGTATCAAGTGAATGGGGCAACCCTTAACTTAAATGGTGCACATATTTTAACCACTCATGCCGACGGAATGATTGCGGTTGGTGCGCTTGACCACGAAGTCGGTCACGAGGACTTGGCCCGAATTGAAGAAGTAGCGACGATAGGAAAAGTTCCAGCGAATCGTGAAATTCTTGATGTTATTCCGCACGCCTACAAGCTTGACAGCCAGGACAACATAAAAGATCCGCTTGGTATGACCGGAACTCGTCTTGAAATTGATGCGCATGTTATTTCGGCCCTGACGCCGTATCTTGTGAATATCCAAAAAGTTGCCGAAATGGCCAAGGTTGACGCTCACGATATTGTAGCCTCGGCAATTGCCGCTGGGCGATCGGTACTTCACGAGCAACAGCGCGAAAGTGGCGTTGCCGTTATTGACATGGGCGGTGCAACTACGAGTATCGCTGTCTATGAAGAGGGCGACCTCCAGTACGTTGGCGTCGTGCCAATTGGCGGTGTTCACGTTACCAATGACCTTGCTATTGGCCTTAAGACCGATCCTGAGGTAGCTGAAAAGGTGAAGTGTGAGCACGCATCGGCAACTGTTCGCAGTGAACACTCCGGGGTCAGCATTAAGCATGCCGAAGAGATTCTTAGCTTCACGACCGCTGACATTGATGAAATCGTCGAGGCTCGTCTTGAGGAAATTTTTGAGGCAATACAGCGCGAGCTAAAGAAGGCGGGATACGCCGGAAAATTGCCAAGTGGCGTTATTCTGACCGGTGGAGCGGCTCAAATGAAGCATATGGCTGAGTTCGCAAAGAATTTCTTAGGTCTGGCGGCGCGTGTTGGGAAACCAGCAGTAAACAGTACGGTTGCTGATGATATAGAGCCGACCGCTTTTGCAACAGCAATTGGTCTTATGCTACTAGACAGCGAACGGGGCCATCGAGTAGATTCTCATAGTAAAAAAGCATTATCGGGCAAAAGCGCTCGCGGTGCAGTGTCCAAACTTTTTGCTCGCTTCAAAGCGTAGTATTGTCTGAACACATAAAATGGTATACTAAAGACAAAGAGTAATTGTATTCAAGGGGAGACAGGCATGCCTGAAGTAAAACCAAGCGACATCGAGACCTTTGCCAGCATTAAAGTTGTAGGCGTTGGTGGCGCGGGCGGTTCAGCCGTTAATCGTATGAAAGAAGCCGGGCTTACCGGTGTCCAGTTTATTGCCATGAACACAGACGCGCAGGCACTTCACAATTCGAAGGCTGACCTAAAAATCCACCTTGGACACTCAACGACTGGTGGACTTGGTGCTGGTGCCGACCCTGCTAAGGGTGAGGCGGCCGCTGAAGAGTCTCGTGAAGACATTAAATCGGCGCTTGAGGGTGCCGACATGGTGTTTGTCACAATTGGTGCTGGTGGTGGTACCGGATCTGGTGCTGGCTATGTTGTCGCTGAAGTCGCTCGTGAACTCGGTGTCCTAGTAGTTGGTGTTGCAACTCGACCATTTAGTTTCGAGGGTGAAAAGCGTCGCGCCAATGCCGAGTGGGCAATTAGCCGACTTCGCCGCAATGTAGATACGCTTATTACTATTCCAAACGATCGTTTGCTTCAAACCATCGACCGTCGCACGCCGCTTCTTGAGACTTTCAAAATCGCCGACGACGTTCTTCGTCAGGGCGTCCAAGGTATTTCCGAGCTTATTACCGAACATGGTCTTATTAACCTCGACTTTGCAGACGTAAAGGCAATTATGAGTAACGCTGGGTCGGCGCTTATGGGTATCGGTCGTGCGAGTGGCGATAGCCGAGCAGCCCAAGCTGCGCAGCAAGCCATTGAGTCACCGCTTATTGAAGTATCTATCGATGGTGCTAGGGGTGTTCTATTCAATGTTACCGGTGGCTACGACATGAGCATGAGCGAAATTCAGGAAGCGGCTGAGATTATTACCAGTGCCGTGTCTCCAGATGCCAACATCATCTTTGGTGCGACCTTGAAGCCTGAAATGGAAGACGAACTAGTCATTACGGTTATTGCAACCGGTTTTGATACAGCATACTTTACTGACGATGAGCCAGCAACTGAAAAAGGCGACGCCACTGAAGGCCCGAGTCAAGAACTTGTTAATGAAGTAAAAGACATCGACATGAGCCTCGACCAGTCCGAGTCGGCAACACTTTTTGCTGAAGAAAATGGTGAGAGCATTTGGAATCAACCGTCCGAAGAAGAGGAAGACAAGTCAGACATTCCTGCCTTTCTTCGACGACGCAAGAAGCGCAACAAGAAGAACGAGGAGTAACAGTGGTGTCAAAGTTAAAAATTGGTGATAGTCGGGTAGTTGAGTCTCGTGAAGTTAGCGATGGAGTAACTATTCGTCGCCGCCGAGAGGCACCAGACGGAACTCGCTTCACAACTTACGAACGAATTGAAAAACCAAACCTTGCCGTAGTCAAAAAGAATGGCGTACGCGAATTATATGACCGTGAAAAACTTGCAACTGCCGTCAAGCGATCGGTAGGGAAGTTCTTTAGTTCAGAAGTTGAAGTTGAGGAGATGATTGATGTAGTTGAAACTGCACTTTATGACTTTGGCGAAAATGAAATTACTTCAAAGCAAATTGGCGACAAAGTGCTTGACGAACTTGCGCTTCGAAATGAAGTCGCCTATGTTCGGTTCGCCAGTGTCTATCGTGAGTTTAAAACGCTTGACGACTTTTTAAAGATTCTTGAAGAGCGACGAACCAAGAAACAGCAAGAGGTGTAGAGGCAAGTATGCGGGTGGCGATACTAACCAAAGACCATACCGATTACGCCAGAGACGTGACCATGTATGTTGATGATTTTCATCGGGTAACCGGCCACGACCTTGAAGTGATGGATCCTGAGTCGCCAGCGGGTGTCGATTTTTGTCGGACTTACGATATTATGCAAATTCCAACGGTGGTTGCTTTAACTAACGATGGGCGATTGCTTCAACAGTGGCCGGGGTTGCCGTTGCCGACTATTAGTGAGCTTAGTTATTACGCGGCACAGCCGTAATTTTTTCCCATACCTTTCGGAACGTGCTTCACGCGGGGTTCGGTAAGGGCCTCTGCGCCTTACCTCGCTCCGGCTCCAGATGGTGTCCTCTAGGTACGGGAAAAAGTTGACGTGCTTTTACCGTTATGCCAATAGCCGCAGTATTCGCAGAGGTATTGCTGGAGGTCTTTGGCGGGTTTTGAGAGTTCGGCGTCGAGCTGGGTGGGGTATTTTCGTTTCTTTTTGTCGCCGACAAGGCAATAATCGGCTTTGCTGGGTTCTAGGGGGAAGGCTGGGCTGCGCTTTTTGTGCTTCATACTCCTTAGTATATGGTGTATAATCCATTATAGAAACGTTTGAGTGGTTATCAGCCACGAGTTTTCGGAAGAAATTTGGTCCGCCAAAGAGTAGAGCCGAACGCCGCGCCGCGTTAGAGCGATTAATCAAGTGCTAAGAGAAACACTTCTTTTGGAAGCTAGATGGTACCTCCCACTTTCGGGATCTAGCAGCTAAACGAAGTGTTTTTTGTATAAAAAAAGGAAGCGCATGGAACCATCTACAACGGAACAGATTCAGATAGTTGCCTCCACTAAGAGCGACGTTGTTCCGATACGAACATCGCACGGTCGTATTTGGCGCGATACGTATGAGAATGAAGAATTTGGAGTGACGGCTGCTTGGCTCAAAGAGCGTACGGAAGGTTGGCTGACAGATGAAGCTATTGAGAAGTCGTACGAGCGACATGAACGAGTTTCAACGGACCCGAGCCAGCGCGAATTGGTGGCAAAAATCAACAACGTGGTTGTCGGGTTTGCCCACGGGTCAAGTATTGATGGCGTACAACACCTAGAGGCGATATATGTTGATGTTCCGTACCATGGTAAGGGGGTTGCGAAAGCCTTGATGGATGAGTTAATGGACTGGTTTGACGTACGGGCACCAATAACACTAGAGGTTGTAACTTACAACGATCGAGCCCAAGCATTTTACAAGAAGTATGGATTTCGAGAAGTTGAGGGTTCTGGGAAGTTGTTCGTAGGCAAAATTCCAATAATTGAAATGAAGAGAGAGGGTATCTCATGAAGTTTAAGGCCAACACTCGCCGACGCGCACTGGTTTACGAAAAAGAACTCGTAAACTACTGGAAAGAGAACAAGACGTTTGAAAAATCGGTCGAGCAGCGTCCGGCGGATAACACGTATGTTTTCTATGACGGTCCACCGTTTATTTCTGGTGTGCCACACCACGGAACACTTCTTAGCTCCATTGTGAAAGATGCTGTGCCTCGGTATCAGACCATGAAGGGCAAGCGCGTCGAGCGTGTTTGGGGCTGGGATGCTCACGGGCTACCGGCGGAACGCTACACCGAAAAGAAGCTCGGTATTAACTCTCGCCAGGAAGTTATTGAATACGGTATCGAGAAATACATCACCGCCACCCGCGCCAATATGCTGGAAACCAGTGGTGCTTGGGAAGAAACAATCGACCGCATTGGTCGTTGGGTCGACTTCAAGGGCGCCTACAAGACCATGGACAAAGAATACATGGAAAGTATTTGGTGGGCATTCAAGACGTTATACGAAAAAGGCAAAATCTACGAAGGTGAAAAGGTGCTGATGTACTGTACGCTAGACGCCACGCCACTTTCAAAAGCCGAAGTCACTATGGACGCTGGGGCGTATCAGGATGTGACCGACCCGAGCGTTTATACCAAGTTTAAACTTGTCGACGATGATGCGTATTTATTGGCTTGGACTACAACTCCATGGACATTGCCGGCAAATACTGCCCTCGCAATTAACCCGGGCATTGAGTATGTAAGAGTTAACTATATGGGCGAGATGTTCATTTTGGCGAAAGAACTTGTCGAGAAAGTGTTTACTAATGAGAAGCATCAGCCACTTGAGTACGAAGTTCTTGAGACGATTGACGGACAGAGCCTCATTGGCGCGCGCTACGAACCGTTATTCGAAGATCGGGGCGAAAACGCTCACAAAATCTGGGCCGCTGACTACGTCACGACCGAGTCGGGCACGGGAATTGTTCACCTTGCGCCGGCGTATGGTGAGGAAGACTTTGCTTTGGCTCGCGCCGAAAACATCCCCGTGGTGCATGTTATTGATGAAAACGGCGAATACACCGAGACCGAGTGGAAGGGTGAGAACGTCTGGGAAATTAACAAGACTATCGCGAAAACATTGCATGAACGTGGCGTAGTTTTCAAAATCGATTACATCCGTCACTCGTATCCGCACTGTCATCGCTGTGGCACGAGGCTTATGTACCGCGCGCACCCAAGTTGGTTTATGGATATCGATAGCCAGCGCGAGCAGATGCTGCGTCAAAATGGCGACATCAACTGGTTCCCAGAGCACGTGAAACACGGACGTTTCGCCAAGACTGTCGAGCAGGCGCCAGATTGGAACATTTCTCGCGATCGTTTCTGGGCAACGGCAATGCCGGTTTGGAAAACCGAAAGCGGCAAGGTGAAAGTTATCGGCAGTTATGCGGAGCTTAAGGAATTGTCCGGCGTTGAGCTGGAAGATTATCACCGCCCGTGGATAGATGATGTAAAGTTTGAAATCGACGGTGAAGAATACACGCGCATCGATAAGGTCATGGACAGTTGGTTCGAGGCGGGGAGCATGCCGTTTGCGCAGTTCCACTATCCGTTTGAAAATAAAGAAAAATTTGAAGCAAATTTCCCGGGCGATTTCATTGTTGAATACATTGGACAAGTCCGCGCCTGGTTCTATTACATGCACGCTATGAGTGTGGCGCTATTTGGTGAAAATTCATTTAAGAATGTGATTGTCACCGGAAACGTCGCCGGCAACGATGGCCGGAAGATGAGCAAATCGTACGGCAACTATACCGATCCGAACGAGCTAATGGACACTTTCAGTGCCGACAGCCTCCGGTTCTTACTACTTTCTAGCCCACTACTGAGTGGCGAAGACTTCACGCTGCAGGACAAAGAAGTTGGTGACGTAGCGCGCAAGCTTTCAATGATTTGGAACATGTACGACTTTTTCACAATGTACGCCGAGGTTGATGGTTGGGAATTCGACCCCGAGAAGCCATTTTCGCTGACCCCAAGTGACGTAACCAGCCCGCTGGATAAATGGATTATTTCGCGCGTTCATCAACTGAACGAAGAAGTAACGACGCATATGGATGCCTATAATATTCCCGATGCGCTTAGTCCAGTGTTGCCATTTATCGACGATGCCAGTAACTGGTTTGTGCGTCGGTCACGTCGACGCTTCTGGAAGAGTGAAGATGACGGTGATAAATCCGATGCTTATCGCACACTACATTACGTACTATTGAAGCTATCTGTTATACTCGCGCCGTTTACGCCGTTCCTTGCTGAAGAGCTGTACCAGAAGCTTGGTGGTGGAAACGAATCGGTCCACTTACTGAATTGGCCAACAAATTATTCTGTCGATGAAATCGTTATGAACGAAATGGCTGCCACCCGCAAGATAATCGAAATTGGGTTGATGCAACGTATGAAAAGAGACGACGAGTTTGGTCAGATAAAAATTCGCCAACCACTTGCCGAGTTAACTTATGGTGGGGTAGAGCTGTCCGAGTTCTACGAAACAATTATCGCCGAGGAAGTAAATGTGAAGAAGGTGTCTTCTGGTTTCATGACAAACGAAAAGCACGGTGCCGTGTATGTCGTTCTAGATAAAGCGCTCACACCAGAGTTGCAGCGCGAAGGCTATGCCCGCGAAGTCGTGCGTCATGTACAAGCCGCCCGTAAGGCCGCTGGCTTCAACGTAGACGATAGAATAACGCTCGACCTTAAAACCACTAGCAACGAGCTCGAGCAGGCTATTAATGAATACGGTGAAACAATCCGTGAAGAAACGCTAGCTCAGTTTGATAAAAAAGCAGGCGAGCACGTCTCGGTTGCCCGGATTAACGGCTTCGAGCTTACTATTGGCGTCGCTAAAATATCGCATTAAAAGGAAAAACCCCGCACCGTAATGATGGTGCGGGGACGCCTCACGAAGAGGCGGTTTTTCTCGTGTCTACTTTCGCCACAAGGGCTTGTAGACGGAGGGGTGCTGGCGCTTATTGGGCACCTGTTCTATGACGGTGTCCCAGGCGATGCCGAGTACCCATAGCAGCCCACCAAGCATAGCAACGCTTGCAGGTTCACCATCCAGCTCGCTGCCGTGAGCAATGAACGCTGGCAAAATGAACGCCGCCATCGCGACGGTGAACCCGAAGAACATGACGAAGTCATGCCAGCGCTTGCTGGGCGACCTCCATGCTTCTGGGGTGTAGTCATCGACGGAGTAAAGTACTCGCCGACCAACCCAGAAGACCACCAGTCCGACTAGGACCGAGACACTCAACCACCACCAGGAGGTTGCCCAACCTGGCAGACCTTCGCGCGCCAGCATAATGCCCGACGCTGCAACGAGAGCGAGACCGAAGTCTCCAGGCAAAAATGCCTTGGATTGATCTCGCCAGACTGGAATGTCGTTTGGACCGTTGCCTGGCTTGCGCGACTCGAAGAGCCACGCGATTAAGTACATGGCGTAGGGGATGGCTGAAATAGCCAACCAGACGCCGATGAAGAGCGGTACACTCATATCTCTCACCTGTTTCGAAAGGAACTTCACTTGGATAAGATGAACTGTATAATTATAGCACATTTGGCGCACAAAAGCAATTGTCTGCAAAAAGGGAAAACCCCCACACCGTAGCGATAGTGTGGGGGACGCCTCACGAAGAGGCGGATTCCCAGTTTTACGCCCTGGTGAGGCGGGCAGGGTTCGCGCTATGCGCGGCGCCTACGCTTGCGAAGGTACCTGGTGATGATCTCTTCCATCTCTGGAGGGGTGATGATCGTGGCACCTTGCATATCCGAATCACCAATGGGTGGTGTCAGACTAATCGTGAACGGCTCGCCGCCACTTTCAATGTAGGCTTGCGTCTCAAGCACAGCTTCACCGTTGGGGTGAGTGTAGCTTGGAGGCGTGTCGCCCAACCTCTCCACGAGGAGCGTGAGGGGCAGGTCTTCGACGAGGTCGATCGACGGTGCTGCCACCGTTATCGTCATCTCGAAGAGTTTTGACTCCGGGTCCTTTTGGTAGAGTTGGCTGATGATGTCATCGCCACTCTCAACCGATCGAAATCGTGATTGCCGTGGCATAACTCCATCCCTTTCTCTTGTCCATCAAGAGGAGCAACACTAATACTAACATAAAAACAATAAAAAATCAACCACTACGAAAGTGGTTGATTAGTGTCGCCGGAGAAGTCGATTATTGGTCGACTGTTTCTCTTGAGGCCTTTTTGATGTTGTTTTCTACGGCGTCTAACTTATCTTGGTCCCATTCACTTTTGGCTGCTTGGTCGCGAGCCGCTTCAAGGGCAAGTTGCGTCGCCATAGAGACGTCTTCTGATTGTTTCGCTTTGTCGTACGTGCTTGCAACCTCAGCACCAGTAGGGGTAAGATCTGGGTATTTCTTTTCTAGTTGCTCCTGGACAATCTTTATACGATCATCAGACCAGTCGTTTAGGGCTGCTTCGTTTTCCATGTTGATACGTGCAGCTGTTTTTGATGCGTCTTGTTCGCCGTTCATAGGTGTCCTTTTGTTTGTTTTTGGTTGTTGATATTTTTTACATTAGCATAAGCCGTATAAAAAGTCAATAGCGCCTAGGGCGAGGACAGGGGATTGACATTTCATACCGTTTATGCTAATGTTGTTGTATGACATTGTTTCAGTACCTTCAGCTACAGCCGGTCGATTCGCAAGACGATGGATCGGTTAGCGACCTCGACCAATACGAGGAAGACGAGACGCTCGATCTTACCCAAGATATTGATGAGGAAACGCTCGATGAAGAGTGGGAGCGTGTGCTAAAAGATATGCACAGTGACCCAAGCGGCCAGGCGCCAATTGCCTCTGCTGACGACGACAAAAATTAGTCTTACAATTTAACCTTATTCCTATCCACCTCTTGCGTGCTCGTGCAAAAGGTGGTAATTTAAGTCTGAACACATACAAAAGTTGAGATTTGTATTAACAATAGCAGTGAGATGGTGCGCGGTTTGGTGGAGTCGTGCACATATACACATGGGAGTGTACGATGAAGAACAATTTGCGAGCACTATATCAAAAAATAGGCTACGTGACGGCGAGTTTCGTCCTAGCGGTAAGTACTTTGACGGCAGCGGTGCCGTTTGTTTTGTCTCAGAGGGTGAGTGCGTTGAGCCCAGTGGTGAATATTACTTCTGTAGCCGAACTGCGTAGTGCGGTTGAGAACCAGGCCGATAATCAGGTTTGGACGATCCAGCCGGGTTCGTACGGCCTATCTCCTTTTGATGGTATTAGTCAGAACGGTCAAACTGGTTGGTATCTACCAATTACGGCCGACAACCTAACAATTAACGGCGTAGGTAACCCAATGCTCTATGGTACGGGCTATACCGCAAACGGTAATCATTCAACTCAAAATTTTGTATCTGTATTTGGTGACAACGTGGTAATTGATGGCGTTACGCTTATGCCGAAGGTTGAGCCTAACAAGACAGTAGAAGTGATGGGCGCAAACTTTACGTTACGCAATACTATTATTACACCAAACACGCTCGTTGATCCAAGCGAGTATGCAAGTGCATGGGCTGGCGCTGATCAGTGGGGCGGATCGCTTTACTTTAGCCACGAAGGTTCGCATAACGTCGAGAACGTCACCATAAAGAATAGTGGCATCTCATATCGCTACGCACCATCTGGCACAACAATTAACTTCACAAACACGACTCTCGAATACACAACTGCAGAGGATTGGATTAATACATATCGCTATAGTACAGGATTCAATAACGGAGGCAATGCAACTACAGGTTCAATTAACGTTGTGTACCGAGTTAGTGCAGCGCTAGGCAACCTTAACTCTGTACTTGCCGCAGTGCAAGATGGCGATACTATCTTGCTTGATTCAGACCTTACAGTAACAGAGCAGATTACGTTAAATAAAGCCGTAACTCTTGATGGCAACGGTTACACGATTGATGGTGCTTTTGTTAAGTCTGGCAACAGTAATAACTCAGTTGTTGGTATTCAATCCGATAACGTAACTGTACGTAACCTGGGTGTTACTAGTAGCGCGGACCAGCCGTGGCCACTACAGCTTCACGGTTTGAATATATATAACTCAGAGAACGTAACGCTTAATACCGTTCAGGCGCACGACCTAGAAGGTTCTGGCATCGTAGTTAGCCAGGGTTCAATCGTGAGCGCGAGCAATATTAGCACCGCCAACAACGGATGGCACGGCATTAACGTAGACAAACCAGGTGCGCACCTGACTATTTACGGCACAAGCCAGCACAGCGAAGTAGCCCCAGACATTTATGTTGATAACGTGACTGTAGGACAGGTGACTGATGTAGACGGGCAGTACGCGACTAATGACGATGTCTTGCAGACGGGTGACCGCGTGTATAACCTTAAATTGCAGACACCGGTCCTAGAATCGCCACTAGACAATGGCTATACGAACACTAATAAC
Organism: Candidatus Saccharimonadota bacterium; assembly: GCA_009992235.1. GTDB lineage: Bacteria > Patescibacteriota > Saccharimonadia > Saccharimonadales > Saccharimonadaceae > Microsaccharimonas. The sequence goes on from JAACVZ010000001.1 coordinate 33,706, forward strand.
TTTTACTTTGAGTGGGCAGATGTTAGCGGCGCGGTTTCGTATGAGTTTCAGAACTCACAAACAGATGCAGTTAATCTTGACGGTAGTCTAACCGCCGTCCACTACTCTTCAACATCGACCGATTCACAGCTTCACTCGGTTGGAGCTCCTGATGGTACGGTTCGATACTGGCAGGTGCGTGCTGTTGACGCGCTGGGTGTGAAGAGTGATTGGTCGGATGTGTGGAAGATGACTATCGATATGACGGCACCCGACGCAACAGTGCTGACCTCTCCTTCTGATGGGGCTGTTGTTCACGGAGCAAGCGTAACACAGAGCTGGTCTACTACTGATACTGACGTGGGCCACTATATTTACGAAAGCTATCACGATGAAGCTATGGAAGACTTGCGATGGCACCAAGAAGTGAGCGGCACAAGTAAAACTGCAACGAATGTAGGTGACTCGGCATACTGGTGGCGCGTAAAGGCAGTCGATAACGCCGGCAATGAAGGTGAGTGGAGCGATACATGGAAGCTTACTATCGACTCGACTAAGCCTTATGTTGAAATTACTAGTCCAACCGATGAACTAAATAGCACCGATGTTGAGGTTCGCGTTACGGCAACCGACGAGAACCTTCGACACTACTGGGTAAAGATTACTCGGGACGGGGTAGTGGTCTATAACAATACGTTAATTAGCGGTAGCGTTGTTAACGAGCTTGTCTATACGGCGACCGAAGACGGTGACTACGTTGTTACCTTGGCTGCGCGAGATACTGTCGGCGGCGGTTCTAGTACAGGCAACCGAAGCGAAGATGTCGTAAAGATGTTTACAGTCGACGCGACCGACCCTGTAGTTGAGATTGATAACGTTGTTGTATCAACCGATAAGATGCTTAGCTTCGACGTCAGTGGTACGGATAACCTTTCTGGCTCAAGGACTGTCGGCGTGAACATTTATAACGAAGACAACACCGGCGCTGCAATTATTGGTATCGGTCGCCTTGCACATGATATCGTTCCAGGAACTTTGAGCGTTGGTCCATATGGCGTCATTGATATTGATGTATCTGGACTTGTTAGCGGAACGTACACGATCCGTGCTGCGATTCGTGACTGGGCAGGTAACCTAGAGTATGCAACCGAACAATTCGACGTAGATAACGACCCAATCATCAATTATGATGGTTTCAATAGCGATAACAACGTTATCACACCTATTATTACTGTCGACGACGAAGATACTACCAGCTACCTTTGGACATACGTTTCTGGTCCAACTGGTGGTGTAGTGGTTTCCAACGATATTGAGCTCACTCCAGACTTCACGGTGAGCGAAGATGGTACATATGAATACCTTCTTACGGCAACTGATGTTGCGGGTAACACTTCGACATTAACCTTTACCTTCACATACGAAGCGCCAACAGAGGAAACTCCTGCAGCGCCTCAGGGTGGCGAGGGTGATGATGCCCCAGCAGCTCCGCAAGGTCCATTCACTGACGTAGGCGTCCTTGGTGACACCGACGAAGCTGACACTGACGCAACCGACCAAGCTAATAACGAAGCTGATAATCAAACAGCTGTCGAAAGCGCAACTGACGATAACACCGACGGTGACGACGCTGACGACAACGGTACAATCTTCGGACTTGCCTGGTACTGGTGGCTTCTCATCTTGGCGGCACTTGGTACTGCTGGATGGTGGATCGCTGGCGCACTTCGCCGACGTAACGAAGACGCTTAGTCTTAACGAAACATTAAGCAAAAAGCATAAGCCCTTACCTTCGTAGGGGCTTTTTGCTATACTAACGCTATCGTGACGACCAAGAAACAAACAAACCTACGGAAAAAGGCACCATTGCACGCTCGAGCTCGTCATCACACGAAGCACGTGTTGGTGCCGCACAAGGGTAACGACTATCGGCCACACCTAATCCGCCCGGCTGGTCTTGCGGCAGTATTAGCCTTTGCGTTGATACTTCAGGTTGTCTATGGGTTCGTGACAACTGGTCATCTTGAGGTATTGGGGCGTGTTTCAAACATTACGACCCAGTCGTTGGTGAACGATACCAATAATGAACGCACTAAAGAAGGCTTATCGACCCTTGCCTTAAACGACACGCTGAGTCAGGCGGCCTTTTTGAAGGCCCAGGATATGTTCGAGAATGACTATTGGGCACACAATTCGCCGAGCGGCGTGACGCCGTGGAAGTGGCTAGGCGATGTTGGCTACAATTATAGTATTGCTGGTGAAAACTTGGCCAAGAATTATCCAACGGCCAACGCAACAGTGGTCGCCTGGATGAATTCTGAAACACACCGCGCGAACATTCTTAATGAGCGCTATACCGATGTTGGTTTTGCGGTGGTTGATGGCGAGCTGGAGGGGCGCGATACAACACTTGTGGTGGCCTATTACGGCGCACCAGTTGTCGCTGCGGCCGTTCAGGGCGAGGAAAGCACGCCGGTTGAAATAGCCGCGCCGGTATCTACCGGCACCAACCCAGCTGGATACTTTGCTAGTGCACTGCAATCGCTTAACCCAATGAGTATCTTGGCGCTCGGCCTCCTCGCGATAGTCGGTATTGTCGCCGTTGCCGCACATCACTACCGAGATAAGCTACCGAAAACCTGGAAGAAAAGCTGGAGACTACACCACGGAATGTATACGCTCGTCGGCGTTATTGGACTCGGTGTCTTGGTTGTATTGGCTACTGGCGGCGGATCGATCTAACTGAAGTGAATCGTTAACAAATCCTTTTCCAGTTACGAGTCAGCGGGGTAGAGCTCAGTATTCTTTATATAATAAAGAGGCCGACGCTGAGCGTGGTACGAGAATGTTCGCGACTCGGGGCTATAGTGTAGCGGTAACACGCGCACCTGAAACCTGCGAGTCGGGGGTTCGACTCCCCCTAGCTCCACCAGCCCAGCGAAGGCAAATGAAAAGCCGCCCTTTTGGGCGGTTTTTCGCGCACCTGAAACCTAGCTCTAATTTACTATGTGGCGCTTGGCTTGTCAATACGCTGCCGCGCCTCTTTACATATCATCCCACCTCTGGTACAATTGACAATTGATTGTAACAATAAGTTAAAGGATACACATGACAAAAGCAGTCGTTAAGATAGGTGGCTCACAATTTATTGCCACTGAAAAAGAGACCCTCCTGGTGGACCTCCTCCCGGAAGGAACAAAAGAGCTCACACTTGACGCACTATTGGTTATTGACGGTGAGAAAATCACTGTCGGAACGCCAACAGTCAAAGATGTGAAGGTTACCGCAAAGGTAATCGAAGATGAAGTAAAGGGCGACAAAATTAAGGTCATCCGCTACAAATCGAAGAAGCGTGTTCACAAAGTAAATGGACACCGTCAGAAGTACTCTAAAATTGAAATTGTTTCGATTAAGTAGAGATACGGCGAAGACCAGAAGGGCTGTGAAATCCGAAGACTTGAGGATTTCAGCCGAACGCTAAAAGAGACTTCCTGCGGAGGTCTCTTTTAAAAGTGACCCTGATGGTCTTTGACCGTACTCTACTTAAGCCCAGCCATTGTGAGAATTCGTGAGTGTCTTCTGATGGATTCGGCGTGATCGGCAACTTCCTCTGACGTTTCGAGGATAACAATTTCATGACCTTCAACACGAGCCTTCAGTACTGTATGGCTTTTTTGCATTTCTGCGAGAGTATTTTGAATACTCAAGAGCGTTTCGTATATCAGGTCGTTACTTATCATATGTATAAGTATACGTATCAATAGTTAAATACTCATGAAACGCGAGCCATATTTTGTTGTGAAATTCATTGTTCAGATACCCCTCGTAGCCATCATGCATATGGTACAATGGGACTAGTAAAAGAAGAGGGTTTATCTCCGTGTCGACTGTCATTGCAGTAACAAATCAAAAAGGGGGCGTCGGTAAAACGACAACTGCTATTAACTTGTCGTATTTTCTTGCAAAACAGGGGAAGAAGACGCTGTTAGTTGATTTTGATCCTCAGGGTAACGCTACAAGTGGCCTCGGCATCGACAAAACGGCCCTACAGACGACAATGACTGATGTACTGCTAGGTGAAGCGCCGCTTGATCAGGTGGTACTGCCGACAGAACACAAGAACCTATGGCTTGCTCCGACAACATCAATTCTGGCAAACACCGAGGTTGAGTTGGCTCGTACCGATAAACGGTTCTCTCGTTTGAAGCTGGCGCTGGAATCTACCCAGGCTCAGTATGACTACGTTATTATCGATAGCCCACCAAGCCTCAGCCTTCTGACGGTTAACGGCCTTATTGCGGCGCGTTACGTGCTACTTCCAGTACAGACCGAGTTTTACGCGTTAGAGGGCCTTGGACAGCTACTTGAGACCATGAAGTTGATACGAAAGGGTATGAACCCATCACTTGAGCTACTTGGCGTTCTTCCAACCATGCTCGATACACGCACAACCCTAAGCAACCAAGTGCACTCAGAAATTAAGCGGCATTTTGCAACCAAGGTGTTTAATACAACCATTCCGCGCAATATCCGTCTCGCCGAGGCGCCAAGTCACGGTATTCCTATTGGCGTTTACGATCGTTTCTCAAAGGGCTCCAGGGCGTACAAGTCGCTTGCTAAAGAAGTTATTGCCCGTACGGAGGCTCAGGCATGAGCGTATCTAAAAAAGGCCTAGGACGAGGTTTCGACTCGCTTATTCCTTCAGGTCTCTACGACGACTTCGACCCAACCGTTCGCCAAGACGTGAAGGTGAGTGAACAGATGAGTCTTCCGGTGTCGGCTATTCGGGCAAATCCAGACCAACCTCGTCAAACGTTCGACGAAGAGGCCATTGCCGAGCTTGCCGATTCGGTGCGTGAACATGGTATTTTGCAGCCGTTGATAGTTGTGAAGGACGGTAGTGGGTATCAAATTGTCGCCGGAGAACGACGGTTCCGGGCGGCTTCTAGGGCAGGGCTATCAGAGGTGCCGGTTATTGTTCGAACCATGAGCGGGCAGCATAAACTAGAGGTGTCACTTATTGAGAATATTCAACGCCGCGACCTTAACGCGGTAGAAACAGCTACTGCCTATGCCAAACTTCGTGATCAATTTAACTTAACTAGCGAACAAATCGCCAACCGGGTAAACAAGTCGCCGTCGGCTGTTATCAACACCATGCGCCTTTTGAAACTATCAAAACCGGTACTTGTAGCTGTTGCAGAAGGCCAGCTCACCGAGGGTCAGGTGCGACCGCTCATTGGACAACCCGAGGAGCTTATTATCGAAATACTACCTCGTGTTATTGCCGAGAATTGGTCAGCTCGAAAAGTTGAACAATATATTAGCTCGGTGAAAAATGGACAGAAGTCTAACGAGCAATACGCGGTACAAATACCAATCTATGAGCCTGAGGCGCAAGAGTTTGCAGCACGCTTTGAGGCAAAAGTCTCCGTCAAAGCGAACGCAAACGGCACTGGAAAAATCGTCATTCCTTTCTCGGATGCCGACGATTTTGAACGAATCAAAAAGCTACTTGGCTAAAAGCCGCGCAGTTCATTAAACGGAAAAACCCGTAAGCTAACCGGTCCAATTACGTCGTAGAGTGGGATGGTCCCGAGGCCGTTTCGCGAGTCGTATGAATAGTTACCACTTCGGTGATCGCCAGATACGAATATTTCACCTTGAGGGACGGTCTTGTCGACCTCGCCCGAGGTAGGTGAGCCTGGCTCGCCGTTATTTGTGTCGTCTGGGTTAAAGCCTTCGGGGTGTTCATCGTTGTATACGGTATATGAGCCGTTATTTAGGGTGACTCGTTCACCGGGAAGGGCAATAACGCGCTTCACTAGGTATTCATCTTCGCCGACTGAGAAGCGAGGGTTTTCAAATACAATTACCTGTCCGCGCTCTGGAACATATGACTCGCCGCGTAGTTGTGACCAAGTAATTGGGAGGCGGTTGACGATGAGTCGGTCGCCGGTGTACATGGTTGGTTCCATGCTTGGGCCAATGACGCTATAGCTACGAAAGACGAATGTATTAATGAGTATGGTGCCAATAATGACGAATATGACGAATATGACGAGGTTTAATACGTCTTTAACGATAGGGTGGCGAGTAAAATAAGAAGCTTCCATATAACTCTGGTTATTATACGTGAGTTGAAGGGGAAACGCCACTTATGCTTCAAAACGTGAGCACAATCGATTATACTGATATGAGTATTTATGAAAAATCACCGATCTTCTGTTGATGGGTTTATCCCACGTCGTGCCAATAGCAATTTGGGCGACCTTCATATTAAGAGCGGTACCCAGGCGTCAGGAAAAGAAGGACTCAATAGGACGCTTCACGCTGGCGATAATGAGAACGCTGAAATGCTTGGCGTTCCCCGAAAAGGTAAGCAGCTAGGCACCGATGAGCTGTCTGAGTCACTACGTGAGATAGACGGACTTCCTGAAGATAAGAAGCTTTCGAAACGTCAGCGTCGAAAAGAGGCGCGTGTCGCTAGGAAGGCGCGGCCAAAAAGTCGAACCCGACGCATTATAAAGTGGGTTGGTATTATTCTTCTTACGCTTGGCCTTGCTGCTGGAGGTTATGTTGTCTTCCGTGGTATTTTGGCGGGTAATAATGTCTTTAACGGCAGCCTTCTTGATATTATTACGCAACGAGAGCCGCTAAGAGAGGACGAGAATGGCCGTAGTAACTTTGTCGTCTTTGGAACTGCTGAAGATGATGAAGGGGGTGAACACGGCGGGGCGAACCTTACTGACTCAATTATGGTCATCAGTGTCGACCAGGATAAAAAAGACGCTTATATGATAAGCCTGCCTCGTGACTTATGGGTTGAATATGCCGAGATTTGTACGGTTGGGTATCAAGGAAAGCTAAACGCAGTTTACTACTGTGGCTCTGATGACGGCCAGAACGAAGAGGCGGGAGCAAAGGCGCTCCAGCAAAAGGTAGGCGAAATACTCGGCTTGGATGTTCAATACTACGTTCACTTGAACTTTACGGCCGTGACAGAAGCGGTTGATGCTGTTGGTGGTGTTGACGTTACTATCGAGAGTGATGACCCGCGTGGAATTCTTGACCGTAACTTTGACTGGAAGTGTAATTACACATGCTATTACGTTAACTATCAGAACGGCGAGACGGTACACCTTGACGGTGAGCACGCTCTTGCGCTTGCTAGAGCTCGAAATGCCACCGGTGGATATGGTCTTGCGAACGGTAACTTTGACCGTGAAAAGAATCAGCAAAAAATTATTAAGGCCCTTCGAGAAAAGGCGTTGAGTGCGGGTACTCTGACCAACCTTGGTGCAGTTACAAAACTTATTGACGCAATGGGTAACAACCTTCGGACAAATGTTGAAACCAAGGAAATTCGTACGCTTATGGAGCTATCGTCAACCATACCAAGTGATGATATCCGCTCGTTGAGTCTTAACGACGAAGACGACATGCTCGTAACGACAGGCAACTATAACGGTCAGAGCATCGTCCGTCCTGTGGCTGGTATACTCGACTTTAGTGAAATTCAATCGTACGTAAAACGAAATCTTACCAGCGAAGAGTATGTCAGGGAAGAGGCGCGCCTTTCGGTATTGAACGCGAGCGGCGTAGCTGGACTGGCGCAGACAGAAGCCGATAAGCTATCCGACGAAGGTTTCATGATTGATGTTGTCGATAATGCACCTGAAGGCTCGTTTGCATCCGTGGAGATATATCAGTTGAGTGCCGAAAAGACAGCCTCTGCTAAAAAACTTGAGGCTTTGTACGGTGTAGTCCTAAAAACAACACCGCCACCGGTAAGCGTTGTTGGCGAAACAGACTTTCTTATCATTATTGCTGACTCGCAGGTAGTGTCGTAGCAACCGTGCGCGCGGGCATGGTACAATAAAGGGTACATATGGAGTTTCTCAAATTAGTCCGTCGTCGATCATTCGCGAGTGAGCTGGTGTATATGTCGCTTAATGTTGGCCTGGCGGTCGCTGTGACGCTTATCGTCTTTTTTACTGAATCGGCTATTTTGGCTATTGGCCTCGTGATGCTTAGTAAATGGCGAGTACTTGCAGTTCGTCCGCGGTATTGGTGGGTAAATGTTCAATCGAATATGGTTGATTTCATCGTAAGTATTAGCTTTGTGGCTCACCTTATGGCGGTCAACGCCGCGCCAATAGCCGAGCCGTACACTCTTATGCTACTTGGTATCGTCACCCTGATTTATATTGCTTGGTTGCTGTATTTGAAGCCTCGCGGCAGCCGGGCGATGATCGTTACCCAAGGGCTCGTGGCGGTATTCATGGGAACAGCAGCACTTTTTTCTATTGCGTACGCGTGGCCTTCTCTAACAACTGTTATTGCTATGTGGGTTATTGGTTTCACGGCTACACGGCATATTCTGGCGTCGTATGATAACGAGACGCATAATACTCTGTTAAGCCTCGCAACGGCCCTTGTGTACGCAGAAATAGGTTGGATTGCTTACCACTGGACGGTTGCCTACGAATTACCGATATTTCCAAGTCTTCAGATTCCACAAGTGTCGATTACCATGACGCTACTTGCTTTCGTTGCCTATAAAACCTACGATTCGTTTTATCACCATGCAAGAGTTCGCTCAACTGACATAGTTCTTCCGGCACTGCTGGCAGTCAGTATCATTGCTGTACTGGTGCTTCTATTTAATCGCGCAGGGACGGCTATCTAAGTGGCTATCTAAGTTTTTCAAATAGCAGGGCGTAGCCATCAATTTCTGCACAAATAAGACCAAAGGCTCCGGCCTCTTTTTTTATTTCATCGTGTTGTGCTGGGTCGGCCTCGAGGATAAGATAGCCCGATTTCGATAGTTTGCCGTCGGTCTGTTTAATAAGGGTTTTAATAAGAGCAAGGCCGTTGTCTTTAGCGAATAGAGCTTCGGCAGGCTCGTGATCGGTTTCGGGCGAGCGCTCCCAGGAAGGGTCAACGTAGGGTAGGTTAGCGATAATGACATCTGCGACGTGTGGGTACTCATCAAGAAGATTGCCGTGAAGTGTGTCGACATCGGCGTGAAGCGACGCAGCGTTTTTTTCGGCTACGGCAAGCGCGTAGCGGCTTTCATCGATAAGCGTGACATCGAACGCTGGAAAGAGGAGTTTTGCGGTAACGCCGAGGTTACCGCTTCCCGTACCAACATCGACCAGGCGGAGCGGTGTCTCGTTGGTCCGGTTCTTGTATGCAGAAAATGTTTTCTTTAGTAGCTCAATGACGCTTTCAGATTCAGGCCGTGGAATGAGTGTTGCGGTTGTGACGCGGAAAGCATGTCCGTAAAAATCTTTGTGGCCAATAATATAGGCAACCGGAACACGGTCTAGTCGTAGATCAAGACGAGCCTGGGCAATTTCTTGAGTCCGAATATCGAGCTCGGCCTCTGGGTGGGCGTGAAGCCAGATGCGTGGTTCACGAAGGGTGTGAGACAAGAGAAGCTCAGCGTCGAGTGTAGCGCTCGGAATGCCGGCATCTTTAAGAAGACGAGTGGCGCGGCGTAACCACTCTTTAACTGTGAGCGACGGCGAGTTCTCGTTCATATGCCTGTAAATGCTCCACTATATCTTCAATTTGGCCATTCATAGCACCGGGGATATTGCTTCGGCTGTAACCGATGCGGTGATCGGTGATGCGGTCTTGAGGGAAGTTGTAGGTGCGAATTTTTTCCGATCGATCTCCCGAGCCGATAAGTCCGCGGCGTTCGGCGTCCAGTTTAGCGTTTTCTTCATCGATTTTTTGTTGAAGCAGGCGAGAGCGCAGGACGCTCATTGCCTTGTCCTTGTTCTTTATTTGCGATTTTTCGTCCTGGTTGGTGACAACAAGTCCAGAGGGGAGGTGGGTGATGCGAACTGCAGAGTCGGTGGTGTTAACCGACTGGCCGCCGTGACCTCCGGCTCGATAAACATCAACTTTTAGGTCTCCCGGACTAATTTCGATGTCAGTTTCTTTTGCTTCGGGAAGAACGGCGACTGTGACTGTACTGGTGTGAATACGGCCCTGTGATTCGGTCGCAGGAACCCGTTGCACTCGGTGCACGCCTGACTCGAACTTCAGCTGGGCATATGGACTATCGCCCCTAACACTAAAAATAACTTCTTTGTAGCCACCGGTGTCGTTGGCGCTTTCGCTGATGAGTTCGGTTCGGAATTGATGTGTTTCGCAGTATCGAAGGTACATTCGGTAGAGTTCGCTGGCAAAAAGGCTAGCTTCATCGCCACCGGCACCAGCACGAATTTCAACGATGATATTCTTGTCGTTGTTTGGGTCTTTTGGCGATAGGTGAATGAAGAGCTCCTCTTCAAGCGCTTCAAGCTCTGTTGACGCCTTTTCCATTTCGTCTTTGGCAAGCACCGCCAGTTCGCTGTCTCCGCCAGACAACTCGCGAGCCTCCTCTATTTGCGCCTCAAGGGTATTTCGCCTATTCGCCTTTTCAATAAGCATTTGGAGTTCGGTTAGTCGTTTATTCTTTGTCGAAAAATCCGGGTCGTTATAGGCATCAGGGCGCGATAAAAAGCTATCGAGTTCGGCTTGCTCGGCTTGTAGTTCGGTGATGTTGAGAGCTATTTTTGGCATATGTATAAACCTATCTGTTCTTATTGTAGCAAAAAGAGCTTACCCAAAGGAGAGTAAGCTCTAAAAATGTCGTTTGCGCTATTTATCGCCTTGGACTTTTCTTGCTTTTGTCGCGGCAGTTTTCTTTGCTTTGCTGGCAAGTTGTGTTTTGCGAGCTTCAGCGGCTGCAGCACGGTTCTTGAATCGGTCGACACGACCTTCGGTGTCGATAATCTTCTCTTCACCGGTGAAGAATGGGTGAGATGCGCTTGAGATGTGCACTTTAATAAGTGGGTACTCGTTGCCGTCTTCCCAGGTAATAGTGTCGTTTGACTGCGCAGTAGACTGGGTCAAAAACGAAAATCCTGCCGTGTCATCGCTGAACACAACTGGTCGGTATTCGGTTGGGTGTACATTTGCTTTCATAATCTGAGTTATTGTATCTGTTTTTTGGGTATTTGTCCACCCCTTTATTATCTAGCGGGTGGGTAGTATAATAGAAAGCAACAATGAAATCCTGGAAAACATCATCACGATTTATGGGAGTGTTCTTGGCGGTATGTGCCAGCATTGGGCTTTTGGCCTCGTTCTCGTTGCTCCACGAAACGTTTCAGGTATACAAAAATCCAGACTACGTTGCTAGCTGCAATATAAACCCAATTATCAGCTGTCAGTCGGCCATGTCGGCACCAGAATCTGAGGTGTTAGGTCTGCCGTTTGCCACTTTCGGAGTCGCTGGGTTCACGGCGCTACTCGTATTTTCCGTACTGCTCGCAGCTGGAACTACGTTCCGACCATGGGTCTGGAGGGCGGGACTACTTGCGGCGACCGCTGGATTCGGCTCCGCAGCGTATTTATATGTTGTTAGCATGACAAAACTCGGAAGTATTTGTCCGTGGTGCTTCACTACATGGGTCGCAACTATCGCTATTTTCTGGGGTGTCGTGACACACGTTTTGTCTACTTCGCACCTCACTATACCGAAACGCTGCAAGAGGGCCGCTCGTTTTTGGGTGGAATATGCGCCGATGATACTCGTTTCGCTTTACGTGCTACTTGTTTTTAGTATTTTGTTGCGCTTCCAAGAGGCTCTTCTCTAATAATGGCTCACATCGCAACAACACTGTACCGTCGCATTGTTCGACCGCTAATGTTTTTACTGTCTCCAGATAACGCGCATAGTCTCGTCGTCAACATTCTTGCCGTATCTGGTCGCATACCAGGAGTTTCGGCTGTTGTTGGGGTGCTACTTACTAGGCGGCATCGCACACTAGAAACAGAGTGGAAGGGTATGAAATTTTCTTCACCTGTTGGTCTTTCCGCGGGACTTGATAAAAACGGTCAAATTGTTCCTATGATGCGCGCTCTTGGGTTTGGATTCAGCGAAGTCGGGTCGGTAACGGCCGAGCCCTGCAAGGGGAATGATCGCCCATGGTTTTATCGGCTTCCAAAAACCGGTTCTTTAGTTGTTCACGTTGGTCTTGCTAATCATGGCGTAAAAAAAATTCTTGAACGCCTGCACGCTATGCCTGAAAAAATCCAGAATAATTATCCAACCATACTGTCGGTTGCTCGTACCAATAGTGAAGATGCTTCGGGTGTTGAAGAGGGTATTGTTGATTATGTCACTAGTATTAAGGCCGCTAAAAAATCGCCTGCTATTCAGATGGTTGAAGTAAACATTTCATGTCCGAATGCATTTGGCGGACAGACGTATACTACGCCAGAACTTCTCGACAAGCTCCTTGCTGCAATCGATAAGGTGAAACTGAAGAAGCCGCTATTTATAAAGATGCCAATTGACCTTTCTTGGCCGAAGACGAAGAAGCTACTTGATGTTGCGGTCACTCACGGCGTTACCGGTGTCACGATGTCTAACCTTACAAAGCAACGTGAAAAAGTTGAGTTTCTCGAACCACTCCCCGACAGCGTTAAAGGCGGTCTTAGTGGCGCGCCGCTACGCGAGCGAAGCACTGAACTTGTCGCGAAAACCTACAAAGCCTACGGCGACGAGCTCATTATTATCGGTGTTGGCGGTGTTATGTCAGCCGATGACGCCTACGATAAAATCAAAGCCGGCGCTACTTTTGTCGAGCTTGTGACCGGACTTATTATGAAAGGCCCGTTCATAGAAGAGCTCAACAGCGGGCTAGTCGAGCTGCTCAAAAAAGACGGTTATTCGCACATCTCTGAAGCAGTCGGCGCTGGCAGATAATCCAGCTTTTTCGCGTTTTTGAAGACACCATACGGAACCAAAGAACTCTATGGCGTAGAGACCCATAGAGTTCTTTGCGTGGAGTTGGTTCTGAGGAAACGACGGAAAAGCTAGGTTATTGACCTATCACCCCTGTTGATGTATAATGAATAAGTAACGATTTATTTAACGAAACAATCTTCTACAAGACTCCTGGTAATTCAGGGTAGAAGGTGAAGAAAAAGGAGTTCACATTATGGCAGTATCTGTCGATATTAAAGCATTGCTCGAAGCGGGTGTTCACTTTGGACACAAAACGAGCCGTTGGCACCCAAAAATGGCGCCATACATTCACTCAAAGCGTCAAGACAGTCACATTATTGACCTTACAAAAACAGTCGAGGCTCTTAATGAAGCGCTTCCTTTCCTTACGAAAGTAGCAGCATCGGGCAAGCCGATTCTTTTTGTAGCAACTAAGAAGCAGACCAAAGACATCGTCCGAAAGACAGCCGAATCACTTGGGCAACCATACGTTACCGAACGATGGATCGGCGGTATTCTTACTAACGTAACCACCGTTACAGCACAAATCAAGAAGCTAAAAGACCTCGAAAGCCGCATGATTGCCGGTGATTTAGACAAGCGCTACAACAAGCTTGAAGTTCAACGCTTCCAAGAGGAAATCGAAGCCCTCAACGTTAAGTATGGTGGCGTAAAGGACCTTTCTGGTAAGCCTGGTGCAATTTTCATGATTGACGCAATTGGCGATCTTAACGCAATTAACGAAGCCAAGACTTTGGGTGTACCGGTTGTCTCACTCGTTGACACAAACGTTGACCCAACACTTGTAGACTATCCAATTCCTGCAAACGATGATGCGATTAAGGGTATTCAAGTCATTCTTGATTATGTTGCAGAAGCGGTTGCTGAAGGTAAGAGCGTATCAAAGAAAGATAAGAACGGGGAGGCGTAAACACAATGGCAGTATCAGTAGATGACATTAAGAAGTTGAAAGAATTGACCGGCGTTGGTCTTACCGACGCAAAACTAGCGCTTGTTGAGGCCGATGGCGATTTCGACAAAGCTCTTGAAGCGATGCGCAAAAAGGGCCTTACCAAGGCAGAGAAAAAAGCCGACCGTGAAGCGCTTGCCGGCATCATTGACAGTTATGTTCACGGTGGACGCATAGGCGTTCTGGTTGAAGTAAACTGTGAGACCGATTTTGTGGCCCGAACTGACGGCTTCAAAGAGTTTGCCCACATGGTTGCGTTGCAGGTAGCGTCTATGGCTCCCGTGTACGTTTCTCAGGACGACATTCCAGCCGATGAGCTTGAACGTGTCCGCAACGAAGCACTTGCCAGCGATACGCTAAAAAGCAAACCAGCTGACATTGCAGAGAAAATTGTCGATGGTCAGGTGAAGAAACACTTTGCAGACAAAGTGCTCCTTAATCAGAACTACATCATGGACGATTCAAAAACTGTTGAGCAATATCTTAAAGAAAACGTTGCCAAAACTGGTGAAAACATCGTCATTCGACGCTTCAATCGCATTGAACTTGGCGTTAACGATTAGTTAAACAGAAAAACCACTCCTCATTTGCTTTGTAAACGGCTTCTCGCCGGGTTCGATAAGGGCCTTAGCGCCTTATCTCGCTCGGGTTGCAGATGTTTACTGTCGCAAACAAAGAGTGGTTTTCTGATATACTAAATTAAGTATAAGAGAGGAATTCTATGTTTGACGTCAAACCATTTGAAGAGAAATTTGAATACGCCCTTGCGCATTTTCAGGAAGAGCTAAAGAAGGTTCGTACCGGTCGCGCGCACCCCTCGATGCTCGACAGTGTGCAGGTTGAAGCGTACGGCCAGCATATGCCGCTCAACCAGGTGGCGAACATTACGGCCCCAGAGGCTCAGCTTCTGACGATTACCCCATTTGATCCGACAAACCTTCAGGCGATTGCCACGGCTATTCGCCAGGACCAATCACTAGGGCTTAACCCGAGTGACGACGGGCGACTCGTGCGTGTTCCTATTCCAGCACTAACTGAAGAGCGTCGCAAACAAATCGTGAAACAGACATCTGAAAAAGTTGAAGATGCTCGTATTGTGCTTCGTTCGGTTAGACAAGATGCCCTTAAAGAGGTGAAGCGCCTCAAGGATGCGAAAGAGATGTCTGAGGACGACCAAAAGCGTTACGAGAAAACAATCGATGAGCGGGTGGCGCACTACAACGAAAGCATCGACATGCTATTCAAAGAAAAAGAAAAAGAGATTCTGACTATCTAATGACTGACGACACACCGGCCATCCCTAAGCATATCGGTTATATTGTTGACGGTAATCGCCGCTGGGCAAAATCTCACGGCCTCCCTGATTACGAAGGCCATCTTGCGGGATACAATACCTTGAAAGAGGTCGGGCTAGCTACGCTTGAGGCGGGTGTTGAATATATGTCGGCCTATGTTTTTTCTACCGAGAACTGGAAACGCAGTGCCGACGAAGTGTCAAAGCTTATGGGTTTGACGCTACGTGTCTTAACCGCTGATATTCCGGAGTTCAACAAGAATAACGTACGCCTGAAGGTGCTGGGCTCTCGTCAGGGGGTCGATAAGAAGATTCTTGCTGCAATAGATAGGGCAGAAGCGGAAACGGCACACAATACCGGTGGCGTGTTTGCGCTATGCTTTAACTATGGCGGACAGCTCGAAATTGTCGATGCGGTTAAAAAAATTGTTCAATCGGACGTATCGCCGCAATCAATTACGGAAGAGACCATAGCTGAAGCGCTGTACGCACCAGAGGTGCCACCGATTGATCTCGTTGTTCGAACTAGCGGTGAACAGCGATTAAGCAACTTTATGTTGTGGCGTGCTGCTTATAGCGAATTCATTTTCTTAAAAAAACCATGGCCCGATATGACAAAAAAAGACGTCGAGTCTATAATTAAAGAATACGCACGGCGCCAGCGCCGATTTGGAGGGTAAATGATTATTTTTGGAATTATTGTCGGGTTGATTGTGCTCGTGATGCTCGTCGTAGCGCATGAACTTGGACATGCCTTGGTCGCTCGCCGAAATGGAGTAGTTGTCGAAGAGTTCGGTATAGGGTTTCCGCCGCGCGCATGGAAGAAAAAGCTTAAGAACGGGGTACTCTTTACGCTCAATTGGCTACCGCTTGGTGGTTTTGTGAAGCTGCAAGGTGAACACGATGCAGCCAGCGGAAAAGGTGACTATGGAGCAGCGACGTTTTGGTCGAAGACGAAAATCCTTTTTGCCGGCGTGGCGGTTAACTGGGTTGTTGCAGTTATTCTACTTGCGATCGTATCGCTTTTTGGTCTACCTAAGATTCTTCCAGATCAATTTTCTGTTGCTTCGGACACGACAGTCGTACGATCACCGGTGAGCCTCGGCTCACTTGAAGACGGCTATCCCGCCCAGCAGGCTGGTTTTCAGACAGGCGACGAGATTATTGCAATAGCTGGTGAACCGGTTGAGACGGTGTCTGAGATTATTGAAGTGAGTGAGGCGAATAGGGGACAAACTGTTTCGGTCGAATATGAACGAGACGGTGTTCAGACGTCGCAGGACGTCACCTTACGCGATGCAGACTCCATGGTGTTTGGCGCAGCCCTGGCGCAACAAGAGAAACTTCGCTCTACCTGGTCGGCGCCAATTGTTGGTATCGTTACCGCCGCTCAGTTTACCAGCGCGACATTTCAAGGTGTAGGTCAACTATCTGTTGATTTCTTTGGTGGATTATTTGGGCAGTTGACGACGAACGAGCAAGCGCGCACTGACGCCCGTGAGCAGCTAGACAAAGCGGGCGATAGTGTTGCGGGGCCGGTTGGTATTCTTGGTGTTATTTTCCCGGCCGCTAGTGAAGCGGGTTTTATTCAGGTGCTTTTCCTGGCAGCCATCATCTCGTTGACGCTTGCGGTCATGAACGTGCTGCCTATTCCGGCACTTGACGGTGGTAGGTGGTTTGTTACGGCACTGTTCAAGCTGGCGAGAAAACCGCTAACAAAATCTCGCGAAGAAACAATTCATGGAACAGGGTTCATGCTGCTTATGGTGTTAGTGATTATTATAACGGTTGCCGATGTTGGTAAAATTCTATAATCGGCTACGGCCCCACATGGCTACTGTCGCCCTCCCGTTGTGGGTTTTCCTCGGGTTTATGCTTGCGCAGGCGCTTCTATTTGTTGCTATATTTTTGTTAGCACAGTTTGGCCTGAGCTTCGAAGGTATTAACAACTCGTTCCTAAGTAGTTCGCTTGGCGCAATAATTTATACACTTTCGGTCATTTTGGTTATTGGCGTTCCATGGTTAGTGAAGAAGCGAAAAACTACAAGGGAAGAGTTGGGGCTGCAACGCTTGCCAGACGGGCTCGATTTACTCTGGGCGCCAGCCGGATACGTTACTTACGTCATCCTCTCTATCATTGTTGTGGCGCTTGCAATGTGGTTGCTGCCGTTTGTCGACTTTCAGCAAGCTCAAGATACCGGTTTTAGTAACATGGTGTTTCGTTATGAGTATTTCTTGGCGTTCATCTCACTTGTTATTGTGGCCCCTGTAGCTGAAGAGATATTATTTAGGGGGTATCTGCTCGGTAAGTTACGGAAACGAGCCCCGTTGTGGCTTGCCATCCTACTAACAAGTCTTTTGTTTGCGGTTGTGCACTTCGCCTGGAACGTCGGTATTGATGTATTTGTGTTAAGCATTGTGCTATGTGTGCTACGGGTTGTGACGGGAAGTTTATGGGCGCCAATTGTCCTTCATATGATAAAAAACGGCATTGCCTTCTACTTCCTCTTTATAAATCCGTTTGCACTTAGTACACTAGGAGGATAAATCATGCGTATTTCTCAACTATTTACCAAGACACTTAAGCAAGCGCCGGCCGATGAAGTCGCCAAGAATGCTCAATTGCTCATACGAGCAGGCTATGTATATAAGGAGATGGCTGGCGTATATGCGTACTTACCGCTCGGTATTCGCGTGCTAGAGAACATTAAGAAAATTGTTCGCGAAGAAATGAACGCTATCGGAAGTAACGAACTTATTATGACCAGCCTTCAGCGTAAAGAAGTATGGGAGAAGACATCGCGCTGGAATGACGACGTGGTTGACGTTTGGTTTAAGACGCGCCTGAAAGACGACACCGAGGTTGGTCTTGGTTGGAGTCACGAAGAGCCGATTATCGAAATGCTCAAAAATTATGTGCACAGTTATAAAGATCTTCCTATTTCGCTATATCAGTTTCAGCCAAAGATGCGTAACGAGTTGCGTGCCAAAAGTGGCATTATGCGTGGCCGTGAATTCGTCATGAAAGATATGTACTCGCTTCATACGTCAGCCGAAGACCTACAAACTTATTACGATCAGACTATCGAAGCTTACAAACGAGTGTATAACCGACTTGGTATTGGCGCAGACACATACGTTACTTTCGCGAGCGGGGGAGCATTTACTAGGTTTAGTCATGAATTTCAAACAATTTGTGATGCTGGTGAAGACGTTATTTACCTGCACCGTGAAAAGAACATTGCCATAAACGAAGAGGTAATCGATAGCGCGGTTGAAGAGCTGGGTATAGAGCGTAGTGAGCTTGAAAAAGTCAAAACAGCGGAAGTGGGGAATATCTTTAACTTCGGGTCACAGAAAACTAACGACATGGGCCTATTCTATACCGATAATAAGGACGAGCGACAGTCGCTATATCTTGGTTCGTACGGCATTGGTGTGACGCGAGTTATGGGTGTTATTGCCGAGAAGCTGTCTGACGATAAGGGTCTCGTGTGGCCAGAAGCGGTAGCGCCGTACAGGGTGTATTTGGTGAGTATTGGCGATGTAGCCGAGCAGGCAACAGAGCTTTATGAGTCATTGCAGGGGGCTGGCGTATCGGTACTTTATGATGATCGTGATGAGCGACCGGGCGAAAAATTTGCCGATGCTGAACTTATGGGCCTTCCGTATCGCGTCACAATCAGCGAGCGGCTTGTTGCGAATAATCAATTTGAGTTGACCTACCGTGCGTCGGGCGAGACCGAGTTGTTGACACGCGCTGAACTGCTTGCTAAAATAGGCTAGATTAAAGACTTGGGGATGATGATACACGCTATATATAGCGTGTATACGTATAGAAAGACCTTGTCATAAGACACAAGAAAGTAATAGGAAATTATGAAAAAACAGTACCAGATTACCGCCGAAGGAAAGAAAGAACTCGAGCAAGAACTCGCGGAGTTGAAGTCTCGTCGCGGTGAGGTTGCTGATAAAATTGCTGAAGCCCGTGACTTCGGTGACTTGAGCGAGAACGCCGAGTATGATGCTGCGCGTGAAGAGCAGGGTCTTCTTGAAACACGCATTGGTGAAATTGAAGAAATTCTCGGCAATGCCAACCTTATTAAGGCAAGCCGTAAAAGCACAATTGATCTTGGTGCCCGCGTTGAATTAAAAACTGGTAACAAACGCGCCGCTTACACTATTGTTGGTCCTGTTGAAGCGAATCCTCTTGAAGGCCGAGTTAGCAACGAATCACCAATCGGTATGGCACTTTACGGCAAAAAAGTTGACGACAAGGTGACAATTTCGACACCAAAAGGCAACGTTACCTATACTATCGTTTCGATACGATAATCACCCTTAATCTGCTATACTTAGCAGCATATGATTAGGGTAGAAAATCTCACAAAGACGTATGGAAAAAAGAACAATACGTTCCGCGCATTGTCTAATGTTTCGTTTGATATTCCAGATGGCGCAAGTGTCGCAATTGTCGGAAAGTCGGGAAGCGGCAAGTCAACATTAATGCACGCTATGAGTGGACTTGATAGGCCTGAAGAAGGAAAAGTTATCATCGACGGTACTGATATCCTGACTCTACGAAATAAAACAGTTGATCGTTTTCGTTCTGAAAAGATTGGGTTTATTTTTCAGGCATTTTTTATTCAAGCAAATGAAACAACTTACGACAACGTCGCACTTCCTCTAGAAATTGGAGGCATTAATGGTCGCGAGCGAAAGAGGCGTGTTGAAGAGGCGTTAAGGACTGTTGAACTTGATGACAAGCTGAAGCAAAAGGCGGGGAATCTTTCAGGTGGACAGAAGCAGCGACTAGCCATCGCTCGGGCGATTGTTAATAAGCCAAGTATTATTTTTGCTGATGAACCAACCGGAAACCTCGACTCGACAACCGGTGCCGTTATTGAAGACCTACTATTCAAGCTTAACAAGCAAGAGGGAAGCACGCTTATTGTCGTGACTCACGATCACGATCTTGCGAAAAGGTGCGATATGCAAATATACGTAAAAGATGGCGAAGTAGAACGTATTGATACCAAGAAAGGCCGGAAATAATGAAGACTGTCGATATTGCTAACCGCGCCAGGCGGAGTCTCCGTAACGCCAAAGCGCGAACTATTCTTACGAGTCTCGCTATAGGGGTTGGTGCGTTCACTATTGCCGTGTCCTTGGCTGCAGGTGAGGGTGCTCGTCAGTACGCCGATAAGCTTATTGGTGCAAATGTTAATCCGCAGGTGCTGTTTATTGTTGAAGATAGTGCATTGTTTGATGGTGGATTTCAGCAACCCGCACTACAAGAATACAACCCAGATGCAACTACCACTGGTAACGGAGCAACCATTACGCAGCTTACCCAAGCAGATGTCGATGAGCTTGCCGAGCGCGACGATCTTGAGTTTGTCACGCCTACCTATCAACCACAGGTAACCTATATTACATTTGGTGGTGTCGACAAGAAGTTTAGCGCCGATGTTGCGACGTATGACCCAACCATCATGATGGAATCGTCTGTCGGAACATTACCAGAGCTTGGCGAACAGCTTGCCGACGATGCAATCGTCTTGCCAGATTCTTTTGGTGACATTCTTATTGAGCAAAACGTGATTGAGACAAAAGATGAACTTATAGGCATGAAAGTCACTATGACCGCATCGAAGCCGTCGGCGTCTTTGTCTTCTGAAGAAATCCAGCAAGCTTTCATGAGCGGAGGGCAAGCGGCGGTAGTTGCTCTTGCTTCAGGTGAAACTAGAGAGTTTGGTTTTGAGGTCGTTGGACTGTCGAAACAATCAGCAACTGCGCTTACCGGAACAACATCTATGCAAATTGCAGCCAGTAAGGCTCGAGCAATTAGCGAGTTTACAACCGAAGGCACGTCTTCGTATCAGAAATACCTCGGCGTCACTGCACTTGCCACCGAAGGGAATGACCCCGAAGTTGTGAAGGCGGAATTGATTGAAGAAGGCTACGGCGTGCAGTCAGCTCGCGACCTTCAGGCAGTCATTTTTACAATCGTGAACACGCTTCAAGGTATTGTTCTTGGCTTTGGTGTTGTCGCTCTTATCGCCAGTGTCTTCGGTATCATTAACACGCAGTACATCAGCGTCCTTGAGCGAACTAGGGAAATTGGACTCATGAAGGCACTTGGTATGCGTGGACGTAGCGTCAGTCGACTCTTCCAGTTTGAAGCCGCCTGGATTGGATTCCTCGGAGGGCTTATTGGTTCGGGAATCGCTATTACCGCCGGAACGTTATTGAATCCCTGGATTACTGAAGTTCTAGACTTAGGCGAAGGTAACTCAATTCTAATTTTCCAGCCTATTCCAATTGTTCTCATGATTATTGGATTGATCATTATTGCCATGATTGCCGGCTGGTTCCCAGCTCGCAAGGCTGCGAAACTTGATCCTATTGAGGCATTAAGAACGGAGTAAGATTCACTCGTACTTGTCGCTCGGACACACTTTTTAAAAGAACTGCCGCCGGCAGTTCTTTTAAGCGTTGGGCTGAAATCCTCAAAACTTCGGATTTCACACGTCCTCTCGCTAAGTACGAGTGATTCTTACCTTGTAGATGTGCTACAATATCTCTAGTTATGCTAGATATAAGATTTATCCGCGAGAATGCCGAAGCGATACAAAAGAATGCTCAACATAAGGGTTACGATGTTGATATTACAACACTCATTGCACGAGACGACGAGCGCCGCGATCTGAGTCAAAAGGTTGATCAGCTTCGTGAAAAGCGAAACGCAAACGCGGCTCAAATGAAGGGTGGCCGACCTGACGATGCCGTTATTGAAGAAGGGCGTCGACTAAAGGCAGAGTTGTCAACTTTTGAGGCGGAACTTACCGCGCTCGATAATGAGGTGACGGAATTGCATAAAATGGTGCCAAACATGGCATCGAGTGACGTGCCGCTTGGGGTGAGTGAGGCAGAGAATGTAGTCATAAAGGAAGTCGGCGACATCCCGACATTTGATTTTGCGCCACGTAATCATTATGAAATTGCCGAGCAACACGACTGGATAGATAAGGAGCGGGCCGCGAAGGTTGCCGGAAGTCGGTTCGCGTATTTGAAGGGCGAAATTGTTCAGCTACAGTTTGCAATTATTCAGTATGTGCTGACAACTCTTTCGGACAAGGCGACTATTGAGAAAATTGCGACCGAGGCAGGCCTAGCCGATATTAGCCTTACGCCATTTACGCCGATTCTTCCACCATACATGATCCGAACCTACATTTATGACGCAATGGACCGACTTGAGCCACGCGATGACCGCTATAAGCTTGAGGATGACGATTTGTGGCTTCAGGGTAGTGCCGAGCATGTTATAGGAAGTATGCACGCTCAGGAGATATTTGACGAACCAGCGCTTCCGCTACGCTACGTAGGTTATGCCACTAGCTTTCGACGTGAGGCTGGTACATACGGCAAGGACATGGAAGGCATTTTGCGGATGCACCAGTTTGATAAACTCGAAATGGAAAGTTTTAGTACAGCCAAGGACGGAATGAACGAACATCTTCTTATGGTGGCGATTCAGGAGTATCTCTTGGCTTCGCTGGGTGTTCCGTACAGGATGATCCAAAAATGCACGGCTGACATCGGTAAGCCGAATGCTCGAGGCGTCGACATGGAGGCATGGCTTCCGGGGCAAAACCGCTATCGTGAAACGCACACCGCTGACTACATGACCGACTATCAGGCGCGGCGATTGCAGACAAAGGTTCGCCTGGATTCAGGTGAGCTTGAGTACGTGCACACAAACGACGCAACGGCATTCGCGCTGGGGCGTATCATGATTGCGATTATTGAAAACAATCAACACGAAGATGGAACGGTGACGATTCCTGAGACTCTGCGACCATACATTGGTGGGCGTACGACTCTTGTTTCTCACCCCAGATAATCGTATACTAAAGAACAAGAACATTACCGAACTATTTTCCGAAAGGCGGGGTATATATGGTTACTAGGCAGGGAGTGCTGACAAAGGTTTTCGGCGATCCGCAGAAGAAAACCCTAAAGCGAATACAAAAGCGAGTTGATGCGATTAATGCGCTCGCTCCTAAATATGAAAAACTTTCAAAACCAGAGCTTAAAAAACAAACCGAGGTATTAAAGAAGCGTCTAGCGAAAAAGAACGTCACGCTCGATACGATTTTACCTGATGCCTTTGCATTGGTCCGAGAAGCAAGCGACCGTGTGCTTGGCATGCGCCCATTTGATGTGCAGCTTATTGGTGGCGTTGTTCTTCATGAGGGTGACATTGCTGAAATGAAAACCGGTGAGGGTAAAACTCTTGTTGCAACCCTTCCTGTGTACTTGAACGCGCTTGAAGAAAAGGGTGTTCACGTTGTGACCGTCAACGACTATCTTGCTCAACGTGACGCTGGTTGGATGGGTGAGCTATATAGTTTCTTAGGCCTTGAAGTAGGTGTCATTATTAACGACGCATCGTTTATTTTCGATCTACATTATGACAACGAGGCTCACTCCGACCCACGCATGCGCAAACTTCGCCCGGTAAGTCGTAAAGAAGCTTACGCGGCCGATATTACCTATGGCACGAATAACGAGTTCGGGTTTGACTACCTGCGCGACAACATGGTTGACGAAGTCGACATGCTCCGTCAGCGCGATCTTCACTACGCTATTGTTGACGAGGTTGACTCTATTCTTGTCGACGAGGCCAGGACGCCGCTGATTATTAGTGCTCCAGCAAGTGAGAACCCTGAAAATTATCAGCAATTTGCCCGCATAGCCTCAAAGCTTTCACCAGATGATTACGTGCTCGATGAAAAACGAAAAATGGTTTCATTGACCGACGAAGGCGTCGAAAAGGTACAAAAGCTACTTGGCATAAAAAACTTGTACAGCCCTGACTACGTGCGTTCTGTATACCACCTCGACCAAGCGCTTCGGGCGCAAACTCTTTTCCGACGCGACAAGGACTACGTTGTTAGTAAAGACGGGGAAGTCGTTATTGTCGATGAATTTACCGGTCGTCTTATGCAGGGTCGTCGCTATAATGAAGGACTTCACCAGGCGATTGAAGCTAAAGAGAACGTCCCTGTTCTTCAAGAGAGCATGACACTTGCGACTGTTTCATTCCAGAACTACTTCCGATTGTATAAGAAGCTGTCTGGTATGACGGGAACGGCGTTTACTGAAGCGGAAGAGTTCCAGCAAATTTACAAGCTCGATGTCGTGCAGATTCCATCAAATCGACCGCTTGCTCGTGAAGACCGCGAAGATCTTATCTTCCGAACAGAGAAGGCGAAGATTAAAGCAGTTGCCGAAGCGATTAAAGAGAATCACGCCATTGGGCGTCCTGTGCTCGTTGGTTCAGCTTCAATTGCTAAGAACGAGCTAATTGCCAACTATCTAGATAAAGAGAAGATACCATACGAAATATTGAACGCGAAGAACAACGAGCGAGAAGCAGCCATTATTGAAAAGGCTGGTGAAAAGGGTGCGATAACACTCGCGACTAACATCGCTGGTCGTGGTACAGACATTAAGCTTGGTAAGGGTGTCGTTGAACTTGGCGGTTTGGTGGTCATTGGCTCTGAACGTCACGAGTCACGACGTATCGACAATCAGCTCCGTGGACGCGGTGGACGTCAGGGTGATCCTGGCATGACGCAGTTCTACGTATCAACCGAAGACGACTTGATGCGTATTTTCCAGGGTGAACGTATCGCGGGCATTATGGACCGTATTGGCGTGAACGATGATGAACCAATCCAACACCGTATGGTCAGTAAGACACTTGAGTCTGCTCAGAAGCGTGTTGAGGGGTACAACTTTGACAACCGTAAAAATGTTGTTCAGTACGACAACGTCATCAACCGCCACCGTCGCGTAGTATATACTGTCCGACGCAAAATTCTTGAAGGCGGTGACATAAAGGGAGAAGTTGAGCGATTGCTAGAGGCTAAGGTTCGCGAGCTTACCTTGGTTCCTGCGAAAAATAATAAGAAGTTTTTCATCGAATTTGAAACCATCTTTCCAATTAACGATAAGAAGCTAAAGACAATTGGTGCCGAAAAACGAGACAAGCGCCGTTTTGATATGGCGCTAAAGGAAGTGACGAAGCTTTATCGCGCTAAGGAGGATGATCTTGGTGAAGATGTAATCCGTAAGGTTGAGCGAGAAGTTTACATGCAGGTTCTCGACACGTTGTGGATGCAGCACCTTGAGAACATGCAACACCTTCGAGATGGTATTCACTGGCGAAGCGTTGGACAGCGCGACCCACTGGTTGAGTATCGTAGCGAATCGCAAAAACTATTCGATAGTTTGCAGGCGACGCTTCGTGACGAGGTGCTACGCGCAGTTATGCACGTGACGAATCGTGACGCAATAGCCCGCGCGGAAGAAGAGCACCAGACGGAGCTAACTCGTCTTGCCGAGGGCGCTGTTGAGAAGGGTGTAAACGAAGTCACGGCCGGTGAAAGCAACCGCGACGCTGACTTTAAGGTGAAAAAAGCCGAGTCGGTTTCAGAAGCAGCGAGTAAGAAAAATGCTACCAAAAAGAAGAAGAAGGCCCAACGACAAAATCGTAAGAAAGGCCGACATTAGTGAATCATTCAGTTGAAGAAATAAGGCTAAAAAACGGCGCACGAGGACTATTTATTGACATTCCCGGTGCGACCGTTATGAGCACACTATTTCATTTTCGTGCTGGAAATCGTTTTACAAAAAATGCCGAAATTGAGCAGGTAGCACATATTATGGAGCACATGGCATTTGGTGCCAACGCTCGTTTTCGATCCGAGCACGCTTTTGAGGCAGAGTTTACGAAAAACGGCGCCTACCACAACGCCTATACATCTGACTTCTCAATGGTTTACGAAGCAGACTGCGCCGACTTTGAGTGGGATAGAATACTCGAGCTTCAACGCCTCAGCATTTGTGAGCCTCGATTCAACGAAAAAGAAATGCAGGCCGAGAAGGGGAATGTTCGTAGTGAATTAACGAACTTCCTTAACGACCATCACCGTATTTTGTGGCCGCGCATTCAGCAGCTTCTTGGCGAAGACGTGCTGACATATCGTCAAAGCTTGGCGACAATTAACAATGTATCGCTGGCTGATATTCGCGAGCACCACAAGCGCACGCACACAACTGCGAATATGCGCTTTGTGGTTGCCGGAAAACTACACGGACGAAAACGAGAACTCATTCGACAGCTTGAGGCGTTTAACCTTCCAGAAGGTGAACGGTTTGCGGTACCAAGAGACGAACTTCGAGCTTCACCGCCGACGCTCATCCGTCGAAAAGACGCTTCGAACATTACATTTGGCTTAACAATGATTGCGCCAAAAGTTCTCAGTGATGAAGAGCTTGATGCCATGCATCATCTAAATCACATTTTAACGGGTACTGCGACCTCTCGCATCTATGGTAAGGCTCGGGCGAAGGGACTGGCGTATCACGTTGGTTCGTACGCGAGTGCTGGGTTTTATGACAGCGCTTGGGACATTTCCGGGCAGGTGAACAGCGACACCATCGACGACTTGTTTGTCATTATTAAACGAGAAATTTTAGCTGTCCTAAACGGAAAAATAACTGACGAAGAAATTGAAGCCGCAAAGTCATTTAGCCTTGGTCGGTATCAGATGGGTGCACAGACAGTATCGCAAATTAGTGGTTTTTATACCAATCGCTATTTTGCTGATGACTTCATTAAGGATTATCAAAAAGTGCCCGATACAATTCGTCGCGTGACTCGTGAAAAAATTGTTGAAACCGTGAAACTGTTTGTTGATGCTAACACTTGGGTGCTGGCGGCCGTAAGCGCCGGTGATCGCGATGAGATCGTTTCGTTGTCGTCGAACCTAGAAAAAATATTTGAGAAGGAGTAGCGATGAAAATTGCAATTGCTGGATATGGTATTGAGGGCGAAGCAAACTACCGCTACTGGACTAGCCAGCCTGGACATGATATTACTATTGTCGATGAGGCACTTGTTCCGAAGAACCCACTGCCAGAAGGAGTGAAGACACTCCTAGGTGCGGGCGTATATGAAAAGTTGGACGATTTTGATCTTGTCGTTAGAACGGCTGGCGTGTCGCCACGTAAAATTCATACCAACGGCAAGGTATGGTCGGCGACAAATGAATTTTTTGAACAATGTCCTGCACAGATTATTGGGGTGACCGGTACGAAAGGGAAGGGTACGACGGCGAGCCTCATCGCGTCGATACTTGAATCGGCTGGAAAGAAAGTGTGGTTGGTTGGAAATATCGGTGTTTCAGCACTGGCGGTTCTTGAGAAAATATCGGCCGATGATGTCGTGGTATTCGAATTATCAAGTTTTCAGCTATGGGATATCGAGCGATCACCGCATATTGCGGTGGTGACCATTATTGAAGCCGACCATCTCGATGTTCACGAAAATATGGAAGAATATTTGGCTGCAAAGGCTCGCATTCGTCAATTTCAAGGTGAAGGCGACGTGTGCGTCTATCATCCGACCAACCAGTACTCTGGGCAGATTGCGGTTAGTTCGAACAGCGGAAGCGCTATTCGCTATGCAGTGCAGGATGATGGTGGCGTGTATGTTAGGAATGATTATTTTTGGGTAGGCGACGGCGACGCGAAACTGTGTGCACTCGATGCATTGCAGGTTAGGGGTGTTCATAACCAAGAAAATGCTTGTGCGGCAATTACCGCAGCGTTGCAACTGGATGTGCCGACATCGGCGGTCGAAAAAGGCCTTCGCGCGTTTCGCGGCCTGCCTCACCGTCTTGAATTCGTTCGTGAGTGTGAGGGCATCGCCTACTATAACGACAGTTATTCTTCGGCTCCGACCGCAACCCTTGCAGCGATTCGGTCATTTGACCGTCCGATGGTGCTGATTGTTGGCGGGACCGAAAAAGGCTCAGATTTCTCAGCACTATTTGCCGGTATGCGGCAGCAGGCGAATCTGAAACATATTCTTTTGGTTGGCGAGATACGTCACAAGCTTGCAGAAAAGCTTCAGTCGGCGGGTGTGCAGGCTCCATATACGGTTGTGGATGCTCAGGATATGTCAGGAATTCTCGAGGTTGCCCGAAGTGTGGCGACGTCTGGTGACGTCATCTTGTTGAGCCCAGGGTGCGCGAGTTTCGATATGTTTAAGAACTTTTCCGACCGAGGAGACCAATTTCGGGAGTACGCGCAATCGTTATGAGTCGGTTTATTTTTGAGTCGTATACGCTTTCTGACCCTAGCGGTGAGGCAACTTTTCGGTATCGGTATGAAGATGGGCGGCGATTCGAAGAGACGGTGACCTTCGATGTAGAGCAGGGCTATAACAAGGAGGTGCTTGATCGGGCTCTTTTTCTTGCTTTTATTGTGATCGGTACGTCGTATGTGAAAACCTTCCTTGCGGATGAATGTGTTTTTGAAAGCGGGGATATTGATGAATGGCAGGCGACGTTTATGAACACCGTCTATCAAGAAGGTTTAAGCCAATACGCCTACGAGAATAACCTGACGCGCGATAACCTTCCTCGTTTTGAGGCGACCGTACAGGATACTCCAGGGGCTGCAGCGTATCAAGGCGAGGGAACACTATTGTTGCAGAGTGGCGGGAAAGATTCGCTTCTACTGTCGGCAGTATTCGATAAGACGGAGCGTCCGTATACCCCTTGGTACGTGGCGAGTTCGGGGCACCACCCATCAGTGCTCGACAGTCTCGCGAGTCCGCTTGTCGTGTCGACCCGCACGATTGACCGAGACGCTCTAGAGAACGCTCGGGCAGATGGCGGCAGGAATGGCCATGTTCCGATAACTTATATTGTGCAAAGTTTTGCGCTTGTGCAGGCGATTCTGCTTAGAAAACAGGAGGTCGTCACCGCTATTGCCCATGAGGGCGAGGAGCCACATGCACGCATTGGTGATCTCCCGGTGACGCATCAATGGTCAAAGACATGGCGGGCTGAACAACTTTTTGCTGAATATGTCGAGCGGTATGTCGCCACCTCGCTGCATATCGGGTCGCCACTCCGCCGTTTTAGCGAGGTGCGCGTTGCGGAATTGTTTACGATACACGCCTGGAAAAAATACGGAAAGGCGTTTAGTTCGTGTAACCATGCAAATTATTTACAGGGTGCGGACAACAGCCAGCTGGCGTGGTGTGGAGCGTGTCCGAAATGTGCCAATGCGTACCTATTGTTTGCGCCATTTGTTGATGCAGGTGAACTAAAATCAGTTTTTGCTGGACATGACTTATTCACGCGTGAGTTACTTCAGGAAACGTACAAAGGCTTGCTTGGTGTTGATGGCGTCATGAAGCCGTTCGAGTGTGTCGGGGAAGTTGATGAACTCAGGAAGGCTTACTGGCTCGCGCAAGAGAAGGGCGGGTACGGCACGGTTTCGTTTGTCGTACCGGCTTCGACCTACGATTATCACACCGAATATCCAATGCAGCAATGGGCCGAATTGCCACCAACACTGATACAATAGTATCCATGAGGCCACTAATTAAACGACTCGACACCCTGTCCGAGCAAATAGATGCTGCGATGGAGCGTCTGCATATTGCCGACAAGCAAGAACAGGCTGCGCAGCTGGATAAAGACTTGGCGGTGCCTGAAATATGGAACAATCCAACCTTTGCGCAGCAACAAAGCCGATCGCTTGCGGCGCTTAACTCAATGATTGATCCGTGGATTATTTTGCGCACACAAGTTCGAGACATTTCAGAGCTTATGGATATGGGAGACGATAGCCTACTTGGAGAGTTTGAAGGTCAGGTGACGGCACTTGAGAAAGAATACCAAGTGCTACGAAAGGCGCTACTGTTTGACGGTTATTATGATGACCATAACGCAATTCTTCGACTTAGCGCTGGGGCTGGCGGAACCGATGCGCAGGATTGGACTGAGATGGTCGAGCGTATGTACATTCGATGGGCAGAAAAGTCTGGTCTTTCGGCGCGGATAATCGAACGGTCTTCGGGTGATGAGGCGGGTGTGAAGTCGAGCATAATTGAAGTTGAGGGCGCATATGCATACGGAAAACTTCGGTCAGAAAACGGCGTGCACCGCTTGGTTCGCTTAAGTCCTTTTAACAGTGATAATTTGCGTCAGACGAGTTTCGCGCTTGTTGAGGTGTTGCCGCAAATTGATGCACCATCAGAAGTGGAAATTGAGGATAAAGACTTGAAAGTTGATGTCTATCGAGCGGGGGGTCATGGTGGTCAGTCTGTGAACACGACCGACTCGGCTGTGCGCGTGACACATATTCCGACTGGTATTGTGGTCGCTATTCAAAATGAACGGTCGCAGCTTCAAAATAAAGAAACCGCTATGAAGATTCTGCGATCAAAACTTGCCCAAATGCGACTTGAGCAACATGTTCAGTCTATGGGGGAGCTTCGCGCCGGCGAATCGGCTAATTGGGGTAGTCAAATTCGGAACTACGTACTTCATCCGTACACGTTAGTTAAGGATACGCGCACGAAACATGAAACACGTAACGCTCAGGGGGTGCTTGATGGAGATCTTGATGAATTCATGGAGGCCTTTTTGGAGCAACCAGAGGCGCAATAACCACACCGCTTGTGCTATAATCATACGGTATGATTCTATTAGATAGAGTAACAAAAACTTATGGTAAAGGTGCCGCTGTCGCCCTTAGTCGATTAAGCCTTTTCATCGAACCAAAAGAATTTGTAATTATTATTGGATCGTCTGGTGCGGGGAAGTCAACTCTTCTGCGACTTTTAACATGTGAAGAGAAGCCGACAAGCGGAAAAATAGTTGTTGGTGGTATTGACTACGATACACTCAAGGACCATCAGGTTCCGATGCTTCGCCGAAAAATCGGAGTAGTGTTTCAAGACTTTAAGCTGTTGCCGCAACGGACCGTATTTGAGAACATTGCGTTTGCTCTTGAAATTGCCGGCATGACTGGACGGGAAATTAAGAATACTGTTCCGAAGGTGATTGACCTTGTTGGGCTTACAGGAAAAGAGAAGCAGTTTCCAGGTCAGTTATCTGGTGGAGAGAAGCAGCGGGTTGCTATAGCTAGGGCTATTGTACGGCAACCAAAAATTTTGATTGCTGACGAGCCAACTGGAAACCTTGACCCCAAGAACACGTGGGAGATTGTTCGCTTGCTTGAGAAGATTAACAAATACGGAACGACTGTCTTACTTACAACCCACAATGCTGACATTGTGAACAAATTGAAGCGTCGGGTTATTACTATCGAGAACGGTAAAATAACCGGTGACCAGGCTGAAGGGAGCTACAGGCAATAATGGCTGCGAAGGCTAAAAAGCAAAACACCAAGGTGTTGACGCAACAAAAACACCGACGTCGTCAATGGGTTACTTTTTTCCGCATGATTCGCTATGGTGTAAATAACTTCACGCGGAACACGTGGCTGACCTTGGCGGCAACTGCAGTTATGACTATTACGCTACTGACTATTTTTGTTGGCATAGCCTCTCACCAGGTACTTGTCGATACGGTCGCAAAACTTCGTGACGAGGTAAGTATGTCAATTTATCTTCAGACCGACACTACCGAAGAAGAGGCCGAGCTAGTCGTGAGCGAACTACGACAGCTATCGTCAGTACTAGACGTGACACCTCGTTCGCCAGAAGAGGCGAGAAGTCAGTTTGTCGATAGCAACGCAAGTGACCCCGCGATGCTTGATGCGCTGAAGGAAGCGACAAACGCTTTTCCATGGACGCTGAACATTAAGGTCGTCGATATCAATGATACTTCCGAATTGAGTACTTTCGTTGAAGAGAATGATGCGCTAAAGGAACACATTGACACTAACCGAACACCGTCCTTTGCGGGCGATCGTCGCGAGGCAATCGCCTCTATAGGTGAGGCGGCTAATTTTGCTCAGCAAGTTGGTATTATTATGAGCGTCGTCTTTATAAGTATTTCGACGCTTATAATCTTCAATACGATTCGCATGGCCATCTTCAACCGGCGTGAAGAAATTCAAATGATGAAGCTTATTGGTGCTGAGCGATCATTTATTCGAGGTCCATTTGTTGTCGAGGCGGTAGTCTACGGTTTCTTTGCTGCGCTTATTGCAAGTGGTATTGGATATGGTTTGCTAATTCTTGCCGCACCATCACTTAAAGAGGCTGAAGTAAGTGTCCAGCCAATTATGGATACCCTTACGTTTTATGCGGGCTTCGTTGTTCTTGCAATGATATTCATTGGAGCTATTATTGGTATCATTTCATCGCTCTTGGCCACTCGTCGTTACCTCCGCACGGAAATTTGACGGGTGCATACCGCTCATGTTAATATATAAAGAACTATGAAACTGCGAACCACCACACCAGTATCATTTCCTCGATTGTTGACCTATGGGTTGGTTGCACTTATTCTCGCCATTACATCGTTCTTCGTTGTGTCGCATTTAACAAAGCCGGTATCTGCCGATGAGTATGATGCTCGTATTAATGCACTTCAGGAAGATATGTCTCGTTATCAAAAAGAGGCCGATAAATTGAACCAACAGGCAAGCACGCTTGCGAACGCTTTAGCTCAACTCTCGAACCAGCGGAGTGCGCTGCAAGCTCAGATCGACCTTAGCCAGGCCCAGTATGACAAATTGGTAATACAAATTGCTGATACCGAAAAGAAAATTAAGGACAATCAGGATGCACTCGGAGCAACACTCGCTGATCTTTACGTCGATGACTCGATTTCGCCAATAGAAATGCTTGCAAGTAGCAAAAACATTAGTGATTATCTAGACAAACAAGAGTACCGAAACGCGATTCGTGACGACCTTGGGGCAACAATTCAAGAGGTAAAGACTCTCCGCATAGAATTAACGACCAAGAAAAAAGAAGTTGAAACTGTCCTTGCGGAGCAAAAACTAGCACGTAACGATTTGCAGGCCAAGGAATCCGAACAGGCGTCGCTACTGGCGCAAACGAAAAGCGACGAATCTGAATACCAAAGCATGATTGCAGAGAACAAAGAGGAGATTGCTAAAGCAAAGGCCCTTCAGGCTGCACTGCGTGCTCGTGCTAACTCGTCTGGTGGATATACGATAGTAAATAGCGGTACGCTCGGTGAATACACTTCATTGTGGGCCCCTAATAGTTGTTCAATGGGTGGACCGGGTGGTTGGTATTCATACGGCGGTGCCGATGGTAACGGTGGCGACGGTAAAGGCTACGGATGCCGTCAGTGTGCAAGCTATGTTGCTTGGCGTGTTGCTAAAGAGACTGGATATTATTACACCTGGGGCAACGGCGGTAGCTTTGCCAGCAGGGCAATTAGTGCAGGATACACAAACCTTGGCAATAACCCGCAGCCCGGTTCAATTGCCGTTATGTGGGGTGACCCTGGCCACGTTGCATGGGTAGAGGCGGTGGACGGCGATCAAATCCTCGTAAGCCAGTATAACTGGCAGATAAACGGTCAGTATGGCATGTACAGCGAGATGTGGCTTTCTAAGAGCGTTTTCGATCAGTACGTTAAGATCGTTTAGCTCCTCGCGCGTGCTACAATAAGAGTAACCATTATCTGTTTTATTAGAGGAGTAGCAGCAGCGTGCCGATACATGAACACCGACGTCCTGTTATGGCGTTAAGGGCCGAACAGCGCCGGACGTCATATAAGACAGGGTTATTGATTCTTGGCTTTATGTTGGTTGCTGGACTGGGGTATCTTGCCGGGTCGCTTCAGGACCAAGTCCGTGACATCATTGGCCAAGAAGATGCCCAACTCGACCTTACATCGCTACAGCAAGTGTATAGCGAACTACGCGCTAACTATGACGGATCCATTGATTCCGGCACTCTTGTTGAGGGCGCAAAGCGCGGTATGGTTGATGCACTGGGTGATGACTATACGACGTATATGAGCGCTGAAGAGACGGCAGAGTTTAATAAGAGCCTGTCAGGCGATATAGGTGGCGGTGTTGGCGTGGAGATAGGTATAAGAGGCGATCAGCCGACCGTTGTGCGCGTTCTTCGTGATAATCCGGCTGAAGAGGCGGGTGTTCGTGTTGGGGACCGTATTGTGGCCGTGAACGATGAGTCGGTCGTCGACAAAACCGTCAGCGATGTTGTCATAAAGGTGCGCGGCGATGCTGGAACGACTGTTCGACTTGGATTAGTGCGTGATGGCGAGCGGATTGATATTCCTATAACTCGTGGTCAGGTGAATAACCCTAGCGTATACAGTAGCATCGATGATGGTATTGGCGTTATGACCATTAGTCGTTTCGATAACGACACCGGCCGTTTAGCCCGGCAAGCAGCTAACGACTTTAAGGACGCTGGCGTAAGGGGCGTTGTGCTTGATATGCGGGGCAACGGCGGGGGATACGTCGATGCCGCTAAAGCAGTGGCTGGTATTTGGCTTGATGATGAAGTTGTTGTCGTTGAAAAGGCTGCTGGCCGTGTTGTCGAGGAGGTTCGTTCACCAAGTCAACCAATTCTTGGCGGAGTTCCGACGGTTGTTCTTGTGGATGGAAGCAGCGCGAGTGCTAGCGAAATTGTCGCCGGCGCATTACGCGACCACGGGAAGGCGACACTTGTAGGGCAGACCACTTTTGGTAAAGGAAGCGTACAGCGGCTAGTCAACCTCTCAGAGGGCAGTACGCTGAAGGTGACGATTGCACGCTGGTATACACCTTCGGGCATTAACATATCTGAAAAAGGAATTGCTCCTCAAGTCGTTGTCGAGCTTAGCTCTGAGGATATTAACGCTAATCGCGACCCACAACTCGACGCTGCAACAGACGAACTACGTTAGTCATCGGTTGTTGCTTGTGCTTCCCTTTGGTGCGTAGTACAATCAAAGTATATGGACGAGACAAAAAAGAAGATTCTCTTAGTTGAAGACGATGAAGCCCTTGCGCAGGTCTATAAATCGCGACTTGAAATTGAGGGTTTTGACACAATGTGGGTAGGGAACGGTGAAGAGGCGCTTTCTTCGGCTATGCAATATAAACCAGACCTCATTCTTCTCGATGCTATGATGCCAAAAATTAGTGGCTTCGATGTTCTTGATATCCTTCGCAACACCCCCGAGACTGCACACATTCGGGTTATTATGCTTACGGCCCTTAGCCAGCCAAAAGACAAGGAGCGCGCCGAGTCGCTTGGTGTCGATGATTACCTTGTGAAATCTCAGGTTGTTATTGGCGATGTCGTTGAACGAGTTAAGCACCATCTTGGTATGCTTAAAGACGAACCAACTGAAGAGTAGTAGCGGGAAATAGCCGAACTTGATTTATTAAGACGCTTATGCTATAATAAATTGTAGCAAAAAAAGGAAAAAACAAACATGCCTGAAATGATAACTGAAGTCCCTAAAGACATTATGAGACCGAATCCAGAATCGCAAGAGACAGAGGACCAGCCGCTGTCTATTGGCGGTGTAGTTACTGGCGTTAAACGTAATATTTATGAATTAAATGAAGACGGCAGTAAGGCTCTTGACGAAAATGGCAAGAAAATCGTTATTGGTAGAGAAATCGACCCAGATCCATGGGAACTTGTCGGGACAGAAGACGACAAGCTAGTTGTTCAGAAAGAAACGGACGATGAGATATTAACGAAGACGGTTAGTCCTGTGGGGTTGACTTGCATTCGTCGGGCTAATCCAGAGGCTGATGCATCTCGCAGGGTTGTTGAGCAAGAGAGTACGGTAGACCGCGCTGAGGTTAAAGAAGAACTTGGAGAAAAGGCCGTTGAACAAGCTGTTAAAGGTGTCGAAGGACAGGTTGCCAACGAGCCGATGACACCTGGTGAATATCAAACAAAACTACTTGAGGGGCTGAGTGACGATGACGCCCTAGAACTTCGTTCGTATGCTGACTCGCATATATCTTATAAACGAGCACAAGACGATGGCCGCGGCGATGATTCCCGCTATTTCCAGCAGATGAAGGGCCAAAGTCTTCGTGCGATGTCACCGGCGGCAAAGAGTATAGCTAGTCGGTATCTGAATAATTATTTACGAGGATAAATTAAGTTTGTAATTAAAAAATAACCCTCCAAAACGGAGGGTTATTTATGTACCAGAACTAGTGCTATTGAATACTAACTTGTGTTCGAGTGACTGTTTTTCCGGTAAAGCGACCTTTTTTGATCTTTTGGAAGCTAACAATACCTTCTTTTGCGGCGTGAATGGTATAGTTCTTGCTGAGGAAAGTACCAGGACCAGCAACTTTTGTGCTTCCTGTTTGACGCACAAGAACTTCTCCAACGTTAACTTTTTGACCACCAAAGCGCTTGACGCCAAGGCGAGCGCCTGCGTTGTTGTGGATGTTCTTGCTTGAACCACCTGCTTTTACGTGTGACATATAATTATTCTCCTTATGAGCGATTTGCTCATGTAATCTGTTCGATTATACGTCACGAGAGGTGAATAGTCAAGACGCTACTTGTTAATACGGAGTTAATATTTGGTGCGTACAATAGGTAGTAGGACCTAACCCGTACGTCCAGAAAGCGCACGGTATGGTACAAAACGCGTAAACAGCTTGGTTGTCGTCACTCTACCGAAGTTACGTAGGTGTCGTCGGACAATGTCTCGACTACGCAAACAAAAACTTTACGCATAAAGGGGGACAAGCCTATGCACAACAGTAAGCACAAGCAAATTCGTTATCGTCAGCGTATCAGCCTTGCAGGTGCGTTGACTATAGGTTTCATGATGCTTCTTGGCATCACAGCCTTCTTAAAAGCTATTTCCGTATAAGGACTAACAGCTCGCGGGCGACAACTTGGTTTTCGCGGTAGTACAGCAACTCGCCGGGCTTAATGGTCGAAAATGAAAGGAGGTCGTATCCGTATGATTTTGTCTCTCGCGCGATGGATAAGTGGGTGAATAGTCCGTCTTTACCCCGCCACGCCGGAACAGCAACGCATAGCGCGGTTCCTGGTTCAAGTTGAGGGTGCAGGTTTTTTAGGAACTCGCCAATGATGTAGGTACAGTTTCCCCGAACTTCTTGAAGTTTCGCAGGGGATGGCGGGGCGCTAAACGGCTGCCCTAAATACGCTTCGGTTGCAACAGCTTCAATAGGCGGCTGCCAGGTAGTCTTTATGGCGTCGCCTTCGTGCAGTTTCCAGTCCTGGGTGACGTGGTAGGCGCCTTTGAGCCATTGAAGGTTTTCTTCGCTGTAGCTGATCATTTTTTCTGATAAGTCTGTGCCATACACGGGGTATCCAAGCAGAAGCGATTCTTGTAGGAGGACGCCAGTTCCACAAAACGGGTCAAGAATGCGGTGGTCGGGGCGGGGTGCTTTACCGCCAGTTGCAAGGTTTACCATAATTAGTGCGAGCTTTGGCGGTAGCATGCCAACGAAGGCATCGCGCTTTGGACGTCCTTGGTCGCGTGCCGCAAGCGATGTTATGTGTTGTGCTCCGGTACTTTCGGCAATTATAATATCGTCAGATCCGCGAACAATGAGAAGTTCAACTTTATTTTCCGATAGGCCGAGTTTG
Source organism: Candidatus Saccharimonadota bacterium (assembly GCA_009992235.1). Taxonomy (GTDB): domain Bacteria; phylum Patescibacteriota; class Saccharimonadia; order Saccharimonadales; family Saccharimonadaceae; genus Microsaccharimonas. Next base: position 71,192 of record JAACVZ010000001.1, read on the forward strand.
TTGTGGTGCGAGGTGGCGCTGGACAGCGCTACATCTTGGTTGGGAACGAGTCGCATACTAACGCCGGCTTTTTTGAGGCGACTCTTTAAAATGATACCGGCTTTTTGAACGTCACGTTCGCTTACCGAGAAGCCGTAGGCGCTAATACCGAGGGTTACTTTGCCCTCCCGGCCTTTCCAGGCGGTGACGTAGTGGTCAATTAGCTGGGTAGATGCTCGCGCCCAGTCGGCTCCTGAAATGGTTAGAACAACCCGGCCAGCTTTTTGGCTGCCACCGAGTCGCTGAATGTCGAGCGATTCAGTATCGACCAGCGCGGCGACGGGCGAGTAGCGGCGGACGCTTGAAAAGACCCGTTCAAGTTCGGCGAGTGAAATAGCGGGCTGGCGCCCAAGAATGGCAATGTACATATAGTCCATTGTATCACCTCTGATGCGAAATCTGTTCTGGTGTCTGATTGCATACCCGTATATACTAAACAGGTATATGATGCAATTTCGTGGTATGAAAAACTTATCTTTTCGCGCGTGGTTAACGATTATCACGGTCATTCTTCTTGCTGGCGTTATTTACTTCTCGTGGCCGGAAATTGTCAACGCTTGGTTGCTTCTTGACCAAGTTAACCTATGGATTCTTTCGCTACTTATTCCTGTGCAGATTATTAGTTACTACGCAACTGGGGGAATTATGTTCTCCTATCTTCGCCGGAAAGGCGATTTCAAGAAAGTATCGCGCATGACAATGACGCGCCTGTCGCTTGAGCTCAACTTCGTGAATCATATTTTGCCAAGTGGTGGTGCGGCCGGTTTTACGTATTTCGCGTGGGCCCTCAAAAAATACCGAGTTACGGCGTCCCGGGCGACAATGGCGCAAATTATTCGATTCACTTTAACGTTCGTCAGTTTTGTTATGCTTCTTGTTCTCTGTATTATTCTTTTAGCCATCAACCACAATATTGATCGTGCAACCGTACTCATTGGGGTAGCAATTACTGTTGCGGTGATAGCAACGATGGCCTTTGCGATATGGCTGCTTAGCAACCGTAGAAGGCTAGACTTATTCTCGGCATGGTTAGAGAGAACGATGAATAAAATAGTTCGTCTGGTTACTCACGGGAGGCACGATCATGCGATCGAGACTCACGTTTTGACCGACTTCTTTGACGGTCTTCACGATGACTACGTGGCAATTCGACGCGAACGCCGTATTTTATTGCGCCCGTATTTATGGGCAGTGTGGGCGAATGCGCTAGATGCGGCGCTGTTATGGATTACTTTCGCGTCATTTGGGTATTATGTTGACCCGGCGTTGCTATTTATTGCATTTGGCGTCTCGTCGATACTCGCGGCGTTATCGGTTACCCCTGGAGGCGCTGGCGTATACGAAACAGTTATGATCGCTTTCTTGACGACAACCGGACTTCCCCCAGACATTGCTATCGCTGGAACGTTACTCGGACGAGTGGTAATTGTTCTGGGGACCATCCTGTTTGGATATACGTTCTACCAAGCACGGATTGCGACCTACGGCGAAAAACCTGCTATTAAAGAGAGGGAGTAAACGTGGACGGGGCTAATTTACCGGTTCAACTATCGGTTAGCGATTTTGTTGCGTTAACAAATCAGACACTTGAGTTCGCGTACCCGACAATATCGGTTGTTGGTGAAGTAGCAGAGTTTCGAGTATCGCAGGGGAAGTGGGTGAGTTTCAAATTGAAGGATGACGGTGCTGTGGTAAATTGTTTTATGACCACATTCGCTCTGCGTCAGCCAATTGAGAATGGTATGAAGCTGCTAGTTGTTGCTGCGCCACGGCTGAACCCTAAAGGCTACTTCAACTTGAACGTCAGAACGCTTCGCCCGGTGGGCGAGGGGTCAATCAAGAAAGGTTTTGAACTAGTTAAGGCTAAGCTTGAGGCTGAAGGGTTGTTTTCGGACGAGCGTAAGCGTCCATTGCCGCGAGTCCCAGCATCGGTTGCTGTTATAACTAGCACCGAGTCAGCCGCTTATGCAGATTTTTGTAAAATTATTAATGAGCGTTGGGGCGGTCTTCAGGTTAAAGTTGCGCATACACAGGTACAGGGCGACCCAGCCGCCGATCAAATTATTAGAGCAGTGGAATATTTTAATAGTCTCGAGGAGTTACCGGAAGTACTGATTGTGATTCGAGGTGGTGGTAGCGCCGAGGACCTCATGACCTTTAACGATGAGCGGTTGGCCAGGACGCTATCTCGCAGTCGAATTCCGACTTTGGTGGGTGTCGGCCATGAAATCGATCACACGCTCGCAGATATGGTCGCCGACAAACGAGCGGCAACGCCAACAAACGCAGCCGAAATACTCGTTCCCGATAAGCAGGAGATTATTCGTACTGTTCGGGCACATATTCAGGGCGTTGGCTATCATATGACGCAGGCAATTGATGCGCAGCGTGTTCGTATTCGCGAGAATCTCTTAGCTGCCGTGCGCAGGATGGATGAACAGGTGGCGGTGACCCGTGAGCGGCTAACGATGCTCCGCCAGGCGGTTATTAGGCTTCATCCGGACAGGGTCCTTGAGATGGGCTATGCTATTGTTCGCGGGGACGTCAAGCCGGGTGGTATGATTGAAGTTGAAACAATAACACAGGTGATAAACGCGGAGGTTCGTGATGCCCGACAAAAATAAGCAGACAGTTCAAGGAAAACTTGCCGATTTATCGGAGCTTGTGGCTTGGTTCCAGGGTCCTGATTTCTCGCTTGAAGAAGCGCTCGAGAAGTTTACACAGGCCGAGGCTTTAGCTGAGACTATTGAAGATGATCTGACGAAACTTAAAAATGATATTCAGGTCGTTAAGCAACGTTTCGATACGAAAGAATAGTTTGTGATTCTTTTTTAGTGCACCGTATGCGCCAAGTCGCCGACGCGATCTTGAGGCGCTATTTTAAGACGGTCTTCGGTTGACCAAGAAAGACACGGTTGTTGATATTGGGAGTGAAGACGGGATAGCTAGAGGCGCAACTATTGTTTACATATTTACAGTTCAAAAAGATGCTCGTAAAGTGTTTGAGCATGTATCGCGTGAAGCACACAGACTTGGTCGCCCCTTAACGCTCGTCTCATATGGAATACGTATCCCGGGCGCGAAGGAAACATCAACTCATGGAGCCCACAGAATATATACCATCCCTTTACAGTATCAGTAGCCATAAGTATAATGACAGCATGAACCCGCAATACCCATTTGGCCAAGAACAACCTTCAGCGCCGCAACCTCCCCTTGCGTCGTCGAACTACAGTAGTTCACAAAATAACAAAACATGGATGATTGTTGGGATTATTGCTATTTTTACAACAGTTGTTTTTGCTGGTTTAGCCATATGGGCGTTGATCAATTATTTTGATCAAAAAGAGAATGTCGACGGACGAGTTGATACTGCTGTCGCTACAGCAGTGAAGGACCAAGCCGATAAGGACGCTGCTGACTACCAGGAAAAAGAGAAACAACCGAACCGTCAATTTTCAGGACCTGAAGACTATGGGAGACTTGCTTTTAGTTATCCGAAAACCTGGAGTGTATATGTAGCAAAAGATGCATCGAGCGGGAGTACCTACGAGGCTTACTTGAATCCGGTTGAAGTTCCTCCAGTAAGCAGTTCTCGGCAGTACGCGTTGAGAGTGCTAATCGAAGATAAGGACTACGAAAAGGTTATTGACGGCTATGGCTCAGCAGTATCGCGAGGCGACCTAACGTCGAGTGCCGTAAAGTCTGATGGCAATAACGGAACTAGGCTTGATGGAACTTTCTCGAAGGATATTCGGGGCTCGGCAGTTATCTTCAAGATACGTGACAAGACTGTCACTATTCGAACCGATGCCGACACTTTTAAGAACGATTTTGACGCACTCATCAAAACTATCACCTTCAATAAATAATTAATACGCTTGTCTTTGCATAGACCGTTCGTGCGGTGCTACACTAGTGCTATGAACGGTCAGGAGGGTAGTGACATAATGCAGCCACTTATTGCGGCTGCGCATGAGTTGAAGGCGCCACTTGCCCTTGTTCGCCAACTCGCCTTAACGCTTGAAGACACCTCTCTTTCGGGTGCTGAACGTCAGCGTCTCAGAGACCAAATTATTCTAACAAGCGAGCGAGCGTTGCGACTAACCGGCGACCTGACAAAAACCGCTCGTTTGCAGGATGCAATGTTTCAGCTTGAGCCAATCAACCCTGAGCAAATGTGTCGAGAGGTGGTGGGAGAGCTTGGTCCGTTATTTGAGGCCTACGGTCGAAAAGTGACATTTAAAGGGCGTAGACATCCGCTGCTGTTGGTGGCGAATCGCGATCTTCTGCGGCGAATTTTATTGAATTTTAGTGATAATGCACTGCACTACAGCGAGCCTGGAACAGCAGTACATCTTCAGGTGCAGGCACTTCGAGGCTCGGGCATGATTCGAGTTGGCGTGCGTGACTACGGCCCAGCGCTTTCGAGTGATATGTGGCGGACGTTGCAGGAGAAACTTGGAGCCGCGCCGCAGCCAGTTCACGCTCGTCCAGAGAGTAGTGGGCTGGGGCTATATATTTCTGGTCAGTTCGCCGACGCCATGCAGGGAACTATTGGAGCCGTGCGCCACCGTGATGGGGCGACCTTTTATGTCGAGCTACCAGCTTCGCGGCAATTGAATTTATTATGACAAGCGTCCTGTTGGTTGAAGATAACACTTGGCTGGCCGAACTTGAGGCCGGTATTCTAAAGCGCGCTGGCTACGATGTTATGGTTGCACACCACGCTCCAGCGGCAATTCAACTGGTCGACAAGACACGTCCGGACGTGATCATTCTTGATGTTCTCTTGGGTGGTTCGACGGCGTTTGCCTTGCTGCACGAGCTGCAGTCTTATGGCGATACGGGAGTTATTCCAGTGGTGCTTTGTACGAATATGGCCGAGCAGCTATCTGCCGATAAGCTTGTGTCATATGGTGTAGTGCGTGTTGTCGATAAAGCTACTATGCATCCCGATGATTTAATTGCCGCAGTAAAGGTGGCAACGCTATGAAAACACACCGAACTCAGGCAATTGTACTTCGAAGGACAAATTACGGTGAAGCTGACAGAATTTTGCAGCTTCTAACTCCGGAAGGACGGCGAAGTGTTATGGCTAGGGGTGTGCGCCGCGAAAAAAGTAAACTAGCTGGTGGCATAGAACTATTTGCGGTAAGCGACGTGGTGATAGGCGAGGGCAAGGGCGAGCTTGGCGTTTTGACATCAACAAAACTTCAGCGGTTTTATCGACATATTCTTGAAGACTATGACCGCTTGCAGTTTGGCTACACAACTATACGCTTAGTGGCCCGGGCATCCGAAACAGTCGATGAGTCGGACTGGTTCGATTTGCTGCAAGAGGTATTTGCTGGTCTCGATACGCTAACCATCCCTCAGTCGTTAATTGAAAGTTGGTTTTATCTTCGCTATGCGTCGCTGCTTGGGCATGGGCTGAACCTCGATTATGACGGTGATGGCGTGAAACTTGAGGTGGATGCTCGATACATGTATGACGTAAGCGAGAAAGGTCTGCGCAAAACGCCATCTGGCGAGGTTACTGGTGACCACATTAAGCTTCTTCGTCTCGTAGGAACGAGGCCTTTAAGTGTGTTGGTGCAAGTCGGAGGAATTGGTGAGTTGTTGGTACTGTGCTCGCATATTGCTCGGGCACACGCCTCGGTTGAAGGGTAGGTATATGCTATAATGAGCTTCAGTTTATGAGTGATCAACAGAAGATGGAACACATTGTTAGTTTAGCCAAGCGCCGAGGCTTTATTTACCCCGGTTCGGACGTATATGGTGGCCTTAGCGGAACCTGGGATTTCGGTCCATTAGGTACGCAGTTGAAGCGAAATATTATGCAGCTTTGGTGGAAAATGTTTGTCGATGAGCGCCACGACATGTATGGCGTTGATTCGGCTATTTTAATGAATCAGAAGGTTTGGCAGGCGAGTGGACATGTTGATACATTTGTTGACCCGCTTGTAGAAGACACCGAAACAAAACAGCGATTTCGCGCCGACCACCTCTTAAAAGATGCTGGTTTTGATGTTGACGGGTTGGGGCTCGATGAACTTACGAAGCTTGTTCGAGACAACAACGTGAAGAGCCCGAATGGCAACGAACTATCTGACGTACGCACCTTTAATATGATGTTTAAAACTTTCGTTGGTCCAACCGCACTGGGCGGTGTGACTGACCAGCAAGGTGAAGCTGCGGTGAATATCGCTACTGGAAGTGAACTAATCGCATTTGATCCTTCAAGCGTGAGCTATCTACGCCCAGAAACCGCACAAGGAATCTTTACTAATTATAGAAACATTGTCGACAGTTTTTATCCTGACCTACCGTTTGGTCTTGCCCAACAGGGTAAAGCGTTCCGTAACGAAATTAGCCCGCGAGATTTCATTTTCCGCTCACGCGAGTTTGAACAAATGGAAATTGAATACTTTGTTGATCCAGATGAATGGGAAGCGTCGTTCGAGCATTGGCGACAGCAGGTTTGGAAATGGACTCAGGCTCTTGGCTTGCCTGACGAAAGTGTCCACGAGCTAGAGGTTCCAGAGAGTGACCGCGCACACTACTCGAAGCGGACCATCGACTTTGAATTTGATTTCCCTATTGGTCGGGAAGAGTTACTTGGTCTTGCGTATCGAACCGATTTCGACCTTGGTAACATTCAGCGGGTGAGCGGTAAGAATATGGACTACACGCTTAAGGGAACGAACCGCAAGTTTGTCCCGCATGTTATTGAACCATCGTTTGGTGTTGAGCGCGCTGTAATGGCTGTACTTTCGAATGCCTATACCGAAGACGAAGTTAACGGAGAGACGCGTATCTTCCTTCGTTTACCAGAGCACCTTGCGCCGGTTCGTTTTGCTGTGTCGCCACTGGTGCGCAACAAGCCCGAGCTGGTTGAAAAGGCCCGCGAAGTCTATGAAATTTTGAAGAAAAAGTATGGTGCCGTTATGTGGGACGATAGCGGAAATATTGGTAAGCGATACCGTCGCCAAGATGAAATTGGAACACCGCACTGTGTTGTTATCGACTTTGAGACGCTTGAAGATGGTACCGTCACGGTTCGCGACCGCGACACTACGCAACAGGCGCGCGTTAAAATTGAAGAATTATAGAGGGAGTCAACATGGCATACGAAGGCACTAAACTACACGATTTTGAACCCCGCGAAGAGGTGAAGGAGCTTGAAATTATTGATGTAGAGGTTGGTGCTGGAGCAGAAGTGCAGCCAGGCGCGACCATTACCGCACATTACACCGGTGCGCTTGCCAAGAATGGTATCATTTTCCAAAGTAGCCATGATTTTGGCAAGCCAGCGACCTTCGGCCTCGACCAAGTGATTGCAGGCTGGACAAAAGGTGTGCCCGGCATGAAAGTAGGCGGCACTCGCCGGCTGGTCATTCCTGCCGAGCAAGCCTACGGCTCATCTAGCCCAGCACCGAACATTCCTGCGAATAGCGACCTTGTGTTCGATATCGATCTTGTTGCAATCTAGAGGGAAGTGGCGACGCTGGCCTTTTTTGGTTTCTTGATTTCTTTGCGCTTATCTTTACCTTTGCTCATATAAATCCATTCTTTAATTAGTATTTATTATGCGCCATTCCCTAAGAAATACCTAGGGGCTTTGTAGTAGAATAGAATAATGATTACGTATTATACCGATGGAAGCGCAAGCCCAAACCCTGGCCCGGGTGGCTTTGCTGTTATTAAAAATGGGCAACCGCATATTCTTGGAAGCGAAGAGGGTGACACGACAAATATTCGCATGGAAGGCAAGGCCATTCTTGCGGCGCTGAAGGACGCTGACGGCGAGCACGCTGAAATTTTTACCGATAGTGAATTTTGGATTAACGTTATAACGAAGTGGGCGCCTGGTTGGGAGGCGAAAGGCTGGAAGAAAAAAGGTGGAGAAATTAAGAATCTTGATATCGTTCAAGAGGTGTACCCACTTCATCAGAGTTCGAACGCAACACTTACATGGGTGCGTGGACACGAGGGTGACGAGGGCAATGAATTGGCTGATGAGTGGGCGAATAAAGCTCGTGAAGGCCATAGGCTTTAGCATTTCCTCCATTGACCCGCAGGGCTCTTTGGGCCTACAATAGTTCCTATTGCTAAACCAAAAAGAAAGACATTATGGACGACCGCGAACCAACCGATATTTTCCATTGGGCTAACCAAGTTGACTCAGTAAAAAACGATCTTAGGATTGAATTTTTTTTGTTCAACAAACACTACACACCGTTTTCGATGAAGGTGTCCGATGAGCTTGATGCCCAAATCAAGGCTCTGTTTTTATATGACATGATTAACGAAGTTAACCTTGGCGCAGGTACGGGCATGTCGGTGCGAGACTATGAGCTGTCTGAAGCAGAAGACCATGTTTTGCTTCGCACGGAGTTAGAAAAGGTGACGCACGCATCAACGCTAATTAATCTTATCGAACACGAGCGTAGCGAAGTTATTGAGTTCCGCGATGAAGAGCACGAGTTCAAGCGCATGAAGGGGATTATTGCGCGCTGCAGTAAGCCTGACGGTTCGGGAGTGTTTTACGTCGTCAAGCAGGTGAGCGCTGGGGCAATGCTCCAGGGCGCAACAGCTTGGGAGCTCCGTGGCGGAACCTTTTCACCGTTCCAGGCCAATGTCGGCTGGAAAGTGCCAGCAGACAACCAGGTGCTTATTATCGATGAAGACATATTTATCTTTAGCCAAGGCAAGTTTGAACGATTATTTAATTATGAATACAAAAAACAGCTACTGGCCGATCAAAAGGTGGCTGAAATCGAAGCAAAATATAAATTGAGTTTTCCTGATGACACCAGCCTTCAGGCTTTGGTAATGGAAAAGAAAAAACTGGTTAATAAGTTACAGAAGCTTGAAGTTGGCGAGGTGACCCAGGAGCAAGCAATTGAATACGCCGACACGATGCAGCTCGACCTCATGACCGATGACGAGGGCGCTATTATCATTATGGACAGCCGAGACCTTGATATGTTCGTGAATCTTATCAACGAAGACTATATTACGAGTGAAATAACTGGGAAACGATACGAGGTTAAGGCAAAGAAACTACTTGGTGAGCCAGAGGGCGAGCCACCTCGAGGTGTATAATAAAGGGATGAATCAATCTCTTGCGCTTGCCATTATGGCATTTGGGAAAAGCGTGCTCCTGACCGGTCCGGCAGGGGCAGGTAAGACCTATGTTTTGAACCAGTTTATCGCCGAGGCGAGAGCGAAGGGCAAGCAGGTGTCGGTGACGGCAACAACTGGTCTGGCGGCTACGCATCTTGGCGGCACTACCATTCACAGTTGGAGCGGCATTGGTATTGCTGACTATATTCAGCAAGGCTTTTTTGAACGGTTCCCAAAGGGCAAGCGTGACATTATTGCTCGAACAGACGTATTGATCATTGATGAGATAAGCATGCTTCACGACTATCGTCTCGATATGGTAGATGAGGTGTGCCGGACCATAAGAGACAACCAAGACGAACCGTTTGGTGGCATTCAGGTGATTTTGAGTGGCGACTTCTTTCAGCTGCCCCCAATTAATCATCAGAATTCACGGCAAGGTGGTTTTGTGGTGAACTCGCAGGTTTGGCAACAGTTCGACCCGGTTATTTGCTACTTAAAAGAACAGCACCGCCAAGATGACGAAGAGCTGCTTGGGGTGCTTAACGCCCTTCGTGCGGGTACGTTGCGACAGAGTCATCTCGACACGCTTCTAGCGCGATCTGAAGTGCATCCAGATGAATTTGAGGTGGTTACCGAGCTTCATACGGTTAACGTTGATGTTGATACTTTGAACGCAGCCAAGCTTAAAGAGATAGATGAAGACGAGGTTTCCTATGAACGTCTCGAGACTGGACCGAAGGCGTTTGTGGAAACGCTCGATCGTTCGGTATTGGCGCCAAAGGAGCTGAAGTTGAAACTTGGCGCACTTGTTATGGCGGTGCGAAACAGCCAAGAACGTAAATACGTGAACGGAAGTCTTGGCGTGGTGGTGGCCTTTGACCCAGACACTAACTATCCAATAGTTAAATTCAAAAATGGCAAAGAAGTTCTTATGACACCAGATACCTGGGAGCTCCACGATGGCGGCAAAAAGCGGGCAAGTATTACCCAAATACCGCTTCGGCTGGCATGGGCAATTACCGTTCATAAATCTCAGGGTATGACGCTCGATACGGCACGTATCAACCTGGCAAAGGCCTTTGTTGAAGGCATGGGGTACGTGGCGTTAAGTCGAATAAAAAATGTGAACAGCCTGTATTTAACAGGGATAAATCAGATGGCACTTCGGGTTAGCGAGCAGGCGCGATCGATTGACGGGTATCTACGTGAAAAAGCCGAGTCAGACGCCGAGCAATTCGCACATCTCTTGCCACGTGTATAGCGTGCGCCACTGCTAAAAATAGTTTTCCTCAATTCTGTGGATAAATCGCCAGGTCTTTCACGATTTGTCAAAATTGGGGGTTGTCGTGGGTAATTGTGGGTAGTATAGTGAAGGTCAGTGGAAAGAACCACAAAGACAAACAACTACATTAAAAACTAACCTAGCATCCCAGAAGGGGACACGGTGGCGCGAATAGATTACTTTGAACGACGACTCGATGACAAACGTCGGTTAACCATACCGGCCGAGCTTCGTGAAGAGTTTCTTTCAGGCATTGTGCTCACAAGGGGATTCGGTTCCTATCTGCACCTTTACCCAAAAAAAGTATGGGAAGAGGAAGTAGAACCTGCGCTTCAGGCAAGTGGTAATATTCTCGATGAGAAAATTGCTGACGTCAATGTGCAGTTTCGACGCGGTAAAACCGAGGCAGAGCTTGACCAGAAACAGGGTCGCATATCGATAGAACAGCATTTGCTGGACTATTCGTCGATAACACGCGACGTTGTTGCGGTAAGAGCTGGTGCGTATTGGCGTCTGATGGCAGGCGAGCAATAGGGTATAGCGGCTAAGCAGTCGGTTCTTTAACAATCTAAAATAAGAAGAAACACTCTCGAGATCAACTATCTGGTAGTGAGGCGTGGAATTCGACGACACATAAAACGAGTCGATGCACCTTCCCCAAAAACACACCTCCCAAAACTCCACCTCACATAAGTCTCTCAACTTGGCAAATGACTAGGGTATGAGCGCCTCCTTTGGCACCCCCTATTACAGTCTTTGCCTGACTTTTCAAAAACAAACACAATGCGAAAACAAACAGCTTCACTATCGGTTAGGTGATCTCGAGCAATTTTGAATAAAGAAGCGAAAAATGAAGTTCTTCATTTTTTGATTATTTTGAGAAATTGATACGAGATATGGCTTGTCCATATCACGTACTCCTTCATTATGGCACTTTGCTATAATGAGGAGATGAGTAATGAACATCCACCACATCATGTTCCGGTTCTTCTCGACAGCGTTCTGTCGTTACTGTCTCCGAAAGCGGGTGAGTCGTATCTCGACTTAACTGCTGGGTACGGCGGTCACGCAGGTGCAATCATCGAGAAAACTAAGAACTATAAGGACAGTATGCTGGTTGATCGAGACGACTACGCAATTTCGCACCTGTCCTCTTTCGAACAACACGGCACTCGTCTTATGCATTCCGATTTTGTCGCAGCCGCCCAGGCGCTTGTGCAGGAGAAGAAGACATTTGACATAATCCTGATTGATTTGGGGGTGTCGTCACCACAGCTCGATCAGGGCGAACGAGGGTTTTCTTTTAAAAGGAATGGTCCACTCGATATGCGTATGGATAGGTCAACCGGTATTACTGCCGCGGAGCTTATCGACAACAGTACCATATCGGAGTTGGCGACAATCATTCACGAGTTTGGCGATGAGCCATACGGGCTTGCTCGGAAACTTGCGGAAGTTATTGTCACCAATCGGCCGTTTACAGATACAGAATCACTCGCAGAACTGATAAAGCAACACCATCGTGGGAGACGGTCACGAATCCATCCCGCCACGCGTACTTTTCAAGCGCTCCGCATCGCGGTCAACGACGAACTCGGACAAGTGAAGACATTACTTCCGCTTATTCCTAGGCTTTTACACACAGGGGGTAGGGTAGGGGTTATTAGCTTCCATAGTCTCGAAGATCGTCTCGTTAAGCAATACCTTAAAGATCAGCGCGACGCTGGGTTTGAGGCAGAACTGACGGTTATTACCAAGAAACCTGTCGATGGAGCCACTTCAGATGTTCACAATCCGCGGTCTCGTAGCGCAAAGCTACGTGTCGCAGTGAAAAAATAAACAAAAAAAGAAAGGGCAGTATATGCCAGTTCACATTACCGTTCGGTACGCCGATCAGCCACAAACAGTGGCCGTTCGCGTCAAATAACACACCCGTTTCCACCCGTCACCTCATAGCGACGGGTGGGGACACCAAAACAAAACATAAAAACGAAACAAACACCACCACATGTCCTACCAACAAAACAATTATTACGTTAGTCGTCGACAGCAAAATTGGTCACGTAACCAAAACACAACTCGTTACACCTCAGCTGTAAAGCTAGGTCCCGTCACGCACACAATTCTTGTAGCGCTGATGGTTGCTGTTCTTGGCCTCATTTATTTGACACAAGCAACACGTGCAACCGGTTACGATTACGAGGCCCAAGCGATTGATTCTCAAATTGCCGAGCTCGATCAACAAAAGAGTGAGCTTGAAATTGAGAACGCTCGACTAACTGCTCTTGAGACAATTCGAAGCAGCAGTGTCGCTCGCGAAATGACCACTCCAGCATCGACAGAATACGTTAACCAGTAGTTATTCTATGAAGCAGACAGTCCTCTATACGAGACGATCTCGCATATTTGCCACAATCCTTTTGTTGATTGTGAGTATTTTTGTGGTGCGACTTTTCTATCTGCAAGTTATCCAACATGGACATTATGCAGCGCTTGCTGACCAAGAACAGCTCAAGAAAGAACGTATTCCTGCCATGAGGGGTCTTATTTATGCTAAAAGCGACGGAAAACCTAGTCTACTCGTTATGAACGAGACGGTGTATACGGTGTTTGCTGACCCAGCAATCATTAAAGACAAGCAAGAAGTAGTCGACGTCATGAAGCGCGTGGCTGGCGGTAACCTCCGTACCGATTTTGAGGCGCTACTCGATAAAACAGATTCGCGCTACCAAATTATTGCGACAAAAGTAACGCGTCTTCAGGCTGACAAGATTAAAGAAGAAGGACTTTCGGGTGTAGGGTTCCAGGCAGTGAGCCAACGCGTGTATCCCGAGGGGTCATTGGCGGCCCAGGTTCTAGGGTTTGTTAACGGTGAAGGTGAGGGATTATACGGACTAGAGGGGTATATGGATGCCGACCTTCAGGGAGTCGATGGCCGCCTTGAGACAGTTACTGACGTGAGCGATGTCCCGCTGACAATAGGCGACAGGAACGTCCGCGAACCGGCCCAGAACGGAGACAACATCGTCCTAACGATAGATAGAAATATTCAATCATACGCCGAGCAAGCGCTCGCGGCCGGTTTGAAGCGAACTGGTGCAACCAATGGAAGCGTGCTGATTATGGATCCAACTAGCGGTGAAATTATGGCAATGGCTAACTTGCCAACTTATAATCCGGCTGAGTATTTTAAGGTGACAGATGTGGCGCAGTTTAATAACAACGCGATATCAAAGCCTTACGAGCCAGGTTCAGACGTTAAGACGTTAACGATGGCAACCGGTATTGATCAAGGCGTCGTCAAGCCAGAAGATACGTTTCTAAACACTGACGCTATAGAAATAGATGGTTGGACAATTGGAAATGCGACCAAGGGAAAAACGGGTATTATCTCGTTTCAGACAGCGTTGACGTGGTCCCTAAACACAGGCTTTGTTACTGTCGCGCAACGTCTTGGTGACGGTAAAACGATTACTCGCTCGGCTCGTGAGACGATGTATCAGTATTTTCACGATAGGTTTCGCTTAGGACAGTTAACTGGTATCGAGCTTGCTAATGAGGCGCCGGGCATTCTTTACGCGCCGGATCACCAAGAGGGAAATGCAATTCGATACGCGACCATGGCCTTCGGTCAGGGGCTTGACGCCACACTTGTTCAGGTGACGGCTGGTTTCAGCGCCATGATTAACGGCGGAAGTTACTATACGCCAACTATTGTTGATGGTTATGTGGTTGATAATTCTTATGACCCAATTGATGCGCCAAAGCCGGTTGAGTCTGGGGTCGTGAAAGAGTCTACCTCTGATAGTATGCGTGCAATGATGGAGACAGCTAGGGCCTCATCGTTTGGATATCTTGATAGACAGGGGTACAAAATTGGTGGAAAAACAGGCACATCTCAGGTAGCCCGTGAAGACGGCAGGGGATACAAAGACGATGAGTCAATTGCGACATATTTGGGTTATGGCGGCACGGATATGCCGGAATATGTCATAATGGTATCATTGTCAGGTGAAGGCCGAGAGCTTCAGGGTGCACGTGATGCACTTCCGGTTTTCACTGATATTTCAAACTGGATAATCGATTATTTAAAGATTCAACCGAAAGGGTAACAGACATGGAACTTGTCACACAGGCATTCACCGACGCAACGCTCCGAATATTTCTTCTAAGCGTGGTAGCATTTATTTTGGCTATGATGCTAACGCCCGTTTACACGTTTGCGGCGTACCGCTACAAGTTTTGGAAACGCCAACGGACAGCAAGTACGACCGGTGAGGCGTTGAAAGTGTTTACAAAGCTCCATGCGAACAAGTTTAAGCGAAACATTCCGACTATGGCTGGTATGATTTTTGTTCTCGTAATCGTAATTGTCACCTTCGTATTTAACCTTGACCGTCGTGAGACCTGGCTTCCGCTAGCAGCACTTGCCGGTGGTGCGTTTGTCGGTTTAATCGACGACATCATTAACATTCGAGGAAAAGGCAAGGGGGTCGCTGGCCTTCGTTCTCAAATAAAATTCTTAATGATTACTGCCATCGGCGTCGGGTTGGGTTGGTATTTCTTTGAAAGACTTGGCGTCAGCTCTGTACATGTACCATATATAGGTGACTGGGACCTTGGCTGGCTAATAATTCCATTATTCGCCTTCGTAGTAGTTGCTACAGGCAACGCGGTAAACATCAGTGACGGCCTTGACGGTTTAGCCGGGGGGCTTGCAGCTACAGCTTTTGCTGGATTTGGTATTATAGCGCTACTTCAGGGAAACCCAATGCTTGCAGGCTTTTGCTTCACGGTAGTGGGCGCCTTACTGAGTTACCTATGGTTCAATATATACCCGGCGCGCTTCTTCATGGGGGACGTCGGTAGTTTTGCGCTCGGAACATCTCTGGGTGTTGTCGCTATGCTAACAAATTCATTGTTCATCCTCCCAATTATCGGCGCACTGTTCGTCGTCGAGGCCGGCTCAAGCCTGATACAAATCTTTAGCAAGCGGGTTTTTAAGCGAAAAGTTTTCATTTCTGCACCAATTCATCACCACCTCGAGGCGACTGGTTGGCCTGAGACAAAAATTACTATGCGTTTCTGGGTGATTGCTTCGGTTACTTCGTTTCTTGGCGTGATGATCGCAATTACCGGAGGCATTGCCTAGCATGGAGCAGGGGTGGCGTCGGCAGCGATCTGCCTCTCCTTCTGGTAGCGGCAGCGTCGTTGTAAGAAAGCATCGCCCCGACCACCTAATCGCACTATATGCCGGCATGTTAATGCTGATTGGCCTTGTTCTCATTTATGCCATCGGCCCACAGCGAGCAAATGTACTCAATAGCGTATTTGGCTATGACTATAGCGATACCTATTTTTTTGTTAAACAGCTTGTTAGCTTTGTTTTGGCGGTTGGTTCGTTCGTTTTCTTTGCCATGCTTCCGTATAAGTGGGTGACAAGATACGCTACGCAGCTGCTTATATTAGGGCTACTAGCGAGTGTAATTTTGGCAATCGCAGCTTGGGCAGGTTTGCCTATTGTCCAGACGGCTAACGGAGCAACTCGTTGGTTTGACTTTGGTCCGCTAGGAACGCTTCAGCCCGCCGAGGTGCTCAAGTTTGGTGTATTGGCGTATGTTGCCGTATTCTTAGCGAAAAAAGCCAAGGAGGGGCCTGTAAACGATTGGAAGAACACGCTGTATCCTGTCATGGCGGTGACAAGTTTGTCGCTTCTTCTGATTGTTGTCGTCCAAAAGGATCTCGGTACCGGAATCGCACTTGCAGCGATTGTCTTTAGCATGTTATTTATTGCCGGGTTAAGTTGGCGTAATGTCGCTGTTCTCTCGGGTGCGTTACTTGTTATTGGCTTGTTGCTTATTGTTAGTGCTCCGCATCGAATGGAGCGGGTGATGACGTATCTACAGGGCGATAGCTCAACGACTCAGGACGATGGGACCTACCACATTCAACAGGCAAAAATTGCGCTTGGGTCTGGAGGGTTGTTCGGGGTTGGTATTGGCGAGAGCGTCCAGGCGTCGGGGTATCTGCCCGAGGCAATTAATGACTCAATTTTTGCCGTGTTCGGAGAAACTTTTGGCTTCGTAGGTACGATGGCGCTCATTGTGTTATTCGTAGCGTTACTGATGCGGATGTTGCGGGTGATGGATCGGCTTGCCGACCTTCGTCTTAAGTTGCTTGTCGCTGGTGTCTTTGGATGGTTTGGTGCGCATGTTATTCTTAATATAGCAGCGATGATTGGTATTTTTCCGCTTACCGGAATTACCTTACCGCTTCTGAGCTACGGGGGGACGAGCATGGTGTTTATGACCGCTGCGCTTGGGCTCGTGTATCAGCTATCTCGGTATACCGTTCACGAATCACGAATAAAGGAGGAAACGCATGAAGATTCTCGCAGTCGGCGGGGGGTCGGGCGGACACGTAACGCCAGTCGTCGCAGTTCTTAGAGAGCTATCGGTTCTACATCCGAGAGCTGAAATGCGCTTTTGGTGTGATAGACGCTTCGCTCCTCAGGCACGCTTGAGTATGGCTGCATTTGGTGACGGTATTCCGACTCAAACCATTGTGGCTGGAAAATTACGTCGGTATCACCACCTCTCTTTGTGGCAGCACATTACTTGGCCATCATTAATGTTCAGGAACATTGGCGATGCATTTTTAGTCGGCGTCGGTGTATTACAGAGTCTCGCAAAGCTTATTTTGTGGCGCCCCGATGTTGTCTTCACTAAGGGTGGCTATGTCTGCCTTCCGGTGGGCATTGCGGCGCATATTCTACGTATACCGCTAGTTATTCACGATTCCGACGCACATCCTGGCTTAACTAACCGCGCCCTCTCTAAATGGGCGACTTATATCGCAACTGGTGCACCGCTTGAATACTATGAGTACCCAAAGCATAAATCGAGTTATGTTGGCATACCTATCGATAGTCAATTTAGGATATATACAAAGGACGAGCAGAAAAAGGCAAAAGCAGAGTGGGGGATGCATCCTGACTACCCGCTTCTCGTAGTTACCGGCGGTGGTCTTGGGGCGAAGCGCATAAACGATGCGATTGCGCGCGCACTGCATGAGTTTCTCGAGTTTACCTCTGTTATTTTAGTCGCTGGGGCAGGGCAGTATGATGAGCTTCGGGCTCTTATGCCGGCCGATAGCAATCGCTTCCAGCTATATCCGTTTATAGCGACAATGCCGAAACTTTTAGCTGCGGCAGATGCCGTGGTAACCCGGGCTGGCGCAACGACTATTCTTGAATTGTCGGCTTCATATAAGCCAACAATTTTAGTACCAAATGCGAAGTTGACAGGCGGGCATCAGTTGAAGAATGCAAAAGTCTATGAAGACGCTAAGGCGGTAATTGTCGTAGATGAGGAGGAGCTACTTGCTTCTGCGGACGTACTGGTGAGTGCAGTGAAAGATCTTATTGATAATCCCCAAAAAGCCAATGCAATGGCAAAGCGATTTGGCGAGTTTGCGAAACCTCGAGCCGCTCAAGATGTTGCGAAGCTTATTTTGAAGGCAAGGAAGTAGCTCGTGGCACGAATTGGTGGGAAGCGAGAGCACGAGCAGGTCGACGGTCAATTCCGTCGTAATAAAACGCTGTCTGGTGTATCGAGCCGACGTCCGCAAACCGAGGAATCTCCCCGGCACCATGTTCATCATTTAACGATTCGTCGCCGGAAAGTTGGCGGTGTATTTTTGGCTTCATTCTTTTCGGTGGTTGTACTTGGGCTACTGCTAACACAGTTTACTGCGCAGGTTGCTTTGGTTGGTACTTCGTCTCAAACCGTACAGTCTATTGACGCTCAAAAAGATGCATATAAAGAGGTGATACAAACCTACTTTGGCATTAACCCGGCCGAGCGGTTGCGCTTCTTGTTGAATGAAGTCGCCCTGACCGACTATGTCTCTTCGTTTCATCCAGAGGTGTCTCGTGTTGAAATATCGCAGTCCACTGCAATGATTGAAACAACTTTTTCTATTGCATTTCGTGAGCCGGTTGCCGGTTGGCGAATACGCGACACACAGTCGTACGTTGATAGCCAGGGAGTTGTTTTTAGCAAGAATTATTTTGGGACACCACCAGTGCAGATTGTTGATCAAAGCGGCATTAACCCAGAGCAGGGGACCCCTGTTGCAAGTACTCGATTGCTTGGGTTTGTGGGAAGGGTAGTGGCGCTGAGCAAGGGTAGGGGATATACGGCTGTTGAGGTCATACTACCGGCCGATACGACGCGTCGCCTCGACGTTAAGTTTAAGAGCGTAGGACCCGCTGTGCGATTTTCAGTCGACAGGGGAGCAGGGGAGCAGGTCGACGATATGGTTCCGTCGCTGCAGTATATTTCCGAGCGCGGCTTGAAGCCGAGCTACGTCGATGTACGGGTTGCCGGCAGAACGGTATATCGCTAGAGAAGCGCCGTTAGCGCTCACAGTGCGTGCATGCTGGATAAAAAGCGGTACTCTCTTCCCCTCCAATTTTGTTGAGGCATGTTCTATTTATGTTCGTTTTCTATTTTGATGAAAAAACTATACAGTAAAACCAAAAGTTGCATATGTCAAAAAGTAGGAAAGTGAAGCAGGAGGGAAGAGCCGTGAAACAATTTGTTTACAAAGTCAAATACGGCGCCAGGCGCTTGCTGGGCAATGTGGATAAGTCTAGCTGTTGTTAATAATGTATAAGGCTTTCATGCGGGTGGTCCGGACAGTAAGGCTACATAGATGCAACTAAGTGTAGTGACAGTTAACGGTTGCGTAGTAGTATATATGGGCCATCTGGGCCAATAGTCGTTCCTACTGCCCTGCAGAAGAGGCATTGGTAGTCATCTATTGTATATATAATGTGTGTCGTAAAAGATACATTGTGCGACGTTAAGTCTATAGCAATGAGTTGAGTTGTCATGCCTCTCTTTTGTTCCTGTATGTCGCGATTTTTTGTATGTGCCCTACGATTTGGTTCTTGTGCTCGCCTGCCAGCTAGGTCTGCTCCGTTACTTGCTTTGCTATGCGTTTGTATGTGGCTTGGGTTTGATCATTATACGACCGGCTTTAGGCTTTACAGAGGTCGACCCCTGTTAACACCTTAGCAAACTGATGTTCCATTTTTGTTCACTTCTTTTTGTTGGCGACAAGAAACGCTAACGTAGTGCCGATGGCGGTTCTACCGAAGAAGTGATTGTTAAGCGCGAGCGGTTGTAGCGAGTGAAATAATTTCTTCAGCGTTTAAGCGACGAAGTTCTAGGATGTCCCTCCCGGTTTCTTTGAGTACACGGTCTACCAACCAGGTGCCGGTTTTGTACATTTTCCAGCGTTGTTTGTCGTTCGGGTCCCAGAAGGCCCATTGGTAGTATGTTTCGTGGTCAGTCTCTTCGTAATCCTTCTTTGTAATTTTCGCAAGGCTGTCGCGCCATTGGTTGAGCTGCTCATCGCTGTGTTGCGAGTAATCGCCCCAGAGCGGGGTGACGCCAGCATACTCACGTTCGAATATTGTTCCACAGCCCTCGTAGATGCCGTTTTCTAGCGCCGTCTTATATTGGTTAACTGGTCGCTGATCGGTGTGTCCTTGCACCATATGATAGGCTTCGTGGAACATGGTACCTCGAAGGTTCTTGCGCCAGGCTTCTTTGTCGGTGAAGTCTGGGTCGAAAGAGAGGGTCATGATGTCTGGCGCGTAAGCAAATCCTCCACTACCGGTTTCTGGAATCATATGCTGGTTATCTAGCCAGATAGAGACATCTTCGGGCAGTTCAGGAAGTAGTCCCCTCACCTCTTTTAGGTTAGCTTCAACGTGAGCCTCGACGAGTGGCTTGAGGTGGATCTCTGGGGCGTCGGGGATGAAAGTGGTCATACGGCGCCTCCTTCAACGACCAGCCGGACGTGTTCGGGCGTGAGCCCGCTTTTGAGTAACGCAGGGTCGCCGTAGTGCCGAGTATGGGCAATTCTACCGTCCTTTATATCGCAGACGAGTGAGTATATCCATAGTGTGTGCGGTCCATCCTGTTCGGGCTGAACTTCCGCGAGTTCAATGAAAACGGTTTGGGTCTCTTCGTTTGCGGCAGATCGCCATACGTGAAATTCGCGACCTTCGACGGCGTATACGTTTTCAACAGCGTTGGCGGTGTCATTAGCGAGCTCGAACCGATGGAACGGCTTTCCTTTGTACAGCTGCATGCTGGTCTTTATGAAGTCTGGGCTCATGAGTTCCCTGCCCCATTTGGTGTTGCCGGTGCGTTCTGCCTCGAATGAGTCGAGCACGAGTTGGATGAGCTGGGGTGCAGTGAGGTGGGTCATAGGGCTGCTACTCGCTTCTCGGTGCGCCCTCGCTTGTTACCGGCTTTTTCTTCCTCGACCTTTTTCGCTTCCTTTTCGGAGCTTCGCCTGCCGTATTATGATCAATAGCTATGTCACCACTGCCAAAGGCCTGTGGAGTATCGCCTGCAGCGGGCCTGGAATCGCTCATAGGTGGCTGCACGAGCCCGCCAACAGCCTTGGCGCCGGCATCGAGTGGCCATAGGCGTTCTTGGGCGCGAGACTGTATAGGCGGTTCGCTACGTTGTTGAGCTGGAGCTTGTTGAGATGCAGGCATAACCCGAAGGTTAATTTCTGCTTCAACTTCGGAACGAGGACGGCTGTAGAGGCGTCGGGTGTTCTCGATTATCCGTCCGCTGTTGTCTACTTGCTCGGGTGGTAGCAATAGCGTGGTGGCGCTAAAAGCTGGGGCCTTTTCGCCGTTAATGACCATGTTTATAATGAAGTGTCGGTTGTGCATTTGAAGCAGGTCGCCTGGTTCAAACTGTGGCTCGAACTGTTTCGCCAGTATCGGAGAATCGTCGGCTGATACGCGGAAGGAAATCATCGAACCGACGTTTCCGAAGATGGCGTCGCGTACGGTGTCGGTCATCTGTGAAATGTATTGGTTGGCGACGGTTAGGTTTAGGCCGTACTTTCGGGCTTCAGACAGAATAGTTGCAAAAGAGTCAGTGGCGAAGTTTTGGAATTCGTCTACGTACAAGTAGAATGGTCGCCTATCGGTAATGTTTGGAATGTCTGAACGGCTCATCGCGGCTAGCTGTATTTTTGTGACTAAGAACGCACCAAGAATGGCAGCGTTGTCTTCCCCGATGAGACCCTTGGAAAGGTTCACTATAAGTATCTTACCTTCGTCCATTATTTGCCGAATGTTGAAGGTCGATTTTGGTTGACCGATGATATTACGGATGGTTGGGTTGGCAGTGAAAGCTCCTACCTTGTTTAGTACCGGTGCAATTGCTTCGGCCTGAAATTTGTCATTCCAGCTGGCAAACTCGACGTTCCAGAACTGTAACACCACTGAGTCTTTACAATAAGTTAAGGTTTCCTTGCGGAATTTCTTGTCGGTGAGCATGCGGGTAATGTCGAGCATGGTTGTCTCTGGACGATCGAGTAGCGCCAAAATGGTGTAACGCAAAATGTATTCAAGCCGTGGCCCCCACGAGTCGCCAAACATTCGCTTGAGGACGCCAATGACTTCCGAGCTGATGTTTGATTTTTGCTCGGGGTTGGTCACCTCTAGCGGGTTGAATCCTAGTGGGTAGGCAGTGTCGGCCGGGTTGAAATAGACGACATCGTTGGTACGACTGCCGGGGATGTAGCGCATGTTGTCGACGGCAAAGTCACCGTGGGGGTCGATAATTGCGTAGCCGTGGCCGTGGAAAATATCACTTAATGCAAACAAGCCGAGTAAACCGGTCTTACCGGCACCGGTTTGTCCAATAATGTAGACGTGACGCGACCGGTCGCCTCGAAGCATGCCGAACTGGTGGTTAATACCACGGAAATTGGTTAAGCCGAAGGCGCTGATGTTTTCATCGACGGCTGCATCGCCGGTAATAACTGGAAGTTTAGCTGGTGGTTCAGCGGTTTTGGACGACGCCCAAACGATATTCGGTGTTTCCACATTGGTGTGCGGGAGGTGGTAGACACTAGCAAGTTCTTCGATGTTGAGGATGAAGGCGCCGCTACCAAAACTTCTTTGTCGGTATACGGCCAGGTCTTCTTGTTTGAAGCTCGCACCAGCAATTTTAAAGCCGTTGAGGTTTGTGCTGTTGAACTGTTTGAAGGTTCCAACAATCGCTTGCATTTGCTGGCGGGCGTGAACGGTGCTCTCCCCTAGGTACGCAATGCGAATCTTTACTTTATAGCCAAGCTTGGTGGCTTTTTTCTCGGCTTCAGCGATACGAGTTTTTTCACGATCTGACAATTCCTTGATAGTCACACTACCAGCTTTACCCTCTTCTGGCGGACGCCATAGGGCTTCAAAAAGTTGAGCTAGCCAAGACAGACCAGCCGATTGGGCACTGACTGTTCCATTTCTAACTTTCGATATCCAGCGTTCGGTTGTTTTGTGCCAGTCATCGGCAATTGGTTTGACTAGAATCTGCACCCATATTTCCTCGCCGGTCGCTTCAAGTTTTGCCAGCGTACCGGTAATACCAGCAAGCGGGTCGACTTCAAAGCTTTGGAAGGTCTTAATAGGGAGTACTTCATTATCGGTCAACGCAATTTCGGCAGTATAAATAACGCTGTGGTGCCGTTCGTGAGCGACATAATCTTCACCAGCGTCGCGAATTTGAACCGTTGGGTACTGTGAATACACCTGTCCTTCGACGAAACTACGTAGGTGCTTCGGTACCCAGACATAAAAACGAATCTGCCCATTTACAGAGGCAAATTCAAAACTGAGGTGTTCTTGGACTCCCCCGCTCTCGCGCAGCTCCATGCGGTCACGAAGAATTCCATGAAGGCTGGCAAACATTTGTTCGGCCGCTAACTCTTTTTTGTCGTTGGTCTTTGGAATCTCAAGAATGAGCAGGTCGCCTTCAGCCGCCACTGCAGCGTCGAGTTTGCGCCAGTTGCGCCATGCCAAATAACCAAACAGAAGAGCGACAGGACCCCATACGTACGGCTGAAGGAGGATTTGAAAGGTGGTCTCGATGATATCCATAGTGTCTATGCTATTTTCTCACCTCTGGCGTTATCTGGCAACTACTGCCCGTCGAAAAAGAGATTATTTGTTCTCGGCGAGAGTGTATGTCGCTTTTGCGACCCGCTTGAACTGAGGCTTACTTTGCAGATTAAGCAAAATAGTCGTTTCTTTGACTTGTCGGCTTTTAAGCACGCGCTTCACAATTTCATCACGGTGAAGTGGTTCTTTAGCATCTTTAAGAACCTTGGCGATGATGTCGCTGACAGTTCCCTTGCTGTAGCCCCAGTCTTTAAGGGCGTAAATACCACGGCCAATAAGGACGAATCGTTTGTCTTTAATTAGTTCGTTGTGAATAGCTTGAGTGGTGACGTCTTTTCGTTTAAACACGCTGCCTTTAATGGCGCTTGCGATGTCAGAGAAATGCATTGGCGATTTGTTCTCGGCCAAAATAACAAAGATTTTGTCGCGGATGTTCTTTGGGTTAACTGTTGGCCACTTGTTTAATCCCCAGGTGTTATTGAGGCTAGCGAGGTGCTTGCTAATACTTGCAAGGGCACTAATTTGGCGGGGGTGCTCGTAGGAAAGCTTGTCGAAGAGTTGGTCGACGGTTTGTGGCTCGGCGGCAGTTTTAATAGTTTCAACAATTTCATCAATACGGCCTTTAAGCTTCTTTTCATCGCCGTAGTCAGCAATAGCAACGGCTGCTGCGTAGTGATCGTTCTCGTCGATAACGGTAAGTCCAGGCGCAAGTGTCGCGATAAAGGCAACGTGAGCACGCTGTTGAGCGGTTGTCGTCTTTTCGTAGAGTGCATCGGCAAGGTCTTGGGTGCGAGCGGCGCGTCCCATTTCGCTAAGAGTTCGAACAAAAAGCTTTTCAAGATGGTTAACGGCATCGGTTTTACCTTCTTCGGCAGCTATTTTGAGACGGATGAGAATAGCTTTTTCGAGCTGCCTAACGCGCTCACGGGTAATACCAAGAAGGTCGCCAATTTGTTCAAGAGTTTCTCGGCGGTCGTAAAGGCCGAAACGACGAGTGATAATTTCACGTTCCCTTTCTTGGTCGATAAGAGAGATGATGTCTTCTACCCCTGATTCAAGGGTCATGGTTTGGGTTGTTTCGATGGCGTCAGTCATACGGAATTCGTTAACTCTTTCTTTCCTGCCTCACCTAGGATATTACCGTTGGTATATGATTATCCTTTGATTATATAACTATATACACAAAATGTCAAACATTATGTATGGCTATTTTTATATATCAATTTTACGACCAAAAACACATGCTACTCCATGTTTCTTGTTGGTTGCTATCATTATAGCATAAAGTCGACAACTGCCGTATATGGTGGTTTAAGTTAAGAGGTCTTTTTGCGTCGTTTTGGGAATTTCCTTTTCCCAGCTGGCGCCTCGGCAATCATTTTTTTGGCATCTTCGTGCGTAATGTCTTTTGGATCGACATCTTTGGCAATTTTGGCATTCTTTTTACCATCGGTGACGTATGGTCCCCAGCGTCCGTTGAGGACTTTTAGGCCATCGCCAAAGTCGGCGATGTTTTTCTCGGCTTCAGATTTTAGCTTAGCGGCGTAAAGGTCTTTTGCCTCATCTAGGGAGATGTCATGGGGGTCGAGCGGCTTAACGCTGACAAATAGCGAGCCAACTTGGATATATGGACCAAAGCGACCAACGTTGGCCTTGATGTCCTGTCCGTCGTCGGTCTGGCCGACAATACGTGGTAGCTCAAAGGCCTTAAGGGCTTGGTCGAGGGTAACTGTTTCAATACGTGCACCTCTTGGCATAGGGGCAAAAATTGGTTTCTCACCTTCTTCGTTGTCGGTTGCGCCAAGTTGGAGCATTGGACCGAAGCGGCCGAAGCGGGCATAGATTATTTTGCCGGATTTAGGGTCGGTTCCAACGGGGGTTGCTTGAGCGACTTTTGATCGGTCAATACTTCCCGACTGTTCAACCAGAGAGTGGAACGGCGTGTAAAACTTTTCTAGCATGACGTTTCGGGCTAATGCACCGGTGGCAATGAGGTCGAATTCCTCTTCTACCTTTGCCGTAAAGCCGTAGTCGACGATTTTATCGAAGTGTTCATTAAGGAATCCACTAATCATAGTACCGATAGAGGTCGGGACAAGTTTGCCGCGGTCGGCGCCGGTTTTTTCTTCGACTAGTTCGCGGGTAACATCTGTACCGGTGGTACTGAGGACGACTACTTCGCGTACCTCACCTTCGCCCTCGCCTTTTTCGGCGTAGTCGCGATTTAGGATGGTATTAATAATAGTTGCATAGGTAGATGGTCGGCCAATGCCGAGTTCTTCAAGTTTCTTAACCAACGACCCTTCAGTAAAGCGAGCTGGTGGCCGAGTGAAGGTCTGCCTGGCGGTTGCCTCGAGTAGCGAGACGTTGTCGCCCGATTGCATAGCTGGGAGAATATCGGGATCTTTCTTGCCGCCACCGTAGACTTTAAGGAATCCATCAAATATTATCACCTCACCCTTAGCTTCAAAGCGTTTGTCCGATGTGCTGATGGTGATAGTTGCAGTCGTTTTTTCAAGTTTTGCAGGCGCCATTTGGCTGGCAAGTGTTCGACGACGAATGAGGTCGTAGAGTTTTTGGTCGTATTCGTTAGAGCTCCCCTTCTCGGTTGCCATATCGGTTGGACGAATGGCTTCGTGGGCCTCTTGGGCGCTGGACGATTTCGTTTTGAACTGACGGACCTGAGAGTATTCTTTGCCAAATGAGGACTCGATATATGAGGCGGTAGTGGCCAGTGCCTGTTTGCTTAGCGTCACCGAGTCGGTTCGCATGTAGGTAATTTTACCCTCTTGGTACAACTTCTGGGCGCTAGACATGGTTGCCCGGGCGCCAAAGCCGAGCTTCGAGTTAGCCTCTTGTTGTAGCGTGCTAGTAGTAAATGGGGGGCCAGGGTTGCGGGTACCGGGGCTGGTGGTGACGTCGGATACGCTGAAATCGGCGCCTTTTAATGATTCAAGGAAAGCTTGGGCCTCGGCTTCGGTGTCGAAACGGGGTTGTAGTTCGGCCTTGAATGAGTCGCCGTTGTGGGTAAATTGGGCGACAACTTTAAATTGGAATGAATTCTCGAAAGCCTGAATTTCTTTTTCACGCTCGACGAGCAACCGTACGGCTGGAGACTGTACTCGCCCGGCAGATTTTCCACCAGGGACCTTCTGCCAGATGACTGGACTTAGCTCGAACCCAACCAAGCGGTCGAGTATTTGGCGGGCCTGCTGTGCCTGCACAAGCTGCATATCAATTGTACGAGGCGATTTCATGGCCTCTTCAATAGCGGTTTTGGTAATTTCGTGAAAGACAATACGCTTTGTCGTTAGCGGGTCGAGCCCAAGGACCTCACAAAGGTGCCAGGCGATGGCCTCCCCTTCTCGGTCTTCATCTGTTGCTAGCCAAACGGTGTCGGCTACTTTAACCGCCTTTTTAAGTTCAGCAATTGTCTTTTTCTTTTCGGTATCTATTTCATAAGTAGTCTGGAAATCATTTTTAACATCGATAGGCGGTGTCCCGTCTTTCGTTTTTTTCGCAATAGACCGAATATGCCCCACGCTTGATAGGACGTGGAACTCTTTACCGAGATATTTCTCGATGGTCTTAGCCTTTGCAGGCGACTCTACGATAACGAGGTTTTTGCTCATGCTTTGTTACTCCAGTGAAACACAAGCCCAGACTGTATACAAGTTATTCATATTTGTAAAGCTTTACGGGGTGGCAGTGACGTTTTGGCTGAGTGCCCATTGTTGCCCACCTAGGTGTCTTATGGTGCCTGCGAGCTCCAGCATTGTTAGTGCCTGCAGAAATTCGCTTGCATTGGCCTCAGAGGCTCGCAGAAGCTCGTCATTGTCACGCACTCCTTCATATATAAGGGTGATAATGCGGTTTTCAAGCGGCGTGTTGCCTAATGGTAGCTGTTGTTGAACGGTTTCAAGCGATGGCGCTATTAGGCGCAAGATATCGTCGGCCGATAGTACAACATGGGCCCCCTGTTGCAGGAGACGGTTTGGACCTACTGACAACGGACTAGTGATCGATCCCGGTACGGCGCAGACTTCTTTGTTCTGGTCGATGGCGTGACCGACCGTTGAGAAGGTGCCCGACTGGTCGGCAGCTTCAATGACTATAACGGCGTCGGCCAGACCACTGACAATACGGTTTCGTGCCAGAAAGTGATGTCGCATTGCCTCTTGGCCTATTGGGTATTCGGTAACTAGGGCTCCCCCACCTTTGACGATGTCTTTGGCGAGTTGCGAGTGTTGGGCTGGGTATATCTTATGAAGTCCATTTGCCAGCACGGCAATAGTCGTGCCGCCGGCGTCGAGCGCCGCTTGATGAGCAATGGAGTCGACCCCATAAGCTAGCCCACTTATTATAACGACACCTTTTCCGGCAAGAGCATAGGCCAAGTTGTATGTCACCTCTTTACCATAGGCACTCGGCTTCCTGGTGCCGACAATTGCTACCGATGGTCGACGCTTACTGGGGAGCGAACCTATGACGTAAAGATGTTCTGGTGGTACGGCTATAGTCACCAGGGGTGAGAGATACGCATTATCGGACAGGGAGCGTGTATTGATTTTTCCTATATTCATGTCCACCTTAGAATAAGTATTGACATAAAGTCAAACACCTGCTATAATTCAAGACGATTGGTTCACTGGCAACAGTAACCAAGCACCTTATACCCCCTATTTCTAACGGCAGTTCAATGTATATTGTACTGCTATAGTTAGGTAGTGTGCAAGGCGCTTTCTAAGTAGCTACCCTCCACTTTTAAGGCCTGGATTTTTCCTGAAAAGCTTTGCACATTTACTAACCCCTTTAACTCTACATCTCCGGATGCGGAGCCCGTTTAAAGGAGTTGTTCATATAGTGACTATCAAGTAGTAGATGTTCTCTGCGAGACTCATCTAGGTGCGTACCAACGATTATTTCCTTGGACACGACACTTCACTCGACCAGCTTTTCGGGTGGGTTAAAGGGTAAAATGGCGCCAGGTGATGCCCACCCTTACCTGGCGCTTTTTTATTTGACTTGATTTTTCATGGGACTTATGCTATAATAAAAGTATTCATTGCGGAAGTTCCGTGATGAGCACTTTGAGAGGAAGATCTGATGATTGACCCGGGTATGCTGTACCTGTCTTTCTTGGTAGTGATGATGATGGTCTTTCTGGTCGTCGCGGCCGTCTCCATTTGGAAGCACAAGTTGTCGTTGGCGATTGCCGACTTTGGCATGTCGTTGACAGCTGTTGGCGTCTGGCTGGTCCTTCTCCACTATCATGAGTGGACGAATCACCTGTTGAATGCCCCTGATGGCCCGGAACACTGGGCTATGTTGGTTTCGACCAACACAATGGTTGCTCCGTTCCTGGCCGCAGCCGCGGCTTTCGTGATCGCCACCATATTGGAATTGGTGGCGCGCAGACGAGCTGTTATTCGCGAACAACGCGAAAAGGCTTCGTCGCCTCAGAAGTAACTGGGCACGTTAGCGCCTGCGGGCCGGCCGGGTGGAGTGGGCCTTTCACCCCTTCACCCGGCCACCTTGGTCTTCCTCTCGATAATTGTTCCATAGATACGAAAAAGCTATGCTGATGAGCCGTAAGCGGCGAAAACAATAATTAAGACGTAAGTGTCGTGACGCTATCGGGTCTGAATTCCCCTGCCACGAAACCCTCCGTTATCTTAATAACCAGTGGGATAATTTTTTCTTTTACCACAGTTTGTTCGGCTTCAGTGAAGCGACTTAGTACAAAGTCGGCATCGTTCACGCGGTCGCGAAGGTCGTTCCAGATGCCTATACGAATACGTCCGTACTCGCTGCCGAGATGTTGGTTCAGGCTTTTAATACCGTTGTTTCCAGCATCGCTTCCCTTCCCCCTGGTTCGTATGGTCCCAAATGGTAGAGCTAGGTCGTCGTGAATGACAAGAAGGTCTTCATGTGAGTCTAGCTTATAGAAATCGATTAGCGCTCGCGCCACAAGGCCGGTGTCGTTATAAAAGGAGGTCGGCTTTACCAGAAGCACCTTTTCGCCAGATACGGTGATTTCGGCTATTTCCGCCGAGGCCTTACTACTCTTCTTCCAGCCACGGACATTGTGCGCTTCGGCGAGGGCGTCAAGAACCATAAACCCAACGTTGTGCCGTGTTCGAGCATAAGAGTCGCCAGGGTTTCCCTGCGCAAAGAGAATCTTCATGTCTCTATTGTAGCGCATATTGATAAAATACTTGATGTGTGGTATAATAGTATTATGAAGTGGTTAACCGATCGCTTCTTCGCACGCTCAAAACAAAGGAGCTGGTATGTGGGCTGCAGTCGTTATATTGTTTGTCGTTTCGGCGACGCTCGGCGTTATGCTTGATAGCGCTCACAGATCGCTTAAGCGTGAGGGCCTCCTTGGAGACTACGTGCCTCACTGGATGGCGTTGATTGTGAGTTTGATCTTGCCCGCGCTGGCTGTCATCATGCTTGCCGTCGCGGTCAGGATGATGCTGGAAGGCGCGCACGTTGCCTTCGTTTACGTCCTTCTGTCTGCCTCGGCACTTTTCGACGTTTTTGCGTTGATGGTGCTGATAGATTTTCGCAAGGAGGTCAGTTCGTGGATTACTCCCAGGGCGTAGCAATGCGCCCTGGGGGCAACCCCCCCCTTGTCATGCGTGCGAAAAATACCCCGGAGATTATTCTTCCGGGGTTTCTTTTATCTCTTCAGCTTCAGCCTTCAGCCGCTTCTCGCGGTTGGCTTTTATTTGCTTTTCGTCGCGGAAACTCATCTTGATGGATGTTCCAACGAAGTCGAATCGTTCACGAAGCGCTCGTTCGATGTGTCGCTTGTAGCTCCAGTGTAGGAACTTTAGACTGCTTCCATAAATTACGAACCACGGTGGGCTTTGGTCGGTTTGGACAATATAGCGAAGTTTCGGGTGAGTGTTCTTGAGGCCGGCCGGCGGGTGCTTGGAAACAATTGTCTGCAAGAGATCGTTCAAATGACGAGTTTTTAGTTCCTGCGTTCGACGTTCGTGTATTTGAAGTGTTAGGTCGAACAGCTTGGTGACGTTCTGACCGGTAACGCTACTGGTGAAGATGAGTGGTGCCCATGGTACGAAGTCGAACGTTCGTGCAATTCGAGGAGCGAGTGCGTCACGGGTGTAGGCGTCTTTTTCTTCAACACTATCCCATTTGCTAATAACGATAACTAACCCCTTACCCGCTTCGTCGATGATGCCGGCAATACGCTGGTCGAGCTGGGTGTTGAGCTGGTTAACATCCATTAGAAGGAAACAGACGTCGCTCTCTTCAATAGCTTGCAATGTTCGAAGGACGCTAAATTTCTCAATTCCCACCTCCTGCTTGCCAGGCTTACGCATACCGGCGGTATCGAGTATCTCAATAAATTCATCGTTATACTTAACTCGTATGCGGTTGATGTCTCGGGTGGTACCAGCGACGTTGGCAACAATTGCTTGTTGCTTTCCGGCGAGTGTATTGAATAGAAAACTTTTTCCTACGTTCGGGCGACCGATAAGCGACATGCGGATAGCGCCACCGGCATCACGTTCTTTCTTCGCAGGAATAATTTGCGTAATGCGGTCGAGGGCTTCTTCAATGCCGATATTATGTTCAGCGCTGGTGCGGATAATATCTTTTATGCCAAGTCGGCGGAATTCATCACTTGGAAGGTTTCCGGCAAGGTCGACCTTGTTAACAAGAAGGATAACTGGTTTTTTGCTTTTTAGGGCTTTCTTTGCCACAATGCGGTCTTCATCGCTGGCGTAGAGTGTGCTGTCAACGACAACAAGAATAACGTCAGCTGCTTCAGCCGCCTCGGTAATTTGCTCTTGAATAGATGCTTCGAACTCGTCGTCAGGGTCTTTAAGACCAGCCGTGTCAACCAGCCAGAACTGGTGATCGTTGTGAGTCACCTTCCCTAGAACATTGTCTCGGGTGGTTCCGGCTTCACGAGCAACAATTGCCTGACGTGATTTCAGGAAACGATTAAAAAGCGAACTCTTGCCGACGTTCGCTTGACCAATAATTGCTACTGTAGGGAGCTTGGAAGCCATAACAGAGGTAATTATAACAGAAAAACCCGCAGAATGCGAGTGTTTTGGTGAATGTCATGGATTTGCGGGGTGGCCTCTTTTTGAGAGAGGCCACCCCGTTGAATTGAGCTTGTTACTCGGTGAAGCAGTGCTTGAGCCCGAGGGCCTCCGCGTTTGCCTCGATGGTCGATGCGCTCACATCGATCAAACCGCCGTACGACCAGTACCGAAGGTCTTCGTAGGGGGCTGTCACACTAATGCGACAGTCCACTCCCACGTTAACCGAGTAGAGGTCGCCCAGCACTGTTGTGTCTATGTCGTACTCGAGGGTTGGGTTAACAAAACCCCTTGCCTCAAGTTCTGACACTCGCTTGGAGTTTTCGGGCTCCTCGGCCCTTCATGGTGGTTACCATAGTGTACAAAGAGAGACTTATGTCGGTTATCTCTCTAGGGTGGAATGAATCCACGGGTCCCAGCGTCAGGCCAGGTATGTAACCGTTTTATATTTTATAACAATTACTATTTAAAGTCAATATCCAATGCAACGTATTTTCCGAGTTGCAAATCTTCGAGTGAATAAGGTCCAAACGTTGTTCTGTGAAGCTTCACAACGTCATACCCAAGCGCCGCAAAGGTTCGACGTATTTGACGGTTGCGGCCTTCGTGCATGACTACTTTCCAGTTAAGCCGCGTATCATCGAGTCGCTCGAGGGTGAGCTTACTATAGCCGTCTTCAAGCTGTACGCCGTAGTCGCTGATCATTTGCTGGTGAAGCGGTTCGAGCGCCGTGTTTAGCGTAGCGAGGTATTCTTTTGTCTTTTGAAACGATGGGTGCGTCATACTGTGAGCAAAATCACCATCGTCGGTGAATAATAGTAGGCCGCTACTGTTGCGGTCGAGGCGTCCAACTGGCTTTAGGTTGTGATACTCTTCTGGGAGTAGCGCATAGACGGTTGGAGAGTCGCCTTGTTGCCGGCGGGATGATACGTAGTCTTCAGGTTTATTGAGCATAAGGTATGTATGGTTGTCTCGAGATACGACGGGGCTGCCTTTATAGACAACGCTATCCCCTATCGCGTAGCGCGAGCCAAGCTTGGCGATTTCACCATTAATTAGTACATCGCCAGCAGCGATAGCATCATCAGCCTCTCGACGAGAGGTTCCCAGGTGGAATGCTAAATACTTGTTAAGACGTTGATTCACTATGTGAGTATATCAGCTACTACCAGGTGTCGGCTGGGTTGGTGGTGAAGCAGGCTGTTCTTCGGTTGGTGTTGGTGCTGGCTGTTCAACGACTGGAGCCGCTGGAGCAGCAGGGGTTTCAGAAGCTTCGGTCTGAGGCGGTGTTTGTGGTATTTGTGGCTGGGTTGGTATTTCGGGTTGGGTTTCAACTGGTGCGGGAGCTGGTGCTTCCGGTGCGGGAGTTTGCGGCGCTTCAGCTTCAGTGCCAGCAAGTTCTTGAGCGATTTGCGAAGAGAGATCAAGTGGTTGCGTCGTTGACGCGTCTGACGGTATAGGACCTAGTGGGCCCGGGTTCGTGTCGTCTGGTGCTGGCGCATCTGGTATTGGTGACGGTGCGTCATTCGCGCGAACTTGGTCGCCAAGCGATTCTGGTGCAGGAGATGAAAAAGGTGCAGTCGGCTGCGGCAGCGTGTCTGGTTGTGGCTGCGATTGTGGCGCTGGTGCCGGTGTTGGCGTGTCATTAGGTGTTGTTGGTTGTTGTGGTTGCATAGCAGGGACCTCCGGGGGTGTATTAATAATTGATGGTATCGGTGGTTGGCTCGCTGGTGTTTCTTGCGCGGGAGCAGGATTTGGTGTTGTGGGCGCAGTAGGTACGGGTGGCACTGGTGGGAAGGTTGCTGGTGTAGCTGCTGGAGCTGGAGCTCCGCCACCGGCGCTATCATCGGCAAGCACCTCGTGGACAGTTCGAACGACATCTTCAATACCAACTTGAGACTTCACTAGGTAGCGGTCTGCCCCAAGTGATTCACCTCGAGCGCGTTGATCTTCACTAGAAAGTGCGGTCATCATAATAACTTTAACGTCTTTTGTTTCGGTCGTGCTACGAAGGATGTCTAGCATATCAAAACCAGAAATTTTTGGCATCATAACATCACTAACAATCAGGTCAGGGCGCTCTTTTATGGCTAGCGCAAGCGCTTCTTCTCCGTCGCCCGCCGATACAATATCGTAGCCTTCGGCCTGGAGGCGTACGCCATATATTTCGCGTAGGCTTTTGTCGTCTTCAACTAATAAAATCTTTGCCATAATCCACCATTATTCTACGTTAGTTTGTTTCATAATACCATACCGCCTGTGTTTATTCTCGCCCGTTCGTCCCTTCTCGTTGTTGCCGTGCCATAATCTCTAGCTGTCGTACTCGCTCGGCAATTTGTTCTCGGCTGAGACTTTCACCTCTTGGAACCGTTGTTGCTGGTTTTGGTTTAGACTGCTCTGCTGGTTGTTCGGACGTTGGCTCTATAGCGGGTGCAGGCTCTGGAGCTGGTTGCTGTGTAAGCTGTTGGTTGAGTTGAGATTGTTGCTGCTGTTTAAGGTTCTCGGCTTCGTTGCTGCTTAGCCGCGGAAGCTCCAGGAAGAAGGTGCTCCCCTTCCCGAAGGTGCTCTCAACCCACAGACGTCCTTGCATACTTTCTGCGAGGCGCCTTGAAAGGTACAGTCCAAGACCCGTGCCGCCAATTTGTTGCCGGTCGACATTATCGACTCGGTAGAACTTCTGGAAAAGATGCGGAATGTCCTCAGCTGGAATACCGAGTCCGGAGTCTTTCACACTAATAATAACCTTGTCCTCGGTGCCCCGGATATCAACAACAACCTCACCTTGTGGTGTATATTTAATTGCGTTCTCAATAACGTTGTCGAGAATTTCACGGATATGGTCGACATCTTGATTTACATAAAGAACAGGCATAATTTTCTTTTGGCCACTATTTTCGTTTGGTTTGAAGTGAAGCTGTAGGTTCTTTTCTTTTGCCTTCTGTTCGAGGCCTTGAGCGGCAGCGCTGGTCAGCTCAATCATGTCGACTACTTTTTGAGTGCTTGTCATGCGGCCGTCTTCAGATTTCGAGACATCAAGCAGGTCCTGGAAAAGATGTCCGAGGTGCTGCGCCGCTTCATGAGCTTTTTGAATGTATCCCTTAGCTCGTTCATCAATTTGAGCAGTGTTGGGGTTTATAGCGAGTCCTAGGTAGCCCTCAATTGAGGCGACGGGTGTGCGCATTTCATGGCTAGCGGTGCTAATAAACTCGGCCTGTTCACGCTCTTCGGCACGCTCTTTTGTGATGTCGCGGAACACGGCAATAACACCCGAACCGGCGACGCCAATTGGTGAAACTACGATAGATATATTTATCTTTTTGCCAGATTGTGTAGTGGCGGCGAGTTTGTTGGCGCGCACCTGTTGGTTGGTGTTGAGCACTTGTTGCAACGGGTCCTGGGACGGATCGAGCTCATGATTGTTGTCGTCGCTTAGTTTCAGAATAGACTTGTAGTTAAGCATTAATGCATCTTGTTTGCCCCAACCAAGTATTTCTTGGGCGGCTGGGTTGATTAGTTCTATGGTGCCTTTACTATCAATAGCAATCACACCATCACCAATTGCGTTAATAACAATTTCAGATTTTGTGGCAACTTCAGATAGTTCAGTAGCAAGACTTTTTGCGTTTCGGTTGGATTCGTCGGCTGCGCTGGATGACCCTTGTCTCCATATCAGTAACCCGCCAATAACCGGCAGGACGCTACTTATGATATATATAGCAATCGTGTCGGAAGAGAATGAGCCTGAGGTGTATAGCACGGCAAGTGCTGTAGTAGAGAGCGTTGCATGAAGAAGCCAGCCATAGGCGCCAAATAGCGCTGCGCTAAAACCGAGTATTGCCCAGATGGCAAGAAACGGTGACGACGCGACAGAACCGTTGGCAATAGCGAGCGCGGTTGAAATAATCATGAAGGCATACACACCGAGACTTAGTACGGTATTGTTCATTTTCTTTGCAGCTATGCACCCTGTGACGCTAGCAGCGAAGACGAGGCCGGTACCTATGGCGGCGAGTAGCCCAACCTGAAACGAAGAACCAAGAGATACGAGCGAAAATTCACGCATCACAAATAGAGCAATTATAGCCAGCGACAAAAGCGCTGATGTCGCATAGAAGCGACGGTAAGATGTAGCCGACAGTTTCAGGGGTGTCATGGAATGTGCGTGCCCTATTTATTACTTATGGTTAGTATGACGTATTGCTTCCGATAATACAACAGAGTGACTACTGGGTGGCTTGCCGCTTTTCAAGCGCCACGTCTAATAGGTCTTTGTCGATATCGCGACCGAGAAGTTCTCGGGCTTTAGTTATGTCGCACCACACTTCAGCAAACGTTTCGTGTGGCTCTCGCTGTGCTTCTGTATAATCCCCGGCCTGTTCGAGTAAAAAATAATCGACAGTTTTCTTGTGATAGGTACCGTCTGTCCAGGCGTATTCATAGTAGGTCTGACCAATCGTGTCAATAATCCGAGTAGGATACCCAGTCTCCTCAAATACCTCTCTTATGCAAGCATCTTCAGGGCTCTCTCCTGGATCGATACTACCTTTGGGAAAGTCATACGTGCTTCGTGGTGGATCCCAGTGAATAAGAAGCACCTTGTTGTCGTGAATGAGAACGCCACCAGCTGATTTTTTATAGACAACTTCTTTTGGCGCTACCATCCGCCGCCACCGCCACCGCCGCCACCGCCGCCTGACGAACCGCCGCCACCTGAACCGCTGCTGTTAGCTCCCCCGCTGGCACCATAAGATGCTGAGGCTGACGAGAAGGTGCTCATTGCCGCTGCAAAACCTGCATAGTGAAAAGCACCGGAGCTGTGATACCAGCTTGGAGTGTGGTCCGCTTGTTCGTAAAGGTGGCCAAGTTGCTTACTCCACTCTTTTTCCATCTTGAACATGACGGCGTACGGGAGCGATCGTTCGTATAGTTTAATAAGCTCTGCAGGCTTATTCAGGTCGACGGTGCGACCAACCTTTTCTGCTGTATCTGGTCCTTGGAGCATGGCTAGCCGATCTTTTTCAGAGGCTTTAATGTATATTTTGTAGCCATCTAGATACCGGGCGAGCTCGAGCCCTTTGTCGGTTAGTGGTTTAAAGAGTGGCCTATACATAAGTAGAGCCACGGCCGAAAGAATCAGCAACGGTAGTGAAAACGTAAGTATGCCCAGCACTCCAGTCCAGACCCCCCAGTGAATGATAAATTTCGCCCTTGCTTTATTCTTTTCACGCAGTTGGTAGTCGTTTTCGAGTGATTTCGTAAGCTTTTTTTGGTTGTCGCGCGTGTTGTTGACGAACTTATAGTTATTTGCCAGTGACTTCAGCGATAACCGTGCGCCAATTGCAGGAAGCGCCCCGCCAAACATATCTCGGAGAAGCTCTTTCTCTTCTTCTTTGAGTTTGTTGACATCTTTTTTAATATCGATATCGTAGTCGGCTTTTGAAAGGAGACCTTTTGGCTTTGTTTCATAAATATCAATGTAATGACGCACTGCCCAGTCGAGTAGTTGTGCTGCGAATCCTGACCCTTTCGCTCCAATCAGTAGGCCCGATGCAAGGACCGATGTGTCTTTAGGCGGAATGTATTGTGGCGGAGTTGGCTTTCGTTCTGATTTTCTATCTTTTCTATAGATGAAGAGGCGCGTGAAGATGCTTCCAAGAATGAAAACGATAATGACCTTCAGTAATAGAAATGCATTGAACATACGGACGATCCATTCAATGGGTCCATACGCGTAGCCAGCAAATGTTCCTTCCGGGAAGCCATATGCCACGGTAATGTTAGAGCCAATGAATAGATTCTCTTTCGTTACGGTATAGCGCGTGTCTGATTCACGAACAAGTTGACAGCGATTCGTTGAGCCTTCGAGTCCGTAGTAGCAATCGGGCGCTTCAATAAGCGCATCCGCGAGCGATTCGTCGAGGGTTATGTTAACCGTTAATGATTCAATGGGAACTTTCCAATAAACACCGTTTGTGTTCCAGTACCATTCATCTCGGTCGTTATTTTCAAAATACTTAGTTACGTCTGAGAGCGTGTACTCGATAATATAGGTCTCAAGCCCAAGGACGTATTCGTCTGGGTCGCCAATGCGAATGACGGTATTATTATTGTCGTCAGTGTATGTAGAGTACTGACGGGCGTCTCCGTTCGTATTCGTGACACGAAGGTCGCTCATTTTTAATGAACGATCGTTGTAGCTAGATGGAATAGCTCGTTCGATTCCGTGGTTTGCTCTTGGAAAAGTGAAGTCTGCTGTGATGGTTTCTTTGACGTACAGTATTGAATGATTATCTTCGGTACGGTCCAGTTTGTAGTCAATGACGTAAGTCGGAACGGTAAATAAGTTTGACGCTTGCACGGGTGCAGATACGGAGAAAAGGCCCAATGCCGCCAGGACAACTATAGCTATACGAAGAATACGATGTTTCATGCAATTTCATTTTACCAGACGCTAATACGTTCGACTATCTTTATGCGGTAAGGTTATGCTTAGATTGCGCTGTGTGGTATAATCCAACATAACGATGGGTAAAATTAAAGGGTTACGCACACGTATATTCGCACCCGTGAAGAAGCGGACGCAATTGTTGGCGCGCCCTTTCAACTACAATACTCACAGAAAGCTTGTGCACATAATGCTTGCCGTTCTTTTATTGGTAGGCACGGTTGTCGGTACGCTCTTACCCTTTGCTGCGGTACGGGCTGAAGAATCGCTGAGCTGGAGTAGTAATGCAGATTTTGCTATGAATAAATCTAGCGCCTGTGAGCAGACGGTGATAGATGGTGTAGTTATATCTGGCGACGCATATACTGATGAAAATTGCGAAGCGGCCGAAGAAGACTCGGGTATCACGCTTGGACCAGATAGCTCATTTCTGCAATCTGTTGTTGAGGTAGCGGCGGGTACTAGCTATTCGGTGGCTCTTAAGGATGACGGTTCGGTTTGGGCTTGGGGGGTTAACAGTTATGGACAACTTGGAGATGGCAGCACCACGGATCGACAACTACCCGTTCAGGTGGTTGGCCCTGGCGGTGTTGGCTACTTGGGAGGGGCTACTGCTATTTCTGTTCGTAATAATCACACTTGCGCCATTGCTGACGGCCAGGCGTACTGTTGGGGCTATAACTACACTGGTCAGCTTGGTGATAACTCAACGGAAAATCAAAGTAGCCCGGTAGCTGTTGACACTTCTCTGATGTCTGGCGTAGTCACCGACATTGCAGTAGGAGGTACGCATACCTGTGCCATAGCCGACGGCCAGGCGTACTGTTGGGGAAATGGAGATGATGCTCGTTTTGGTACTTTTTCTAGTGATGCGAGTTCACCAGAAGCTGTATCTACCTCTGTTATGTCAGGCATAATTACAGATATTTCGGCTGGTAGCGACTACACCTGTGCAATAGCTAACGGCCAGGCGTACTGTTGGGGAAGAAGTTCTTACGGCCAGACGGGGGGTGGATCGACTACGTCAGCGGTATCAGTCCAGGCCGTATCTACCTCTGTTATGTCAGGCACAGTGACAGATATCTCAGCTGGCGATTATCATGCTTGCGCAATAGCTGGCGGCCAGGCGTACTGTTGGGGAAAAGGAAATAATGGACAGAGTGGTGACGGCTCCACGACCTTGCTCCAGACAACTCCTGTAGCCGTCAATGCTTCTGTTATGTCAGGCATAATTACAGATATTTCGGCTGGTAGAGATCACACTTGCGCAATGGTTGATGGTTCGGCGTACTGTTGGGGGTATGGCAACTACGGCCAACTTGGTAACGGATCAACCACTCAGCAGAATACTCCTGCGGCGATAGACGGCTCTGCGATATCAGGTGCAGTTACGGACATTACCGCTGGGGGCTCTAATAGCTGTGCTGTTACGGATAGTCAAGTTTATTGTTGGGGGCAGAATCAATATGGACAATTGGGCTACTATAATATCGGAGGTAAATCTACGTCACCTTTTCCTATATATACGGCCGTCAACTCAACAAGTTTCGATTCAGCTGATTCTATCTCTGCTGGTTATAGCCACACCTGCGCCATAGCCGATGGCCAAGCCTATTGCTGGGGAGATGGTGGCAATGGTAAGCTCGGCAACAACTCCACTATCGACCAATCCACCCCAGTAGCTGTCGATACCTCTACTATGTCTGGCACAGTGTCCGCTATTTCAGCTGGCAACTATCACACTTGCGCCATCGCCGATGGCCAAGCTTATTGTTGGGGGCGTGGTTACGGGGGCCAACTCGGCAACAACTCCACTATCGACCAATCCACCCCAGTAGCTGTCGATACCTCTACTATGTCTGGCACAGTGTCCGCTATTTCAGCTGGCAACTATCACACTTGCGCCATCGCCGATAGCCAGGTCTATTGCTGGGGTCAAGGCGATTATGGCAAACTTGGTAATAATTCTCTTAACGATAGTACTACGCCAGTAGCAGTTGACACCTCAGTTATGTCCGGTTTGGTTTCTAACATCTCGGCTGGTGGGAATTTTTCTTGCGCCATCGCTGATGGCCAAGCTT
This sequence comes from Candidatus Saccharimonadota bacterium, assembly GCA_009992235.1. Taxonomy (GTDB): domain Bacteria; phylum Patescibacteriota; class Saccharimonadia; order Saccharimonadales; family Saccharimonadaceae; genus Microsaccharimonas. The sequence goes on from JAACVZ010000001.1 coordinate 111,261, forward strand.
ATTGTTGGGGGCGAGGTGCAGGTGGTTCAATGGGCAATGGTTCTACAGACGATCAGACCGCACCGGTAGCCGTAGACACTTCTACTATGTCTGGCGCTGTAACTAATATAGTAGCTGGGAACCACGCTTGTGCAGTAGCTGGCGGTCAAGCGTATTGCTGGGGTAGTAATTATGCAGGTAGGCTTGGGATAGGTACTACAACAGATCAAACTAGTCCTACGGCTGTTATTAATTCTACTATGTCAGGAACGGTTACTGATATCTCAGCACTCGATTCTCATACTTGTGCAGTAGCTGGCGGTCAAGCGTATTGCTGGGGTAGTGGAGCTTTTGGGCGCGTGGGCAATGGTAGTACTACTTCTACAATAGCCTCACCACAGGCGGTTATTAATTCTACTATGTCCGGTACTGTGACTGCTATCTCGGCTGGGCGCAACCACACCTGCGCCATCGCGGGCGGCCAAGCCTATTGCTGGGGAAGTGCAAGCGACGGACAAATTGGCTATTTCTTCGGCTCGTATAAGACTGCACCTCTAGTGGTTCTAGGGTCTATAAGCTTTCTCGGCGGCTATAGAGACCTGGGTACTGTCTCTGGCTTTGTTGTAGATTTCGGATTGGGGCGAAAGACTCAGTGGTATAGCGTAGATTGGCAAACAGACGAGCTGCCAGCAAATACATCGCTCAGCTTCTCGGCCAGGACTAGCAACGACAATGAAGCGTGGTCTGCCTGGAGCGATGAGTTTACGCAGTCTAGCGTTGGTAGCGTGTCCGGGTCCGGCAACATTGACACCCTGCCTATTTCGCGGTTTATAGAACTTAAATTAACGCTAAACAGCGCTGATAGTTCAGTGTCCCCAACGGTGAATAGTTTCTCGCTAAGCTATATGAACGACTCTCAGACACCTGTTCAAAATGCTAGTAGTATTGCCGTGAAGCGCTCGCAAGACGGTGCGTCGATACAAAACGAAGGCTGGATAAACACCCAGACGCCATACGTTACATGGCAGCCGGGCGAAGACGACATTAATGGCTCGGGCCTACTTGGTTATTGTATGTACCTCGGGCAGGACGCAACGGCCGACCTCACTCAAACTGGTGGTATATTAGGCGACTCGCCTATAGAAACCGGTGGCGCATGTCAGTATGCGGTCGATACGGCTTCGCTTGACCTCGCGCAGCCCGGCGTTCTTAGTCAGGTGCTCGAAGACAATGGTCAGCCGTACCACTTGCTCATAAAAGCTATAGATAATGCAGGAAATGTTTACGGTGGTGTCGCTGAACAATTTAGCTTTAACTTTGACTCCACTCCCCCATCTAACCCAGCATTTATTTCCGCACCTTCGCAGTTCGTGGCTACCAAAAATGTTATCCTTACTTGGCCTACCTCTGGCGATCAAGCCCCTGCCGATAGTGGCAGTGGTGTCGCTGGTCTACAATACAAAATAGGATCTGGCGGTACGTGGTCGGACACACTCGCAAATAGTGGTAGCTACCAGACGAGCCCCGAGGTTGATTACCCGCTACTTGGCGAGGGTAACAACTTGGTCTACTTCAGGACAGTAGACAACGCCGGTAATATATCGACCTCGAATGTAACGGCGGTTATTCGCATCAACACCTCCTCACCTACTCAGCCACAGAATCTAGCAGTCACGCCAGAGACCAATACTGCTAACTCGTTTGGCTTTTCGTGGCAGGCGCCTTCAACATTCGTTGGATCGGCTGCCGGTGTCACGTATTGCTACACCGTAAACACGTTACCAACGGCAAATACTTGTCACTATACGGAACCTGGCCAGACATCACTTGACGCTGACGCGTTTGCAACGCAGCCTGGTGATAACACAATGTATGTCGTGGCGAAGGATGAGGCCGGTAACGTTAACTACGCAACTTATGCAACAGTAGACTTTACGGCGAATACTCCAGCACCGGGCATTCCTGGTAATTTTGAAATGGCTGATGTTTCAACCAAAGACGCTCAAATATGGAAGCTAGCTCTTTCTTGGGAAGAGCCGGAAAATACAGGCGCTGGAGTGGCGCGTTACTCGATTCATCGTTCAACAGACGACATCAATTATTCGGAGGTCGCAACCGCGAGTGGACTAAGTTATGTCGATGGGTCGCTTAATCAAGTAACCTATTACTACAAGGTCCGAGCTTGTGACTCTGCCAATAACTGCGGTGCCTTTTCGGAGCCTTTGGCTAAGTTACCGACTGGACGCTATACAACCGCTCCGGAGCTGATTAGTAACGTATCGGTTGAAGTCGGCACTCGTCAGGCGAGGTTCAACTGGGTGACCGACAGAGAGAGCGACAGTCGCATTCAGTATGGCACAGAGAGCGGCGTCTATAAGCCAGGTGAAGTGACGATTAGCGAAATGGTGAAATCACACAGCGTAGAAGTTGAAAACCTTGAAGCCGGCATGACGTACTACTATCGAGTGAAGTGGATGGACGAGGACGGTAATATAGGTGTTAGCGGCGAGTTGAGCTTCACTACCCTTCCGGCACCTGTCGTGAAGGATGTAGAAGTTATTAAAAAGAGCCTCAATAGTGCTTTGATTCAGTTCACTTCGACCGATGCAACCAGGGTAAGCATTAACTACGGTAAGACGGACAGTTTTGGAGGCATTAAGACAATTAACACCTCAAGTAGCGAGTCATCGTACATTATTGAACTTGACGGACTTGACGACGGCGCCCTTTATTCCTATAAGCTTACAACCTTCGATAGCGAAGGCAATCAATACGATACGAGGCAAATTAATACCTTCACCACCCCTGCCCGACCGCAAATATCTAACCTACGATTCCAGCCAGTCGAAGGCGAGCCAACCAGTACGCAGGAAGTCAGCTGGACAACGAATGTTCCAGCGTCATCAACTATTACGTATGGTAAGACTGGAACGAATGGTGTTGATATATTCTCTTCTCGCATGACCACTGATCATAAGTCTGTCGTTCGAGGGCTCGAAGACGACAGCCAGTACTTCCTACTCGCCCAAAGTCGTGACGCCGACGGCAACCTTGCGGTAAGTGACAGGCAGTTCTTCCGCACCGCACTAGATACTCGGCCACCGAAAATCTCTGACGTACTTGTTGAGACATCGGTCCGTGGTAATGGTAGCGAAGCCCGCGGTCAAATTGTGGTGTCTTGGAAGACCGACGAACTCGCGACTAGCCAAGTCGCCTACGCCGACGGCGGCGGTGGTACAGAATATACCAGCAAGACTGCTCAGGACGGTCGCTTAACAACCGACCACGTCGTCATCATTTCTGACTTACCTGTTTCACGCGTCTATCAGCTACAGCCAATATCGGAAGACCAGTCTCGTAATGAGACTAGCGGTTCGAACCAATCGGCAATCATTGGTCGAGCGTCTGACAGCGTACTCAACATAATTCTTAACGCACTGAACAGGGTGTTCGGATTCTAATATGACAAAACCAGAACCACTTATTGAGGTAAAGAATGTAAGCAAGAGTTTCCAGACCCCAGGTGGTGCTGTTGAGGTACTTCGTAATGTAAATTTCGAGATTCCAGAAGGAAGCTTCACGATTATTTACGGACCTTCGGGAAGCGGAAAGTCGACACTACTCAACCTACTCATTGGTCTCGATGCACCAACGTCTGGCAAGGTCACCTATGCGGGCAAAGATCTCTACGCCATGGACAAAAACGAGCGAGCCTACTTTCGTGCTCATACGTTAGGCATGGTTCAGCAAGCAGATCATTGGGTGAAGAGTTTGAATGTTCTAGAGAATGTTGCACTTCCCCTCTACTTCTCGGGACTCGATAGCGACAAAGCGCGGGAAGGCGCTGAACTTTCACTGAAACGGGTTGGCATGGAGCCGCATGCTCATAAGAAGCCAATGGTGCTATCTGGAGGTGAGCAACAGCGTGTCGCTATGGCAAGGGCGCTAGTGAACCATCCGACATACATCACGGCCGATGAGCCAACCGGAAACCTCGACAGTCATAATGGCGACCAACTTATTCGATTGCTAAAAGATTTAAACGTGAATTATAAAAGAACAATTGTTTTGGTGACGCACAACCTTGAGTACTTGTCTGTGGGTGATCAGCTCATCTTGATAGAAGATGGTGTCGCGACAGAAACGAAGAACACTGACGTTTCGGTTATTACGAATAGATTGCTGGCAGATACCAAGAAGCGTATAGATGGGTGGCGATATGACAGAAAGAAATAAACCCGTCCAGGCGCACGTCGGCTACGACGTTATCATTAGAATGGCGATTGCCAACCTTCGCTTTAAGGGTTTTCGAAGCGCCATTACACTTACTGGTGTTGTTATTGGTATAGGTTCTATATACTTCTTGATTTCATTTGGTATTGGCGTGCAACAACTGGTTCAAGGACAAGTTATTGGCAACCAGTCTATTAACACAGTCGATATATCACCCTCTAACTCTGCAATTATTAGCCTATCTCAGGACAACATGGACCAGATAGGCGCCGTGTCGAATGTTAATGACCTGACTGGTGTATACATGCTTGCCAGCCAGGTGACGCTTGACGGCTCGTCTGTTGACCTGGTGGCCTATGGTGTGCAGAACACGTACATGAAGTTGAGTAACCTAACTATCGAGGCTGGAGCGGCTCTCAGTGAGTCTGGTGAGGACGAAATTATTATTAACACGTCCTTGCTTGAAGCTCTCGGCGTTCGTGAATTCAAGACGGTCATTGGCAAAGACATAAAAGTGAAATTGGTAATTCAGGATAAAACCGTTGAGAAGGACATGAATGTTATTGGGGTTGTTAACTCTGGTGCTGGGTCGGAGATCTTCGTATCGCAAAACGTATTCCGAGACGCGGGCGTTGAAAACTATACCCAGGCCAAGGCGGTTGTAGACGATAGAGAGAGGGTTTCCGATGTACGTCGCAGCATTGAAAGTATGGGATACGAAACTACCTCTCCTATTGATACGCTAGATCAAATTAATGAAGTGTTCCGCGTATTTAACATTGTGCTCATCGGTCTTGGAAGCACCGGTATGGTCATTGCAATACTTGGAATGATAAACACTCTCACTGTTTCGCTGCTCGAGCGAACGCGTGAAATTGCCTTAATGATTACCATTGGCGCTAGGCCAAAAGACATGAAGCGATTATTCACGGTTGAAGCGATGATTTTGTCTGGTTTCGGTGGTGTCATCGGTATACTGGTTGCAACACTTGGTGGGCTTTCCGTCGATCTGTTCTTGAACCGAATGGCCTCCGGTAGAGGTGTTACCGAAAGCTTTACAATATTCGCCATATCCCCTCTTCTCATTCTGGGAACGCTAGTTTTCATTATAGGTATGGGTGCTGCCGTTTCTTACTTGCCGGCCCGACGAGCGGCTAAAATTGATCCGATGAAAGCATTGCGGCAGGAATAAATTTGGTGACCTCACCGGGAATCGAACCCGGATTGCCAGGATGAGAACCTGGTGTCCTAACCGTTAGACGATGAGGCCAAATTGTGAGTGAAGCGTATTTTAAAAGTATACTTTTAAAATCGATTCCGAGCAATTTGGCTGTATATCCGAAGGATATGAGGCCATAAATGCTTTACTACTCTAGCAAAAACTGGCCACTGTGTCTATATGTGCCAAGGGGTAGTAATTGACATTAGTCAAAATCGGTGTTATTATAATATGGTTGCTATCCGATACCTAAGAAACGAGACGTGTCTTGGCCGAAGAAGTTTCCGTCGACGAGAAGAGAGGGCGTGAAGAGAAGGCTCTTTACGAATCTGTTCAGGCGGCATTCAAGAATAAATCGCCAGGTGTTAATACTACCCGTATGGGTAATGGCAAGGACCTGTCCCTCGACAGGGTCCCCGTTCCTCCAAACGCGCCGGTGACGTTCTACGGTAAGAGTTCGAGCGACGTGACAATCGATTGCGGAGTGCTTGAGGGCCGTAACGTCACTATCCGCATTATGGATGGTACCACGAAGGTAGTTAGGCGATCCATCATCAAAGATGTACACTCTCGAGTCTCGGCGCAGTTCGCTGCGCAGTGGTAGGAAGGATACGCAATTGCCCGCAGCTGAAAAGTTGCGGGCGTTTCCTTTTGAGCCAGAAGTTAAGCGCCGAGTCGTTCAATCACGCTGAGTAATTTACTTGGGGTGATTTCTGCTTTTATGAGATAGCCATCGGCGTGTTTTTCCATTTCGGCGCGCGAATCGTCGTCTTGCTCAAAATTAGTGAGTACAACAACCTTTGTGTTGGGTATTAGGTCTTCTTTTCCGCGCAGGGCGTTAAGAATGTCTCCTCCCCTGCGCTCAGGTAGCATAACGTCGAGTAGTAGCAGATCGTAGGCTTTATTGCGAGCAGCAATGAGTCCATCGTTTCCGTCAACCATCCAGTCGACATCGTAGCCGGCCTTCTTGAGGCTACGGACATACATTTCGCCAATGAATCGGTCATCTTCGACAATAAGAATTGTATTAATAGCCATTGCTACCCCCTGTACGCTGAATGATTTTTTATATACACACCTGTTTCGGATTTTTTTAGTAACCCGTCATTGTTGTCGCCTGCGCGCAAAGAATCGGCAACCGATCGATACGTCGGCAGGGACACCGTAAATGTAGATCCCCTGCCCTCTTCACTTTGAACGCTAATAGTTCCTCCGTGTGACTCAACAATAGCTTTACTAATGTATAGGCCAATACCCGTACCGGCAACCGTTTCGCGCGATCGGTGTGACCGGTAGAACTTTTGGAAAAGGTTTCCGACAACGTTGCCCGGCATTCCAATACCGTGGTCTTTAATGGCTACATCTACCATATCTCCGTTGAGCGCCGCGGAAACAGCAATCGCACCACCTTCGTTGCTGTACTTTATGGCATTGTCGATAAGGTTGCCGAATACTTCGCCTAGGCTGGTGGTGTCGGCTGCAATAGTCGGAAGATCGTTTGGTATAGATACGGTGAGCAATCGGTTCTGGGAGCTGGCACGTAGGGCCATGTCGTCACGTATGGTGTCGTATACGTCTATAACGGTCGTCTCGGCAAGGTGCATTTTTAGGTGTCGGCGATCGTAGCGTGAGGTGTTAAGTATGTTGTTTATGTAGCCAGAAAGTCTATTGGCAGATACTGCCAGGCGACGGAATAACTCTTTTTGATCGTCCTGGAGGACGTCACTGAGTTCGTCTTGGAAAACATCGAGGTAGCCGCGGATAACCGTAATTGGTCCCCGCAGTTCGTGGGCGGCAAAGGCTATGAAGTCGAGCTCCTCTTCGCCGACGCTATAGAGCTGTGTCCTATCGACGAGGACTAAGACGACTTCGTTTTTGGCGCCTTTGTTGTATGAAGCGATGATATCAAAAAATCGTCTATCTTCTTCGTTGGGTAGTTTATTGGCGACGCGGGCCCAGGTGTGCTCGGCCTTAACAGACGACTCTGCGCACTGTGTTAGCCAGGCGCTTAGAGTATCTTCTCCGTTGAATATAACATCGAGTGTCATGATACCGTCAGAGTCAACTCGTACCGGTGCGGCTTTGTTGGCGTAGGTTATTGCGTGGTGTTCGTCCATGGTAATGAATCCGCAAAGTGTGCTGTCGAGGGCCGCTTCGACGACATTTCTAGCTGGAGCCTCGGCGGGCGTAACGGCGTCATCTTCGGGCGCTGTTTGGGAGGCTAGACTATAGATGGTCTGCAGAACGACGCCAAGGCCGCTTTTTTCGAGAGCGCTGTCATTCGGTCGGGGTGGTGTCGTAGCGCTCGGTTCACCTGATACGTGCGTTACTGCTGAAAGAAGGTGTCGTAACGGCTTTGTGCTGTGTGCGTGGACTAGGATCGCGGTTATGAGGCTGCTCATCGCCACTGCTGCGATAATAACAAGTGATTCCATCGGATAATTTAAGAGAGTGTCTTGAAAGAACCAGAGGGTTGCGGCGGTTAGTGTGGCAAAGAAAAGCACCAGTCCTGCGACTAGCCAAGTTGTTCGGCGTTCGAATCGTGGCCAAAAGTCGCGTACACGACGAGGCGCATTTATTGCCATGAAACCGCTCCGCTGCTTTTAGGGACGGCGGTTATCCAGGTTTGCCCTCGGGCTAGGGGGACGTCTTTGCCCGCTGCGTCGGTGAAGGTGATTTGCTCTTTTCGGCTTTTCTTCTGCCAGGTTACCTCTTTGGCTGTTCCATTTTGAAAGATGGTGGCGGTGCCTTTTCCGACGCTGTTTATTTGCTCGCGCCAGCCGTCTTCAAAAACGCGCTGCTCGCTGACTTCCATAGCAATAACGACACTTGGGCTAATCTGTCCAGACTCGCGGTCGAGGTGGGCCGCTCCGCCCTGTGAGCGGTGGTAGGTATTCGTTTTGGCGTCGTAGGTATAGCTGCTGTTATAAAGCTGACTACTTACTGTAACGTTGATGCGGGTTGCATCTGGCGTTTCGGCCGGCTGACTATCTTCTCGCGTGAACCCGGTGAATGATGACGATGTATAGCCCTTTGCCTTATTAAGCGCATCGAGTCGCTCGAAGTTGGTGTAGACGTTGTGCGGCGCGTAGCGATCGGTTGCTCGCCAGTATGTGCCCGGATTAAAGAACTGGTCTATGTCCCTATAGGTGCCGTTACGAATTTCAGTTAGGGCGGCCGCACTTCCGCCAACATGGGCAACGCTTGCATTAAAGGCAGCTAGCCAATCTACATAATACATGCGCAGGCTACGGACTGGACCAACCAGGCCTGGTTTTTGTTCCTGATAGATGACGAGGAATCGAGTAATTCCCCCCTCTGCGATTGCTTCAAATACGATGCCGCTGTCTTTAAGCCCAGACTGGGGGCGAGCATCGGGGCTGTTTTCGATCATAATAGCCGTGGCTGGCTGTTTTGAAGCGGCTTCATCTTTTACTATATTCCCGGTGAGTGGCGAATAGTAAATAATCGGTTCAGGTTCAGGTTCGGGCGTCTCAACAGCAATCGCTTCAAACATCGACATGTCGCGATTGTTCATAAAGACAGCCGTAACAACACCTGAAATAAGTAACAGTACAATTAGGCTCCCAAGAATAACGGCACGTTTTTTGTGTCGTCGTATCCAGTTAAAGCGCGGAGTACTGGCAGTGGTGATAGATCGTCGTTTTCTCATGTATTCGTAAGCGTTATAGTTACGCTACGTAGTATAGCACGTTATCGGGGGTCTGAGACGGCCTGAGTGAGGCGATTTTGGACAGTTTCTTTTCCAAGGATGGCGAGCGTTTCGTCTAATGCTGGGCTAAACGGTGCCCAAGTGGTAGCAATACGCACAAGGCTAAAGAGAATGCCAGGTTTTTGGCCAGTTTTTTCGAGAAGTTGGTTGAGTGTTTCTTGAATAGATGCCGCTGACCAGTCTGTTTGCGACGCGAGTACGTCTAACGCTGCTTGCAAGAGTTCTTTCTGCTGGGCTGGGCTAAGTTTCTTCAATTGTTTATTACCATCGACAAGCGACCAATCTATGGCAGGCTCTTCAAAGAAGTATTGGGTTAGAGCCGGTAGGTCAGCTAATGTTTTAAGCCTGTCTTGGGCGAGCGAAAGCACCTTTAGACGGTATTCAGGGTCGGCGCTACGGGCAGATTCTGGCCAGAAAGGTTCAACGCGCTTTGAAAGTTCTTCGAGAGATAGCGCACGAATATGTTGTCCGTTGAGCCACAGAAAACGCTGTTCGTCAAAGCGGGCTGGGCTTTTTTGTACACGGTCAAGTGAGAACGTCTTAATGAGTTCATCGGTCGTGAAGACTTCCTGCTCGGTACCATCATTCCAGCCAAGCGTCGCTAGGAAGTTTACCATCGCCTCGGGTAGATAGCCTTCTTTTCCGTAATCAAGTATGTCTTTTGCGCCATCTCTTTTACCGAGCTTCTTTTTGCCGTCTATTGCCATAACGAACGGTAGCGTAGCAAGTACGGGTCGCTTAAGCTTAAGAGCATCGTATAGGTTTAGAAATTTTGGAGTACTACTGAGGAATTCCTGGCTTCGAAGTACATGGGTAACTTCCATGATGGCGTCATCTACAATGTGGCAGAAGTTGTAGGTTGGGTATCCGTCGCTTTTGATAATGATAAAGTCATCAATCGCCTCTTCGCCTGATGATAGCTCGCCCATGACTGCATCGTGCCAGGTGTAATTTTGAGGATTGGATTTGAAACGAAGCGGTTGCGATCCGTCCCAGGCAGGAGGCTGTTCTGGCCGATGGTCGCGGTACAAAAAAGGACGCTTCTCGGCTTTAGCCTTTTCACGAAAAGCATCAAGTTCTTGTGGGCTGTATGGGTCAGCATAGGCTCGTCCAGCGTCAACCAAGCGCTGAGCCCATTCTTTGTATATTTCGAGACGCTCAGATTGGATATAGGGCTGGTGCGGTCCACCTACGGCTATACCTTCGTCCCACTGGACTCCGAGCCACTGCAGGCTGTCGCCGATATGCGCAATACTTCCCTCGACCTCACGTTGTTTGTCGGTATCTTCTATGCGAAGAATGAAGGTGCCGTTATTCCCTGCCTGTCTAGCAAGTAGCCAAGCAAATAGTGCCGTGCGGGCTGCACCGACGTGCATGAAGCCGGTTGGGCTAGGTGCGAAACGGGTTCGAATAGTTGTCATATGGTCGTATTATAACAGATGTCGCCTAGAGGCTGGTTGCGATACGTCGGATCTGTTCGTTTGAGAGGTGTGCGTTACTAGTGATGGTGTACAGGACTCCACCGTTCACCCAGGTGGCACTTCGGTCGTAGCTGTAAATAGTTAATCCTCGTTCACGAGTCGTGACATAGTTATCGCCGACTGTCTTTTTCACGATGTTGTCTAGAACTGCAGTTGAGTCCCATGAGCTCTCTGTTTGGCGGATAGTATAGGTATCGTCATTGCTGTTTGATGCAAAGCTAAGAACAACCTCACCTTCGCTGTAGCTCACGGGATGGTGCAGGCTGAAGCCGTCAGGAACGTAGTCTGGGTACTGGGCCTCGACACCTGCTTGGGCTGATGCTATTGACACCGACACTGCAGGGACGAGCCGGTATATACCGTAAGCAACACCAAGAAGTGCGCCGACAACAAGGACTACGATAAGCAGTCGTTTTTTCCAGGGCTCAAGCGGACGTCGTTTTTTCGATGTTGATTTATTGTCATTTTGCAGGGCGGCAGTAATTGCTTTGTCTTTGATTTCTTTGCCTGTAGCGATAGCTTTCTCTCGTGGTTTTGCAAGCGCGGCGTGTCTTAAAACGGCACGTTCGGCCATTGGGTGCGCCTGAGGCGGCCGGTGGGGCGTGTCTGTGATTGGCTTTGGTGATAGTTTTTTCGTAACAGGGTGTGGTGCAAACCGACTAACTTTCGAGTTTCTTGCTATATCCATTGTTCGACCCTTGGTCGGGTGTTTTACGACAGGTGTAGGTTTTTTAACCGCACTACGACGCAATGTTTTTGATCGCTGTGTCTGTTCGTGGATATTTGTTGCCTGAGTACGTGGCTCTGGTTTTTTCGGTACAGACTTTTTCGAAGCTGGTTCGGGACGTGCGGGAAGTCCGGTGACTGCATCGTACATCCGCCCGTTTATAGTAACTGTTTTGTTTGTCGCCATGTGGTGTGTAAATCCTCGCAATTTGCCATATATATAGAGACGTCGGTATGGGGAACGGCACAATTCGTGACGTCCGCATACATTAACCCTATAGTAGAGCGTCTATCGTGCTTATGCAACCCTCTGGTTAAAATCACACGAAACCATTATACTGAGACGAAGTCATGTTTCGACGTCCATCTCAAAGAAAGCAACTAATTCAGCGAATTGTCGTATCAATAATCGCGATGCTTTTTATTGTTGCCGGTGTTATTGTGACGGTTTTATTCATTCTTGGTTACCGGCTCGATAGCGACAGCGGCCGCTTAGAGCAAGGAGCGCTGCTTCAGTTTGAATCAGTACCAGGCGGTGCGGGCGTCTTTGTTGATGGTAACTACACAGGTAGTCAGACGACAACTAAGCGGACCGTTATTGCCGGAACGCATACGTTTATGGTTCAACGTCAAGGCTATGAAGATTGGGTAAAGACGCTTGATGTTCAGGCCGGTACGCTTACGTGGCTCGACTACATCAGACTAGTTCCTAAGGACCGTTCAGTAAAAGACGTTGCCTCATTCGCGTCTCTTTCGGGGGCAAAAGCATCACCCGACAGACAGACATTCATTGTCCAAGAAAAAAGTAGTGAACCAGCGTTCACCGTTGTTAATCTTAGCGAGGAGAATGTACGCACAAGTAAGGTGATAATCCCCCAAGACGTATATAGTGACGATGCAGTTGTTGGTGCATCTCACGAGTTTAGACTCCATGAGTGGGACCAGAGCGGGCAGTTTGTTATTGTTACGCATCACATAGACAACCAGGTTCAGTGGTTGGTAGTTGATACGCAGAATGTATCAGCTAGTAGAAACGTCACTCGCCTACTCGGCGTTCAGCTTAGTGATGCTGTATTTATGGGAACTGGCGGAAGGACGCTGTACGGTCTAACGCAGGATGGCTTAATTCGACGCCTCGATTTAGATGAGGCTGTTATATCTCGCCCTCTTGTTAGCCGTGTTGATCAGGTATCACTTAATAATGAGACAAAAGTTATTAGTTATGTTGGCACCGACCCTCATGACGCTGAGCTGAAGGTCGCTGGGGTGTATCGTGATGGTGATGATGAGGGCTATGTTATACGAAGCACAAAGACGGATGAGGCGCTGTCTATTTCAACTGTTCGACAGCATAGCGATGATTACGTTGCTGTTTCACAAGGAAACGTCCTCAGTATCCTAAAGGGAACATACCCTAGTTCGAGTGACGGCACTGTCACGAGCTATGCTCCGTATGCGACCGTTTCAACGACTGCTCCAATAAGCACTGTTTCATTCAGCAAGACTGGTTCGTATCTTGTGGCGCGCGCTGGGACGGAGCTGGTTGGCTACGATATGCTGCAAAAACGTTCAACAGTAGCGACGCTACTCGACAGTGAGCGGACTTTCCAGTGGCTTGATGATGCACACCTTTGGACTGATACGGCGGCGTCTTTAACTATGCGCGACTTTGACGGGACAAACCGGTACGAAATAATGAGTGTAGCTGAAGGCTTTGACGCAACTCTCAGTCGTAGCGGACGCTACATGTATAGTATTGGTGAGCGCGACAATAGTTACGTATTGCAACGCGTAAAAATGATTCTTGATTAGTTCAACGACCTAACCGAATAGTCGCTCTAGGAACGTTGGTGAGTTGCCTGGTATAGTTGCCTCATCGGTCGTCTCTCCGCTTCCTGCGGGCGCTGGAGCAGCTTTAGCGGGGTCTGGACTGACTTGTTCGGCCGTGACTAGCAAGCGATTGAGTGCCGTACCTAGTGGCGTACAGGTAATAAGCGTCAGCATAGGTTTCTTGGTGTCATAAATGAGCTTACCTACCTCGTTTGGTTGCACAACCTCTTTTTTGGTAATGACGTAGGTGTAACGGACGCCTTCGTAGTTTGCATAGAGCGTATCGCCGGGGGCAAGTTTGTCGAGCTGTGCAAAGATGAATTTGTAATCTCCACCATCGAACAGGTCGTTACTGCTGTGGCCCGATAGTACCGTGTTGCCTACTTCACCGGGGCGACTGTTCGCTCCGGGAATAGCAAAGTGCGCCACGCCATTTTCCATGGCCGCCATCTGTGAATCGTTGTCATAGCCAACGCCGTAGATAACCGGAACATCAACATTAATTTTTGGAATAATTAGTTTCGGATCTTGACTAACTTTTGTATCTTCGCCGGGGTTTACGACGATATTCTGCGGACTAATTGCTCCCGGAGACACGTATGCGTGAACTGAGGCTACAATAACTCGGTTGTACTGCAAGAACATGAACAATAACACTACTATGAGTGACGCAGCAATAGGCATAAAGTGACGGCTTTTCCGGACCTTCTTTGCCGAGTCTTGTACTTTTGAAAGCAGCTGCGTGCGAAGTTCGGTCAGAGCGGCGTCCTTAGTAACTGTTGCTGGTTCTTCGGGTTCGGGTTGATGCGAGAAATAGCTTTGGGCGGTTTGAGTCGTTACTTCGGGCTCGGTTGGTTTATTGTGCGCATAATATTGCTCGTAATAAGACTGATAGTAGTTCTGCCAGGCACTGTGGTAGGCTTTCCACTGCTCGGCCTGCGGAAGTGGATGTGCGGCGTGTGTTCGGTTGAATACGCCGTGTTGAGCGGGTTGTGCGGGTATCTGGGCTTGAGGTTGTGGTTGCTGTTGTTGCGGTGCGGGCGTATCGTCAGACGAGCTTCCGTATAACGAGTCAATCTGCAGACGGATTAGGTCGGCAGCGGTATCTTGATTTGACTGAGGTGCGGCCGAACGGTCTCCACCTTGACTGTTGTTATCGGGCTTCATCTTTAATCCTATTCATTTCTATTGTACAATACATGGGCGCCGCGATGGTGGAATTGGTAGACACGCGAGACTCAAAATTTCGTGTCCATCTGGACGTGCCGGTTCAAGTCCGGCTCGCGGTACCAGAAAAATTTATAAAATTAATACGCCCCGGCCACAAAAGTCGTACTGACTTAGCGGCCGGGGCGTTGTTGTGCACCTCTACTCCTCCTCTTCCCAATATCGGTCGAATTCGTTTTCGAAATAATCTTCGAAGTCAGAGAAGCCGACGAAAGACTCGGGGTTGGGTCCGGAGGGCTCAGGGAGTAGGTGCTTCTTCTTGGCCGCGACCATGAAATTCACCGGGCTCCACAAACCACCCTCGTACGGAACGGTACCGGTGTCGGACAGAAAGTGAGTTCTGACATCACCGTACTCGGTGGGTCGAATGTCCACCATCAGTTGCTTACCTAAGAAGCGAGAAGCGTGCGTTTGTACGTACGGTTCGCGAACAACAACACCTTCTTCCATTGTTCCGTATTCGGTGTTGAACCGAACGACCGAACAGCCGCGTCGGAGGTCGTTAATGGCCAGGGCGGACGGGTGAAGCGGGTTCTTCCTCTTCAGTTGAGTAGCCTTCATGGTAGCGTCCCTTCAGGAGTACTAGATTGTGAGTGGGTGCAAAATCCTCGCAAAGTTAAACCGCGGGAATGCTACATATTATAGCAAAAAACATTACATTTGTCAATCTATCGGTGCGGTTCTAGGAGATGGCTGTCGTGAACGCTTCAACCGGTTTTGTCGGGTTCCAGAGCCAGTATACGGCCATGCTCGTAGCCACGCTTCCCCGCCAAATCGCCATTGGGTTCGTCCATTCGACAGACACGACGCCGCCGTTATGGGCAATTAGTAGGTGGTCATTATGAAGGACGGCTACGGCGGTCGGGTATGTGATAGTGAACTTGTGAAGTGCTTCAACCAAATTGGTCAGCTGCATGCTAAAAGTTAGCACCTTTGGATAATAAATCGACTGAAATAACTTCTGAAGCTGTGCGAATGAAACAACTAGCAGCGTATTGTCGCGTTCGACGAGTGCCTGAGGGCTATTTTTTATAAGATCAATCGCATCACGGGTTATAACTAACCTTCCCTCGTAGTCTCGAAGAAACTCTTCGTAGACAATAGCGGTCTCGCTGCTTCGGCCGGCATCGCCAACCAAGAGTACGGCATCTGCCCATGATCCGAGGGCTCGCATTTCTGGTAGCGCATCTTTAGCGAGGCTGCCCGAGGGGTTGGTGGTTGCAAATACGGTGTTGGTGATAGTTGGTGGAATAGATTTCTTGAGAGCATCTGGCAATAGAACACGAATCTCCCCAGCCCCAGTACTCGAGGCGGTTACGTATGCCTCGCCAACTCCGGCAAAACCAAGCGTGTTGCCGCCAATAATACCAAGCTTTCCGGCGCGCGAACGTTGCTCGGGTCGACTCCATTGGATGTCTGGAAAGAGTGGCTTAAAACCGGTCTGTTTTTTCCAGTATGAATGGTCCATCCTGCTCCTTTCCTTCCTTCCCGAGAGTATAGGCGATGTTTTTTCGTTGGATAACTACTTTCCAGTCTTTTTTCATGGCGACATCGAACAGAGGTGCAGATGGATTAAAAGCGATAGGCGTATCAACAATTTCAAGTATTGAGATGTCCCCCTCCGTATCACCAACCGCAACGCTTCCTTTGAGGGTAAGTTCTGGGTGTGACCCAAGATACTCTGTGACAATAGAGTGTTTTCTACCCGGAACGCGGCGAATAATTGTGCCTGTGAAGGTTTCACCGTCTCGTTCGTACAGAGCACCGATGCAATCATCAAAACCGTAGCGTTCGGTAAATGGCTCAACAATCTCTTGTTGAGAACCACTAACAGCTAGCAGGAAGTAACCCTGTTTTTTTAACGATTTGGCCAGATTTTTTGTGTATGCATATGTTTTATGACCCGATTGAGCCATAACTGCCTTTACTGCATCGTTATAGACGTCTATGGGTAGCGACGCGATGATTGGTTCGAGCGAGTTGACGACCGCCATTTCATAGTCATGCCAGTCACGAAGGCCAGCGTTCCACTCGACGAGTGCATTCTCGAGAAGTTCTGCAGTGGGAGCATCGAATACGCCTCTGCTATTGAGCTCGAAGACAAGTTCATGATAAAGCTGCCAGCGGAAAAGAGTCCCGTCTATATCGAACACGGCAATTGGCTGTTTTTTCATAATTTCACCTCAATGCTTACTGGACAGTGGTCTGAGCCCATGACATCTGGGTGGATTTTTGCATCAACAAGGCTATTCTCAAGCGACTTGCTAGCTAGCCAGTAGTCGATGCGCCAGCCGACGTTGCGAGCTCGGGCGTTGGCCCAGTGAGTCCACCAGCTGTAGGCTTCGGTTTTGTCGGGATAAAAGTGCCGGAAAGTGTCAATGAACCCGGCGTTTTCGAAAGCATCAAAGCCACTACGTTCTTCATTGGTGAAGCCGTGCTTGCCGATGTTTGCCTTAGGGTTTGCGAGATCAATTTCAGCGTGGGCGACGTTTAAGTCTCCGCAAACAAGAACTGGCTTTGTCTTTTCCAGTGCTTTGATGTGTGCCAAAAACGCTGGGTCCCATGCCTCGTGGCGGAACGTGAGGCGACTTAAGTCACCTTTCGAGTTTGGTGTATAAACAGTTACGACCCAGTATTTTTCGAATTCTGCCGAGATAACTCGCCCCTCAAGTGTGGCGTCGCCATAGGTATCGGTGAGCTGGTAGGTCTCGTTGATCTCATTAACAAATCTATTTATGACTTGCAGAGGTTTAATTTTCGTGAAAATAGCCGTACCGCTGTAGCCGGCTTTATCGGCGCTGTGCCAATACTCTTCATAGTCAGGGAGATCAATTTCGGCCTGCCCTTGTTTTGCTTTTGTTTCTTGAAGGCAAAGGATATCTGGTTGATGCTCGGCTATGAATGACTGAAACGCGCCTTTATTGATGACGGCTCGAATACCGTTGACGTTCCAGGAATAGAGTTTCATAGCTTAACTTTCGCGTCACGTTCCTGGTCGCGCTTCTTTATAGCCTGACGTTTGTCGTAATGCTTCTTACCCTTACCGAGCGCAATAACTAGCTTGATATGACGTCCGCGAGTCAGTAGTCGCAACGGAACAATCGTCATGCCGGTGTGTTTTGCATCACTGAGATTATCAATTTGCTTGCGGTGCGCTAGAAGTTTTCTAGGTGAGGTGTCGACTGTTGATTCGTTGACGCCTTTGGTGTTGAGCACCAAGCTAAAGCTAGCGTTATTTAACCATAGTTCGTCGTTTCGGATGGTCACGAAGGCGCCTTTTAGTTGAACGCGGCCATCACGAACAGCTCGCACTTCCCTTCCAGTGAGTGCGATGCCAACTGTAAGTTCCTCGTCGAGCGCATAATCATACGACGCTCGGCGGTTCACGATAGCTGATGCCGGTGTTCGTGCACGTTTCTTCATACTACGTTTAGTATAGCAGACAGGGGTCGCTTTGCTATTTTGTGAGCGATTGCATCGCCTTAAGAAGAGTTTCGGCTGATTTTTTCCAGTTAAATTGAGCAATGTGAGCCGTGCCGTACTTGGTGAGCTGTTTATACCCATCAGGTGAAGAGGCTTGTTTTACTCTTTCAGCAAATACGGCCGGGTCTTCCGCCGGGAAATACACAGCACCCTTTCCAGCCACCTCACGGTGGATTTCTAGATCGCTGGCTACAACTGGTACGCCAAGCTCCAGTGACTCGGCTAATGGTAGGCCGTAACCTTCATCAAGGCTGCCGGTGACGAGTAGTGCGTTATTAGCTAGAAGTTTTGCGTACTCTTCGTCACTTACACCGTTATGGTAGACCACCTTGGCGCCGCGGGGCGTCATTTTTTTGTACTCTGACTTTCGTTCGGGCGTGATGCGACTCAGAAGATGAAGTGTGTAGCCAGGAAGGTATTCGAGCCCTTTTATAAGTGTTTCAACATTTTTATACGGCATGAACGAACCCATGTATACAAGATTTGTCGCAGTGTCCTTCGGCGCATTTACTGGCTTTTTGAGGTATCTCTCAAGACGTTGTGGCGCATTCGGTACGACAATAACTGGGCGTTTTGTAAGATGAACTTTTTCAAAATCGCGCTTCGATGTTTCACTGACCGTTGCGACAATGTCCGCGGCATTAAGCGTGAGGCGTTGCGGTACGTAGCTGGCGTGAAATATCCGCCATCCCATTCGAATGTGCCACGCAAGGCGGGGCGGTGGCATACGGTGACGATAGTAAATCATGTCATGGAGCGTCAGGATTAGTTTATAGCGACGGCCGAACGAGCCGATAGTTTGCATAGGTGAAAAAACCACATCCGGATGGTATTTATTGAGAATAAGAGCGGAAAACGGTTCTTTTGGTGAGATTGGAGCGTGTATCGTCAGTGTTTTGGCGCTTTTAGGTAGAAACGCTTTTTGGGCATCGTCGAAGATCAGGAAAGTGACGTCGGTGAGCTTCGCCAATGCATGCCCGAGCTCCATAGAATATCGACTAATACCATCGTGGAAGTCGGTTCGAATGTACCTGGCGTCGTAAAGCACTTTCATGTGGTGATATTGTAGCATGATATAATACGCCTATATATGAAAATCCTCATCGCATCGGATCTTCACTATCCGACCATTAATGGCGTATCAACGTTTAGTCGCAATCTTGCAAAAGGTATGGCTGGGCGTGGTCATGAAGTTGTGGTTATTGCCCCAAGTCAGACTGGCAAAAAATGTAAAGAAGTTGATGGCAACCACACTATTATCCGCACAACGTCGGTACCATTTCCGTTTTATCAAAACTTTCGCATATCGCTTGCTCCCGACCGTGAAGTGAAGAAAATTCTCGCCGAGTTCGACCCGGATGTTATTCACATACAAATGCTGCTTGGTATTGGCCAGTCGACGATGAAATATGGCAATAAAATGGGTATTCCGATTGTCAGCACTAACCACGCTATACCTGAAAACCTTATGGACAACTTGCGCCTTCTCGCGCCTGTCTCGCGCCCAATCAACTATATTTTAAAAGAGTATTTTTCTAGGTTTCATTTGAAGGCGGACTACGTAACACTCCCGACGAAGTCGGCAATTGGCATGATGAACATTGAGGGACGCATGAAGCAGCCCGTTGAGGCGGTTTCAAATGGTATCGACCTAGCACACTTTCAGCCGGGGGAGTTTGACCCACGGGTAGCGAAGCGCTTCGAGTTGCCGCTCGATGTGCCTATCGTTAGCTATATTGGACGAGTCGATGCTGAAAAGCACCTGCCGGTTCTATTCAAGGCTTTCAAGCGTGTGCACGAGTCGGTTCCTGACGCACATTTGCTTATTGTCGGCGGCGGTACCGAATTTGATAATCTAAATGACTTAGCTCGCCACTTGGGTATTGCCCGCCACGTCACACTAACTGGACGCGTTAGCGACGAAGATCTTGTGGCGCTTCATAAAGCCGGCACGGTGTATTGTATGCCCTCCCCTGCCGAGCTACAGAGCATTGCGACACTTGAGGCTATGGCTAGTGGTCAGCCGATTGTTGCCGTTGATGCTGGTGCGCTCGGTGAGCTGTGTCAGGACAAGCGGAACGGCTATTTGTGTGATCAAGATGATGAAGAGGCCATTGCAGACGGTATACGGGCTATTATCACCGACCCAGCCTTGCGAAAACAGTTTAGCCACGAAAGCCTAGCTATTGCCAAGACGCATGATATTCAAACAACATACGATCGCTTTGAAGCGATATACACCAAACTTATTTCTTAGCAGTTATTCCGAGCCACGTTTTTATAAGACGCACCACTTCACTTGGTGTTTCGTAGTGAGTTAAATGCCCAACGTTATCGATTGTTGCAATACGGGCATTTTTAAAACGTCGCGCCAGTTCGTACTGTTTTCCAAGCGGAGTTATATCGTCTAACGATGCGGCGATAATTAGCGTCGGTACGGGAATGCGAGCAGCAAATTCACCGACCGTATGGCCAACCGAAGTTTCAAACCCTTCCATGACCGATTTTGCGCTGTGGAAAGTACTGAAGTAGCGAAAGTGTTGATCGTGAATGAATGCGCGAAGCTTCTTGTCTTTAGTCTTTGCCATACTGTAGCTCATAATAAAGACCATCGGCTTCATGCCTAGCCATCGCCTTCCGGCTCGTTCGGGAAGTTTTTCGCCAACTCTGTAATAGAACACGGCAAGTTTTGTCAGGATTTTCTTCGGACCCTCAAGCGCTGGAGCACCAATTGGGTTAACGAGAATAAGTTTTGTTACTGAACGAGGATGTTTCGCAACATAGGCGCTAGCAACAATACTTCCAAACGAGTGACCAAGTAATATTGGCTTTTCTTTAAGAGATTGCTTCTTCATGAATCCATCGAGCCAGGTCACGTAGCCATCGAGGTCGTGTTTTTCAAGCTTGTCGCCCTTGGCAAACCCAGGAAGGTCCGGTACGATGACGGTAAAATCTTTTTCAAGTCGTTTTGCAATAAGAGCAAGGCCGTGATGCGTACCACGAAATCCGTGAATCATAACGAGGGTTGGTTTTGCCATAAGAACTAGGTTATTAGGCTGTTGCCGTCGGTTGGATGTTGTGTGCCTGCATAGCTGCTTGAAGTTTTGGACGGTCAAAACCAAGAATGATATCACCGCCTATGTCAGTAACGGGGACGCCGCGGAAGTCGTTGTTGATTTTCTTCATAAGCTCGTCGTGAGCAGATTGGTCGGCCTCGATGTCTTTTGCGACATAAGGGATGCCCATTCGGTCTAACCATTGCATTTCAGTGTGGCAGAAGGCGCACCAGCTCGTGCGGTAAAGGATGATTTGTGGTGATTTCGTGTCGCTCATAGATTCCTCCAAGTAGTTGTTTTCGTCATATTTATTATACAGGATGTCGGTTGAGATATAAAGCGGTGGTTACCCTATACCTAAGGCGTTTTTTTTGATACAATACAGCCTGTATGTTTTCCCTTATGACGACGAGAGTAGCCGCCGCCGATCTCCACATTTCTATTTCAGCTCAGCCACTGTTTGAGGTGTTTGGTATTACCATCACAAACGCAGTTTTTACTGGTGCCGTGGGCGCCTTAATTGTCGTGGCGATATTGTCCTTCGTGGCAATAAAGGTGCGAAGAGGGTCGCACAATCGTTTCACCGGACTAATTCAGTGGGTTTTTGAAGGGCTTTTGAAGCAAATTCACGCCGTTATCCCCGACCAACGGGTTGCACGACACATTACCCCGCTAGCCGTGACCATCTTTTTTGTTGTTCTTGTGCAGTACTGGATGAGCGTTATTCCTGGACCCGAGTCGCTTACTTGGAACGGCGTTCCGCTTCTTCGAAGCCTGACGGCCGACCTTAACTTTACGCTCGCTTTGGCGGTGATTACTATTGTTACCGTACAGCTATATGCTATAAAGCACCTTGGTGTATTTGCGAACGCCGGTCGGTATTTCCGAAACCCACTCAAGGACCCGATTGGCGCATTTGAAGGCGTGCTCGAGCTCATTGGTGAGGCGTCTCGTGGAGCGGCGCTTGCGCTTCGTTTGTTTGGAAACGCATTTGCTGGCGAGGTACTTCTGGTTATAATCGCCGTTCTGACCAGCTACTTTGCGTCAGTCGTTCTGCCCTTCTTTATGGCGTTCGAGTTATTCATTGGCTTTATTCAGGCCTACGTTTTCTTCATGCTTGCCCTCATTTTTACCGCGTTGGCCGTTTCACACCACGATTCCGATGAACACACTCACCCCTCTGATGACCCTATATCGACAAAGGTCGTTCATCAGGGGTGATGTGCTATAATAAGAAGTAATTAAAAGGAGAAAAAATAACTATGGACGCATTATCATTTGGCCTTACCTACGCCATTCCCGCAATTGGTGCGGCACTTGCTATTGGCCTTATTGGTGCAGCAGCGCTAAACGCTTTCGGTCGTAACCCAGAAAAACTAAGTGATATTCGAACGCTTATGATCACCGCTATTGTGTTTGCCGACTCGTTGGCTATCATCGGTATCATTGTTGCGATTATCGCAATGTTCTTATAGGAGTTATAACGAGTGACATTCTATACAACTGTCGCTGAGGCGACATCCGGTTCTGGTGATTTGCTGAGTGCGCTTGGCATTAACTGGCAACTTCTGATTATTCAAATTGTTGCCTTTCTTTTACTTGTGGCGCTTCTTGGTCGCTTTGTGTACCCATGGCTTATGAAGTCGGTTGATCAACGTCAGAAAGATATAGAAGATGCCAAAAATGCGAGCATTGAAGCTCAGCGCGCTGCGCAGCAGAGCCAAAAAGACGGTGAAGCATTGCTCGATGAGGCTCGACGTGAAGCAACTGATATTGTGGCAACGGCAAAACAGGAAGCATCTGATATTGTTTCAACCAGTGAAGAAAAGTCTCGTCTTGTTGCAGAGCGAATTGCAAAAGAAGCCCGCGATGACATTGGCCGAGACGTTGAAGCGGCTCGCAAACAACTTCGCGCCGAGACACTCGAACTTGTTGCACTCGCGACCGAAAAAGTTGTCGGAAAAGTACACACCAAGAAGCCAGACGAAGCCTTGATTGCTGAAGCCCTGAAGGAGAGTAAATAGTGGCACGTCGCCTGTCTCGTCGCGTTGTCACATCTTTTGTAGCCGAGCGGTTGCAGGAGGGTGATAAAAGCGTAGTGAAGCAACTTGCGGCGTATCTCGTGACGACTCGTCAGATTCGTATGCTTGCACTATATGTGCGCGACATCGAGTCTTCTCTGGCGAAAAAGGGTGACGTTATTGCAGATGTCACCACGGCTTTTTCTCTGTCTGCGGAGACAAAGAAGCATATTAACGCATTTGTTGCTGCCGAAACTGGTGCACTGTCGGTATCGCTTCGTGAGCATGTGAAGTCTGAGGTTCTTGGTGGGCTGCGACTACATATTCCAGGAAAAGAACTCGACACGACCGTTCAACGCCAATTGACAACATTACGAACCCAACTGAAGAAAGCCTAAGGAGAAAATTTATGAGCAACCTATCAATTACGGAATTATCAAAAGACCTGCGCCAGGCCATTGAAGGTCTTGAAACTCAGGGGGACTTCGATGAAACGGGTATTGTGCTTCGGGTTGGCGACGGCGTGGTATGGGTTCACGGGCTTCGCAGCGCAGGCTACAGCGAAGTGCTTCATATTGAGACACCGTCTGGTGTGGTTGAGGCCTTTGCGCTGAACTTGCTCGAGGACGAAATTGGTGCCGTGTTACTTGGTGATGACGCTGAAGTGAAGGCCGGACAAACCGTTAGACGAAAAGGCTCGGTATTAACCGTTCCAGTTGGCGACGCGCTTCTCGGGCGCGTAGTTGACCCGCTTGGGCGACCAATGGACGGCGGACCGGCAATTAAATCCAAAGCTGAAGGTCTTGTCGAGCGAGATGCTCCAGGGGTAATGGACCGAAAGTCAGTCCATGAGCCACTCATGACAGGTATTGCGGCTATTGACTCGATGTTCCCTATCGGCCGCGGGCAACGTGAACTTATTATTGGCGACCGTCAGGTTGGTAAAACGGCGCTTACTATTGATACGATGATCAATCAAGCTCGCCAGAATACTGGTGTCGTGAACGTGTACGTCGCCATTGGACAGAAGCTATCGAAGATTGCTCGTTTGGTCGATCGCTTGAAGCAAGAGGGTGTTATGGATCAAACAATTATTGTCGCTACTAGCTCGTCTGACCCGGCTTCCCTACTCTACCTTGCGCCGTATGCCGGAACGGCCATGGGCGAATACTTCCGTGACAACGGCGGTCATGCGTTGATGATTTATGACGACCTCACCAAGCACGCAGTTGCATATAGGCAAATGTCCCTACTTCTTCGTCGTCCACCAGGACGCGAGGCTTATCCGGGTGACGTTTTTTATCTTCACTCTCGTCTTCTTGAGCGTTCAGCGAAACTTTCCGATGCACTTGGCGGCGGTTCGCTTACAGCGTTGCCAATTATCGAGACACAGGCCGGTGACATTTCAGCGTACATCCCAACCAATGTTATTTCTATTACCGATGGACAAATTTTCCTTGAAACCGACCTCTTCTACCAAGGTATTCGACCGGCTATTTCTGCCGGACTCTCAGTGTCCCGTGTTGGTGGCGCGGCCCAAACGGCTGGCGTGAAGTCGGTCAGTGGAAACTTGAAGCTTGGACTTAGCCAGTTCCGAGAACTTGCCAGTTTTGCGCAGTTTGGAAGCGACCTCGACGAAGCTACCAAGCATCAAATTGATCGCGGACAGCGATTGACTGAACTTTTGAAACAGTCACAATACGCACCAATGAGTATTTGGCAACAGGTTGTCAGTATTCTTGCCGTTACGGGTGGACATTTTGACGATGTGTCGCCGGAGCATATCAAAGAGGCACAAGAGGCCCTGTTGTCTCGTTTGTGGCACGATGAGAAGAAAGATATGCAAGAGCTTGATAAAGGCGCAAAACCAACTGAAACAGTGCTCAAGCACATCAAAAAGGCCGCTGAATCGGTCTCGAAGGGATTTAAGGAGTAGTTAATGTCGTCGACCCAGGCACTTAAGTCACGAATCCGTAGCGTACAAAGTACGAAACAGATTACGAAAGCGATGCAACTTGTGGCTGCAAGTAAAATGCGTCGTGCCCAGGAAGCGACCAAGCTGTCGAGTCCGTATACGTTGGCCGCGCGCCAACTTCTGACGGCGCTATCTACGCACTCTGCTGTCAGGGAGCATCCTCTTTTCGTTAAACGACCAGTTAAGACGAGGCTACTGATTGTGGTCGCTTCTGACCGAGGGCTTGCCGGCGCTTATAACAGCAACATTTTTCGACTGTATGCCAATGAGCTAAAGATAGACGATAAAGCCGGTATACGAAACACAACCATCACCATTGGGCGAAAGGCCTCACAGTTCGTAACCCGCATTAAAGACACAGAAGTGCTTGGTGTTTACGAGGAACTGTCAGACAGGCCCGGAGAGAGTCAACTTCACGCTATTCTCGAAAGTGTCCGAACACTCTTCACCTC
This sequence comes from Candidatus Saccharimonadota bacterium, assembly GCA_009992235.1. Taxonomy (GTDB): domain Bacteria; phylum Patescibacteriota; class Saccharimonadia; order Saccharimonadales; family Saccharimonadaceae; genus Microsaccharimonas. The sequence continues at coordinate 136,676 of JAACVZ010000001.1, forward strand.
TGGAGAGGTTGATGCCGTCGATGTGCTGTACACGGATTTCATCAACAGCGTTCGACAGGATGCGGTTATGCGACGAGTGCTTCCTGCTGGGTTCGAGCCAGCCAATGAACCAGGCGTCGCCAGCGATGTGCTGTATGAGCCAAGTGTTGAAACAGTGCTTGATGGTATTGCCTATCGTTTGGTTGGTGCGCAAATATACCAAGCCCTGCTTGACGCACGCGCTAGTGAGCACAGTATGCGTATGATGGCTATGAAAAGTGCCACTGACAACGCATCAGACTTAATTGATGACCTTACACTTGCAATGAACAAAGCACGGCAAAGCGCAATTACCCAAGAACTGGCGGAGATTTCCGGTGGCGTGGAGGCATTAAATGACTGACGTAACGATGTGGCACGAGCGCGACGCCTACGCTCGCCGAGACGAAGTGCTTGAGATTGCAAGTACATACGTCGAGGTAAGTGGCGGTAACGGCGAGTATGACATAAAGGTGTGGCCGTACGCGTTGAGAGATGCCTTAGGAGAAGCGGGCCTGACATTGGAGCACCTCGAGGTGCTTGATGTCCAGGAGGCGGCTATAGAGTACAAGCAGGACGCGATTGAGCAGAAAGAATTTGAGAGACAGGAACACCTCCGTCAGCTTATTCAGAAGGCTGTCATGCAAAATATTCCAGACTGGCAAGCCATGGACGTATCGTCGTTCAACGAATACAATCTTGAAATAGATACTGATGCCATTGTCGCCGAAGTTGAGGCTGGTTACGATACCGCTACTTACGACACACTGCGCGATGATGAGGTGACCGTTTATGATGTTGTGGCTGTAATTCGTAGTATGCAGGATTGGGGCGCAGAATCGCATAGTGCGTCTATGGTGGCTGCTCGCAGCAAAGAACCTGTTGATCGCATCTATGAACTTGCTGATGAGTTTAGGGGTGCTATAGCGAGGGGTACATACACCGCTGGGGATCTAGCCGCAGATGCCTATTCTGGAGGAGACCAATTCGGTCCGCCGAGCACGGACATATCAAACCTAGCAATTGAAGAAGTAGAAAATATACGTAAAGAACATCAGGAGGACGTTACATGACAGACAGCACGAAAGCTAATACAGGAACAATTATACAAATCGTTGGTGTCGTAGTTGACGTCGAGTTTACAACTGGCGAATTGCCAGCAATTTATGACGCGCTTATTGTAAATTACGACAAGCGAACAGTGACGTTTGAGGTCGCTCAGCACCTTAACGAAACTACGGTGCGGGCAATTGCGCTTTCGAGTACCGATGGCTTGGTGCGAGGACAAGAAATTACTGCGACCGGCGCCCCTATCTCGGTGCCAGTTGGAGATGAGACGCAAGGTCGCATGTTTAACGTAACTGGTGATGCAATTGACAATAAACCAGCTCCAAAAGGCAAGAAGTCCCCTATTCACCGCTCGGCTCCAGCGCTTGACGAACAGTCAAACAAGACTGAAGTACTAGAAACTGGTATTAAGGTTGTCGACCTCATCGCCCCGCTTATTAAAGGTGGAAAAGCCGGACTATTCGCTGGTGCAGGTGTTGGAAAAACAGTGCTTATTACCGAGCTTATTAACAACATCGCCAAGTTTCACAGCGGAAACTCCGTGTTTGCTGGTGTTGGTGAGCGAACCCGTGAAGGAAACGACCTGTACTACGAAATGGAAGAAGCTGGCGTGCTGGACAAGACCTCGTTGGTCTTTGGCCAGATGAACGAACCACCAGGAGCCCGTCTTCGCGTTGCACTCTCGGGTCTTACGATGGCTGAAGCTTTCCGTGACGAAGGTAAAGATGTTCTCTTCTTTGTTGACAACATTTTCCGCTTTACCCAGGCTGGTGCCGAGGTATCTGCCCTATTGGGTCGTCTTCCATCTGCTGTGGGGTACCAACCAAACCTTCAAGAGGAAATGGGTGGCCTTCAGGAGCGAATTACATCAACCAAGAAGGGTTCAATTACCTCTGTTCAGGCTGTCTATGTGCCAGCCGACGACCTTACCGACCCTGCTCCGGCGACAACCTTCGCTCACCTTGATGCGACGATTGTTATGAACCGTGCGCTAACCGAAATTGGTATTTACCCCGCTGTTGACGTGTTGGCTTCCAGCTCGACCAGCCTTGACCCTGAGATTGTCGGTAAGGAACACTACCGAGTGGCCCGTGAAGTCCAGCGAGTCTTGCAGCAGTATAAAGAGCTGCAGGATATCATTGCAATTTTGGGTATGGAGGAGCTTTCCGATGAACAGAAGAAGACGGTTGCTCGGGCTCGACGCATTCAGCGCTATCTGTCTCAACCATTCCATGTTGCCGAGAAGTTTACCGGAAACCCGGGTACGTATGTCAAACTTGAAGATACGGTCCGAGACTTTGCCGATATTCTGGCTGGTCATTACGACGATCGCAGCGAAGACTGGTTCTACATGGTTGACGGTACTTTGGCCGATAAGGTTATGAAGGAAAAGAAGAAGTAGTTTATGCATTTGCAGCTCATCACCCTTAATGGCGTGCTCGTTGACCAAGAAATATACGAGCTCATCGCTCCAACTAGCGCAGGCGAAATCGCGATTTTCCCTGGTCACGAACCATTGGTAACACTTGCAACACCAGGTGCATTGGTTGTTCGGTATCACAAAACCGATTCAGATGAGAAACTCGACTATTTCGCGGTTAGCGGTGGCGTTATTGAGGTTAACCAGCACGCCATACGGGTTCTGGTTGATGACGCAGATTACGGTGACGATATTGTTGAAGCTGACTCAAAAGATGCACTTGAGCGAGCTATTAAGTTACGCGATGAGGCAAAAGACCAGATCGAGCTTGAGAAGGCCCATCAATTGGTTGACCGTCACGGAGTCCGCTTGAAGGTTGCCGAGTTGCACCGTCGTCGTCGACGCTAATGCTTGCACTTCAGGGGTCGCATCTGTAAAGTGAAATCAATACTATGGAAGCACGCGACCTATATCACACATTCTACCGACCGACACGAGTCGCATTAGATTTGTGGTACAACCGAAAGGTTGAAGGTCTCGAGAATATACCCGACGAGCCGGCCATATACGTTGCGAACCATTCGCGGGTCACCGACTCTTTCTTGATGGCTGCTTCTTTCACCGAACATACCGGTAAGGCAATGAGACTTGGTGCGAAAAAGGAGTATTTTACTGGCGAGGGAGTGGATAATAAAGGTAAGCTTGGCAGGACGTCTCGGTGGTTTGTCGAGCGTACCGGACAGATTCCTGTGGTGCGGAAAAACGGCACTAGGGATGATTTTAATGATTTCCACGATGCGGTTCGTGAAACACTTTCACGAGGTGACTCTGTTGGTCTTCATGCTGAAGGAACACGCACAGATGGAGATAAGCTTTATAAGTTCAAAGTTGGGGCCGCTCAAATTGCCGTAAAGGAGTCTGTCCTTCTCGTACCAGTTGGTATTACGTTTTCTGAAGAAATTCCATTGATGCGCGATGCGACAGTAACATTTGGTGAGCCTATCGACACGACCAGCGTTCCAACGCGTGTGCGCATGATGGGCAATAGAGCGAAGGTAGAGTATGTTAACAATCTTGCAGAAGAACGTGTCGCTGAGATAACAGGGCTAGGGCGCGCACATGTATTTGCTGAAATTTACGATAAAGGTAAATCGAGTTCGTAGGTAGTAAGAATAGCGCGGACTTCATCGGTGCTCTTCGTATGCATGAGTTGCTCGCGTATTTCCGGAGCGCCAGGAAAACCGTTGATATAAATTTTGAAGAATCGTTTTAGGGGATCGAAGTTTCTCGGTTCGTCTTCGGTGTTGTATTGATCAAACAAGTTCAAATGATAGTTTAGCAGCTCAAAAAGTTTGGTTCGATTTCTTTCTTCGAGAAAAACTGACCCATCTTTTTGAAACGCAAACGGATTATGAAAAATGCCTCGGCCGATCATAATGCCGTCGACGCCGTATTCTTTCACCAGCTCTTCTCCGTGCTGGCGGTCACGGATATCACCGTTAATAGTCAGCAGTGTGTGCGGTGCAACGTCGTCGCGTAATTTTTTGATATCTGGAATAAGCTCGTAGTGCGCGGGAACGTTGCTCATTTCTTTACGGGTCCGTAGGTGGATGGTGAGGTTGACGATATCTTGCTTGAGAATATGCGTCAGCCAGTCTTGCCATTCATCGGGCTTGACGTCACCGAGGCGCGTCTTGATGCTAACTGGCAGGCCAGCTTCTTTCGTAGCAGCAATAATATCAGCTGCAAGTTCAGGTGTGCGCATAAGCCCACTTCCCGCCCCGCCTTTAACGACAGACTTGTCTGGGCAACCCATGTTAATATCGATACCTTTAAAACCGAGCTCCTTGAGCCCGTGGGCCATTTCACGGAAGTGTTCTGGAGTCTTACCCCAAATTTGAGCAACCATTGGCTGTTCGTCTTCGGTGAACATTAAACGTCCGCGGGTACTATGAATACCTTTTGGGCTACAGTAGCTGGCCGTGTTAGTGAATTCAGTAAAAAAGACGTCTGGACGACCAGCTTTTGCGACGACGTGACGAAACACTACGTCGGTGACCGCCTCCATGGGTGCCAAGACGTAGAATGGTCGTGGGAGGTCGTGCCAGAAATTAATCATCTCTCACATACCACATCGCAATATGATATCTGAGAGATGGACAGAGATAGAATGTGTCCGAGGGGGCGATCAAAAAAAGTCTGATCGCCCCCGTCCTCGTAGCTACTCGCCGTTGGCTTTCTCGGCCATTCTTGCGTCGTGATCGAGGTTGCGAACTGATTGCATGTTCGAGCCTTGGTTCACGAGCGACTGCTGGGCGGGTGTGCGCTGAGAGGGCGGCGTTGCAGCTGCACTCTCGTATTGGGCCTTCGTTGCCAATATACTCACCTCCTTCGAGGTGTCGTTGGGGTGGTGTACGGATTGGTGGAGGGGGCCCTCTGGCTTCGGGCAGGAATGCCTAATCGCCATTGATCTGGCATTACTACCAGAGGGCCCCCTCACGAGGGACCACCGACGTCGCCGCTGAGGGCTAGCGACGCCGGTGGCTTGTTTGCGCGCGCAACCCCCAAGGTATGGGGGAAGAACCATTGAAGGTCACTACTGCGCAAACGCTTTTGCTATCTCTGTCAATGTACTGACCGAGAGCTGCAAGAGGCGGCCATCACGCTAGTGGTGCTCACGTCTTGCAGCTCAATCTGCCATACCTTCTTATTATAACACTTCTATATTTTGCCGTCAATGATATCTTGTTCAAATGCAAGTATGCCCTTAAGGTCTGGTGAGTAGGCGGATGTATCGGGCATATCAAGTGCCATAAGGTGTCGCCAGACCCCTTCAATAAGCTCCGTCGTGTGAGCAATCTCTTCGGCGGAAAACGTCATAGTGAGCAAGCTAACTTCTCCAGATGGCGTTGGCTGGACGAAACGTATGCTCCCCTCTTTTATGTCATAATTGCGGTAATCTTTAGACCCGCCGACAAGAAGGCAGTAAAACAAGAGCTGTTGGCGATAATGGTGGAGCTTTTGCTTTTCATTATCGTTCTTCCCCGTCCAGCTGAGGGCGGGTTTACCTGTTTTGTAGTCGGAAATGATCATTTCGCGATGCTCTTGGTCGATATCAACCACGTCAATCTTTCCGGTAAGTCGAGCATCGCCATATTGTACTTCCTGGTGCGCAAAAGGAAGCTCGGCTTTTTGGGTCTTCGTAAACGAAGTGCGAGGTGAGGCAAGGAAGATTGGCAGATGATCACTTCCCTTTTGAAGCGCATCTTTGAAATTAGCCTCACTTAAGCGCTCGCGTCGGAGGGCGGCTTCAAAGTCGTGAAGAATATCTTCGACGGGTCGCTGTTCACCGGTGGCCACTAAGTGAACGTGGGCCTGCTGCAGAGCGCGGTGAACTGCATTTCCGTAGCTAATAGCTGGCGATGATGCCCGAGGGAAACGGAGTAAGTTGCTAAGTAGGAAGTTTCTCGGACCACCTCGGGTCACGTCCAGGAACGAGGTAAGGTCGGTGGCGCTAAGACGGTATGATTCCAGGCGAGGCATGAGCACTTCTTTGAGTTCTTTCGTCGGCTGGCTAAGAGGCTCGTGCCAGGCAGTCTTAGTCGCATTAATTTCATTAGTTATGTTTTCTAGAACGGTTGTTTGGGGTTTGAGCGCAGTGTTAACAAGGAAGTCGGCTCGTAGCGAAGGGCGCTCTTTGTCGTCGCGAGAGGTATAGCTCATAACAAGGCGGCTTTTGGCGCGGGTCATGGCGACATAAAAGAGACGGAGTCGTTCGTCGGCGGTATCGCCAGCAAGTGTAAGGGGCAGGTTTTCAGGATATGATATGTTTCGTGGACGGGACCGCGCGGTGTGACCCCAACGTGAGTCGGTGGCGTTTATGACGTAGACGGTATCGAACTCGAGACCCTTTGACTTATGTGCGGTAAGCAAGTCGACAGCGTCGTCGGTACTAGCGCGAGATAATCGAGGTACGGTAATCGTGAGGTTGAGGCGTCGGTAGGTGTCGATGAATGCTACAAATGTCCGTAGCGATGCTGTCTCGTCGCTAGAGTTGTCGCGGAGTGCATCGCGAATACTACGGAGTGCCCCTAGGTAGTCGAGATACATCTCAGGCGTATTTTGGAGAACTTCTGGACTGAAGAAATATTGGAAGAAAGGACTATCGCCATCGCCCTGCCCCATCAGCGTATCGAGAATTTCTTCAAGGGTCGTGTTGTGGACGTCAGCAACTCGTTTGACGAGCCAGGCGTGAATATCTGTAAAGACGGGCATAGTTTCCATTGCTTGCATCCAGTGTTGACGAGACTCATAACAAGTCAGGCTTAGTTTCCAGATGTCTTTCGGCTCAATTCCCCACGCCGGATGCGCTAGCAATTCGGGCATACGAGCGTTGGCGTCGGCATGGCGACCATCGGCTAGGTCAAGGAGCGTTCGTGCGAGTAGTTCAAGGGCAACAATAGGCGGTTGTTCTAGGGCGTTGTCTTGCTTTTCGTAGCGAACCGGAACGCCAGCGTGTTGCAGGTACGGCAGGATATTTTGGATGTCTTGGTGTTGCCTTCCCAGCACAGCAATATGCGGCATCGGGCCACTTCCCTTTTCTTCGCGTGTGCGGGCAATTGTCTCAGCGATCCATTGTCGTTCACTAGCGGCATCGGGTAGTTCGTGTAGTTCGACAACCCCCTCCTCTTCTCTAGTAGCGTGAAGCTGCTTGTCGATACCTTCAAGTCGCGATTCTAATCGGTCGGTACCCTGAGATATAACTGCTCGTGATGTCGTGAGGATTGATGCAACAGAACGATAATTTTCGGTAAGGGTGATGAGTTTAAGTGATGCGTAGGCATCTTTGAAGTTAAGCATATTACTTACATCGGCACCCTGGAACCCGTAGACGGCTTGGTCGTCGTCGCCCACCGCCAAGATGTTCGGCGCACCTTCATGGACCGGGTTATCGGTGAGGTTATGTAGAATACGCATTTGTGCAACGTTGGTGTCTTGGAACTCGTCAACCATAATGTATAAATACTGTTCTTGCAGGCCAAACCGAAGGTCTGGATAAACTTCCATGGCGTGTACGACCTGCAAAATCATGTCGTCGTAGTCATAGAGGTTGGCGTGCTCCATGCGCCGCAGGTATTCGTAGTAGACGAACGACAGCGCCTTAAGCTTTGCGAGACGTGTGCGATCTTTAAAAACTAGTGCTTTTTCTTCGTTGCGTCCCAGCCAAGTGCTCTTCCATTTTGAGATTGGTTTGGTCGATTCTTCTTCATTCGCGTCATCAAGCGCCTTTTGCAGCGAGTGCGCAACAATCCGAACCAGTGGCGTTACTTCATACAGTGGCGATGTTTTGTCGGCAATAGCTTGGAGTTTTGGTAGGACGGCCGAGAGTTCAGTGGCGGTACCCTTGCCTACACGTTTTTCGGCAAGCGGTAGAAGCAGGTGTCCAATTTCGTCCAGCGAATCTTCGTCTTGTTGAATGACAGCTAGAAGTTCATCACTGGTCAAGCCTCCGGCACGCTTGAGCTCGGAAATAACTCGCTGGGCATCCTGCAGATGAGTATAGTCACCGTTCATGGTGCTAGCTAGCGGGTTGGAGTGCTCAAGGCTGTCGAAGATATCTTTAATAATTGTGTAGCGGCTAACGTCATCGGCCGGTGAGAATAAGGCACCGTTATAGAAATACTCGCGGTATCGGTTAATGATGTCCGTTCCGAAGCTGTGGAAGGTGTGAATAGCGACTTTGTAAGCTTCTTTTCCGATAATACCCACCAGGCGTTCGCGCATTGCCGATGCTCCACTCCCGGTGAAAGTCAGACAAAGAATATTTTCAGGCAGCGTGTCGGTTTTCTTCAAGATATTGGCAATGCGGATACTAAGAAGTTCTGTTTTTCCAGTTCCCGGACCAGCGATGACAAGGACTGGCCCTTCAATACAATCGACCGCTCGCTTCTGTGCGTCGTTGAGCTGCTTGTATCGGCGATCAAACTCCATACATAGAATTATACCATCAGAGGTGGTACAATGACCGCATGAATGAAGAGATTCTGGATGAAGTCCAGCTCGAGCGAACAATTAATGCTCATTTTTCGGTGACGGTTGATATTGATTCGGCGATTGTTTCCAGGGTACCGGCTAGTCGTACAGCCCAGGCAACACTATTTTTGACCAAGAAAAAACAGCTCTACCTTTATGTTGATAGTCAATCGGCGTTGACGCTTAGTGACGTGCGGAAAATTGTGGGACGCATGGGTCTAAAGGCGGAGGCGTATCTTCCGCCCAAAGGTCGACCTCACTATTTCGATGAGGTTGGTGAAACTAAGTTTCGGGAGATTTTCCCTGGTCGCCACAACGTATCTGAGCAAGACATCGCTTTTTATCGAACCCTTGCCCCGTATCGCCCAGCACTTGTTCTTATAAGTGCGGTGTTAGCCGGTGAAGTGTATCAATTCGATCCCGACGCATCGACTGGTTGGCGTATAGCAACGAAATTTGCCTATCGGCGCATTCGCACTAGCTAGAGGTTACCGCGAGTTTTATTATGGTTAATCTTTCCGAGCTAGACTGAAGGCGCCACTCGTTAAGAACGGTTAACTGCTGCATGGATACAGGGGCATGGTATAATTCTAGTAATAAGCGTAAGGAGTTTTAGTATGCAAGATAATGGTAATGAAGATCAAAAGCTGCAAAGCCCAAACGTACAACTATATTCAAGTACTCCTGTCCCTCCGCCGCCGCCTCCTGTAGTACCAGTTCAGGAAATTAGTAGACCAAAGATTTCCAGGAAGAAGCTGTTTATTACAATACTAAGCGGTATAGGAGTTGTGGTTTTAATTGCAGTCGCAACTCTATTATATCTTGTGAATACAAACCCAGCAGCTGACGACTCAAATAAGGCTACCTCAGACTTGCCTACTCTACTTGATTCCATGAACTCTTCAGTAAAGGATCCCTATATCATAACTGCGCTTGTTGAAGAATCGGGTAACGCTTCGGCGGTAACAAAAAATGTTGAAAATAATATATGGATTACAGCAGATGACGGTGCGAGTGTTTTGAATTTTAGTTCTGAGCGCACTAGTGCCGACCTTAATGAAGCAGATTATAATAGTGTCGTAAGTACACTAAAATCTAGCGGTCTGACGCTAAGCCCGGGCGCTGCGCAACCCCTGGGTTACAGTGCGACTGATTATGTATTGCAGTCTTTTTCTTCGGAATTTATAGCCTGTAATTTACGAAACACACCAGCTAGTAATGATACTGAGGGCGTAAAGATACCGGTTACCTATGCTCTTCGAGTAAGTTGTGTTAATCAGGCGGATTTTAATGGTAATATCGATGCCCTATCTCCTTTTATAGGTTCGTATACTGGCGCTACTGATAAGGACTTGGTGTTTAGAGACCTCGTAGTACAAGATAGTGGAACTCCAGATTATGAGAATGCCTACTTAAGAGTTTCCGATATTGATAATAATAGTTTGTCTGTCGGTTTATTCTATCGAAAGACAGATGGAGACTGGAGGTACTTTAAAATGGCAGAGGATAAATATGAAGTTGCTTGTAGCGAATATGATAGCGAAGATTTAATTAGTGCGTTTGTAGGAGTTACGTGTTTGGATGGCTCAACGGACAGGAGCTCATTTGTGGATAAGCCTTCACCGGTAGTTGCCCCAAATCCTGGCGATGAGCCAAGTGGTTCAGGAGGTTAGCCCCTCTATCTTAGATCGGATAGCGAGAAACTGATAGAGCAGCTGGCAATACCGGGTACTTGGCCACCCGTGAAGTTGTCGGATACTGAGGCAGAAATAGTCTTTGCGCCATCGGCATTGTGTGCGACGGTAATCCAACCTCTGTCGTATGTATTCGTGTTTGCGGTACTAGTACCATATAATTGTTCATAAGAATTAACTGCATATGAATTTAAGAACCGGTAACTCTTACTTGCCCCACTTTTAACAGACGATCCGTTGACCACAATACTATGGGAGTGTCCAGCGTTTTGGTTCCAGGTATGCCATGCAGCGTTAGTGCTATACCTATAAGCTGTCCACATGACAGTACTGCTGTTTGCGGGTATGTTATATGCGGTTTCATCTAACCTTAAATAAATACGATATACAGGGCGAATATTATAATCGTCAGAACACGCCTTTGCCGCAGATAATACTGGGTTTGGCGTAGTCGCATTTGCCGGGCCAGACCAGGCGCTACTCGTATCTGTGCCTACTGTTTGCGCCTTAAAGTAATATGTTGTCCCGGGATTCAGTCCCGTGAATGATCTAGAAGTGCCGGTACCGCTATATTGGTCGTACGATGAGAAGTCTGAGTCATTATCTATCTGGTACCGGTAAGAGACCGCTCCAGGTACAGCCCCCCAAGATAAAGTAATCTGCGATATAGAATCTGCTGTGGCGCTAATAGAAGGCGCAGATATTGGTGTAGTAGCCTCTGTGTTAGACCAGCTACTAATGTCGTCAGCTCCTACTGCCTGCACCCGAAAATACCAAGTTTTACCAGGGGTGATACTGTCGAATTCCCAGAATGTACTGGCTGTAGTATATTGTGGTGCAAATGAGAATGACAGGTCGTCGTCTATTTGATAGTTATATGCCTCTGCTCCAGAAACTGGGTCGCAGGATACAGTTATCTGTGTGGTTGAATCTGCGGTTGCCGAACATGATGGTGCGTACATCGGACAGAGCGTCTTTTTTGGCACTGACGATGACCATGATCCCGGCCCTGAGGCAGATACGGCCCGAACTCTGAAGTGATATTGCGTGCAGGTGTCCAAATCTGACGCGGTCTTCTCGTTTTCAACGACAGGGTCAATGACTAACCCTGTTGCGAAACCGACATCGGTAGCGCGCGCAAGCTCATATGAATTAGCGCCTTCTACCGTCGACCACTGGCAGCCGACTGTGTCAAATGTAGCGTTTGAGCAGGTCAACGTCGGCGCTCCAGTTATAGACGCCGTACGACGGCTCTCTATCGATTCGATAGTGCCATCACTCTCCTTCTCGTATTGGAGCGTAAAGACTAGACAGGCAGGGCCGTCGGTGCATGCTGGGCTTGTGTCTCCGCCAACGTAGGCGAAGTAGTCACCTTCAAGTTCTGTGAGGTCTTCGCAACGAATAGAGTTTCCGGTACCCTGAGGAGTTTGGAGCGAGTCTACGCTTGCACCGATAAGTATAGATTGCGTGACTGTCTCCGCAGGTTGCGTCACGCTTTTGCAGCCTGGGTACTCACCGTTTTCGTCATAGTATTTTTCAAGAGCCTCGGCAATGACAGTCGCCTTTGAGGCGCGTTGAGCGTCTCTTGAGTCAGTTTGGTACTGGGTGAAACCGAGGACGCTCATTGTACTCAAAATACCAATAACCGTCACGACGATAATAATTTCTATAAGGGTGAACCCACGTTGTTGCCCGAGCATGGGCTCATTATATCAAACCGTAAACAGTATGGGTAGTGAGTCTCTAACTTTCGCATCTTTACCGTAACGAGTATATGTGTTATAATAATATGATATGCTTCCATTGGAAAAACAAACATCGCTGACGAGAACTGTTCGTAGCTCACTGCTTGTCGACGAGCTTGAGAATGGTATGCAGGAATTCGGCCGCCTAGCCGGTACGCCGCATGAGAAGGATTTTCAGTTACGTTCACCACTATGTGACCTTGCTTCAGTGGCGCTTTCTGGGTATTTAAGTCACCTTGGACACGACGCGCAACTATTGATAAGTAATTCCGAAGGCCTAGCTGACGTCGAGGTCGATCATGTCATTGTACGCAGCGGCGAAACTATTATCGACCCAACGTTTTCGCAGTTTCTTTATTTTGCAGGATTAGACTGTGAGTACGTGCGACAAACTGGCGAGGATGCATTTCCTACAGAGAAAATTGCGGTGTTTGACGTTAGCGACCCACGGCCAGCCATCGATACACTAGTGGCGTCTGCCGATGCTTTTAGCGACAAAGACGGAGGTCTCCTCGGTCGAAATGGATATACTGCTGGGTATCAGGTTGATGATGCGAAAATCGACGAGTTTCGAGCCATTCTTGAGGGTATATGGAATTCGGACAACTACCACCCCTTTACTCCGTCTGCGGAGGTTCGTAATATTGGTGCGTCGGTTACGAAGCATTTGGTTGAATATATGCCACCGGCTACCCTTCAGGCATAGCCATTCCAAGGGGCTATGTGGTATACTTTCATCTGTATTGGGGATTGGCCAAGTGTGAAGACTGCCCGGCGGCAGTCTGCAAGGCCGGAGACCCGGACGACGAAAGTCGCCGAGTTGAGGCGGGGTCGCAACCGATTGCCAGCTTGCTGGCAGTAGGATTGTGACAAGGCACTGGCATTTAGCTACCAATACCACTTCGTTAACGAGGTGTCACCATACTGGGGATTGGCCAAGCGGTAAGGCACTGGGTTCTGGTCCCAGGATCGGGGGTTCGAATCCCTCATCCCCAGCCAACACGTTTATGTTTTGACATGCATTAACCTCTCTATACTATATATAGAATGGAGCACACCGAGAGCGAGCAGTCTTCAAGGCCTGAAAACACCAAGATTCCTCTTGAGTTTAGATTAGCGCATCTTGGTATTGATATTGCAAGCGTATACCCAAAGGTCACAGCGCAGCAAATTGCCGACACGCTTGGAGTGGATAGCAATTTAGTTAGACGTCCACTGAAGAAGTACGATATTGAGACAGAGACATTATTTCACGATCGCCTACAAACCTATCACGAATACTATCCACAATATATTTTAGAGCTGATTCGTGAGGAGAAGGATTGGCGAGAATGGTATTTGACACTCCCCGAGCGTATGAATACTCGTCAAGTCGCCGAAGCCGTCGGACGTTCGTACGGCTGGACAATGAAAACGCTTGCCGAGATGTACCCGGGAGTGCGCCAGCAAGAACATGGTCATAGGTCACGCTTATACCCTAAGTCTTCTGTAAAGAAACTTCGAGATATAACCTTCGCAACGCCACCAGACGAGAACTGGCCGACGCTACCAAGACTTGTCGAGTTTACGGGAAGAGACCGGGAATGGGTGCTTAATCGCATATCTCAAACTACAATACAGCCCGAAGTCAGAAGACAGGTTATTACTGGACGTGAGTTTCTGTATTATCCACCAGATTCTTTCGATGCCTTGAAGGAAGCCATGGAGCAAAGAGCTGGGTTTGGCGGAGATTGGCTCACCGCAAGTGCGATTGGCCGTACTCTGGGTCGATCAGATAAATGGATTAAGAAGCGCCTTGAAGAGACGTTTTCTGATGAAGGCGAAACAAGAATAGACGACATGGGTGTTGAGCGTACGCACTACCCTCCTTCTACGGTTAACGCTCTTCGTGATGAAATTGCTGAAACCGAAACTTATGAGCAGGCTGGTGACTGGGCGACAATCTCTACTCTGGAAAGAAATATGGGAATGCACGCTGTAACTTTGGCGAAATTAATGCAGCAGATTGAGGTCGAATCTGAAACAAGGCTTGACCTAAAGGGTCGGCTGAAAGAACATTTTAGTCCAAGCACACAGGAGCTGCTTGCGGCTAAGGTTTTAGAGATTTATGGATATCCGGAAGCTGGAGACTGGGTGACTTTTTCAAAAGCGCAAAAAATAATTGGACGTTCGGCTGGCTGGATTCATCAGCAATTTCAAGAACATTCTGTTGTGCCAGAAACACGGCTAGACAGCAGCCGACGGCCCGGTGATCATTATGATATAGCTGCTATTCGTATGATTAAGGAATATGCTGATACTCTCGACGCTGGTTCTATGCTCTCGGTGAACGATATAATAGATATAACGAAAAGATCTCGGACATGGGTTGTGAGTCAGCTAAAAAGCATAGGTGCGCAGCCAGAGCGGCGGTTTAATGCACGCGGTCATTTCGTGGATCATTATCATGAAGCCGTCATAGACGAAATGAAAAAAGCCACCCGGTGAAGAGTGGCTTTTTTCTTCGTGGGTGGCCTGAGAGTGCGTGAGCGTTAAGCTAGTCTTGGGCAGCGAATCGATCGAAGATCCGATTAACCGCAAGGCTCAACCATAGTTTTTGATCTTCCTTTTTGCCACGGGTTGTCCTTAGGTCAAACATGCCATCAGGTGCCTGTCGGGACGCTAGCCAAGCGAGGCCTTCCTTTACTTTCGGGTGATTACTGAAGCCTTCAATTTGAGAAAGCGAGTCAAGGGCAGAGATTAAATCGGTATATACGAATGGGTACCCGAACCTTGTCCAGTATTCGGCACCTTTACGGTCGGCATATGCGTCTGGAGTGAATATGCTGTCAGCAACCAGTGTAGCGGCGGCTTTGGTTTCGGGCCGGTTCTTGTATTTCGGATGAGCCACCAGAGCCCGGAGCACTACACCGGTAATCATCGCGGAAGATGGCTTAGAGGGGTCTCCCTCAATAGTCTCGTCATAGTCAAATGATTCTAGATTGTGGCCCTTGGTTCTAAAAGCTAGAGCCCAGCCGCCGTCGCTTTGTCGGTTGCTTAGTAGCCAGTCGAGTGACTGTTTGACCCTACTATCTTTCTCGTAGCCAGCCTTAATCAGTAGTTCAAGTATTGCAGCGGTGTAGTTCGGCGATGTCTGGTTGCCATATATGCCCCGGATATCACCTTCGGGAGTCATAAAGCCAAAGAAGTATTCAGCAATTTCAGGAATAGCTGGGTTGTCTTTTGTGAAACCGTTTTTCTCGACCAACTCACTAAGGCGCTTAAAGGTTTCGTACTGATCGTAATCGACTTTTTTCCAAGAGCTTTTATGCTTGTTCATGTACTTACTATAGCGCAGAGGATTATTTCGGCGCCGCAACTCCTATCGATATTTGACATACGATATATTTTATAGTATATTCACCGTATTCGTAAATTTATATACACAGCCTGCGCTAGCATACTTATTCTTGTTCTATCCTTAGGGCTGGTTGGCCCTGCCGGTGCTTACGGTAACTACTATAACTGCGATGATTTCTCGACTCAGGAAGAAGCTCAAGAAGTTTATGAGGATGACTACAGCGACCCTCACTATTTAGATGGTGATGATGATGGCATAGCGTGCGAGGCTCTTCCTTCGGGTGACTACGACAGCAGTGACGATGGGTACGACTACGGCTATAGCGAGTATAGTGCGGATTCATATTACAGCGAAGAAGATAGCGGTGACTATCAAAAATCTGAAGCAGATTTTACATGGGTTTGGTGGGTAGTCGCCATAATAGTTGGTTGGATCATCTTCTCAGACCTTTAGCATTTATAGGTCATCAACCGCAGAGCCTTTTGTTTGCTACAATAAGATTATGACAGATACTATTTTCGATAAAATTATTCGTGATGAAATACCTAGTTATAAGGTATGGGAAGATGAGAATTTCCTTGCGTTCCTCACGCCCTTCCCAAACACGCCTGGCGTGACGGTTGTTATTCCAAAGCACAATCCTGGGGACTACATATTCGATGTTGACTCGGTCCTATATGATGACTTCATGCGTGCAGTGAGAACGGTGGCAAAGCTACTTGAAGAGGCGCTAGGCGTGAAGCGGGTGGCTCTTGTGTTTGAGGGAACTGGCGTGGCGTACGCCCATGCAAAACTCTATCCCCTACACGGTGAAATTGCTTCTCAGACAGACGTATGGTCTGAAGAGAAAGAGTTTGTTGAAGACTACCGGGGCTGGATGACGACTATAGAAGGTCCTGAAATGGACAAGTCTCGCTTGGTTGAGATTCAACAAAAAATACTGAACGCCACTAAATAGTTGTATAATAAGCGTGAATAAACCCGCCTTGCGGTCTGGCCACGTAGCCTACGGCATCCCACAGACTTGCGGTATCTATCGAACACGGGCTTGGTCGATAACGTAATAAGGAGATGGTCATGGTAGATCGCGAAGAAAAGCGAATAGCACGTGAAAAGAATGCCAGGGAGCAGTACGATCAATGGAAGGATGTGTCACAGGCACACTGGAACCATTGGCGCGCATGGGGCTCGTGGTTCAGTTGGGGCTCCCCTGTTGGGCTCGGCTTGTTCTTTGTGCTGGTTGCTATTGCGGTAGCGATTCTTATAGCTATAACAAAGCTTTAGGGGCTGACTGAAATCACAGCAAAAACGCCATCGACGAGAAGTTGGTGGCGTTTTGGTTCGTGATAAGCTTACAGCATAACTCGCTTATGTTACAATACAGGAAATACTTAGTAAGGGAATATATACTATGAATCCAAACGACAATCAAATACCTAGCACTCCGCCAGAAGAAATGCCTCCGGCTCAACCAACGCCGCCATCGTTCCCGCCTTCGGTCGAGCCTACACCCCCAGTTGCGCCAACTCAGGCGCCAGAGCCTTTTGCTCCTATACAGTCATCTACATCACTACCTCAACCCGAGATGACTCAGCCAGAGCCTATCCAACCGTCAGGATCACGTAAGAAAATGGTAATCATTATTGGGATTATCGTTGGAGTACTGGTTATAGGTGGTATTGTTGCCGCTGTTGTTTGGTCTGGACGAGACGGCTCACCTCTGCAGGCTGCGATTGAGTCGGCTACCGGTGGAACAGCTGATGTTGTCGACCGTACGGACGGCACACTGACCTTGGAAACTACTATAAATAAGCAAGATTCTCTCAAGGCTCAAGAAATTACTGCTAAGTTAGGACAGCAAATTAACTTGAGTGACGGCTTTAGCTTTATGGTTTCAAAAGTAACACCTGTCGATAGCTTCAAGCGGACGTCACTTGGCAAAGAAACAACTGTTGTGCCCGAAGAAGGAAATAAGTTCATTGAAGTTAGCTATGTAGTTGGAAACCGACTCGAGTCACCATCGACACATTCGTTCTCGTCTTATTCCTTCGACCTAGTGAACAAGGACACGAAGGATGAGTATCGTGCGGAAACATTCCTTTCTACCGATTCATTAATGCCAGAAACGTATTATAACCTCGATATGGATAGCCTTACGAGTGGAATGCAAACGCCATTCACCCTTTACTACGAAGTACCGAGTGACGCGGCGCTTTACGTCGAGCGAAAAACTAGTTACAAAAACTACGAAACAGATGAAAAAATTGACGTTATTGGTCGCGTAAACCTCTAATTATACTTTTCTAACCTATGAAGATAGCCACACTTTACAGTGTGGCTTTCCTCATACATCTCAACGAACAAATCGCTGGTAGTAGTCTATCCACGAGAAGACAGTCCAGAAAACAGCGTGGCCAATTAGTGCTAGCTGAACGATGAGCCAGCCTCCCTCGAGAGGAACAAGCAGGGCGATGATTGCCACTACTTGACTGAGCATCTTGAGCTTACCGCTACGGATTGCCGCGACCAACTTACTGCGCCGACGAATTTGTAGCGTGATAACAAGCTCGCGAACGGCGATTATTGCCGTAAACAGCCACAGCCATGGATCGACAATACCGAGGCCGATGAGCGTGAAGAGTACCAGCAGCTTATCGACGAGTGGGTCGACAAACTTACCGAGGTCGGTGATGAGGTTGAAGCGCCTTGCCACATACCCATCGAGGACATCTGTTGCGGCAACGAACATAAATATGCCCGTCGCCCACCACCAAGCTTGAGCGTCGTGAGGGTTGGTCACGACTAGATAGCCAGGAAGCCAGCTTCCGGCTAAACGTACGTAGCTAATGAGGTTTGGCGCTTTGCGCCAATCTCCTGGATTGTACTGAAACGGCACGTCCATTGTTTGCCATTCCTCTCTGCTCGAATCGTATCGGATATGTATGAGGTGCATCACCCCACCGTGACTGTTGTTTATCATAACACGCTAGGGAGAAATTAAATAAGCCCTGACATGTGCCAGGGCTCTTCCCGTTCTTTGGGGACCTATGTTTCAAGGAATTCTTCTGCCAGAGAGGCAGCGCACGAGGCAACCTGGTTGGTCGCTACTCGCGCGCCGCCATCTCCGCAGTCGTATCGAGATCAATCTCGAGGACGACAACAACAACGTTCCTTGCAGAAACGCGCTGTGCGTCGTCCTCGGCAGTTCGGTCGCACCCGACAAGTATCAATCTGCCGGGGACCTTCTCTACGACGGTTTCGTGGTCAGCAAAGCCAACCACCCCGTCAGAACTGACCTTTTGGACACTGAACTGCTCTACCACAGAGTAGTAGATAGTTCCATTCTCGGTCGTTACGAGCGCTAAATCGCCGTTGGCGAGATCGCCAAGGTTATTGAACACTGCGTCAACCCAAGAAGAATGTCCGTGTAGGTACACCGTGTTCTGTGAATCAGTACCCGGCGCACCCGTAGGGCTAATGGTGGCATCCCAGGAAACGATGTCGCGAGTTGAGGGATTGTACCCACCTCTCTCGGCACGCATCTCTGGGGTGTAGACCTCAATTTCGGCGTTGACTCCAATTTTGGGAACTCCAACACGCAGGGGTGTCGAAGCTGGAATCACTACCTGAGGCGCCTCTTCTTGCGGAGAAGGTGCCTCAGAAGTCTCAGTCGGTACCTCTGGGGGCGGTGGCCCGACAGCTGGATGCTGCCGAGCCACCACCTTGGGTGCTTCTGTGTCCTGGGCTACGAGCACGTCATAGACGTACGCCGCAGTGATTCCCAGCGACCCAAAAACGAGAACAATCCAGAGGTAAGCCGAGGGCCTAGCCTTCTGAGCGGCGACGGGTCGCGAAAAGCGCACCACCACCAACACCAACCGCTGCCGCTACCAAACCGGCCATCGCCCATAGCCCCCAAGGAGCGCCAGGGTTCTGTTCGGCTGGGAGCCAGTCGTTCTTTGGCGTCCCGACATCGTTGCCGTCATCGGGGCAGGCAAAAATCTCCTGCTCGGTGAGATCGCGCTCCCGAGACTCCTCGGTCTTGTTCACGGTGTCCACCACGTAGCCTGGGGTGTCTTCATCCCAGACGTAGGTCGTGGTGGTCTTGGTGCGGGTCTGAGTCGTGGTCGTGTCATCACACGCCCACTTCTCGTCAACCCACGTTGTGTACTCGACCTTCGGGTCCTCGACCGGGCAAAGTTCACCCGAGTCCTTCTTGGTCCATTGGGTCTTCGCGCCATCCGGGAAAACATACCCGTCCTTCGCGTAGACCTTGATGGTCTGGGAGCCGTTCTTGTTCTCGGTCACCTCGTAGTAGTACTCGTCGGTGTCGGTGTACTCCCAGTTGCCGTTGTCGAGACCGCACGGGTCCACCCAGGTGGGCTTCGCAGGAGTGGTTTCAACCAGCACCGGAGTTCCGAAGGTGTACTCCGTGCATCCGATGGTGATCTGGTTGATTGCACCGCTCGCGTGAACGCCGGAACCCACCGAGTAACCAATAGCCTTCACCCGAGCATCGGGGAAGGCGCCTAGCCACTCGTTTGCAGTTCCGTACCAGGAAGAGCCGTAGCCCCCACCGGTGTTCGGTGAGCCATCCTTGACGAACTGCGCCGATGAGTTTGCTGCCCACCAGCTGTTGCCGTAGACGGCTTCTCCGACCAGAATGCTGTCGGGTGTGCCGTTGTTGTCGAAGTCGACTACAAGCTGAAGCCCTGGCGCAATGCCAAAGTCTGCCGTGTAGTCGAGCATCTGGGCAATGGTTTCAGTACCGAGGTTCTTCAACGGGAAGTCGGTCGCGTAGTAGCCGGCCGCCTTGTCCGTTGATGTTGCTCCCTCGGTCCAGACCTTAAGCGCGCCCTCGACGAGCTCGTTGTGTCCCGTGGCGCGGGTCTCAGACAGGTCCCATGTTGCGAGATCTGTCGTGTGAACCGAGCTGTAGGTCGGGCACTGCTCGACGACGGGCGGCGGCGGTGCGCAGTCCGTGTTGACTGTGAAGGTCTGGCCGTTGTTGTCCCAAAGATTCGGGATATCGGTTCCTCGGACGTAATCCGACTCACCGCCAACCATCCATACCGTGATCTGAACTGAACCTCCGCCTTCATCCTCATCGAAGGTTGCAGGGAAATCCAGCCCAGGGTAGACCGTGTCTTGGTCTGCCCCAACTGCATACTGGAACCCGTAGGAAATCCCTACGGGCGACTGCGTGATTGACATGTCGAACGCACCGCATTGCTGCACCGGCTCGTAGTTGAAGCAGGTGGCAGGGTCAATGCCGTTGTTCTCTAGCCAAGCAGCAACAGAAACGCCACCAGGCTTCTCGCTGACATCGCAGTAGTTCACTGGCGGTGGCGGCGGGGTAACACAGTTGTCACCCTCCCTGATCATGCCGTCAGGCACGGTCTCTTGAGAACCGTCGATATTGGCGCAAACGTCCACTGGCGGCGTTGTGCCTTTACAGACGATCAGATGAGAAACGTCGTACTTTTTGCCCTGGGCGTTCTCGCCGGGGGTTGAGTACGTCGTTCCCGCCGAGGGGTGCTCGTAAACAGCGTCCCCATTGGGGCCACCATTCACAATGAGTACCTCCCAGTGGTCACCAGGCCAGCTGGCCTGATAGGCGTTCAGCTGAACGCCCGACCACTTGCCGTCACCGTCTTGGACGATGCCGCCGTGAGCGTTCGGAGACGTCGAGTCCCCGTACTTGTAGCACACCGCGTCGTGTGCGGCGTACTGGTTCTCCCAGTAGCCGGTGTTGTTCGGGTTGTCGCTGCCGCCGCTGCCGTAGGCCGGAGCTGAAGCAAAAAATGCTCCAGCACCTGCACTTATTAGCAGGGCTGCAAGCGCCGCTGTTACTCGTGATCGGATGGTCCCCATCATGGGATCATCACCTTCTCTCTGTTTCGGTCCGATAGCAGGGTGCTATACGGAGATTGAACTGGTGTGGTAGATGGCGAAAACCAAGAATAACACAACAAGCATGTCGCTACCATGTCTCTTGGCTTTTCGCACGAACTTACGGCCGAACCGTCCCAGCTTACGGCGAAGCCGCAAACGAGGGGTAGATGCTGTCATAAGACAAGCCTCCTTGTTGCCGTGCTGTTAACCCTTGGTTGACATTCTCAACTATTCTCAACCAAGGCACTCCCACATAGAAAGCATGTTTGGTAACATGATCTGTGTAATTTCGGATTGTATCAGATTCGAACAATTTTGCAAGCATAAGCGTAATAGTATATAGCTATTTTTTGTTTACGTAGGTAAACACATCTGTTGTTGGTACAATAGTGGAGATAATTATGGTTGATCAAATAAAACTGACGAAAAAAGAGCGTTTCCGAGCCATTGGCAAAGTCGCAGCTATGACGTATAAAACAGCGCCATCTGCGATGTTTATCCAGGTGTTTAGCTCGCTGTTTAATGCGGTGCTGCCTATTGTGACGACATATTTTGCTGCTATGGCAACGACCGCGCTGGCAGATGCCTTTTATGGTGACGAAACCGCAACGCAACGGGTTGTGTATTATGTAGCCATCACTGCCTCACTAGGGGTAATAATGGCCACATGGTCGACTATTGAAGATTATATTAGCCAAATGCTTCGTTATCGTATTGAAGCAGCCGTTAGCGATAAAATGTACGAACACTTTCTGAGACTTAATTTTTGGCGCTATGACGATAAGGACACAATAGATATATATGAAAAAGCTATGCAGTTTGCTCGATTTTTTCCGACAATCTTTGCTCAGCTTGCTCAAGTCTTTAGTCAAGGGATGATTATGGTAGTAAGTGTTGTAGCGATGGCCTTGGTAAGCTGGTGGCTGGCGCTTGTACTTGTGTTGGCCATTGTTCCAGGTCTGGCTATTCAGTTTCGACTATCGCGCCTTCAAACCGCCCACTGGAGTAAGAATATTGATGCTCGCCGATCGATAGGCATTATTGAGTGGCAACTTCTTCAACCTCAAAACATGGCCGAGCTGCGGCTATATGGAATGGCTCGCTACTTGTTGAATCTTCGCTCAAAACTGCGAGACAAGGACCAGAAGGTGCGCATTTCATTTGAACGCGAATTTATCGGGAAGCGACTTTGGGCAAAAGCGCTTGAAGCCGCAGCTGAAGTAGCTGCGTTAATATGGGTCGCAGTTCAGATTATTCAGCAGGCGCTACCTATTGGGCACTTCCTTTATGTGCAGCAAATTGTATCGCGAGCACTAGCCGGAGCAAATGCCTTCGCGGGAATTATTAACACAATAGACGAAGATTTGGCGAATCTTGTTGAGTACCAACGGTTTATGGATATGCAAGAGGATGATACGGCTAAGGCTCTCTTCAAGGGTGATTTTGAGCGTATTGTTATCGACAAAGTAAACTTCTCGTACCCACAGGTTCAGGATACAAAAGTACTTCGTGACGTATCAGTAACTATTCGTAAAAATCAGCACGTCGCCATTGTTGGTGAGAACGGAGCCGGAAAATCAACGCTCATTAAGATTATTGCGGGCCTCTACAAACCGACTAGCGGAGTGGTGCTGGTTGACGACACACCGCTGCACCACTATAAACTGTCTAGCTGGCACAAGTACCTTGGGGCGCTTCAGCAGGATCATTTATCGTATCGGTTTGCTACCGCCCGTGACAATGTATACTTTGGTGATGTCAGCAGACCGTTTAGCCGTTCACGGTTTGAGAATGCGATTGAGGCTGCCGAAGCGCGGACATTCATTGAAAAACTTCCTGCTGGTGCCGACAGCTACGTTCAGCCTTGGATGGAAAACGGAGACGGCTCGAAGGGTGTCGAGCTTTCTGGCGGACAGTGGCAACGGCTTGCGCTTGCTAGGAACTTCTACCGAGATAGTCCTATCATCGTACTCGATGAACCGACCTCTGCGGTTGATGCGTTAGCCGAGTCGCGCATCTTCTCTCGCCTGTTTAAAGAAAAAAATAAAACAATTATTACTGTTAGTCATCGACTATCGACGGTTAAGCGGGCAGATATAATTTACATGATGAAAGATGGGGCTATTGTTGAGCAGGGCACCTATGACGAGCTCGTAGATGGCAAACGCCACTTCTATACAATGTTTAAATCTCAGTTATAAATATGTGCGTTACAAGCATAAGGACTAGCTATTTTTGCGTATATGTGGTTAACTAACGATGTTCAGAGCTAAATAGACTTATCCAGAATGTAAAAAATTTCTTGGAACGTTGAATTCGGGTCGATCTGAATCAGTTATTAACAAGAAAAGGTACATACATTCACATGGCACAAAACCTATTTATCGGAAGTCTTGCATACGCAACCAACGACGACAGCCTCAAAGCATTCTTTGAGACAATTGGCGAAGTTGAAAGCGCGCGTGTTATGACCGACCGAGACACTGGTCGTTCACGTGGTTTTGGTTTCGTTACATTTGTTGACGAAGCAAACAACCAAAAGGCAGTTGATGAGCTTAACGGCAAGTCACTTGATGACCGCGAAATTTCAGTTTCGTTGGCACGTCCTAAAGAAGACCGACCACAGCGTGACAGCGGATCATTCCGCCAACGCAGCTGGTAGTTCTCTTTAAGAGCTAAGCGATCGAATACACCGTTCCCCCGCGAACGGTGTATTTTTATTACACCGGAAACCATAAGCCTCTAGACATTTTTAATTAAACGTGCTATAATGAAGCTATTGCATCCGAATGGATACCTCTTAATTGATAAGGTTCTCGCTGTTCGTCTGCAGCGAAAGTATAAATAAAGCCCAGAAAGGCTACAAAACATGCCCTATACACAACACACCCGCTCTTTTAAGAGTGCCAACGCCCGCCCATACCATTCGTCTGGACGCGGCCGCCAAAGTCGACCAAAGCACGGGTCGTACATTCACCCAAGTAAATTTATTAACCGTGCCGTCGTTCAAACTGAAGAGAACGCCTACCAGGCAACTCACGTTTTTAAAGACTTCCCTTTTTCAGAGAAGCTTCATGAGAACATCGAGCGAAAAGGATATGAAACACTTAGTCCTATTCAGGACCAAACTATCCCCCACATTCTTGCGGGCAAGGACATTATTGGTCTTGCGAACACCGGAACAGGCAAAACAGCCGCTTTCCTTCTACCAATCCTTAACGATCTTTACATAAACCGTGCACCAGGTTCGGTTCTTATTCTTGCGCCAACCCGTGAACTTGCACAGCAAATTGATGAGCAGTTCCGTGAATTTTCAAACGGCATGAAGCTTTTCTCGACACTCGTTGTTGGTGGAATGAACATTGGCCGTCAAATTAGCCAGTTGCAACGTCGCCCACACGTGATTATTGGAACGCCTGGCCGAACAATGGACCTTATTAAGCGAAAACACCTTAGCCTTGACGCTATTCGTGTCCTCGTTCTTGATGAAGCCGACCGTATGCTCGACATGGGGTTCATCAATGACATCCGTTCAATTGCTAACCAAACACCGAAAGAACGCCAGACGCTCTTCTTTAGTGCTACTATTACACCGCAAATTCAGCAACTAACTCAGGAATTCCTTAAAGATCCTGAAACAGTGTCTGTCCGAACAGCTGATACCAGCGAACAAGTCGAACAGGACATTATTGAAGCGCACTCTAAAGAAGATAAAATTGAGAAACTTCTCGACATGCTAACAAGCGATGAATTCGATAAGGTGCTACTATTTGGTGAAACGAAGTTCGGCGTTCAACGCCTGTCTGATCATCTTGAAAAAAGCGGTATATCGTCTGTTGCTATTCACGGTAACAAATCTCAGTCACAGCGACAACGCGCTTTGAAGGCATTTAAGGACAACCGTGCTCGTGTATTGGTTGCTACCGATGTTGCTGCGCGTGGACTCGATATTCCAAACGTGAGTCACGTCATTAACTTCGATCAACCAGCTACCTATGAAGATTACGTTCACCGTATTGGTCGAACTGGCCGTGCTGGTGCAACTGGTAAAGCGTTTACCTTCGTTAGCCCAAGCTCACGCTAGATAGCGAGTAATGGCGCTTATGCTATAGTAGGCCTTAGGGTTTATTATGAAAAAGCGCCACCTTTCTTATCATTCAGCATTTACGATAGTCGAGCTACTCGCTGCCGTTGTTGTTATAGGGATTCTTGCTACAGTTTCTGTTGTTGGCTATGGTGCGTGGCAGAATAATATTGCCGAGACACAGCTCAAGAGTGACATAAATGGTGTACGGGCGGCAATGGATAATGCCAAGAACTGGGGCGAGAACTATCCTCAGTTTGCAAGCGGTACAGAATTTGATGGAACTAACGCTACGAGTGATATATTCGTTCAAAGCGATAATAGTAGTATTACGTATTATCAAGCGGGTGTTGGTTCATATTGCCTAGATGCGGTAAGTGTGACGCGGACCGGTGTGTACTTTTTCTATGACGCATCTGCTACAGGCCCAGAAGTGAAGCACGGAACATGCGCTGGCGGCGAAGAGGTTAACTAGCGCGCATATGGTCACCTATATCGTCGCTACCTTTTTTCTTTTGTCTGCGGTCGTGGTCGGTTACTTAATAGCTCGCCTACCACTAATTAGACGTTTGTACATTCCAACCGCACTGGTAGCCGGAGCGGTTCTTTTGGTATTGGGACCGCAAATTGCTGGTACCTACTTCCCTGCCTACCAGGCGCCTAGTGAGTACTACGAGGTGTGGTCGAGCTTGCCGCAGCATATGATTGTACTTGTGTTTGCCGGTCTATTTCTCGGGAAACCGTTCCTTTCAATTAAGAAGATGTGGAAGCTGGCGGGTCCGCAGGTCGCTTTCGGTCAAACTGTTGCCTGGGGTCATTATGCAGTAGCCGGGCTGGTGACCCTGCTTATTTTGACGCCAATATTTAATATGCCGCCATTTACTGCGGCCCTTCTTGAAATGAGTTTTGAGGGTGGCCATGGGACGGTTGCCGGTATGACGCCGGTCTTTGAGTCGCTAGACTTTGAGACCGGTCGCCAAATTGCCACGGGCCTTGCAACTGCAAGCCTTGTCAGCGCGCTGATAATTGGTGTTATTCTCATTAATTGGGCGCGACGAAATGGACACATCTCTTCGGGTAGCCCTGTTCGCATAGCCCGTAATAAAATTTATTATCATATGATCGTTGCGGAACTACGTCGCAAACACGTCAGCCTGCAAGATGTCGTTACCTTCCGGTCATTGTTAGCACATACTGTATTGTTATTTATCGGTGTTTTGTTTGGCTGGCTTATACATCAAGGGTTTTTGCTGGCCGAACGTCTTTTTTGGGCACCTTATGGTGTTGAGTTTTTTGGCTTTGTACCTTTATTCACCTTTGCTATATTCGGAGGAATGATAGCGCAGGTTATATGGCGAAATCTCGGGTTTACGATTGTCAGAGAGGTCGTCGAGCTGATTTCTAGCTTTACCTTAACTATACTTATCGTGACTGCTATCGGCTCGATGTCGCTTGAATTTCTGGTTAATGATGGGCTCGTCTTCCTCGCGCTATATATTTCTGGAGTCGCGTGGCTACTATTTGCGTTTTCTGTGCTTGCTCGACGCATGTTCCGGCGTTATTGGTTTCAGAACGCAATCATTAGCTTCGGTCAAGGTATGGGCATGACGGCAACTGGTCTGCTGTTTGCTCAAATGGTTGATCCTAAAAACCGAACTAACGCCGTTGAAGCGTTTGGCTATAAGCAGTTAATGTTTGAGCCGATTGTCGGTGGTGGGTTGGTGACGGCACTGTCTATGCCGATAATTATATATATTGGGCTTCCGTTGTTCACCGCTATATGCACGGGCATAGTGTTCTTTTGGATGATTGTTGGGTTTTCCTTATATAGAAAGACAAGGCGTTAGCATTTTAAGCGAATTTTAGTAGTATAGAGATATGACACAAACAAGAAATCGGGCTCGTGTCGCAAACTTTTTTGCAGTGCTCGCCTATTTGAACATCTCTGTGCAGTGGGTTTTCGCCTTCGTTTTATTCATGCCAGTGCTTATATCGCTTGTCGCGACTTGGCAACAACCTGCGCCATCCGAACCGGTTTTTAATAACCCGATTGATGTCCAGGGTGAGCCAAACGTTGCTGGGTTTGTGTTTATTGCCGTGGTTGTTACAGCAATGGTTCTTTTGACGGCATATTTTGCGGCGAAGGTGCCACTAACAATTATTCGTGCTAGCCGGAAAGTCACCCAAGATGGCTCCGACGCCCTAGCTCAAGCAGTGCTTCGCGCGCGTCACAAAAAAGTTACCAAAAAGGCTCGTATGCAACTTGGACCTCGAATGAAGTTAGCTATAAAGCTGACAGCTGTTATCCTACCTGTTGTGTTGACATTTTTCTCTCGGCTATTGCCAGACACCACGCTCGACCCAGCCGTTGCTTTATTTGTCGGCGCTGGACTTGGGCTCGTCTCAATAGTCTTGGTATTCGCACAACTTCTTGCAGGGCGTTTTCTTTCAGTGAAACCTACTGACCTTTGGTAAGGTATACTCGCGCTTCGTAGGGTTGCAGTATCGTATCAGAGCGGAGCTCCTCGTGGTGGGTCGCAAGCAGTAGCTTGTCATCTGGGGTCATATTTTTTGGCACGGGACGTCTACGTATAGAAAGACTAACGATAACAGTTGCAGTTTCGATGCCAAGGGTTCGCGTATATACAATAAGGTGCTTGTGCACAGACGAGAACGATATATTACCATTTGTCAGGACGGGGTGTTTCTTGCGTAGCGCAATCAGTGCTTTATAGAAAGATAGGACCGAGCCCGGGTCACGTTCCTGCAGCTCGACATTTGTATGCGCATAGTTAGGGTGCACTGGCATCCACGGCGTGCCGCTGCTGAATCCGGCGTGTATCGCCGACGACCATTGGACCGGCGTGCGGGCTGCATCTCGGCCAACGGCCATGGCTATCTTAAGGGCTTTACGCTTCGGAAAGAGCGCTCGTCGGGCTCGTCTGTAGGTTGTATGTGTTACAGGGTCTTTAGCCTGGGAGATGTCGTCGAGTGGCGTGTTGAC
The DNA here is from genome assembly GCA_009992235.1 of Candidatus Saccharimonadota bacterium. Taxonomy (GTDB): domain Bacteria; phylum Patescibacteriota; class Saccharimonadia; order Saccharimonadales; family Saccharimonadaceae; genus Microsaccharimonas. The sequence goes on from JAACVZ010000001.1 coordinate 164,977, forward strand.
CATGCCAATTTCCTGTCCTTGGTAGATGAATGGCGTTCCTCGCAGCGTTAGTAATAGCATCGCTAGAGCTTTGGCAGATTCGGTTGGGTGTTTGTTTTCGTCACCGTAGGTCGATACCGATCGTGGCTGGTCATGGTTTTCGAGGAAGATTGTATTCCAGGGAAGCTTTCGTTGCCATCGAACCAGCTCTTGAAGAAGGTGGTTAACGCGCAGGCGTGGAGTAAGATCGTGCTCAACATGGTCAAAGCTGAAGACGGTATCAAGCTCGTCCCCTTCCGTGAAATCGATAGCTTGGTCAAGAGTTACAAAGGCAGCTTCGCCAACCGTAAATGCGTTTCGTGGGGCGAATATCTCATCGTGGAGTCGTTTGAGTATAGCGTGGGTTGCAGGAGTTGATGTGTAATATTCTTGTCCGCCGGCCGCTGGGCGCTTCAACCCATCCTCGAGGGAATCTTTATGGATAATGTTAATAACGTCGCAGCGGAAGCCGGACACGCCAAGGTCAAGCCAAAAGTTAATAATCTTCTTAACCTCTTCAAAGACTGCTGGATTGTCATAGTTTAGGTCGGGTTGGTGCTTCGTAAATAGATGAAGGTAGTATTCGTCTGATGCCGCGTCTTTTTCCCAGGCGGGGCCAGTAAAGAACGATGTCCAATTGTTTGGTGGCTTTTCTCTGCCCGTAAGGCTTACTTTACCCTTTCGCCATATGTAGTAATCGCGGTACGGTGATGTAGGATCGCGGGCCTTTTGGAACCATTCGTGCTGGTCGGAGGTGTGGTTAACCACGAGGTCAATAATCAGTCTAATGCCGCGAATTTTCGCTTCATTGATTAGTTGCTTCATATCGTCAAGTGTCCCGAATTCGGGGTTAATGGCCTGGTAGTCGGCGACGTCATATCCAAAGTCTTTATTGGGTGAAAGATACACTGGAGATAGCCACAGGGCATCGACGCCGAGACTTTTTAGGTAGTCGAGCTTTGAGATTACTCCTTGGAGGTCCCCCACCCCATCGCCGTTAGAGTCGAGGAAACTTCTAGGGTATACCTGGTAGATAACCGCGCGCTTCCACCACGGTACTGTTTGCGGCATTGTCATGCTTCTTATGGTAGCACAGGTACTAATAGTGGGTTTGTGTTTTGAAGAGATGCACCCATTGCTCGAGTGATAGTTGAGACGGCTTCTTCTCGGCCGATACGCCTGCTTCAGCTAGGGGTAGTTTGCGGTAGATGGTCGGGTCAGAAAAACACTCAACTGTAAATTTTTCGTAGGCTTCAAAGCGGGACGCTTGGACAAGAGGTGTTTCTCGGCAGATCATTTCGAGGAACACTGTATCGACGGCTGGATGTGGCCAGAAATCGGTCTTTCTAAGTGGTTTGCGGACCTTCACCTCGTAGCGGGCACCGAGCAACATGCCGAGCTGGCCGGTGAAGTGGGTTATGTCTGATGCGACGAGTTTTTTCGCAAATTGTTTTTGCAGTATAAAGTATGCCGTTCGCGGTGGTTGGTTGGTTTCAATAAGTCGGCGAATGATTGGAGAGCTAAGGTGAAATGGAATATTCGCAAAGATGCTGTACGGTTCGTGTGGGAGTTCCATGTCGAGGAAGTTGCCCTCGTAGATACTGACGTTATCGAAAGCTTGAAGGTTCTTTTTGAGAATTTCCACGGTACGGGACTCAACCTCAACGGCGACTACCTGCTTAACGCGTGTAGCTAGTACAGAGCTAATGACGCCGCTACCTGCACCGATGTCGATGACCGTTTCGTGCTTTTTGAGCTTACTGTGCCCGATGAGCTCCTTTACGAGTGCCGGACGACGTATGAAGTGCTGGGAGTGGGTATGAAGTCGTTTCATTGTATCCTTTTATTATACCACAAATTATATAAAAAGTCACGCTTGACGCTCATGCTAATGGCGGGTGTATACTAAGTATAGTCATGTTGGTACTTCCCTTCCTGCGAGGAATATAAGGATTTTCACCAACAGGCTTTAGAAGCCACCAAACGACGTTATGCACACCCGGTTCGAAACGAGGCGCCCCTGACAGTCGACACAATTCTACCCGTGATATACGGTAAAAAGGAACCAAGCTCGAACGGTCTTGCCTCCCTCTCCGTATCACTCCTCCAAAAATCCGTTTGCTGATCAACACCTTTTGTTCAGCCTTTTTGCGTTACTTTAACCTTTTGGAGAATTATTATGAATCGTGTCACTATTAATGAACAGGTCGCCGTCACCCAGCTAGGGTTTAAGAAGAACCTTAGCGCATACCCGCGTCGTATGGAGTTTCAGGGTAAGGTCTATGACTTTATTGACTCGGGCCTGAGCTGCCTTATACGTATGGGAGATCGTGCCAGTGAAATCATTACAATTTCTGACGGCAGCTCGCTATACAGGCTCCGTAGCGATAACCATGGTGGAAACTGGACACTTCTGAGTATTGCTTCGTAGGAAGCTGTACGCGGGCGTTAGGCGGGTCGAGAGGCCCGCTTTTTCTGTGCGTGACGACCGTAAAGTTTATGAAGCTCAACAACAGCAAGCATGATGACAAAACCAATAGCACCGGCGCTAACGAGGTCACTGGTTGCAACAGGGTTCACGTGTAGAAGTGGCTGTAACGGTCCGAAGAAGGCGAAATACTGCAGTGCGATGGCGACGAACAATCCCACATAAAACGGTTTCGACATAACTTTAATGCGGGTGAAGACCGACTCATAGACGCTTCGGGCGCTAAAGGCGTTAGCCCACTGAACAATAACCAATGTCGAGAAAGCCAGCGTTCGGCCGTAGTCGTAACCATAGAGGTTACCGAAGTACATGTAGACGCCTAGGACGGTTGCCGCCATAGCTATGGCTACAATTAATATTCGGCTAATTATGTATCGGGTAAAAATAGGCGCATTTGGCTTGATTGGCTTTCGTTGCATGACGTCCTTCTCCCCTGGCTCAAGTCCAAGTGGTATAACCATTGCGGTGTCCGTGACCAGGTTTATCCAAAGAATTTGTACTGGATTAAGCGGAATAGGTAGGCCAATAACTAGTGCGACCAGCGATACGAGTACCTCACCTATGTTGGTGGAAAGCAGATAAAGCAGCATTCGACGGACATTCGAAAAGATTATCCTTCCCTCTCGCATGGCGCTGACGATACTGGCAAAGTTGTCGTTAAGTAGAATAATACTACCGGCGTCTTTAGCTATTTGTGAACCGCTGCCCATTGCGATGCCGACGTGGGCGTTTGCTAGGGCTGGAACATCGTTGACGCCATCTCCGGTCATGGCCGTTACCTCAGTAAGGCGCAACACTTGAAGAATTCGGAACTTGTTTTCTGGGGTGACGCGCGAAAAGACGCGAATATCGGCAACCTTCTTGGCGAATTCGTCATCAGTTAGCGTGTCGATGGTGCGAGTATCAAATACCTGGTCGCGGGACTCAACTAGGCCGAGCTTTAGGCCAATGCTGTAAGCAGTCTCAAAGTGGTCGCCGGTTATCATGCGGACAGTAACACCGGCGCGTTGAGCAGTGGTAATCGCCTTTCTAGCGGCAGGGCGAAGGCTATCGGCGACAGCTACGAACCCGAGAAACGCGTAGGCAGTTGACGATGCAAGCTCGTGAAAGGCTTGAACAGGATTCTTTAGGGGTGTCGATGCCAGGGCGATGACCCTGTAGCCTTGTGAAGTCAGCGACTGAAGGGTCTCGTTCGCCTCCTCGCGCTGCTGATCGTTTAGCTTGCTGTGGTCAAGGATACGCTCGGGCGCACCCTTCACGACAAGTTCATGGGTTCCTTTGTGGTTCCAAACGTTTCCACTCATCGCTACCGATTGGTCGAACGGAAGGATTGCTACGACTTTACCGGGTAGCTTCACGACATCTTCAGCTTTTGTGTATGTATGCATGGCGATATCCAGCGGGTCGTGGGTGCGACGATCGTCGTTGTGGTTGAGCGATCGTTGAATGGCACTAGGAAGGTGATGTTTCGTCCATTTTGGTTGCCAGGTTTCCTGTACAGACAGCTTATTCTCGGTAAGTGTTCCTGTCTTGTCGGTTGCGATGGTCGTAATAACACCAATTGTTTCAATTGCTTTCATGCTTCTAACGAGAGCCTTCTTAGCGGCCATTCGACGCATACCTAATACCATAATGACCGATATGGCTACCGGGAGGCTCTCTGGCACCGCCGATACAGATAAAGCGATAACGAAGCGCAACGCCTCGCCAAGCTCAATACCGCGGCTTATAGCCAGGAAAAAGGCAAAAACGGCCATACCAGCAACAACGGCTACGGTTGAGGTAATAAACTTATCAATTTTCTGTTGAACCGGGCTTGAACTTGAGATGTCTGCGCTGCTGGTCAGCGACGCTATGCGACCAAACTCTGTGTTATTTCCGGTGAGGACAACGATACCCGTGGCTTGTCCAGCAACAATGAACGAACCCGAAAATAGAATGTTTGACTGTTCGTATACGGCCTTCTCGTCTTTAAGGGTTTCACTATTCTTACCTATTGGCTCCGACTCACCTGTGAGCATCGACTCATCGACACGTAGGTTGCTGGCTTTAGTGAGCCGGATGTCGGCGGGTATTTTGTCTCCCTCAATTAGATAAATCATATCTCCAGGCACTAATTGAGCGGCTTCAATGCCGACTGTTTCACCGCCACGTATGACATCAACTGTTTGGGCGGTGTGCTTTTGGAGTGTCGATAGGATACGTTCGGTCGAGAACCTTTGAATATAATAGATGACGGCGCTAATGAATATAATTGCGATAACAATGACAGCGTCAATAATAGCGCCATGGAGGAGGCTGATAATAACAGCCAGCAAGAGAACGCCTATGAAGACGTTCGCAAAAGGTTCGATAAGAATGCGCCACAGCGGTTCACCCTTTAGTTTTATTTCGTTTGGCCCATATTTCTTCAAACGAGCATGTGCCTCGCGCACGGTAAGACCATCGTCGCCAACCGAAAATTCTTTTTGGACACTCTCCACTGTTTTTTGATAAAAAAGCATTACCTCTATTGTATCAAACTAAATGAAACCCCCCTGCGATAGGCGGAGGGGGGTTTCGATGTATTGTGTGGCTTTTGCGCTAGTACACTCGGACGAGATGCAGAGCATTCCGCTGGGTACGAGCATTCCACTCGACAACCTCATTGGCGGTTTTTCCAAGTAGACTGCTGCCAAGTGGGCTTTGAACTGAGATGCGTCCATCGCTTGGGTTGGCTTCGATGCTATCAACCAAGGTGTATCTGAACAGCCGTCCCTGTTGATCCATGAGGTCAACCATCGACCCGAGGGCGACCTTCATGCGTTTACGCCGAGATGATATAAGTTTTGAGTTGGCCATGAGCTGGCGCTTCTCTATGAGCTCGCTTTCAATAGACTCAAGGCGTAGAAGACGCTCATTTCGCTCTAACCGATCATCGTGGCTAGTTGTTTTTTCTGATTCCTTTAATTTTCGCATTGCGTTTTGACGATCTCGCTCGAGATCGCGGATAGATTGCTGAAGTTCGTGAAGTCCTTTTTTACTTAATAATACGTAGTCTTGTGTGGCGGTAGTCATATCGATTCCTCCTTTATGTTTACTACATATATGAGTATGAAAAATCGAGCTGAAATTGTGCTTAAGGCTGAGGCTATTTTTCGGTAACTAGGGCCGATAGACGCTTGTAGGCCGATAGTGACCATGAAAACGTTGTAGCCTCGTCAGTACTTTTCGCTTCAATAGTTCCACCGTGAACGTCAACAATCTTTTTAGCTATAGATAGACCCAGTCCGTAGCCATTTTCGTGCCCTCTTGATCTGGATGTATCGACCCGATAAAACCTATCGAAAAGTCGCGGCAGGTGTTTTGCGGGAATCCTCTTTCCTTCATTGGATATTGAAAAGGTAATGAACCCCCGTTTTTCAAAAATACGCACCTTGATGGGCGATTTTGGCGGGCTGTATTTCAGGGCGTTCTCTATAAGAATGCCAATAAGCTCTTTTATGGCAGCCGGGTTTGCCTCGATGAGGGCTCGTTTTCGGGATGTTAGCTCAAGGCGTTTGGACTCGTGTTTATAGTCGGCAATCTTATCTTGGTACAGGGCTACAACATCGACAACGTTCTTTTCGAGCCCGCTATGGTCAAGCCGAGAAAGAGTTAATAGTGTCTCAGAGAGTTGAATTAGTTTATTCACCTCTTCGAGTGAGCTTGCTAGTGTTTCACGAAGCTCGGCGGCTGATGGAGATTTATCGCGTATCGCCACCTCAAGTTCGGTCTTCATTGCGGCAAGGGGTGTTCGTAGTTCGTGGCTAGCGTCGCTCGTGAATCGACTCTGCGACTCGTGAGCCTTTTCGATTGGCGCTAGGGTGCGTCGGGCAAAGAAATAGCTTGTTAGCCCGCCAGCTACAAGCACAGTAATATTCACCCAAATGAGTGCCCATACCAGTTGATGAGCCGCAACGGCTACTTCTGCGGTGCGAGTCCCCTTCAGTCCGGATGGAAAAGCGTCGGTATAGACGCCGGGTTGAATTTCAATAATACTTTCCTCGAAACTCTGCAAGCGAAGATTAATCTCGTTGTAGTTAATTGTATAGATGACAACGCTGAATATGAGACTTATAGTCATAAGGATAGCTAAGTACCATACGGTTAGCTTAAGTGTGGCGGAAGTGAACATTCTATCGTCATGCCTCAAGTTTATAGCCGAAGCCACGTACTGTATGGATCAATGGAGAGTCAAAAGGTGCGTCGATTTTACTTCGCAGGTATTTCACGTAAACCTCGACGGTGTTTGGCAGGATATCAGCATCGTAGTCCCAGACGTGGCTGATAATCGTTTCTTTGCTGAGTGGCCTTCCCTGATTACGGAGGAGGTATTCAAGTAGCGCAAACTCCTTGCTGGTAAGAGATATGGGTTTGTTGGCGCGAAACACTTCAAATGTGACTGTATTGAGGCTTAGGTCGCCGACTGTAAGAATATCTGGTTGTTGTTCGGTCGGGCGACGAAGCAAGGCACGGACTCGAGCGAGGAGCTCTGCTAGTGCGAATGGTTTCGCTAGGTAGTCATCGGCACCAGCATCGAGACCGGCTGTTTTTTGGGCAGGGCTGTCGAGGGCGCTTAAGAAAAGCACGGGCGTGTGAATACGGGCCTCGCGCATTGCTTTGACAATGTCGACGCCGTCATAACCACCGGGCAACATGCGATCAATAATAGCTACGTCGTATGGTTCGGTTGTCGCCATGGCGTAGCCATCGTCTCCGTCATAGGCAACGTCAACCGCATAGGTCTCTTGTTGAAGCGCTTTTTGCAACGCTCGAGCAATCTTGTGCTCATCTTCAATAATTAAAACTCTCATACCTTTAGTATACCGTGAGTCTGCTGAGATGTTGCTGAGAAACCGATAATTAGCAGACGAACCGTCAAGATATTTGCTATACTACTGCTATGAGTCAAAGAATTGAAATAGATACACGAACATTTGTGCGCTTTTGGTTAGTTATTGTTGGGCTAGCGGCGGTTGTCGCGCTAATCTATCAAGCCCGAACAGGCCTCCTTATATTGGGTGTCTCGCTCTTTCTTGCTTTGGCATTAAACGCCCCTGTTACTTATATTGCAAAACGTCTTCCTAGCCGTAGTCGTGTTGGCGCAACTGCGCTGTCGTACCTCGGAGTTATCGCCTTTATTGGCGTTATAGTATTCTTAGTCATTCCACCTGTCGTGCAGCAAACTGCACGGTTCGCGCAGAACATTCCTGCAACCGTCGAAAGCTTAACCGATCAATGGCGAGGCCTTGGGTCTTTTGTTGATGAATATAACCTGCAGCCACAGCTCGACACTGCGCTCGATTCAATCAAGGCTAGCAGTGCTAGTTTAGCGGGTAACCTTGGTGAAGGGCTTGTCACAAGTATTGGTTCATTCTTTGCTTTTATTGCGGCACTGGTCCTAGTTCTTGTTCTCACCTTTTTGATGCTGATAGAGGGTCCAACCTGGCTCAGCCGATTGTGGCGGCTTTATACTAACAAGCGGATGATGAATCTTCACCGCCGAATTGTGACGCGTATGTATAAGACAGTGAGCGGGTTCGTTCTTGGGCAGTTGACGGTATCTTCCATCGGTGCAATTGCGGCCGGACTTGCGGTGTTTATATTGAGTATTGTATTCGATACTATTCCTGCCAACCTTGCCATACCAACAGCTGCGGTTACCTTTATATTGTCGCTTATCCCAATGTTTGGCGCGACCATTGGCGGCGTGCTTATTACGGCGCTACTGGCCTTTAACGCTATCCCTGCGGCAATTATCTATGCTGTGTACTTTGTTGTGTATCAGCAAATCGAGAATAACCTTATTGCACCACATATTCAGGCGAAGCGCATTGAGCTATCACCGCTTGCCGTCCTTGGGGCGGTTACGGTCGGACTATATATGTTCGGTGTAGTTGGAGGTATCGTCGCCATACCTATAGCCGGCTCACTCCGTGTTCTATTTCTTGAATACATCGAAGATAGACGAAGTTAAGCGTATTCCCAAATAACGCCACTAGGCGTGTCTCGTAGGGCGACTCCCTGTTTTTCAAGTTTTTCTCGCATTGAGTCAGCTTCTTTAAAGTCTTGTCGCTCCCTAGCGCGGTTACGTGCAACAATAAACTGCTTTTGTTCATCGGTAATATCTGGTGTTGTCTTGAGCAAATCAAGCCCCAGCAGTTCATCTATTGTTTCAAGGAAGCTGGTTAGGGCATGTTGATGAATGTCATTTGCGCGGCTTTTTTCTACGAGTGAAAAGGACTCATCGATGATTGATAGAGCCAGCGGCGAGTTCAGGTCATCGCTAAGCGCTTCAAGGATCGCTTGCGACGATGCGTATAGGGCCACCGTCTTACTCTCAGTTTCCACTACCGTGTCTTCAACTAGTGTGTCGTGTGTTTGGTGGCGAAGTGCCGCGATGTTTCGCCAGTGACGACGTCGGTGTGCGGCCGCTTCAACATTCTCGAAGGTAAAGTTCCCCTCGCTCTTATAATGACCTTGTAGGACGAATAGTCTGAAATCGAGAGGGCCAAAGCCATGCTTTATAATATCGTCAAGCGTGTAGCCGTTTCCAAGCGATTTGCTAATTTTTGTGCCATCGACTTTTAGGTGATTATTGTGAAGCCAAAAGTTGCTTAGTTTTACACCGTTTGCCGACTGTGACTGAGCGATTTCATTCGTGTGATGCACGGGTATGTGATCTATGCCGCCAGTATGGATGTCAATTGTTGTTCCTAGTAGCTCAAGGACCATTGCCGAGCATTCAAGATGCCAGCCGGGGAAGCCCATCGGGGTATCTCCGTCGCTAGTAAGATCTGCGGGTGTTTCCCATTGCATATCACGGTTTTGGCCTTCTGGGGTAAACTTCCACAGGGCAAAGTCGCTAGCGTTGCGTTTTTCAGGGTTAATTTCAATACGAGCGCCAGCTTTTTGTTTCTCAAGGTCAAGTTCGGCGAAATCTGCGTACTGCGGAAACGTTTCGGAGTCGAAGTAGATGCCGTCACCTATTTGGTAAGTATGTCCCTTTTCTTTGAGTGTGCGAACAAGTTCGAGCTGTTGGTCGATATATTCCGTTGCTCTGGGCATGTGTTCTGGTCGTACAAGGTTCAGGCTTGTCATACCATCCATAAATCGTTCCGTATAGAGGCGAGCGACCTCCCAGGCAGTCTTTCCTTCCCTTGTGGCGCCCTTCTCAAGCTTATCTTCACCTTCGTCCTCGTCGCTAACTAAGTGACCAACGTCGGTGATATTCAGTACGCGGGTAACGTTAAGGTCGTGAGCGCGTAAAACCCGTACCAGAGTATCCCAGTAAATATATGCCGCCCAGTTGCCAACCGTCAGATCGCTATAAACCGTCGGACCGCAAGTATAGAGCGTTACCTTGCCTTCTTCTATAGGAGAGAACATGTCGCGACGACGAGTAAGCTGATTATAGAACTTAAGATTCATGGCTCGATACTGCCTTTTCTACTGCGCTTACAAGTTCAGGTATTAGTGTTTCGTAATCTTCGAAAAGCTTAAACCCGGCGGCATATTCGTGTCCACCGCCACCAAAGAATCCGGCAACTTGGTGAGCTATAGGAAGATTTGATCGAATCTTTCCGGTTGCCTTGCCATCTGGGTAGGTTTTGACGGCCACCGCAAGCACAACACCTTCAACCAGGCGCATTTCATCTAGAACTAGTACGCTTGGGTTGTAGCGGTCACTGTACTGTTGAATATCTTCCCAGGGTATGTGAACTAATGCGAGTTTGCTGTCTAGAAAGTATTCAATGCGACCAATCAGTTCGCCCTTGTAGGCAAGAATATCGGCTGGTTTCTTCATGTACTCACGTCGACGCGACTCAATATCGTGTGGAACGGCGCCGAGTGCGACCAATTCAGCCGCCACTCTATAACTATCTGCAGTTGTCCCTTGCGTTGTTAGGCCAAGGCTATCGGCTTGAATGGATAGAAATAGATTCTCTGCACCCTGTGCATTAATAGGCCATCCTGCCTCTTGGGCAAGCGTATAAATAATTTCACCGGTTGCTACTGCAGATGAAACGAACAGGTTGATCGTTTCAAATGGGAGCGTTGTGTCGGCCTCGTGGTGGTCGATAACAAGCACAGGGTGGGACTCAAGGTAGTGGCGTACGCCTGGGGTGGCTAGAGCTCTTTCGATGAGGAGCTCGCTTGCGGTGTCGACAATAATGGCAACATCTCGGTCAGATGGCCAGTCTTTTGTGACGCGGTCCCAGCCACGAATGTAGTGCATATATTTAGGAATATCGATGGCGCAGTAGAGGACGACGTCTTTTCCGGCGTCAGAAAGAATTTCTTCAAGCGCAAGGGCGCTGCCCATGCTGTCGCCGTCTGGATTCTCGGCCTGAATAACAACAATTTTTTTTGCCTGATTAATTAGGGATATTGTGTCAGTAAACATTGTCTTTATTGTACCAGAGACATGCTATAACGCACGCCTTCCCTCTAGAGCATGTCCTAGGGTAATTTGATCTGCGTACTCAAGATCAACTCCGACAGGAATTCCGCGGGCGAGCCTGGTAAGGCGCGGTGACAGGCCAGAATCCTTGATTTGTTTTTGGAGGTATAGAGCGGTCGACTCACCTTCTACGCTAGCGTTTGTAGCAATGATAAGCTCCTCGACTTCGTCGGTCTTAAGTCGTGCGATGAGCCCTGGGATGTGCAGTTGATCGGGTCCAATACCATCGACAGGACTCATTGCGCCGCCCAGCACGTGGTAGGTTCCGCTAAACTGACCTGTTCCTTCAAGCGCGACAATATCGAGGGGTTCTTCGACCACGGCAACTAACTTTTTATCTCTGTCACTGTCGGTGTATAAGGATGAGACTTCCTCGTTGGCATCGATTAGCGCAAACGTCACCGGACAGGTCTTTACGCGTGCGTGAAGGTCTTGTACGGCGCTAGCGAGCGTCGTACTTAGGCGAGGATTACTCCTCAATAGGTAATAAGCATACCGTTCAGCGGTACGTTGTCCAACTCCGGGAAGATTTCCGAGTTCATCGATAAGTTTTTCCAGAGCAACTGGAAGGAGCCGTCCCATGTGATTACATTCCTAGGTTGCCGAGACCGCCCATGAGGGGTTTCATCTTCTCGGCGGCAATTTCCTGTGCCTTAGCGAGGCCATCTCGAACTGCAATTTCTACCCAGTGTTCGAGCTCGTGAATATCGTTTGTGTCGACTCGTTCTGGGTCGATAGTTACTTTCTTTATCTTCAGCTCGCCCGTAACCTGGACGACAACCGCACCATCACCTGCTTCAACTTCAACAATTTCTTTTTTCAAGTCACTTTGTGCCTTGCGTAGTTTATTGAGCATTTTCATTTGATCAAAAGCCATATCTGCCTCCTTAGTAGATGTCTTTTAGTATAGCAAATATCCTCTCTGGGTGCGAGAGTTAGTCTTGTTTCTCGTATACATAGAAACGATCCGCTGCGTCGGAGCGTGGGCTGGTGATAATACGGACTATCTCATAGCCTTTGAATTCTGCTTTTGCGTCGCGCGAAACGACAAATTGTTCAGACGTTGGCTTATTGACCACCTCAAACTTATTGTCGTATTCAGAGACAGCTTGGTAGAAAGGTTTTTTATCGTTTGAGACGAGAAGTTCTTCAACACCGCTAGGAATAAGCGAGAGGTCGTTTGAGAAGAGTGCCGTAGCCTGTGGGCTGTAGTGATAGCCATAGACGTATCTTGTGAGCCCTGACCCGATTAGCGCAATGACTAGCACCATTATTGGTATGAGTCCGGCAATGCGGGCATAAGGGTTGCGCGGGAACAATCGATACCAGTAACTAATGAGACTAGTTAGACCGGCCGCAAGTAGCAACACCGTTGGCAGGAAGGTTGTGCTGGTCAGGGTTGGGTTGAGAACTAGCGCTGGCGTCAGAGCAAGGATCCATATAACAATGAGATAGCTCCTTGTGGTGTCAAACGTGCGAATGAGTCGGTACAGCCCTAGAACAACCAGAAGTAATGAGCCGAGCCCGAATACAGGTGTGATTAGCGTACTAGTGTCCGTCTGCCAGAAGATGAAGTATTGGTTAACAATAAGTGACAGATTTTCGGTTATGGATGGCCATTGTTGCGGTACACCAAGTAGCTCAAGTGCGACGGACGGACTTCTGACAAGACCAATAATAAGCGGCGAGAGCAACAACAGTGAGGCACCAAGCGTGAAAGCTACTTTTACCGGTGACAGCCTCCGAATAACTGCTCGAAGGTGTGGGTGCAGTGCGACGGTGAGTACAATAGAGAGAATCATGTAAATACCAAGTGGCGTGTATAGGCTAAGCGCCGTCGTGATGCCGAAAAGCATCTTCCACAGAAGACGCAGACGTTTTTTCCGTGTTACCTGGGTGCCGAGAAGCAAAATCATCACTGGCCAAAACAGGTAGAGGATGTCGGGGGTTCCCAGCTGCGCAACGTACAAGAACTGCCCTGTAGATATTGCAATCAGGGAAGCTAAAACGGCAATATTTGGCTTAAACCAACGGCGAAGTAGCGCGATAAGCCCAATTGCCGAAAAGAGTGCAAGAATGAGCGATGGAAGTTTTATAGTGAAGATACTAACACCTAATAAGTGGAGAATACCATCTTGTAGCGCATGATACGGCAGGTTAACGATAGATAGTTGACCAATGCTGCTGTATGTCAGTTGTTGGCTTTGGACAACCGCCGCCATTTCATCGCTTGAGAGACCGCCAGGTACGTAAAGGCCAGCAAATAGAAGGACGGCGGCAAGAAGTAGTGCAATGACACTATAACCTATAATGTATCGCCATTTGTAGAAAAAGTATTGAGAAAAATCGAATGTCGCCATAAGCTTTTCCTATTATAGCATCGATTCTACTCACGCTTTTTATCGAGTGACATGAAACGCAGGCGTTCTGGGTGGAAGTAGAGCTCTACTTTGCCGGTTGGTCCGTTACGGTGCTTAGCGATGAGAAGGTCAGTAATGTTTCCCCTATCAGTTTCAGGGTTGTAGTAGGCTTCTCGATAAATAAACATGACAATGTCGGCATCTTGCTCAATAGATCCCGATTCACGAAGGTCGGCGAGCTGAGGTATTTGCGGTGAACGAGACTCAACCGAGCGCGACAGCTGACTTAGTGCAATAACCGGCACGTTCAATTCACGCGCAATTAACTTGAGACCACGAGATATCTCACTTACCTCTTGGACGCGATTACCGTCACTTCGGCCGCTCCCCTGCATGAGCTGCAAGTAGTCAACGATAATGAGGCCGAGCGGGTGGTCGTGCATAGCACGGCGGGCTTTGGTGCGCATTTCAAGGACGCTAAGGCCTGGGGTGTCGTCAATGTATATTGGAGCCTCTGAAAGTTCGCCCATAGCCTCTGAGAGCTTGCCAAACTCGTCATGGGACAGGTTTCCGGTACGAATACTCCATGAATCGACGCCCGAGGCATCGGCAAGCATACGGTCAACCAGTTGTTCCTTGCTCATCTCAAGACTGAAGAAAAGAACCGGCTGTTTTGCAATAGTTGCGACATTATATGCAAGGTTGGTAACTAGCGTGGTCTTACCCATGGCCGGGCGAGCAGCGAGTATGATGAGGTCGCTTCGCTGGAGACCGGCTGTCATATTGTCGAGATCGCGATAGCCGGTTCGAACACCACGGAGCTGCCCTTTGTTATGGCTTAATTCTTCAAGTCGGTCAAAGCTTTCAGTAAGAATACTCTCGAGGCTAACAAGGTCTTGCTTGAGTGACTGGTCGCTCACCGAAAATAATTCGGCTTCTGCTTTTTCGAGTAGCTCTTGGGTTGTGGTCTCTTCATCGAATCCAAGCTCTGAAATATCGGAGCTAGCTTTAATGAGCCGGCGTCGAACCGCTTTTTGTCCTACAAGTTCGGCGTAGGCCGCGGCATGTGCGGAAGTTGGGACATAGTTCGTTAGCTCTGTAAGGTAAGCTGAACCGCCAACAACATCAATTTCATCTTTTCGTTTCAGTTCTTCACTTAGAGTCAGCAGGTCAACCGGTTTGTGCTTTTCGTATAGTCGCATCATTGCGCCAAACACGGTTGCGTGTCGCTTGTCGTAGAAGTCACTTGGGTTAACGTGTTCGGAGACATCTGCCAGCACTTCTTCGTCAATAAGAACAGCACCTAAAAGACTCATCTCGGCGTCGAGACTTTGCGGCGGTATACGAGCGATGGATTCTTTTCTATCAGCCATGTACTACTTACGAAGGGTCAACGGACACCTCTACTCCTCCACCCATGATATCAGCAACCGAGGCTGCCTGGCTATCTTTTAACGGAGGTGGTGTGGGTACGGTGTGGACGGAGAGTTGATAACTTCCGGTTGACTGCATCGATTCATAGAGGTGGGCGCTATATTTGGGGTCATCAATTTTTTTCTTATAAAAAGCATTGCTCGTGTATAACGTTAGCTGGTTATTCTCAATGACATGACTACATTTCGATAGTACGCTATGAAGCGCAACATGGTGTTCTTTGACGTATGCAACTAGCGCATCCCAGTCGAACGGCGACGATGGCGTCGACTTCATTTCGGGGTGCTTTTTAGTTGCTTGTCGGCTTAATTCTTCAATACTAGCCGAAAACTCTTTAACCGGTGCTGCGAGCGCAACGTTCTTTGACGGCTCGCGCTTCTTCGGAGCGGAAGCTGGTTCGCTGGCTGGTGGTGTTTGCACTGAAAAGCCGGCTAGAGCACTAAGCAGCTTAAGCTCTGGGTGACTTGATTTGTTAACATCAATAATACTATCGAGAAGTGGCAGAAGCGTTGGTTTTTCGGCAATACGTCGTCGCAGGGCCTGGAGTAGCTGGTCGCCTAGCACGGTTGGGCTAATACCATCTGCTAGTACCGTGTCGAGGGTTTCGATAAGCGTTTTTGTGTCACCGGATTCTGCGGCGTCAAGCAGCGTCTCGACGACTTTAAGAGGTGCGAGGCCAAGCGATGCTTGTACTAGACTGGCGGTAATTGGTTCGTTTTTGTCGGTAAGGCTAGCGAGTTGATCGAGAAGACTAATGCTGTCACGGAAACTTCCGTCGGCTCGTTCGGCGATAAGTTGCAAAGCCTCGTCTTCAATAATGATCTTCTCTTCATTGGCAATAAAGCGTAGATGTGCCACTGCGTCTGTGGGATGAATAGATCGAAAACCATAGCGCTGTGTGCGGCTGACAATGGTAGCTGGAAGTTTTTCAACATCGGTTGTGGCGAGAATGAAAACAATGTGTTCTGGTGGTTCTTCGAGTGTTTTCAGCAACGCATTAAAGGCAGGCTTAGACAGCATGTGTACCTCATCGATGATGTAGACCTTCTTCTTGGCCGAAACTGGCGCAAGCTGGGCCTTTTCGCGTAGGTCACGGACGTCGTCGACCCCGTTATTACTGGCGGCGTCAATTTCAATAATATCAAGATGCGTGCTTTCGTCGGTGTAGGGCAATCCGTTGATTTCATGAGCTAGAATACGCGCAACAGATGTTTTACCAACTCCGCGAGGGCCTGTTAGTAGATAGGCGTGCGCAATACGACCAGAGGCGATAGCCCTAGAGAGAATATCGGTGATATGCTGCTGACCGACAACTTCGGATAGCGATTTACTGCGATATTTACGATACAATGCCTGCGACATCGATCCTCCCCTTCTTTATGACAATTATACCGACATGCGGTGATAATAGTGCCGTGTTTTTTACACCTCTTTTTGTTTTGCAATGTGCTTACGCATAAGTATAGAGAAGGTTGGAGGTTTGTGCAACAGAATAAATAAGCCTAAAGAGCGGCTTCGACGGCTGCCCAGGCAGCTTCGGGGTTGTCTGTTGGAATGATAATGGTAACTTGGTCACCGATGTTCACGCGGAAGTAGGTCACGCTAGCAAGTAGAATGCGATATTCGCGGCCGTTTGCTTCAACGTAGTAGGCGCCGTCGTGTTGCACGAGAGTGCCGATGATTTGGGTGCGCTCGACGGGTCCAATTTGTTTGTAGATGAAGCTTCCGTCATCGGCGATTGTAAGTTTAAGAATGTCACCCTCAACAAGCTTTGACTTGCTGGCGTAGTTTGCTGGAACTGGGTATTCTTTTCCGTCCGAGCTGGCCATTTTTTGTCCATCGAAGACGCCTTCGACTATTTTTCCGCTCACCTCTTCGTTTGTAGAGTGCGTGTTTGAAATAATTGAGCCGTCGTCACCGACAATGCTAATGAGCAGTTCTTTTGCTGCCGCCAAGTTTGTTTCAGCTTCCTGAATAAGCGCATGCAGGCGCTTCACTTGCTTTTCTGGTAATTCAGACATGATCTCGCAGTTTCCTATCTGTATGTGTTTGAAGTTGTATTACGCTTACTTATACCAGACGATAGGGCTTTGTGTCAATGGTTGCTTGATTCTTTTCCACACCAATAACAGATTCAATTCTTAAAATGTTGTAAAAAAATACCCCCGCCGGAGCGAAGGGTATTTTCGTTTAAACAACTCGTATCCGAACAGTAGTATTACTGAAGTTCGACAGTTGCACCAGCTTCTTCAAGCGTCTTCTTTGCAGCTTCGGCTTCTTCAGTTGGTACTTTTTCTTTAATGTTTGAAGGTACGCCATCGACGAGAGCCTTAGCTTCACCAAGACCAAGTCCGGTGATGTCTTTTACTGCCTTAATGACAGCGACTTTTTGTCCACCAGCGTCCTTAAGGACAACGGTGTAGTCAGATTTTGTCTCTTCGGCTGCAGCAGCATCGCCACCAGCAGCAGGTCCAGCAACAGCTACAGCTGCAGCAGCTGGCTCGATGCCGTATTCATCTTTCAAAATAGTCTTGAGTTCGTTTACTTCAAGAACGGTAAGACCGGTTAGGGACTCCGCAAGTTTCTTTATATCAGCCATAATAGCCTCCTTTAAATGTAGTGTGATTAACTGGTTGCTTTAGCTTCGATACCATCCAAGAGGCCGTGCAAGTTGCCCGAAAGCGCGTTGGTGACATCGTGAACAGGTGAAAGCAGTTGTGCGACAACTTCGGCAATAAGTTGGTTCTTGCTTGGAAGTGCAGCGAGAGCAATTACGTCTTCTGCTGATAGCAAGCCACTGTCGGCGGAAAATCCACCAGTAATGACAAGCGCAGGGTTCGTTTTTGCAAATTCGTGCAATACTTTCGCAGGAGCAACTTCGTCCTCGGTGCTAGCTGCATAAAGCAGCTGCCCTGTAAGACTTGAAGCGTCAACGTCTTTGTATGCGTCAATGTCTGCAAGTGCAACGCGAACCAAACGGTTCTTTACCACCTTGATGACGACGCCAGCTTCACGCGCCTGAGCGCGGAGTTTCTGAACATCGGCAACGGTGAGGCCTTGGTAGGCCGCAAAAGTAGTTAGTGATGCACCTGAGAGCATATCGCGAACTTCAGCAACCAATTCGTTCTTTTTATCGCGACTAATTGCCATAAAAATCTCCTTGGTTTTTAATATGTTCGGACGAGTTGTTAATGATCGACATTTTGGCTAGCGGGAACAAAAAAGTCTTTGGACCTCGCACCGCCAAAGACTTTCGAAACGTCAACTATAAGTTATCATTTCCTCGGTAGCGGATTAAGTATTGCCCGGAAGCGTTACGGCTACTGTCTTCGGTATGTCTGAAAGCATTCTATCAGATTTACTCCACTTGTGCAACCTATAACAGATTGACTAAACGCAAAAACTACGGTAAAATATATATTTGGAATATTATTATGGAAAAGTATCAATTTAGTGGATATAACCTCGGTGGAGGCGATACTGCAGGCCGTTTACCTGTAGATTATTTTTCTATGGATATCGATGAGCTTGATTTAAGTGGAAAACCACAGGGGCCACACGTTGCTAAGGAACTTATTAAAATTGCCTCAGAACTACCCTCTAGCACGATATTTGACGGGTGGAATGTTCCGCTTTGCCCAGATAGGGCTCAGGTTCATGAGTATGTCCCCCATCTGAGGGGCTACACCTCTGTGCTTGAGCATGACATGCACCAGAAAGGGTTTCACAGTGATGCCGCGCAATATGGATCTGGGTGGCTCCTAAACAGGTATATTGATCGACTGCATATTAATAATAAAAGTTATGCTGAAGCACGGTATCAGATTATACCTATGTTAACCCCCTTTGAGGTGCGGTCGAAAGAAGGGATTGCAAATCCAGCCGAGCGTCTGCTTCTACGCTATGGTAACGGTGCTCCGAATATTGAGTTAGCCCGCATAACTGCACCCGATTATCGTATGCCAACAAGACAAGAAAAACGTGAGATTATTTCACAAACTGTTGAGGCGCTTGGCGGAGAGAGGGTTGATGAGCCCAAGGAGGTCGCTGTCGATGAATACGCGTATGTGAATGGGGATACTTTAGTCCGTTTTCACGAAAAAGACTTGCTCGCCGTGATGCCCGATGAAACGAAACTCGCACGTCGACTTGGTATTGTGGCGCAGCTTGCAGGAACTCTTAGCGATATAGAAATTACTGACTGTGTTAAATCTGGAGATGTCTATACAGAAGCTGGCACTAAGTTAGTAACGCAAAGTGAGATTGATTACGCATACAACAAAAGTACCCATATTAATGGCGGGTACTCGACAGGGCTGTAAGGCTATATACTCTTGATGATGTCAGCAATATCCTGCTGAATTGCCTCAATTGAGCGCATCCTTCCGTCCTCGACACACTCAATAGGAGTGTAGAGATCTGGGTATAGCTCACATAGCTCCTCATAGTTACGCTTTGCATATTCAAGGTGAAGCGCGTCGGCTTCGTGAATATCACGCTTCTTTGTGGTGTATGATCTCGCTGCCTTCTTGTCGACATTTTCTTGAGATATTGACGGTGGCACTAAAAGAACAATATTTTTTTGAGGCTGAGGAAGGCCAATGGTGCCGTATTCCAGGTCCATAATGCGGTCGTAAAAGGCGTGACGAGCATGCTTATCATGAATTTTCGCACCCTGGTGAGCAAGGTTTGATGCTACGTAGCGATCAAGTAAGACGTCGTCGCCTCTTGCTAGGGAATCAAGAATATCTTGTTTTGCGGCGAGCCTGTCAACTGCAAAAGCTAAACTTGCGAGGTCTGGATGAACTTCATCTATACCACCATAATTTCCCTCCAAGTACTCAGCTGAATAGTATGAAGATGGTTTTTCATATTGAGGAAAACTAATTCTTAACACATTCTTTCCGAGTGATATTCGATTTCTCTCAAGAAGTTCCGTCTGTGTTCCCTTCCCTGATCCATCACCACCTTCAATGGCAATAAAAATAGCCTGTTCGTTCATTATTTATTCCTTCATCCCCCAGCCCTTAATGTGTATTGTTATGGTATCATGTCCAGCCGTGAGTCTTTATAAGCTCGAGGAAGCATCTGTACCGGTTCCCAGCCCTTTACGAGCTCGTCGAGCTTCGCATCACTGGAATACTTGCCGCTCAATGTTCCGTAACTACCCTTTACTTCACCTGTATGAAAGAAGACTAGTTGCGCGATGCGTTCGCCGACAGGCAGAACAATGCTGTGTCGCTGATTCAAGTTATAGACTTCAAGTGTCCACCGGTTAATGTAGCCAGGATCGCCCCAACCTGCATCAAAGCAAACAGCTACACCGTTCCTGCCCCATGTGCTCCGGGACTGCATACTGGTGGTGCCTGGTGGCAGTATGCCAATAAATTCTTGCGTGTGAGCAAGTACTCGTTCACCTGGTTCAAGAATAATGATACGGTGATCAAGCGGGATATTTATGAGCGGTTTATTGCCGGTCTGAGAGCACCACTTCTCGTGAGTAATAGCACGCTGGGGTTCTCCGAAATAGGCGGACACCGCTTCTTTATCGAATGGGTTATAAATACCTTTTTGGGTTTGGCTGTCGGTTCGGAAATACCATTCGCCTAGAGTGACGTCGACGCTTGAGCCGTTTATATGCTCGGGACGATATGGATGAAAAACAATATGGCCATCTTTTATGGCCTCTTCTATTTCTAGGTTGCTATAGACGCCTGTTGGTTGTGAGCTGTCGTCCATCGTATGCACTTCCCTATTATTGCCATTACGGCGTTCGCTTAGTAGTCATGATAGTATATAAACTCATACAAAACAATATTTGAGTCGGCCCGATGAGCCGGCGACGAACCTAATGGTTCATCGAGCCGACTCATGGGCGGTGTTCTTGAGGAGATGTCGAGCTTTACACCGCGATTGGCGCCTTGATACCCGGGTGGGGGTTGTAATCGATCACCTCGAGGTCCTCAAACGTGTAGCTGAAGATGTCTTCTGGCTTCCGCTTGATGACTAGTTGAGGAAGGGCGCGTGGCTCGCGCGAGAGCTGCAGCTCCACCTGTTCGAAGTGGTTGCTGTAGATGTGCGTGTCGCCACCGGTCCAGATGAACTCGCCAACCTCCAGATCGCACTGTTGCGCCATCATGTGAGTGAGTAGAGCGTAGCTTACGATGTTGAAGGGCACGCCCAAAAACATGTCGCAGCTCCGTTGGTACAGCTGGCAAGACAGCTTGCCGTCGACGACGTAGAACTGGAATAGTGCGTGGCACGGTTCCAGCGCCATGAGCGGCAAGTCAGCCGGGTTCCAGGCGGAGACGATGATTCGCCTCGAATCGGGGTTGGCCTTCAACAGTTGTACGGCCTTTTCGACTTGATCGAGAATGCCGCCGTCCCGGGTTGGCCAGGAGCGCCACTGAACGCCATAGACGGGACCGAGGTCGCCGTAACTACGAGCGAACTCGTCATCTTCCAGCACTTGCTGCTCGTACACCTCCATCTGTTCGGTCCACTCTGGTGAATTGGTTTCTGGAACGGGTTGACCTGTCTTTAGCAGGTAGTTGCGGAACGGCCACTCTGACCAAATGTGGACGTTCTTATCCAGCAGCGGTCGAATGCTGCCGCTGCCTGTGAGGAACCACAGGAGTTCTTCCGCGACGAGGCGAAAAGGTACCTTCTTGCTGGTGATGAGCGGGAAGCCTTCGGCCAGGTCGTACCTGATCTGACGACCGAACACGCTCTTCGTTCCCGTGCCTGTCCGATCGCCCTTCATGGCTCCGTTAGTGTAGACATCACGAAGAAGATCTTCGTACGCCGTTGCTGACATATTTTCTCCCAAGAACAAGGGCCCGTCCTTTTGACGCGCCCACCGCTATATACTATAGGACGGTATCGAATTTATGTCCATAAAAAATCGCCCCAAATGCAGGGCGATTAATCTTTACGAGGACAAAAACTTAAACGATGAAGTTCTCGACTTTAATGCCAGGACCCATTGTCGTGGTGACGGTGATTGTCTTAACATAGTTGTTCTTAAGACCGGTTGGCTTTTGGCTAACTAGGCTGTCGAAGAAGGCCTGGGCGTTCTCTAGCAACTTTTCAGCACCGAAGCTTACCTTACCGACGCTAACGTGAACAATTGCTTGCTTGTCGACGCGGTACTCAACTGCACCGGCTTTCTTGTCCTTGACGGCAGCTGCAACGTTTGTCGAAACTGTGCCGCTCTTTGGGTTTGGCATAAGTCCACGTGGACCAAGAAGCCGAGCGTACTTACCAAGCTTTGGCATGTACTGTGGAGTAGCAATAAGAACATCGAAGTCGATAACTTCTTTATCTAGCTGTGAGATGAATGTCTCGTCTCCAACGACATCAGCGCCAGCACTGTTGGCTGCGGCGTGTTCAGCCTCTGGGGCAAATACAGCAACACGAATAGTTTTACCTGTTCCATGTGGAAGCCCGACCATTGCACGAATGTTCTGGTCTGCTTGACGTGGGTCAACACTTAAGCGAACGTGAATTTCAACACTAGCGTCAAATTTCGCTGGGTTTGTCTCGGCGGCGATAGCAACTGCTTCTGCAAGTGGATATAGTTTTCCAACTTCAACCTTCTTGGCAACTTTTTGGTAGTTCTTGCCACGGCGTTCGATAAGCGGACGAGTTACAGGCTTTGGACCTTTCTTAACTTGTTCTTCACTGCCATCGGTAGGTGTGGTGTCACCCGCTTCTTTGCGAGCTTCTTTTTCGGCTTTTGCCTCAACTTCGGCGAGCGCTTTGGCGCTTCGCTTTCCGGCCTTGGCGAGTTTTACCTCTTCTGTCTCGGTCGGAGCTTCAGCTTCAACTTCAGCCTCTGGCACCTTGTCGGTACCGGCAATTGCTGCCTCGATTTGAGCGATAGTATTCTTTTCTGTTACTTCAAGACCGAGTTCTTTGGCCTGTGTGAGTAAGTCGGCTTTTTTAGCCATAAGGTAAAATCCTTTCTGTGGTGCAAGCGGCATTTCAGGCCTCCCAACATTGATATTATCTTCTTATTATAGCAGTATTTGTCAAATATTGCAATGAGCTAAAAGCTTTGACCCGTTTCGAACCGCTGCGCAAGCCAGTTCATGACCTTTTGGCGAGTCGTCTGATCGTGAGCCTCGTCATATACTAAAGTTCCTACGCCTGAGTATGAGCTACCGACCGCAGGTGTGAATAGCTGAGTAAAATTCCAGCCGGCGTGAGGCGAGTGACTCGCTAGGGTGTGAAATGCTGTTTTATCATAAGCTTGCTGTCTAATTGTGCCGTTTGACGACGTTTGCAGCCAACCAATATGATAGCCAGGTGTTCTTACGTCGGCCTGAATCCCACCTAGGTTAACCTCTACCGACGTATCAATCCTGTATGAGGCTGATGTTGAATCAGCGCTAGAGCCTTGGAAGTAGAACCTGTTATTCTCTGCACTTGGAGCTAGCCCTCCCAGGCTTGGCCAGGCAAGACTCGCGTCGACGACTGAAAAGACAGTATATAATGTTATATTTGGCGTTCCACTAATTGGAGTAGAAAGTTCCACTACAGTTCCTGGTGTATCGTTAAACGCCAAAGGCGCACCCGCGACCCAGTCCGGGTCATCACAGGAGCCTTCCTTTGGAGAGCCTGAGGCGTCAGACAACCTGTAAAAGGCCGTGTCTTCGTCCACTCTTGCGGAAATACAATACTTCAGGTCGTTGCCATAAGTGTAATAAGCTAGCGTTACGTTACCGGGCTGTTCAACCCCTGCTGCGCTTAATGAACTTGCCGCTACGCCAGCATGCTTAAGGCTCCAGAAGCTGAGAGAACCGTATGCGCTTTGTAGCTCGGCAAGTGCCGCCTTCTCGCGTGCTTGATCTGTTACTGCACTGTAAGAAATAATAATAATTGTCGAGATAATTGCGATTGTCGTTATGACGACGACAAGTTCAACTATGGTAAAGGCACTTGATGCGCGTATTTTTTGAAATATATGCTGTTTCATGTGCCCCCTATTTTCATTCAATATAGTAATTATGGTTACTCAAGTCAAGCAGGACGAAAAGCCGCCCAGTGGTCTGGACGGCTTCAACGTGGATTTATCGTAAATAACTTAGCCTTCGATTTCAACGCCCATAGATCGAGCGGTGCCGGCGATAACTTTCACGCGACCTTCCATGTCGATGGCGTTGAGAAAGTCCTTTTTAAGTTCGGCAATTTCCTCAAGCTGGGCTCGGGTAATTTTACCGACTTTTTCAGTGTGAGGCTTCGCGCTTCCCTTTTTAATACCGACTTTTTCACGAATAAGGTCGTCAACTGGTTGCCCCAGTGAGTTCCAAGTGAACGTACGGTCTTCGTAGACCTGAAGATGGACGATAACATCCTTACCCATGAGGTCCTTGGTTGCTTCGTTGAACGGATTGATGAAGTCCATCATGTTCAATCCCCACTGTCCTAGTGTTGAACCAACAGGAGGACCAGCCGTTGCGCGGCCAGCAGGAATGCGAAGTTTAAGATTTCCAATAATTTTCTTTGCCATTTTATAATCCTTGAACTAAATATTAATTGAAGCTTGATATTTAGTGCGTAACCTTTTAACTATAGCAGATTTTCATCTGTCTGGCAATCAGAAGTCTCAAAAGCTAGTTCAGGATCAAAGCGGAATGAATTGACGCCAAGAAACTGTCGAGGACTATCAGCGTTTAGGCGGTCAAATGCGATTTCGCCTGGTGTATCCAGTCGAGAAAGCGTCTGATTATTCGATTGGACATTGTGCGCAATGGTTACGTGTGGGGTAGATGCATCGAATAGCCACTTCAGTTTCGGGTCGGTGCGGAGCTTCTTCTCAGCTCTCTTGTCGACCCATCCATAATTTCTTAGATTATATAGTGTTAGGTCACGGACTTCTTTGCGCCAAGTTGATAGATATGCATTATCGGTGAGCTTTAGGGCGGCTGTACCGGAGTCGCTATCGAAAACGTTTAATGAATCGACGGCTACAGAGCCTACCTTGGGCGCAAAAATCAGCGACGAACCAAGAGCATTAGCAATATCCACATAGTATATTACCTCACGCTCGACACTTTCTTTATTCACCTCCCTCCCTCTTGCCTTACAGACTGCTTCAAAAATGTAGCGTGGCGGACAGTACAGAAGTGTTGCGTGTAGTTTTTCGGGTGCGACGAGCGTAGCGTCTGGATCAACCTCAATCAACGCAGCTTGTGTCTGGCGAATGTCTTCGAGTGATTGGTCGGATGGAATAAGTGCTGGTGCGTATGTATTGGCTCGGCCCCATGCTAAGAACTGCCCATGCATTGACTCTGCTGGATATCCTTCGATAGAAGTCATGCGAGTTCCGAGTTTATCCGACTTTTTTCACCTGTAGAGCATCAAGCTCGACGGATGTATCTCGTCCGAACATGCTGACCATGACTTTTACTTTACCCTTTTGGGTATCGATTTCAGAAATAGATCCGTCAAAGCCTTTGAACGGTCCGTCAGTAATGCTAATAACTTCGCCCTCTTTAAAGTCGATGCTGTGCTTAGGGTCTTCCACGCCCATTCGCTTCTTGATCTTGCTGATTTCTGGTTCAGAAACAGGTGTTGGTTGAGTGCTGGTTCCTACGAAACCGGTAACTCCTGGGGTGTTACGGACAATGTACCACGTTTCGTCGGTTAGTTTCATCTCAACTAGAACGTAGCCTTGGAAGATTTTCTTCTCAACAACTTTCCGTTTTCCGTTTTTGATTTCAATTTGTTTTTCCTTTGGTACCATTACGTCAAAGATTTTATCTGCCATGTCGACAGCATTAATCCGTTGACGAATTGCGTCGCCCACTTTTTCTTCATAGCCACTGTAGGTGTGAATTGCGTACCATTGTCGGGTTGAGTCGTATCGATTGTTGCTCATGGGGTTCCTTATATAATCTTTGGTTAGGTGATGATGAATTCAAATAATGCTTTGAAGGCGGTGTCCAGAAGAACTACAAGGACGAGGAAAAATAGGCTGAATATGATGACCGCAAGCGTGAGTGACCATGTTGCGCGTCGGTCCGGCCAGCGTACTTGGCGAAGTTCGTACCATGCACCTTTAAGGTATGCAGTTATAGGAGCTAATATGCTAGAAAGTTTACCTGAACCCTTTTTAGGTCGTGGTGCTTTCGCTTTCGCTTTTGCTCCCGTTGCTTTAATACGTGTTACTTTTGTGCCGTCTGCCACGTATAATCCTCCAAATTAAATAGTCTGCTGGTGCAGACTGTCAAGTACACTATACTGAAGCATTCTACATCTGTCAATACGGGAGTCAGATATGGTATCATATGAAAAGATGCTTGAGGCTATTTTCTATACGCTATATGTCACCTTCGGGCTAATGCTTGGCGTTGCTGGCAGGCAAACACTTTTTGCTGCACGTCACTTTAATCCTCCGAAGCATACGCACAAAACGGTGGATGAAAAGACGCTACCTACGGTAACGGTATGTATTCCGGCTCGCAACGAAGTTCATGCCATGAATGATTGCCTGGCTAGCGTTCTGGCGTCTGACTATCCGAAAATGGAAGTTATTGTGCTGGACGATTCGTCGGTCGACGATACCTCCGCGTTGGTAAAATCGTTCGCTCATGAAGGTGTCCGCTTTGTTGCAGGGGCTCCGCTCCCGAAAGGTTGGCTTGGAAAGAACCACGCCCTCGAAGGCTTACTTAAAGAAGCTAGTGGTACGTATATCTTATTCTTAGACGTCGATACTCGTCTTGCGGCTCGTGCCCTAAGTAACATTATTCACTATACGCAACACGAGAAGGCTTCTATGGTGTCGATTATGCCTCGTCGCGAGGATGGATGGCGCTTCAGTGTATTGTTGTCGCCACTGCGTTATTTCTGGGAAGTTGTGTTCCACCGCCACTTAGCTCCGGCATCGGCCAGCAATGCTTGGCTGGTGTCCCGTAAAGAGCTTAACGATTACGGAGGTTTCACCACGCTTCCGCTAACCGTCAAGCCAGAGGCGCATCTAGCCGCCTACTTCGCTGATCATTTCAGGTATAGATTTCTCGTCAGCACCAAAGAGCTAGGCGTTTCGTATCAGAAAAAGTGGCGTTCACAACTCATGACAAGTGTTCGATTGCTGTACCCTCAACTAGGCTCACAGTGGTCAATTATGACAATTGTGCTACTAGACCTTCTGCTGCTTCTCTCTCCGTTTGTCATTGCGCTTACGACGCTAAATCTTGGCCTTGGCATACACCACGTCATTATATCGTTAGGAATGATAATCGGCGCTACGTTGCTGTACGGTCTTTATCTCCATAGGGTTTGGGCGCGCGGTTGGTGGCTTGGAGCAATCCTTTGGCCACTAGTTGTTCTCCAAGAGGCGGTTTTGGTTGTGGCTAGCTTTGTGCTGTATCGCCAGGGTCGGGTGACGTGGAAAGGTCGTCCTCTGAAGTCGGAAGTTCGAAGCTAAAGCTTGAGCCATGATTAAGGCGGCTAGTTAACTCGATCTTTGTCTGAATTTTATGAGCAAGTTTTGCCGACACGTATAGTCCAAGGCCGGTACCACTCGTTTCCCTAATGCGGTAGTCTTCGCTACGATAGAACTTATTAAATATCTTTGTCTGATCTCCCCTGCTAATACCAATGCCAGTGTCTTTTACGGTAAAGCGAATAGCGCTTCTCTTCTTCTTACCGATAATTGTAATCGTACCTTTATCGGTATACTTCAAGGAATTCGTAATGAAGTTTTGTAGGAGTTCCTCAACGTACAGACGGCTAGTGTGGATGTGCCCGAGCTTTGTACCTAAGTCTAGCGTCAGGCGTAGTTTCTTTGCTTTGGCCTCTTTCTCATATTGTCTGTGAAGGTTTTGTAGCAGTTCAGCAACGTCAATGCGTTCAGGCGAATCGCCTACGCCACGCTCGGCTCGTGAAAGCGTACTCAGGTCATTGACCATCTTCGCAAGGTATAGGACTTGGTCGTGTGCGGTTGTCACCATCTCTTCGACTCGTTTTTTATCCAGTGTGTCTGTTTTTGACAGTATAAGGGCGAGGTTCGACACGGTTCCTTCAACAATAGTAATAGGCGTCCGCAGTTCATGGCTAACGACACTTATAAACTCATCACGCTCTTCTTCGAGGCTTTTTCGCTTGGTTACGTCACGGACGATAATAATATACCCACCGTTGGTCTCAGCTTTTTTATGACGGCTAAACGATCCTTTAATAGGCGCCGACGTAACCTCTAGGCGAATTTGTTCGCCGTCGCTGTAGGTATGGATAAGGTCGTCACGGGTTTGTGAGCGAGTTGATGCGCGCAGAATGTCAAACAAGTTTACTGTGTGCGAATCGGTATCTGTAAGCGTGAATAGCTTCCCTACGGCTGCTCCTTTGAGGCTATCGTTGGTGTCTAGCAGGCTGAGACAAGCGGCGTTGTACATAAGTACCGTCCCCTTTGTGTCGACACTAAGTGCTGCATCGTTGAGGTTATTAATAATCGCCATTGTCCGTTCGTACTGCAGCTTCTCTCGAGCTTGGCTGTGAACAAGCGATCGTCGACGAATTTCTTGAGCCGTAATGATGCTCACTAACGCCGCCCCAAGCGTCAGGATACTTACAGTACCAAGAATATTATCTAGAACAATGCCTGGATGGGCCGCAGATCGTACATATGCATCAACGGCTGCGGTCGTACAGACTGCAGCGATGCTAAACGATAGCGCTCCCCATCCGAAATATACATACGTTGCCAGGAACAGCACGGACATAGCTGGAGCAAATGGATTAGCAAACCCAGTAATGAAGACAAGTGTCGCAAGTGCGAGTACGTGGTAGAGCGCCAACCGAAATGCAACAGCTTTACCATTTTTTGCACTTGAGTAATAGACGGCGACACCAAGAATGAGCCATAGCATTGAAATAACCATCGCCGGCAATATACCAACGTAGCTGTCGCTATGCACGGCACCGCTCATAACAATTAGGTTATAGATCACAAAAATAGGGGTAGCAATGAGTGACACTAGGCGTATCGCCTTGTCCGATGTGTCGGTAAATAGAGGTCCACCCTGATATGCCATATTGTTTATGATTGTAGCATATTTCTAGATAGAAGGAGTCTGCTGCTTTATCTGACGACGGTGTTCAATATACTCCGGGTCGCCCGTTTCAACTAAGCGCCAGAACTCTTGGCTGTGGTTCATTTCTTTTGTGTGGGCGAGCTCATGAACTAGTACATAGTCAATTAGCTCAAACGGGAGCTTCATAAGAGCAATGTTGAGGCTGATGGTTCCTTGGCTGCTACAGCTTCCCCACCTACCGCTGGCGTGCGAAAACCGTACGCGTTCATATTTATACCCACCATAAGACGCTAGATACGCAAGTCTTTTTGGCAAATAGCTCTTTGCTTCAATACGCAACGCCTGGATAACCACCGGTCGGACGACCGCAGATACTTTTGGGTCGTCGCGCATAATTGTTTCAGGAATAGCAACGTGTATTCGCTGGCCTTTTCGTATCGCCTGAAGCGTTGAACCAGATCGTATAAGAAGAGTGTGGCTCTTTCCTATCTGCATACCGTCCATATAGCTATCGTGCTCCGATGAATCACGCTGTAGCTCTTTTAGTCGACCTCGCGATGATTTTATAAGCCTCTTAACGAGAAATAAGGGAGCGTACATAGGTAGTGACGCGCGTAGTGTACCATCTGGCGCAATTCGCAATCGGACCTGCGTTGCCCTTGCGCTACGTCTGACAACGATTTTTCCGAATTCGTCGTCATGAATGATAGGCATTTCGAAGCTCCTACTGAATATTAGTCCGTTTGGCGTGAACCGGCGGACGCCTTATCGGACGAGGTTTAAGCGCAGGACGCTCTGATGCTAGTTGGCGCAGTACAACTCGTAGCTGTGTCGCATAGGTGTGCTTACCGCTAATAACTGTCGCCTGTTCTTTTGCGACTGGTGTTTCGAATGTTTTGAGGGCTTCTTCAAAAGCTTTCGCGGACAGTTCCGAGCCCTGCGGATATTTCTTCAGTGCTCGGCGTTTTGCTTCAATAGACTCAGTCTGGACCCAAACGATAAGTGGCGTGTAGCCGGCTTTAGCGATGTACTCAACAAGAGCTTGGCGCTCCTTAAGCGTTGCCGTTGCGCCCTCGTAGACGATGGTGCGACGTGTTTTTAGTAACTCATCGAGTAGGGTACGGGTTACGTTTTTAGCCTGTATGCCGTTTAGCTCGCTATCTCTAGTGACTGCTCGCTGGTTAATATATGGCGTCTTAAAGGTTTCGGTGAATTGCGTCGCAAAGGCGGTTTTGCCTGAACCTGGAATACCTACCATCACGATGACGTGCGGGTTTGCAAGAGTAAGTTGCTTCATGGTAGATAGTATACCACCCTTTTGCCAGCTGTCACAAAAGGGTGAAGTAGCTATTACTGTATAGATGCTAGTATTTCTCGCTCAAACTCATCAATAGGTTCCGCGGGCTCATGGCGGGATCCGTTTCGCAGCTTAATCGATAGTGCGGCTGCCACCGACCATGCCTGAATCATTTGTGGAGGTTGCTCTAAGCGGTTGGTGCGCTGATACGCTTCATCCCATATATCAACCACTTCCGTGTTCAGTAGAGGTTCATCGATACTGTCGCCTCTAATATATTCGGGAAACGCTTTTGACTCGTTAATTGTATTCAGTAGTCCAATATCTATCGTGTCGGCAAGCGAGTTATATCCATGGTTCCGTAGGCCCTGCGCAATAACATGGGTATCCCATAGCCAGATACTTCCGTTGTGGTAGGCGGCTGGACGGTAGCGCACTTCGTCGTTGGCGAGTGTCCGAATGCCATAATTAGTCCGCATGGCCGGGCTCATCACTTGGCGGACAATCGCTTCTCGGTATTTTTTAAGTTTGGGGTCGTCGCCGGTTAGCAATCGTGAATGTAGAAGGTGTCCCATGTTGGACGTTTTAGTCTTAAGTTTTCTGAGTGCGCCGGCTTCGTCTCGGTCCGTTCCTAGCGCGAAGTATCCACCGTCATCATCAACCCAAAATTCGGTAAGAATTGTTGACTTTAGCTTTTCTGCTCTATCAAGAAACTCCTTCTCTTTCGCTGGATCTTGTGATAATTCTGCCGCGTCAAGAAGCGCGTCGTAGGCAACTCGTTGTACTTCTATTGATGCTATTCCCTGTTCATGATTCGCCATTGTTCCGTCTTTATGAAAATACGAATCCCACGAGTCTTTCCATGACTGGTTTTCTATACCCTTAGGAATAGCTGTTTTGTATTCAAGCAGTCCTTCGGCGTTACTATCAAGCCTTCCTACTAGCCAGTCTACGGCTTGGTCAAAGCTATCTTTTACAGATACCCGTTCGCCTGTTTGGTGATGTATAAATTGTTCATCAAGAAAACTTACGCCGTTTGGCACTTCTGCACAATATTGGGCAATCGTACGAATGTATTCAGGCGTAGCATCTATGGAGCCGTAGTACGGCCATTGCCATCCAAGCTCTTTTGTTATTCTGGTAGCAATTGGGTCTGACGCGTCTCGTACCTCGTGAGGTATTCTTCCGGGTTCCTCTTCTCTGTAGATATTCGATTCAACTCCCTGGTCTCCTGCAAGCGCCAGTATGGTAGCCCTTGTAAGCTCGGGGTACGCAGGAAGTACATCAACAGCAACCCTCAGTGAGTCACGAC
The DNA here is from genome assembly GCA_009992235.1 of Candidatus Saccharimonadota bacterium. Lineage (GTDB taxonomy): Bacteria > Patescibacteriota > Saccharimonadia > Saccharimonadales > Saccharimonadaceae > Microsaccharimonas. Next base: position 196,410 of record JAACVZ010000001.1, read on the forward strand.
CGAACAATGCTTCATATAGGTGGAGATTTTCGCTTTCGTCTTTTTCGTTTTCAAGTGCCAATGAGGCCCACGGTGGATTAAACTTGCCAAGCTTGTCGCGACGCGCAAGCCGGTATAACTCTCTTAGAGCAGACGGATCGCGCGTTGGTTCTGATTGGGGTATTTTTTCGATATCTATAATACTTTCGCCCGGCAATAAAATGTGTGCAAATTCTTGTAGGTGCTCTTGTGGGCTGTCATTTTCTGGGCTATTCATGGATGGCGTCATACTTTGCTTAGTATACCATTCAGCATAATTGTTGTATAATCAGCAGAATAGGCGTTTGTTATTGTACGACGCAAGGAGGTATTGCATGAGTCAGCTTCGAGTCGCAATTATCGCTCCACCATGGTTGCCTATTCCACCTAATGGGTACGGTGGTATTGAGCCGGTACTTGAAGGGCTGATTAAAGGACTCGTCGCAAGAGATGTATACGTCGAAGTATTTAGCATCGGTGCATCTAAGTTGCCAAAAGGTGCAAAGAATAGATTCCTCTACGACCAGCCTCAGTATGACTCAATAGCTTTTCCTGGATACGAAATGTTTCCGATTATTGGTGCACAGTTACAATTTGCATTAAATGAAATTATTAACCGTGGTTTTGACATCATTCACGATCATAACGGATTTACCGGACCACTACTTTTATCGTGGGCGACGCATAATAAAAACCTACCGCCGGCCGTACACACATTCCACGGGCCACCGTTCGGCAAAATGCCTAACCTACCCGATAACACACCGTTCTGGGAACAGCTTTCGGTGAATCCGGGAAGGCTATGGTATATAGGTATTTCTAATACGTTGGTGGCAAAAGCTCCGGAAGCTCTTAAGCCGCGGATACTTCCAACTGTGTACAATGCAATCGACACGAGTATTTACCCATTTGTTGCTGACAAAAAGGACTATTACATCACCCTGGCGCGCTTTTCTCGAGACAAAGGCCAGCATGTAGCCGTAAGGCTTTGCAAGAAGCTGGGAGCAAGACTGCGCATGGCTGGCACTGTTGCCGGAATTGGCACGAACCAGAAATTGTTTATGGAGCTCGCCAACCCACTTAGCCCGTACAGGCACGATAAGGATTTTAAATATTACAGTGACTACATTCTGCCTCAGACAGTTCATGACAAGAAAATCACATATGCGGGTAACATAGCGGGCAAAAGGAAGATGTCGTTTATATCGCATTCGAAGGCTCTTTTATTCCCTATTGATTGGGATGAGCCATTTGGTATGGCGGTCATTGAGGCAATGGCATGTGGCACACCAGTGGTCGCTATGAATAGAGGCGCAATGCCAGAAATAATTGAACATGGACGGAACGGTTTCCTTGCTGACACAGAAGAAGAATTTTTTGAGTATATGCAACGAGTCGATGAGATCGATCCAGTCGAGTGCAGGAAGTCGGTTGAAGAGAAGTTCTCAGCAAGTATCATGGCCGATTTATACATTGCGCGATATGAAGCAGTTATTTCTGCCGACAAGAAGGATAAGAGCACTTAGCGCAAGAAGTCATCCCAGTTTACGCCTATTTCATGTGCTTCGATGGCCTTTACTTGTTTTTCGAACATCTCTCCGTCTTTTTTTCTTGCTACCTTTGCTGCATATAATACGAGCCCAAAGCCATCGGTTGTGTACGGTGTATACAGGACGTTTGGCGTTACCTCCGGAGCCAGAAAGGCTATTAGTTTTTCTGCGGCAGGCTCAAGTTTAATCGGATTGCTTGCGACGCCTCGAACAACATCAGCCCATGTCTCCGGTGGATCGCCTGCACCAATTGTCATTGATTTTACTTCAGAGACAATTTGAGGCATGCATGCGAAGGTCTGCTGGGTGAGTGTTTCTCCGTATGCATCGTAGATTAAACGAAACCCAAGTAGCTCACCATCATAAAATGCTGTTCCCTCTGGATCGAGCCGAGAAGACGCGTCTTTCGAGTATAAGGCGCTTGCAGTTGCGCGGAGTTCAAACCGCACGGTATTATTTTGACGTGTCGCCTCTTCGCGCAACGTACGTATAAAATGCGGGACACCTATATCAAGCGCCTCACCGCGCATTCTATCCGCAGCTGCAGATAGTTTTTCAGATTCACCGTTATTAGGAAGCTGCTCCATGTCTATTACATACTATACAAATATAATGTAAAAAATGAATTAAACGTAAAGTACAACATAGTCTGTGATGTATATCACCTACGTTTAGCGTCATAACTCATTACACTAACGCTATATATAACGTGAGGGAGCGAATATGACGGAAAAAACCAACACTAAACGAATAACCGACCCACTACTTGTAACGTATAAGAAATACCTTCCGAAGACCCAAAAACGAGACGGCCGGACGGTTAGGTTTAATTTCGAAAACATCGTCAATGCTATCGCGAAGGCAATGAAGGAGACGAATGAAGGAAGCACCGAAGAGGCGCGCGTTGTTGCTCACAAGGTTGCCGGTGAACTGATGGTAACAGCAAAGAAGTATAAAGACTTTACGCCAAACGTAGAGGCTATTCAGGATGAAGTTGAACGCCAGCTGATGCTTACTGATTACACGCAAGCCGCCAAGGCCTACATTCTATACCGAGAGGAGCATGCTCGAATTCGCGCCCAAGATGCAACTATCCCGCAGCACATTAAAGACGCCGTGGAAGAAGGTAGCCAGTATTTCAAATCGTCATACCAAGAGTTCATCTTTTACCAATTCTATGCTCGTTGGGATGACACGCTTGGTCGACGCGAGACATGGGTTGAGGCAATTGATCGATTCATGGGATATATGCGAGGTAAGCTTGGAGAATCACTGACAGAAGAAGAATATAACGAGGTGCGCGAAGGAATACTCAAACATGAAGTATCACCCTCTATGAGGCTACTTTGGTCCGCCGGGGATGCTGTTGAGGCTACTAACGTCTGCGCCTACAACTGTGCGTATATTGCACCGACAAGTTGGCAGGATTTGTCCGAAATAATGTACGTCTCAATGTGTGGAGCTGGTTGTGGCTTTGCTGTTGAGCCAGAAAACGTCGAGCAATTCCCGCAAATCAAGAAGCAAAATGGAAAAATGAAGCCACCTATTATTGTTGAGGATGACAAAGAAGGCTGGTGTAGTGCATTTGTCGAGGCGTGCGAGGCGTGGGCTGAGGGATACGACGTTGATATCAACTATACACTTCTCCGCCCTGCAGGTGCTCGACTTCACACGATGGGAGGCCGTTCATCGGGTCCTGAGCCACTTCAGAATCTTATGCAGTTCACTCGTCGCAAAATGCTATCACGTCAGGGGCGTCGTCTTAGCACGCTTGACCTTCACGACATCATTTGCCAGATTGGCTTGATTGTTGTTGCTGGTGGCGTACGCCGCTCGGCGCTCATTTCTCTATCATCACTTGATGATGTTGCTATGCGAGACGCGAAAAAGGGTGCCTTCTGGCAAACCGAAGGACAGCGCTCTATGGCCAATAACTCCGCCGTGTATGAGACAAAGCCATCGACCGCGGAAATGCTTGAAGAATGGACGGCGCTTATTACTTCCGGAACCGGTGAACGCGGCATATTCAACCGCGGTGGTTTCGAAAAGCAATTCCCAGAACGTCGCTGGAAGCTAAACAAAGATCAACAGCAGATGGGTGTTAATCCGTGTGGTGAAATATACCTTCGCTCGAAACAGTTCTGCAACTTATCGTCAATTGTGGTTCGCCCAGATGACACTATGAAGGACCTTAAGCGCAAAGTTCGCGTCGCAACACTTATTGGTACCTATCAGGCAACGCTGACCGATTTCGGCTATCTCGACAAAGCCTGGAAAGACAACTGTGAGGCCGAACAATTACTTGGGGTTTCTATTACCGGTTATTACGACAATGAAATTGTTCGAAATGACAAAAACCTAGCAGAGCTTCGCGATGATGCTGTGAAGGCTAATAAATTCTACGCCAAAAAGCTTGGACGACCTCAATCGACTGCAGTAACCTGTGTGAAACCACACGGTAATTCCGGGCAACTACTCGGAGTCGGTTCGGGTATGCACCCATGGTTCTCTGAATACTACATTCGTCGCGTTAGGATTAGCGCAAATGACCCACTTCTTAAACTTGCGCGTGACCAAGGTGTTCCCGTGTACCCTGAAGTCGGCTATTCAACTTCTACGGCGACAACAATGGTTCTTGAGTTCCCAATGAAAGCGCCTGACGGAGCAATTACCGCGAAAGATGTAACCGCCCTTGAGATGCTTGAAGAGTGGCGACGGCTGAAGGTTAACTTTACTGAACATAACCCATCGGTGACAATTTATGTCGGTGAGGATGAGTGGATTGGTGTTATGGACTTCGTTTTCAAGAACTGGGACATTATCGGCGGACTATCGTTCTTGCCACGAAATGACCACGTCTACCAACTTGCTCCATATGAAGAAATAACCAAGCAAGAATTCGAACAACGTTCAAGGGCTCTAGGCAAAATCGACTTTTCTAAACTATACATTCATGAACAAGAAGATCAGACTACTGGCGCCAAAGAGCTTGCCTGTGGCGGCGGCGTCTGCGAGCAATAAAGTGAGCGGTCAATCACCCGTAATCGCTTACACCGGTGACGGGAAAGGCAAAACGAGCGCCGGTATTGGCCTGGTGTGCCGAGCGCTTGGTGCTGGAAAGAAGGTTGCTTTCATACAGTTCATAAAACAGTGGCGCGTTAGTGAAGACGAGTTTTTCGACGCTGTCGCGCCTGTCTTTGGCGAGAACTTGACCTTATATAAGGGTGGGCTTGGCTTTTTTGAGGCTGGTGCAATGAGCGCAAAGGGTGTCAGTAAGGCCGAGCACGTCACCATGGCACGCAAAACCTACGACTACGTACTCCGTGAGGCTGTGAGTGGCGACTATGACGTTATCGTGTGCGACGAGATAAACAACGCCGTGCATGACGGTCTATTGAGTATTCGGGATATAGATGAGCTTATAGAAAAGCGGAGTTCAAAGACGACACTCTGCTTAACTGGTCGCAACTTTCCTGCCAAGCTCAAGGCTAAAGCGGACATTATTTCGGACATCCAGAAAGTTAAACACCACTACGACGATGGGGCTATCGCACAGAAAGGTCTGGACTACTAAGCCTCATGCGCTTTGTAACGGCGTACACGGCAAATGCCTGAAGCCCGAACAAAACACCACTATAGAACAGATCACTGAGAAGTGTCATTCGGAAGAACGGAAGCGCCATAGTATAGCACTGAACCAGTCCAGCGAGCGTTTGTGCGTACATCCCACTCGAGACCCATACGCCAAAGTTTGAAACGATAAAGAATATAATTGCCGATGCGAGACCACCAAGAACAACTTTCTTGCCTAGACCGGCGCGGCGTAAGGTCATACCGAACGCTGCAATGAGCAAGAACGCGGCCCAGGTGAAGCCAATTCCTGAGTAAAAGCCTATAAACACATCCGATATGATCATAGCGCCGAGCGGAAGCCAGAGCGCGTATTTCCAGCCAAGCATTGCCCCACCGAACAACGCAATTGCACCAATTGGGGCGAAATTTGCCTCGTGCGGTAGCAGACGAGACGCCGCGCCAAGAGTAATCAGGATGACGGCAATAATTAATTGCGGTGAAAGTTTATTCACTTTGGTACTTCCACTCAATTAACTCCCCACCTTCGGCGATGTACGCACCGGCTCCGACGCTGGCCATTTCACCATCAATAAAGAATATCCAGTACGCGCCGTTGTCGCCGCCTTTTAACCCATTGATGCTGTCCACGTATGTTCCATAGGTCGACTCTTGGGTCACGACCGTGTCATTTAACTCTTGTAGCTGCTCGAGAACATTTTTACCAGCAACAGCCGCGTAAGAAACTATGGTCTCATCTTCTTGCTCCTGGGCTACAACTTCAGTTACTTGAGAGTCAGAGCCGACGTTTCGTGAAGCAACATACCACCAACCTACTCCGCCAATCATAACTGCAAAAATTACAGCCCCAATAATTAGATTTTTCTTTGAAAGTAGGTTTTTCATGTGTTTTCCCCTCTGTAAGTGTTACCTACAAGTGTAGGCGAAGGAGGAGAAGATAGGCTGTGATATAAGTCACATATCTACAAATCTATGCCAATAGCCGCTTCGACTTTTGCTATGTCGGGAAACTCTATGATGTTTCGACGCACAACCACTAGGCCTTCATTTTTTAGCTCTCGAATCACACGGTTCACCGTTTCTCGTGTCAGACCAGATCGCTTCGCAAGGTCATTTTCGCTTATTTTCAAGTAAGCAACTCCGCGTGTGTCTTCATCTCCAAATCGACATACCGCATTAAGCATCTCGAACAGTAAGCGACTTCTTGCGCTACCGCCCATCAGGTGAGCCGTCCTTCGGATGAGTCCATCCGTACCACGATAAACGCGTTTTAACAGGTCGATAAGGATGTCTGGCTCGTTTCGCAAATGTGCAACCATCTGTTCTGCGGGAACAAGTCGGGCCGCAACAGGGTTTGCTGCGCAGAAGAAGTATCGATTTGGCACATCGTTTAGGATGTTTGACATTGGAATGAACGAACCGGGCTTAAATATATTCAAAATAACTTCGTTTCCGGCCGGGGTAATATCGTATTGAGTGATGGTCCCCTCTTGAATGTAAATGGCTTTCGTTACCTCTTCGTCGGGGCGCAAAATAATCTGCCCCTTACCATATCGCGTTAAAGGATACGTACTAAAAAGCTCCTCGCGCCTCAATTCACTATCCGCCATATGTATGTATTATAGCCCACTTACACGGTCAGACGCTCTTTTCACACCAGTTGATTCTAAGACCCGCTTATGCTTAACTGTTTGTGTAATAATGTAAAACAAAGTAAGGACAAGGGTATGCGAAAGATAACAACATTAACGCTGACCTGTTTACTAGTAGTTTTTGCAGCGCCAGTAGCAATTTTTGCACAGGCACCTAGTGACAACGGCCAAAACACAACAAATCGGCCTGACGTAACAAAAATACGTGAACAAGCCAAAGCAGACGCAGAAGAGTCTCGAACTCCTGTTGAACAACGAAAAAGTGAAATAGTAAAGCAAGTTGAACAGCGAAGGATCGAGGTTCGAAAAGAGGTCTGCGAACGACATCAGCGTACTCTTTCTGACACAATGCCTCGCCTAACGCAGGCTGCTACCTCTGTAAAACAATCGATGGACGGACTCTATTCAAGAGTAGCCGGCTTCTACGAAAGTAGTCAGTTAACGGTAGCTACCTACGGAGAACTAGTTGCTAACGTTGAGGTGGCAAAGGCGAATTCTGAAGCAGCCATAGCCACAATTGACGGACAGGTATTCACCCTGGACTGCGAAAATTCGAAAGTTGGTGAGCAGCTCGACGGCTATCGCCTATCGGTACAGGACGCAAAGCCAGCCCTAAAAGAATATAAAAGTGCACTTGTTGAACTCATAAGTACAATGCAATCTGCCGCTGATAATCAAGATGAAGGAGATAGTGAAAATGCGTAACCTAAGAACTAGCCAGCGTGGATTTGCACTTATTGAAATCATACTTGTTGTCGCAATACTTGCTGTTATAGGTTTTGTAGGGTGGAGCTTTTATAACTCATTGCAAAACCAGCAAGCCAACGATACGAGTACAACCGAGCAGACTAGCGCAACCCAACCCCCAGAGGTTGAGACGAGCGATGACCTGAAGAAGGCCAGCGAGTTCATAACGAAAACTGATATCGATAAGCAGCTTGATACAAGCGAAATCGATTCAGCACTTAGCGAGTAACAATATACGCACCTGGTGTAGTAAAATGGTGGTGTGTCGCACTTCTTCTACCTATTTGCACTACTGCTCTCGCTAGGAGGACTAGTAGCCCTAGACTTCTATTTTAAGGTTGCCCTTGGTGCAGACTGGCGACGCGGGCTAAAAGTGCTCGGCACCGCGCTTGCGCTGTTTCTTGTGTGGGATCTTATAATTGTCGCCTTCGGTGTCGTAGAGAATGGCTCAAGCCCTTATTCGCTTCCCTTTACGATTCTGCCAGAGATACCGGTTGAAGAGGCGCTGTTTCTTGTTCTGCTTTCATACTGCACGCTACTGGTCTACGCGGAGGCCCCACGATGGCGACGTATGCGATAATTGGATTCGTATACATTGTACTGGCTATAGCTGCGGGCAGGCTGTACAGAATAAAACACAGGCGCGCGGCACTTGCTGCCTTTATAGTCGTTGCTATAATGACGCTCCATTTTGAACCAATTATGATTCATCTTGGGCTGTATCAGCACGACGCTACTAAATTACTCGGACCAGAAATCCGCAGTATACCAATTGAAGATTTCCTCTACGTATTGTTTGCGGCAATTGCCGTGCCGAGTTTGTGGGATAGGTTTTCGGAGACAAGAAGCCGCAATTAAACGAAAAAGCCTCCCAAACGGAGACTTTCTTTATTGTGCCTATGCTTGGCCGGTCCTAGTGGATGAGCTTCGAACTATTTATCTGTCTAGTCCTTAATACATCTGATACGATCATAGCCATTGATTTTATTTGAACTATATATTTCCGCTAGTAAACAGGCATCAGGAGACAATTTTTTATGATCTTGCAGGACTATCCTGTAGATATGCTGAACTAACAGTAAAATGATCGACAAAATTTCTTATTTTCCCTTTATCTGCCAGCCAATCAATCCAGCGATAATACCAAATAAAGGAGGAATAAAGCCTCCGCCTGTCAGTAACATAAGGACTGATAATAATATTAGGTTACGACCACCGTTCTTTCGCTGAATGAACATGGTTGACCACACTATGACAGCCAAAGAAACTAGGATTACTAATATTCCAGTGGCAAGGAAATTTGGAAAAAACGTAATAGCTGGCCAACCGGTCCATTCGGAAGTTGGCAGATTTAAAAATGATTTTCCCGAAATGGCGTCAAATAGAACCCCATGTATAACTCTATCTTGCAGGAGAATTTCATAATATCCATGCATAGCGCCAATAACACCGGCAATTATTCCGATTAATGAGGCTGCTATTCTAGTGGTTTTAGCCGCCTGGCTACTATGGTGCAGCTTAAGCCAGATTATCTCCAGAATATTGATAGTTATGAGTATGATTACGATGGAATAAATAATCATTAGTAAACCTTACTTTATTGCTTTATTAACAGTAACAGAAAGCAATAAAAAGTATAGTTCCGATAACTATTAAGGAGTCGTAGAGGACGCCCCTTTGTGCTAGTTTTAAATTAAGTGTAACTTGTAGGGCTACACTTCCAACACTTCAATGTCATAATTAATCGTAAAATTATCATGGAGTCCTTCGTGGAAGAGTTCAGAACCTTTCGAGTTTGATGTTCTGAAATATAAGTCCGTTTTCTTCTGCATATGGGGCACCGTCTTTTGCGAATCCTAGGTCGCTAGTGACTCTTGCAATAACATCATTACTCGTTAGATGTCGACTGTATATTACGTTAGTATGAAATTCTGTGAACGCGTAGTTAATCATGGCTTCCATCACTAGCTTACCTGTCCCCATTCCGCGGGAATCTGGGTTACCAATCATGATATGTAATGCGGGTGCATTTACGTACTTTGTATCTTCGAGTTCAATCCAAACAGCACCTATTGTCCTGCCTTTCAATTGAATCATTCGAGTAATTTGTTTGTTTTATCTTTCAAGTTGAATGAATTCTTCGAGAGTTTTCTTTTCACCCTCAAGGCTGGGCTTCTTAATTTCACTTTCTGAATTACCCATTTTTAGTAATGTATCTTTTCCGTATGGCGAATCAAACCATGCCAGAGCAAAATAGGCGTCCCTGTCGGGGTCTGGCGGAACCAGTTCAAGATCGGGCGATACTTTAATAGTGTTCATTAACTCAATAGTATCAGAAAAACAAACGACCTCTGAATTAACAGAGTTGAAAATGCTTATGTCAGGGGCTAAAGGACGATTATCAAACCTCGTTCTACAAAGCCTTCCAGTGTGACTTAGAGAAATCACAGTCTCCGCTTAGTAATAAAGGTTACTAATTTGTACTATAATTGTCATGATGAATAAATTTCAAAAATTCGAATATTCTAATGACGACCGAGGCGTGACGCCATTCGAGACTTTTCAACGATACAGCAATGAAAAACAACAAACATCGATAAAGATAGCGGAAATTATTAACTCCTTTCGTACACATCCCGTATCGCTACTAGACGTTGGCGCCGGAGATGGATTATTGACACAACTATATTTATCGAAAATAGAATCGGTCCCGCAAAAAATTACACTGATTGAACCTAGCGTTGATTTAATTAACAAATTACGATTAAATCTATCGCAATTTGACGGTTTGTCTACTATCAATATTTTAAATGAGCGCTTCCAGGAATATGCAACCGACCAAAAATTTGATGTTATTATCGCGTCGCATGTACCATTTACAGGTGATACCGGCATGGAGACATTGCCCAGTATATATATGAAGCTGCTTAGCTTGCTTGATTACAATGGCGTGTTAATTCTAATCCAAAGAGCTAATGATGATATTCATAGCTTTAGAGAAAAATTCAAATCAATTTTGAATGGTCGTATATATAATTCGTATGCAATTAACGATGCCCAGAATGTTTTCGGTAATGTCGTAGCCGACGATCCACTGAATCATATTACAATTTATCACGCCTCTTCCGAGTTATTATTCCCCAAGGATAACCAACACGATAGAATCGCCATTATTGAGTTCTTGCTAAATACCAAATGGAATCAGATTCAAAGGGATGTTAAGGCGCAAATAAATGATTATTTAGCAGTTAGGAATAACAGGCTAGGTCAATCGGATGGCATATTAGTTTTTTCCCAAGAAATTGAAAACCCGCCCCCTAATAGAGAGGGCGGGGTTTCAGAAAGAAGTTAGCGGCTCAGGAAAGCGGCATCCGAAGAGTTCTTCGTCTGCGAACTTCAGGAACCACAGCCCACGATAGTTCTCCCAGACAAGAGGCCGCATGTCGGTATCTTGGAAAATTCCCTCGATTCTCTTGCGTGCTTCGAGGTAGTAGTCCAGCTTATCGGCACCCTCGGCCACCAGTCCCGCATCCATCTGCTGGCGGTGAACTTGCAGCGTGTTGATGGTCGGGAACTTGCTGATGGAACCCTTGAATTCAGCAAGGTATTTCTCGACCACGTCCAGGGTCTCCAGACCAAGTACGTACGCGATGGACGCACTGAAACCGAGCTCCTTCGCAGTCTCAAGCGTCTCCTTAATCTGTGCTAGACCAATTGATCGCTTGTTGCGACGCAGGATGTCACGCCTCTCGAACACTTCGACCGAGAAGGTCAGTCCGAACGACCCGATATCACGCAAACGCTCCAGCGCGTCGGGTGTAGAAAGCTGGGATCCAAGATAAAAAATCTTACCCTTGAACCCATAACCCGTCGCACTTGTCCTCAGGTTGATGAGAGCCGCGATCAATTCGTCTGTCATCAGGTAGCACCCAGTAACCACCGACAGCTGCCGTATGCCCGCAAGGTCAGTCAGCGAGTACTTGATCATGAAGCCGTCGAAGAAGTTATTGAAATCTTCGACGGAATTCAGACGATACTCGCCATTTGACACCTGGTAGGCGGTATAGCAGAACTTGCATCCTCGGCAATTGGTACGAAGGTTCGTGTTGATGTTGATCGCCGTAGCATTCCTCCGCACATAGTGCGAGCTGCATTGGTCCTCGGTTGCGCCGAACGTTTCGCCGATCTTGGTAGTGCCGAGGAATAGCTGGTTGCCACGGATCTTGAAAGGACTATTTCGATGTACTGGCATAGCCAAGTAATAATCGAGGTCTCCCTTCTTGGTCGCGTACTCGAACAACGTGTTGTTGTTGAGACGGAGCAGTGTTCGCATACGATCGTAACCGCATTCGAAATCCACTCCGTTAACGTTGAACGATACGAGCAACGCATCCTCGAACGGAACGTCGTACTTCAATGCCATGTCCTGTATGGAGCGAACGCTGGTCATTCATACCACTTCCTATCTAGTTGCCTGTGATCTGTTGCAGAAAATCATTTCGCCTGCGACAGATGATGACTGTGGACAGAACCGGTACCGTTACCTGACCGTGCGCCTTGACGACTTCAGCGATCCGGCGAAGGAGAGCCTCACGGCGCCCGTCTTCGATATTGATGATCTTCGGATAGGTCGCCAGGAACTTCGGGTAGGTCACTTCGTCGTAGGTGTACCTGACCAAGTACCTGTTCAAGAACACCGTCTCGAGCTCCGGGTTGGTCATGATGGCGTTGATACGGCCATCAACCTTGTCGAGGGCAATCTTGTTCACGGCGTCCGTGTCGTTGTTGCCCGGGTAGATGTCTTGCAGGTCTTCTCGATAGACCTTCTCGATCTCGTCGGTCACCACTGATTGCTGTTGCATGAAACTGTTCCACGCAACAACCAGCGTTCCATTCACGTCCAGCATCTCACCGACGCGACGAATCGTGTCGGAACCGCTGAGCCAATGGAACGAAGTGAACGAGAGAATTGAGCCGAACTTGTGTTCGCTGGTGAAGTTCTCGAAGGTATCAACGAGAACCTCCACGTTTGGGAAATCCTTCAGCTGAGCTTCGGCAATCTTTGCCAAGTTCTCACCAGGCTCAAGTGCGACAATCTTGCTGCCGCTAGCAGCCAACTCGATAGTGGCGATACCACTCCCGGCGCCAATCTCCAACAATGTCGATTGGTCGGAAATACCGCACACCCTGACGATGTCAGCCATCATCTCGTCCGGATAACCGGGGCGAGCCGACTGATAGTTGTCTGCGAACGTATCGAACGAGGCGTTAAACAACTTCTCTCCTCTGAACATCATGATGGCCATCCTTTCAGGTGTCGTGTGAATCGATCTTTGATACTTACTAGATCGAGAGGTCTGCTAAAATCTCGTCGTCCGCCGAGTGTAATTTTGGTGACGATAAAACCTAACCTTCCTTCTGACTCCAATATAGCATGCTTCAACGAGGACTCATCGAAGACCGTTAGTGAACTTGCGTAGTTTGCTGTGGCGGCAAGTTTACTAAGAGATACCGAGCCAGACATAGACTCTTCCTCACTGCATGACCCATACGACTCGTTGTCGATGACGATATGCAGGAGATTACGAGGTTGACACTTTCCGATTGTGACAAGAGTTCCCAAGTTCATAAGGAGACTCGAATCGCCATCAATCACGATAACCCTTCGGTCTGAACCTAAGGCGATACCGAGTCCGATCGAAGAAACCAACCCCATAGCACCAGGGTTATAGAAGTTTCTTGCCGAATCGAACTTCTCGAATATCTCTCTCGATATTAGCCCGGTCGTAGCAACGACAATGTCATCTTTATCGATGACGTCCATAATCGCAGCTATAGCACTCTCTCTGTTCATGTCTTGTCCCACCCCCTCTTCAGCAGTAGTACTGCTGGCAGTTGAGCATCTTCTGCTCTCCTATACAAATTTCGCACCACATCGTAGATATCGTTATCTTGTTCGAATACCACGTATGGTATCCCAAAAGACTCCAGTAGTGGCATGGTCGCTTTGCCGTTCACAAAATGTTGTGGAGCATCCTCACCCTCACACCCGCGAAGTGACACTATTAATACAAGTGGCATTCGATATGGTATCAGGAGTGATGAGATGTCGTTCGAAGCAGTGAACAAACCAGAGTTTTGTATGTATATAACAGGCTTCTTTCCCGCCAAGTATGCGCCTGCGGCCACCCCAATCGCTTCCGGTTCACGATTAACCGTGATGTGCATGATGCGTTCATCGTGTGCCAAAAAATCGATGACACGACGAAGTACTCCACATGGGACACCGACGGAAAAATCAATTCCTTCCTCGATTAGGGCTTGCCGTAACTTACCCGCTACAGAAGAATGGGGCTTTTCCAGGTTATTGAAATGACTGTTGTTCATGAGCTTACTTCTTTCTGTAAATGTACCTCCGCGTAAGGGGAGCGGAGGCTCGACCCCCGCCAGATAAGTAAATTCAAACACAGTTTTAATAATAAGTCAATTACGCCCGCTCTCGGATGATAGTTTGAATGATTTCCACCTTGATTAGGAACGATATCGCCTGCGACTCATCCGTATATGATTTATCTCGTATACACCCATAAAAAGAGAGACACTTTCATGTCTCTCTTCTGGGAAGATTTGCACCAACAGATGTGACCTACGAACTAAATAATGTATCGTCAACACTAATTTATGATTTTACCGCGCTTATGCTTGGCAGGGGCACGAAGAATCGAACTTCGATCTTAGGTTTTGGAGACCCACATACTAGCCGTTGTACTATGCCCCTGTACAGGAGTGAGTTTAGCAGAAAACTGCAAAAATCGCTAGATTTCCGGCCTAAACATTGCATATTTCATTCATTTGTAGTATAATAAGAGCTAATCAGTTGGTTGTAAGCAATGATTCACTTCTTCGTACATGGTCGCTTGAAGAGTGAGGAGCTAGTAGCGAAACCGGATAACCACTTACTCAATCGATGAGTATACGGTACCGACAACTGAGAAGGTAACGTAATCATCGCTTATGGCGATAAGGAGCTGTCATCATGCTTTTTGACACCCCATATTCTTTTCGTTCATTATTCCCTACACTCCCAAACTCAAACCGTGTGGAATAATGAAAGTACCTTTGGCAGCGCATAGGCGATCTCAACAATAGCCTGCTTGCCACAAAGAACGGTCGGAACTGCTCCGGCCGTTTCTATTTTATCAAAAACTTGTTAATATACGTAGTAAAGATAGAAGAAGGGATAACATGCACGTTGTCGTAGTGGGCGGTGGATTTGGTGGAATTAAAGCAGCTCTCGAGTTGAGTAGACGCAATGTAGGAAAAATCACCCTTATTTCCGACGAGCCGCACTTCCTTCACCACGCCACTCTATATTCAACCGCGACCGGTAAAAGCTATGCTGAGTCAGTTATTCCATTGGCAACAATCTTCGCCAGGCACCCTAGTGTGCAGGTCATTCAAGACCGCGCCGTGTCCCTTGACGAACACAGACGACTGCTAATTTGCAAAAAAGGCCAATACAAGTACGACAAGCTGGTTCTATCGCTTGGTTCGGTGACGACCTTCTTCGGCATACCGGGTATGTCGCAGCGAGCGTTCGGAATTAAAACCCTCAACGACGTAAAAGAGTTCCAAAACCACATTCACGATGAAGTTATTGAGAAGAAACTCGATAAAGAGTACTTTGTTATTGGCGCTGGTCCAACAGGTGTCGAACTGGCAGCATCGCTAAACGAGTACCTTAAATCGCTCATTCACACCTACCGCATTAAGGGCGCAAGATCTCGTGTTGTCCTAGTTGAAGCTGCACCACGCATTCTACCGAGTCTATCTAAAACAGCATCAACGAAAATTCACAAGCAACTACAAAAACAAGGCGTGCGGGTTGTCGTAAACCACAAAGTTGAGTCTCTTAAGGATGACGGCATAATTATCGAGGGTAAGAAGCACCCAACGACAACCGCTGTATGGACATCTGGCATGGCAAATAACCCGTTCTTTGAAAAAAACAAAGACATATTTCAGCTTACGCCAACCGGCTACGTTCACGCGAACGACCACCTAGAGGCATTGCCTAATGTTTATGTCATAGGTGACTCGAATTCCGTCAAACACAGCGGCATGGCTTGGCCGGCATTTAAGCAGGCGACCCATGTGGCCAAGCAGATTTCACGATTAGCTCAAGGCAAGCATCAGCGACGGTTCCATTCGCATTCGGTGCCATGCGGTATTCCGGTTGGCGAAACTTGGGGATATGTTGAATGGCACGGGGTCTACCTTGCAGGGCGCACTGGATTCTTGGCACGAAGATACATGGAGCTATACGGCTATAGCCAGCTAGTTTCACTGCGAAAAGCAATTCCCGTTTGGCGCGCACACTACATTCTTGAAGTCGATCCATAAATATCGTTGTAAATCATAACGCTTATCTCTATAATCAGAGGCAAAGCTACAGAAAAGAAAAGGGGTCACAGCGAACCGCCACACGCGTATTCGTTAAAAGGGTATGAAAATATTGATGCTGGGATGGGAATTACCTCCACATAACAGTGGTGGACTAGGTGTTGCTTGCTATCACCTGTCTAAAGCCTTGGCTCTGAAGGGCTCGTCAATTGACTTCATCGTCCCCTATTCTGCGCCTCACGATGCAATTGACTTTATGACCGTTCACGGAGCAACGAAGCTGTCTCCGCTTCACAAGTTTGGTATGGGTGCGTATGACAGCAAGTTCCTTAAAGAAACAGAAGAGCAAACCGACAGCCAGTCGAGCACAATTCGCCAGATTCAAAAACGATACACGCAGTACGTTGAAGAATTCATCGAAGACAAAGAATTCGATGTAATTCACGCCCACGATTGGCTCACCATGGAAGCTGGTATGCGAGCAAAAGAATTGACCAATCTACCGCTCGTTGTCCACGTTCATGCTACAGAGTACGACAGAGCCGGCGGCGCCTCAGGCAATCCTATAGTCCATGAAATTGAATACCAGGGTCTTATGATGGCCGATCGAATTTTTGCCGTTAGCAATATTACAAAGCAAATCATTGTTGAGAAATATCACATTCCGGCCAACAAAGTCGAGGTTGTTCATAATGCCATTGATGTCGCGGACTTAAATGACGGCTACGAATACGACACACGCACCTACAGGTACCTTGAAGGCCTCAAGGATGAGGGCTACACAATACTAAGCGTTGTTACCCGCCTGACGGTTCAAAAAGGCTTAACCTACCTTATGGAGGCAATGGCGAAAGCAACTAGCAAATACGACCGCATCGCGCTTCTACTGGTTGGAGATGGCGAGCAGCGCGATGAACTAGTCGAACTTGCGGCTGAATATGGTATTGCCGACAAGATATTCTTTACCGGATTCATTCGCGGTAAACAGTGGCGCGATGCTTACGGTGTCTCCGATGTCTTTGTGCTTAGTTCAATCAGCGAACCATTTGGCTTAACTGCGCTTGAGGCCGCACACCACGACAATGCGATTATCGTGACCCACCAGTCTGGTGTCGGCGAGGTGCTTCATAGTATATTTCGCTACGATTTCTGGGATACAGACCGGCTAGCAGATCAAATTGTTGGCATAGCCACCTCCGACGCGCTCAAGACCTCGCTCCGAAAGAATATTCGCAATGAGTATGCCCGCCTTTCCTGGCATGATGTTGCCGATTCCTGCATGTCGCACTATAGGACATTCGAAAAACAGACGGCGGTATGTGTATGAGTAACCGCGGAATCACACTTTACCTCCACGTTCACCAGCCGTTCCGCGTGAGGAACTATAGTGTATTCGACACATCAATCGATCACAATTATTTTGTTGATAGCAACCCACTAAGCAAAACAAGCAACGAACAGATTTTTAGAAAAGTTGCCGACAAATCGTACCGCCCAATGAATGCGCTGCTCGAGAAACTACTGGAAACACATCCAGAGTTTAAGCTTTCCCTGAGTATTACCGGTACGTTCATTGAGCAAGCCGAGCAGTGGACGCCCGACGTGCTCGATAGCTTCAAGCGCCTAGTCGATACTGGACGAGTCGAAATTGTTGCCGAAACCTATCACCACTCACTTGCCTTCTTCTATAGCCGAAGCGAGTTTGAATCTCAGATAGAAGCCCATAAGGCAAAAATCAAAGAAGTCTTCGGGGTCGAGACAGCAGTATTCCGTAACACCGAGCTTGCCTACAACGATGAACTAGCCCAATGGGCAGATGAATACGGTTTCAAAGGTATTTTGGCCGAAGGATGGGACAAAGTTCTTGACTGGCGTAGCCCGAACTTTGCTTATCAGCCTGAGGGTACTAAGAACATTGGTCTGCTTCTAAAGAATTACAAACTTAGCGATGACCTAGCCTTCCGTTTTAGTAACCGATCATGGAAAGAATGGCCTCTAACGGTCGACAAATTCACTAGTTGGGTTGAAGCATCAGCCAAGGATCAACCGCTCATAAATCTATTCATGGACTACGAAACATTCGGTGAGCACCAATGGCATGACACCGGTATCTTTGATTTCTTTGAAGAGTTTGTTCAGAAATGGCTAGCCCAACCAGAGCACGTTTTCTACACCGTATCTGACGCACTTGAGGCTCACGAGCCAGCTGGAACGCTTAGTATGCCCCAGACCGTCACCTGGGCCGACACCGAACGCGACCTCACCGCCTGGACCGGAAACAGCATGCAACAAGAGGCAATGCGGTATCTGTACGCCCTCGAAGACGATGTCCTGCGAACTGGCGACGACGAGCTTATTGCTGATTGGCGAAAGCTTCAAACATCCGACCACGCCTACTATATGTGCACCAAGTGGTTCACTGACGGCGATGTCCACGCTTACTTTAGTCCATACGACTCGCCGTACGATGCGTTCTTGTTTTACTTGAATGCCATCCGTGATGTCAGATGGCGTCTCCACGAGTACCACAAAACAGGAGGGCTGGGTGGCTAGACCGATAGTACTCAGTAACGGTGAACTTCATGTCGGTTTAAATAATTATGGGGTGGTTCACGATTTTTACTATCCGTATGTCGGGTTTGAAAATCATGCATCTGGCGATGGCCTGCGTCATAAAGTAGGCGTTTGGATTGATGGCGCGATTAGCTGGACGGACAGCGATGAGTGGATATTCTCATATCACTATCCGCATACTGCTCTTATTGGACATACAACCGCACGTAATGAACGCTTAAAACTTCTCCTTGAGTTTGATGACTTTGTCGATGCCGAAATGAGCGTCTTTATGCGTAACATTCATGTCGTAAACCTCGCTGACGTCGAACGGAATATTCGCTTGTTCACATACCAAGCTTTCGCTATTGGTGACTCACGAAGCAACACCGATACCGCACAGTACTTACCCGACAGTAACGCCGTGCTTCACTATCGCGGCCGCCGGGCGTTTGTAATATCTGGTGCATCCCATGACGGCGAGCCTTTTGATCAATACACCATTGGCTTATTCGGCATCGAGAACCACGAAGGCTCGTACCGAGACGCAGAAGATGGCGAGCTAGGTAATAATACCGTCGAACATGGCCGAGTCGATTCTATTTTACGTTTCAACCTGACCGTTGCCGCGCATTCATCTGCCCGGGTTCACTACTGGATAGCCGCGGGCATGTCATCACGTGAGGCGCTCTACATTCATAAACAAGTGCAAGATGATGGACTTCACGCACGCCTACACAATACAGCTCAGTGGTGGAAGAAATGGCTTGAGCCAGCAATTAATGCAAGTAAGCGAATGCCAAAGCAGTATCAGGACCAATTCGTAAAAAGCGCAATGATTGTTAAGTCGCATATTGATAAACGCGGGGCGGTCATCGCCAGCACCGACAGCTCTATGTTGAACTACTCTCGAGATGCCTACGCCTATTCATGGCCTAGAGACGGCGCCTACGCTGTATGGCCGCTTATTCGCCTTGGATATTATGAAGAACCATACCGTTTCTTTGAGTTCTGCCGGCGAGGTCTTCACCCTGGTGGCTATCTATCGCACAAATACCGTGCCGATGGCGCGCTAGGCAGCAGTTGGCACCCATACGTCCACGGAGACATGGTCGGGCCACCAATTCAAGAAGATGAAACGGCTCTGGTCGTGTTCATGTTTGTGCAGTTCTACCAAATTAGTAACGACAGCTCGCTTATACGCGACTTCTATCACGCCATGATTCGCCCAATGGCCGACTTTCTAACTGACTATGTCGACCTGGCTACAGGACTACCAAAGCCAAGCTACGACCTGTGGGAAGAAAGCTACGCAACCTTTACCTACACAGCCGCAGTGACCTACGGTGCGCTTGTAGCGGCCTCTGAGCTGGCGCAGTCTGTAGGAGACGACGAACATGCCGTTAAGTGGCGTAGTGCCGCTGACGACATTCAGCACGCTGCACAAACGCATTTATACAATGAAGAGCGTGGCGTGTTTTATAAAAGCATGTCATTTGTTGACGGAAAGCCTGTTTACGATGAAACAATCGACACCTCGGCCGTCTATAGCTCGTTCCTGTTTGGACTTTTTGGACCCGATAGTAAAGAGGTAGCTTCTTCAATCAAAAAGGTAGCTGAAGTCTTCAAAACATCGCCTGAGAATCCAGGCTTGCCGCGCTATGAAAACGATCCTTACAGGCGATCATCTTCGCGCGTTACAGGCAACTGGTGGCATATATGTACTATGTGGCAGGCTCAGTATGATATCGAAAAAGGTGACGTCGACAGCGCCTACAATATTCTTGACTGGGTCACAAAGCACGCCATGTCATCGACCGGTATGCTAAGCGAACAAGTAAATCCAATTGATGATAGTTATGTATCGCCTTCTCCGCTTACTTGGTCACACGCAGAGTATCTTTCTACGCTTATTGACAGCATCGAGGTGAACCATGGCTAGTATGCGAGGACGTCTCCAACGACTCACCCGCCGATACTCTCATGTCGCGAGACAGCGCGGTAGTGCAATCAGAAAGGCCGCAAAAGCATTTGAACTAGTATATTTTGGTAACATTCATCATGATGATGATCATAATCCTGTTCTCGGTTTCACGACCTCTATTACACATATAGACCAGCATTTCTCCGTCGGTAACTTTGAGGGCTATAATATACGGCTACTAGACCGATTCGATACGGTCCGAATGGGCGGAACGAAAGAACATGCACAAAATTGGTGCGTTGTTGAAGTTCAGTTACAAGAGCAGACTGATCTTCCGCACATATGCCTTGTACCCACAGGAAACACATCAGGCGAGTATCATCGTCTCTTTACCAGTGTTTATCGGTTGCAGCCACTAAACAATACGCTATTCCACACACATAGCATGGAAGTACACGGCCGATTCCAGATACTCGCACCCACTTCCAGAACTCGCGACGTCGAAACAACTCTCACCTCTCCGCTAGTTATGGGAATTGCCGGTCGATTCTGGCCACACGGCATTGAACTTAAAGGCGATACATTATACGTCTATATAACAGATCACCGCCTTTCTTCGACGGTGATCATGTCTACGATTTCATCTGCCCTGTGGCTTGCACATTCTCTCGATGCCGCCAAAAGCGACTAAGAACAACTAACCCTTTCGGGCTTTTACTTCGTTGCGTCCAAGGTTTTTCTTGGTTTCAACGTAAAGTGCATGCGTACGAGCAACAGGGTCGTACTTCTTGAGACTAATCTTCTCGGTGGTGTTTTGCGTATTCTTGGTGGTGTAGTACGTACGGTGACCCGTAAGTTCACTAACGAGACCAACCAACTTCCGCTTTGTATTCTTTTTTGCCATATCAGGGGTAATTATAGCAAAATGTATGGCTTATAGCAAGGTATCAATTCATGGAGCCACGATCGGGGGTCGAACCCGAGACCTCATCCTTCGCTTACACCTTTTCTTCGATATCGCACGAAAAGGGCTAGACTGTATCTTAGGCATATCACATTGTGACGTAGCCTCCCTTGTCAGTCGTTCGGGCGAGTTCTCCTAGGAGACTCCGCCACGGTCTTACCCACCGAGGGCTTTAACCGTTATTCGGGATTCACTTACAGATTTCTCTGTACGTGGGCAGGGTCATGCGACCTACCATGGATGCGCTCTACCAACTGAGCTATCGCGGCGTAACTAATTGATCCACCATCCAGTTCCGCAACTTTGTATTATATACATACACCGTCATCACACCGTACTGGTTTTTCCTTTTGTACGTACCTATTTTACCACTTTTTATGTAGCTTACGGTAGGCATTATTTGTTCTCTTCCTATTTGGAGCTCACGAAGCCAGTACGAGACAGCTACATCTTCAGCTATATCGCTAAAAACTTGCAGACCGTATCGTATCTTCCCTGGAGAAACACTGCATATTTTTATCAAGAAAGATACAAAGGTTTTTATAATTCCGGGGTCAGTGTTACCAAGGCGCACCGCGTTTAAGTTGCGTTTATTTCCTTCACCCCAATACAAGCCGATACCCATACCGTACAATATTGATAGCTCGGCATTACGTATAGGTTTTATGAAAAATGGGTCTGCTAGGCCGTTGTTTTTTACATATAGCGCCTCGCTTCTCGTTCGTCTTGGTATACCGTGGGTACGCATCCAGTAATCTACTTTGTGAACAGAGTAGCTATATCTATGAGCTATTTCGGCCATAGACATGCCTTTTCCGTGATACAACTCAAACAGGCTACTCTTATCCATGCCGTCTATTGTGGCATTAAACTATTAAATCTAGGATAACCAAATGCTCAGTATGTGGTGTCCTCGGGAAGAAGTTGTACCCTTTGTGCGCTTTTACCGCATACTTTTCTTTAAGTAGGGCGACGTCTCGAGCCTGGGTAACTGGATTACATGACAAATAAACAATTCGTTCGGGAAGCACCTCAATAAGTCGGTCAATAACGTCAGTGTGTAAGCCGGCTCTCGGCGGGTCGACGATAATAGTCTTGTCTGGCGTAATGTACTCAAGTGCTCGCTCACTTGGTGCAAGCACTGCAACGGCAGAGCTATTAAGTTTCTTAATATTACGTTCCATTTCATGGACAGCAAATTCATTTATCTCGACAAGTGTCGCTTGGTCGCCACCTATAGTAAGGCCAATGGTCCCGACGCCGCTATAGAAGTCGACAGCGGGCTTGTCTTTTGGTACCCACTCTTCCATGTCGCTAAGTGCTTGGTCGTATACAGGAAGATTAATCTGAAAAAACCCTTCGGTAGCATAATGAAACTCAATGCCCCGCAACGTATCGCTTAACGGTTCGACACGCTTTGTAAGCGGGGCCGTAATAACACTAGCTGGGCTTCGAGGGTTTGAGTACATAACCTCTCCCCTTTCGCCACTTACAAGCAGTTCATCAAATATCTTTACAGGAAATGGCTTATCCTTCACGTACAGCTGCCAAGCTGTCTCACCATCGCTATTACAGCGTATAAGCAAAGTCTTTAGCGCGCGTCCTTCTATATGGTTTTTATTAAGGATTGCTAGCACTTCTTTTGCTTTTTCGTTAATTGATGGATGAGCGAGGCTTGTCCTGTCAACTGGTATCTTTCCGTGGGTCCCACGACGGAAAAATGCCAAGGACAACGACTCGGTGTCAGTATCAAACCAAAAACTATACTCTACTTTATTGCGGTAAGCGTACTCCTTATTGTCGGTGAACACTTCGGTAGCGTCATCGAGCGTTATTCCATGCAACTCGAACGCCTCGTCGATATGCTGCGCCTTGGCGCCCTGCTCTGTATCAAGAGACATAATTTGCCACGGACTGGTCGAAAGGTAGCTTTCAACGTCTTTTGGCTCAATTCTCTCTGGGCTTGCATCAATAACCTCAGTAACAACACCTTCGGCGTAGCGAGACTTCTTTTTAGTCACCTCAGCGATGACAGTCTCACCCGGCAGCCCTCCCCATACAAACATTCTTTGACCATCTTCAAGGGTGCCGATGGCTTGACCGCCGCCGACTATTTTTTCAAGTTTAACTTGTGTTTTTGTAAATTTCTTCATTACGTCTAGTATATAGTGTCGAGCCTCGTAACCCTAGTATTTGAGGTAAAATATGCTAGAATAAATAAGTTGCCGCTTTAGCTCAGCTGGTTAGAGCACCTCTTTTGTAAAGAGGGGGTCCACGGTTCGAATCCGTGAAGCGGCTCCAAGCGCGCTGGGGTAGTGAAGCGGTCAAACACAACAGACTGTAAATCTGTCGGCTTATGCCTTCGCAGGTTCGAATCCTGCCCCCAGTACCAAATAACTTATTACCCGCACCAGTAAGGTGCGGTTTAATTCATCACTGCAATCATTGCGTAACGACCGTCTGTCGACTGTTCGCCCCTAAGAAACGCCGTGTGCGAGTAGTAGCGACCATCGGTCACCGTGTCTTCTGGTGAGTCTGTAATCTGCCCATTGCCAACACCCGCTTCTTTGAGTTGCGCCATAACGGCATCTTTCATACCAATATTATCTAGCGTGTATATGGGATAAAACTCGCGTGCGGGAGCCGGTGATAGCCAGATTTGCAGGTCTCGTGCATCGGCACCGTAATTATCGACAAGGTGCTTGACCGATTTATATGCCCCGTTTTGCTCCAAGCTGTGTCGACCAAGATGACTTAGCATGAGCGTTTCAGTCTTTGGATCGTATAAAGTGGTAGCGATGCAATCTGCAACCGGCAAAAATAGGATGAGTCCCTTGTCTTTCGTCACTAGAGCATCGGACATTTCTGTCGCTTCTCGCACTATACCGAGCCCCTTGTCGCTAAACGATACTTCACGGTAGGCACAGTAGTCGCTTCTTTCGTACGACATAACAACCCGAACTGTATTATCGAGCGATAAGCCAAGCACTGAAAACCATTTAAGACGGTTCAATTGGACCTGGGGCAATTCCTGGGGGTCAGTAGAATACTGCGAGCCATCTTTCACCTGTGATATCGCAACCGTGGCAGACATCTTACATTATCACGCGACGAGGTTGCTTGACTCGCTTTGGCTGAGATTTCTGAACCAATCGTGCAACGTGCTCGCGTACTTTCGCTGCACGCTCTACTTCACCGGTACGCTCTAGCGCATCAGCAAATATCGTCAAAGTTTGAGGAATCGGGTCAAGTTCGACTGCTTTTTCAAGCGATTCAATCATCTTCTTGGCGTGCCCGAGTTTCTCTTGGACCTTGGCGTAGGCGATGTGACGCGCCGAATGGTCGCTGTCCATTGCAAGCGCCTGTTCAAATGCAAGAGCGGCTTTGTCATATTTTTCAGTCTCATAGTAAATAAGTCCAACGTTATGGAGGCTACTAGCGCTTGGCTCAAGCGACTGCGCAATCTCGAAACATTCAATTGCCTCTTTGAACTGTTGCTGTTTTGCGTACAGAATACCAAGCCGGTTGTACGCGCTGGCGTTTCGTTCATCAACACGAAGAATAGTTAGCAGCGCCTTCTCAGCACGAAGGTACTTGCGAGACTGCAGTGACTCATGAGCAATAGACCATAGCTGATCAAGTTTATCTGACAGTTTGGTCGGTATATCGGCGATGATTTCCTCAACCGCCTGCTTGTGGTATATTACCCACGCGCCAAGAAGCGCAATAACAATAAGTCCTAACATTACCAAGTTATTATAGCATGAACGATACGCCTAGAGAGCCGTAGCCAGCTGAAGTCGTATATTACCATTGGCCGCGATTCTATCGTACGCCACAAGCACCTGATTAATAGTCTTGAGGGTTCCGGTGTCCTTGGTGTTTGTTGCGGTCATGCGTAGTTGTTTCAGCGCGTCTTCAAGTAGCAAAAGTGCCTGTTCTCGATTATCTTTGTACGACTGCGCAATTAATAGTCGAGCGTAAGGCGCGCCTGTAATAAACACTCTGGCATCTTGCACGGTAGCAGATCTTGCCTTAAAAGCCTCTTCATCCTGCAAACGAGACAGCTCGGCCGGCAGACCCTCGGCAATAAACAGTAACTGAGTGCGACGGGTCTTGTCTTTTACTCCTAGTGTATCGAGAAATACTTCAGACTGGCCACGGGTAATAGGCTTTATCTCAACTTCCTGAACACGAGACAAGACCGTTGGGAGTAGGTGTCTCGGTTGATGCGACAAAAGAATGAAATGAGTATGCGGCGTAGGCTCTTCGAGTAGTTTCAAGAAGGCATTCTGCGCCGCTGCTCCCATGCGTTCAGCGTAGTCGATAATAATAATTCTGCCGTTGGTTTTTGTACGCGTTTGCGTATATAGCTGACGAATGCTTTTTACTGTAATTGTCCCTTTTTCAATATCAACAACCTCTTGGCGTTCAGGCAGTACGACATGCGTCTCGTAGCCTATTTCGCGAGATAGCTGCCTAGCCGCAGACATTAGGCCGACACCAGGCTTGCCGGATAACAGCAGCCCGTGAGGAAGATTTTTTGCAAGACCCTTTAAGCGCAGTTCGGTCGACGGATGCAATACAAGGACACTAGGAGTTGCCATAAACCTCTCCAGGAAATAGAACCGTAAATTCATCCGGTAGTGGCGCGCTAAACGCCTGTCTGTGTGAAGGTGGCGTTGTTATTTCTAGTTTGTAGGCATGAAGAAGTAAGCGGTCGCCCATTTCACCAGAGCCATAAACCCTATCACCGACAATCGGCGTATTAATATACTGCATGTGTACGCGAAGTTGGTGAGTTCGTCCGGTTTCGGGCTTCAAAAGAACAAGCGAAAACTCGCCATTACTTGCCATGACCTGATACGACGTAACCGCCGCCTTTCCTGAAGGATCTACTCGAAACGTGCTTGGTGATGATGGATTTCGGCCGATAGGAAGATCGATTCGCGCCTGGGACTGTTTTGGCACGCCCTTCACTATCGCAACATACTCCTTATGAGCTGTACGGGCGGCAAACTGCTTCTTTAAAAGAGCCGCAGCATCATCATTTCGGGCGCCTATAATTAGCCCTGTAGTATCACGGTCAAGTCGATGAACAATGCCAGGCCTGCTCGATGCTAGTCCGTTTGTCGTATATCGTCTAAAGAAATCGGCAACCGTAAACTCATCATTCATAACACCCTTGCTGTGGGTTAGCACGCCGGCTGGTTTGCTAACGACAATAACATGATCATCTATGTAAACAATGGGTAATGCTTGGTCTGAATAATCGATTCTATCCGGAATAGTCACGGCTAGGTTGTCATGAGGTGTGACCTCTTGCTTTGTCTTCGTACACACTTCGCCGTTGACTCGCACATAACCTTCTTTAACGTACTTCTGAAGAGTGCTTCGCGATATGTCTGGGTACCGCTGGTTTAGCTCTTTGTCGAGTCTTTGTGTAAGAGGGGTCACCACGTATAGGTAGGTATCGTGGAACTTATGACGAATACCGTAGGTCTGAAACGATGTTTCGTGTGGATTACGAATAAACTCACCGCTAACATGTGGCTGATCTTGGGCTATATAGTCTTGGAGCATAGTCGTGTCGTCATCGGCATTGTTGTCGACAATGGCGTAGTATTGTCGAGTTTGAAACATGAATCGAAGCATCCGAACTCCAACCTTTGGCTCTTGTTGGCGTATGTCGCTAATTTCTCTGGGAACGGATAACTCACCGGCAACTTCAAATTGTCGCAAGATGCTTAAAATCTCTCGCGTAATGTTTTTTGTTGCCATATTATGCCCTTGGTCGCAGACCAACCGCTTGTTGTGCTCTTAGTAGCGTCTGGTTTGCAACTTCAGTCATAGCTCGTTCAGATCGTTCAAGCTTTGCTAGTAGCTCCTCGTCGCTGATGGCCGCAAGACGAGCTTGAAAGTGCTCAAGAAAGTCAGCTACTGCAGAAGCAACAACTGCCTTAAATTCACCATACTGCGACTTCCCTTCCCACTGAGCGTTCACTTCTTCTTGCTTACGGCCGGTAAGAAGCGCGTACATCTGAAGCAAGCTGCTAATACCCGGCTGTGTTTCAAAGTTATAGTGAATTTCGCCGACGCTATCGGTTGTGGCGCTCATAATTTTCTGTTTTGCTACTTCAGGACTATCAGACAAAAGAATCTTTGATTTTTCATCAGTCGCGCTCTTGCTCATTTTCTTTGTAGGATCACTCAGGCTACGGATACGTAGCCCGCTGTCACGGTTAATAAAGCTAGTTTGAGCCTTAGTGTCGAGAGGTACCGTAAAGACATCACCAAACTTATTATTAAAGCGCGATGCAATGTCTCGAGTAATCTCAAGGTGTTGGAACTGGTCCTCACCAACTGGCACGTAAGTCGCGCCGTAAAGTAGGATATCTGCCGCCATAAGTACCGGATAGTTATATAGACCCATTGTGATACTATCGCTATTCTCACCAGACTTATCCTTAAACTGTGTCATGCGGCTCATTTCACCAACATAGGTGAAGCAATCGAGAACCCATGTCAGCTCACTGTGTGCCGGAATGTAGCTTTGGCGATATATATAAGTATCCTGGTCGTCTATGTCGAGGCCGGCAGCAATAAAGTACTTAAGATTCATTAAGGTTTTAGCGTATAAGTCGTCGTGATCCACTGGTGTCGTGAAGCTATGAAGGTCTGGAACGAACATGTTTATTTGATACTCGCCAGCTAGTTCTTGTTGCATACGCACCATTGGCACAAAGGCGCCAAGATAATTTGCGATGGTTGGCTCTTCGTTAGATCGAATACCAGTGAGAATTGTTTGCTTTGTCATATATATAGTATAGCGTACTCTGTTGGAAACCCCGATATACAAATGGCTCTCCCGCACAGGAAGAGCCATTTTTGTACCGAAACAGTTAAGAAACTAACGTTTCGAGAATTGTTCGCGCTTACGTGCCGATCGAAGACCGTACTTCTTACGCTCTTTCTCGCGAGAGTCTCGCTTGAGAAATTCTGCTTTCTTCAGTGTTGAACGAAGGTCAGAGTGTGCAACAGTCAGAGCCTTTGCGATAGCAAGCTTAATTGCATCGACTTGTCCAGCGACACCACCGCCTTGTACGCGGATTGTAATGTCGTAGTCCTTTTGCTTGTTTACAAGTGCAAGTGGGTCGGTAATTTCAGCAAGAAGCGCTTTGTTGTCGCTAAGGTATTCAGCGGCTGGCTTTTCGTTGATTGTTACCGTTCCTTTACCTTTGTAAAGGCGTGCTCGTGCAGTTGCGCTCTTGCGTCGTCCAAGTCCGTAGAAATAAGTAGCAGTTGCCATATTACTTTACCTCAACTTTCTTAGGTTGCTGTGGAGCGTGAGGGTGATCTTCACCTTCAAACACACGAAGACGGTTAAGTCGCTCTGAAGCGAGCTTGTTACGAGGAATCATCCCCTTGACCGCGGCTTCAATAATGCGCGTAGGGTTCTTCTCTCGAACGTCTTTTAGCGTTGCATCCTTAATACCGCCAGGAAATCCACTGTGCCGGTAGTATACTTTGCCAATTTCTTTGTTGCCCGTGACAACAGTCTTCTTGGCATTAATGACAACCACGTAGTCACCACCATCGATATGGGGGGTGTAGGTTGGCTTGTCTTTACCAATAAGGTACTTAGCCACTTGTGTCGCTACACGACCAAGGGGAGCCTCTGAGGCATCAATGAGGTACCAATTACGAGTCACGTCAGCTGTTTTTTGACTAAATGTCTTTGGATTTGCCATTATGCAGTCTCCTTTTTAGTAGCTTTAGTCGCTGGAGCCTTCTTTGCTACTGGTTTTGCAGCTGCCTTAACCGGCTTTTCAGATTCTTTGATGTCATCAACGAAAGCGATTGTCGCTAGTTGCGCACCGTCACCAACTCGCAGACGAGTTCGGGTAACGCGTACGTGACCACTGGTTCGGCCGGTAAGTTGTGGCGCGATAACGTCAACAAGTCGGTAAGCTGCGTCGTGGGTACTTAGACCAGCAATAACTGCTCGACGGCTTGAAAGGTCGCCCTTCTTAGCCTTTGTAATGAGCTTTTCTATGTAGCGGACGAGTTCTTTGGCTTTTGGAAGCGTGGTCTCGATCTTCTTGTGCTCTACCAGGCTTGTTGCCAAACCTTTAAGAAGCGCTCGGCGTTGATCACGCTCGCGTCCAAATTTTCGTCCTTTATATCCGTGTCGGTGCATGATTAGATATCCAGTTCTGCCAGTTTATCTTTAACTTCATCAAGCGCCTTGCTACCGAATCCCTTTAATTCACGAAGATCTTGCTCGCTCAATGTGACTAGGTCACGAACGGTTCGGATTTCGTTGTTAACGAGGGCGTTAGCTGTTCGAGCACTAAGACTAAGCTCTTCAATAGGCGTATTAAGTTCACCGGCGTCGTCGATTGTCTCTTGTCCAAGTGCTGGTGCAGCTTCAACAGTAGTGCTTCCAGCAAGTGCGGTGTATTGGTTAACGAGGATAGCTGCCGCTTCTTCAAACGCGTCAACAGGGCTCATTGTTCCATCTGTCTCAATAGTAACTTGAAGTCGGTCAAGGTTAGTTTCTTGGCCAACACGGGTTGCGTCAACCTTGAAACGTACACGGAGCACAGGACTAAATACGGCATCGAGTGCAATGTGGTCGCTGTGAACGCGTTGCATGCTTGATTCTTCGATGGTGTGGTATCCACGACCAGAGTCGGCAACAAGCTCCATAGTAATAGACTTTTTAGGGTCATCGATGGTTGCAATGATTTGCTCAGGGTTGATGATTTCGACATCTGCGTGCGCTTTAATGTCGCCTGCAGTTACCGTACCGGCACCCTTTTTCTCAAGACGAAGCTCAACCGGCTCGTCGGTGTCGACTTTAATACGTACATTCTTGAGGTTAAGCATGATGTCAACGACATCTTCTTTTACACCAGGAATTGTGGTGAATTCGTGACTGGCACCTTCAACGCGGAATGAAACAATTGCGCTACCGCGAATACTTGAAAGAAGTACGCGACGGAAACTGTTTCCGAGCGTGTTGCCATAACCAGCTTGCAATGGCTCAATAACGAACGATGCGCTCGTTGTGCTGTGCTCATCGACACTAGCGAGTGCGGGGTTGTGAATGACTTTTGACATATATAGATCTCCTTGCCCTTACCGTGAGTAATACTCAACGATTAATTGTTCGTTAATTTCTGGTTCAGCTTCTTCTCGAGTTGGCTTGCCAGTGATGGAAATGGTCATTTTCTTCGGGTCGCTCTTCAACCAACCTAATGTCGGCTGCGAAGAAGTCTTAACAACTTCGTCGAGGTTCTTGAAATACTCAGACTTCGTACTCTTAGCGCGGACTTCAAGCTCATCGCCAGGCTTCATGCGAATTGATGGAATATCGACTCGACGGCCGTTAAGCATAAAATGTCCATGACCAACAAGCTGACGAGCAGCACGGCGACTTGGTGCAAATCCTGCACGGTAGACCGCGTTGTCCATACGCTGTTCAAGCATTTGAAGGAGGTTTTCGCCAGAGAGTCCCTCTTGACGAGTCGCTTCATCCATAAGACGAGCAAACTGCTTCTCAAGAAGACCATACAAACGACGGACCTTCTGCTTCTCGCGAAGCTGTGTCAAGTATAGACTTGGCTTGCCCTGACGCGCGTTTGGAGCTTGTCCAGGTGCGCTAGTTTTGCGAGCCATGATTTTATGAGCCTTCGGATGAAGGGCGTAACCTTCGCGACGACTCTGTTTAACAATAGGTGAAACGTCTCGTGCCATAGTCTAGCCTCTCCGCACTTTCCGTGGTCGTACGCCGCCGTGAGGGACGCCAGTTACTTCCTTAATGCTATCAATACTGATTTCAAAACTGCCAAGTGATCGAATCGCCGCATCGCGACCTTGTCCGACGCCCTTTACGAATACATCAACCGATTTCATACCAAAGCCTTTTGCAGCTTCAGTTGCTTTCTCGGCTGCGATTTGTGCAGCGTAGGCGGTACCTTTTTTACTTCCACGGAATCCATTAGCGCCTGCACTTGACTGAGAAACAATGTTTCCCTTCTTGTCAGAAAAGCTAATAATTGTGTTGTTGAAGGTTGCCTGAATGTGTAGCTGACCAGAAGGAACTGATCGCTTTTGCTTCTTCTTGGTTGAAGGTGAATCTGCCATCTTGTTCCTTTCCTAGGTCTTACTTGCTGATTTAGGTTGCGCTCCACCGACAGCGACCGCTCGACCCTTACGAGTTCGTGCATTCGTACGAGTACGTTGGCCGTTTACCGGAAGACCTGCTTTGTGTCGTAGGCCACGGTAAGCGCTAATGTCTTTGAGACGCTTGATATTGTTTGTTACCAGACGCTGGAGGTCGCCTTCGACAGTGTGATCGGTATCGATAACATCTCGCAAGCGTTGTTCTTCAGCCTCGGTGAGATCTTTCACCCGAGTGGTCGGCTCGATTTTAGCCGCCGCAAGGATGGTCGACGCAAGTGTTGGTCCGACGCCGTAAATATACGTCAACGCAACAGCAACTTGCTTTTCTGCGGGAATAACTACCCCTGCAATTCGAGCCATACTTAACCCTGCCTTTGCTTATTCTTAGGTTTCTTCTTGTTGATCACCCGGAGATGGCCTTTACGGCGCACCAACTGGTCATCTGGACTGATTTTTTTGACACTCGCACGAACTTTCATGAGCGTTTGAAATCTCCTCCAGTTAAATTTGATCCTTGTGGCGGTACGTGATTCTTCCCTTCGAGAGATCGTAAGGGGTCATCTCAACGTCCACCTGATCACCAGGCACGAGGCGGATGTAGTGCTTGCGCATTTTACCGCTAATGTGTCCGATGATGCTTAGGCCATTTTCAAGTTCGATCTTAAATTGAGTATTAGGCAGTGCTTCCACCACCTTGCCACGCATTTTAATCACTTCCTTTGTATTGACCATAAGTTACAGTAGTGAATTATACACCAAAACAGAGAGCAAGTAAAGCATTTTTAAGAATATAACACCGAGAAACTCGGAGCAACTAAGTTTGTACTTATATTGTAGCAAATATGGTGCTACCGTCAAGATTTCCTACTCTTCCACGATGAAGCAATTGTTCATCGCATAAGAGTAGGGACAGAGGATAAGTCTGGCCCTACACTGCTGGCGTCAGCTAGCGCGGGTCAAATGTCAGCGTTCTGGTATCGACGGCGACCCAGATTGAGTGTAGGCGCACGTATGCGCCTCGTGCCGCGATCTGCACCTCAAGGCCGCCGATGAACCAAGCCATTGAAGCGTTGTGCCCAAGGGTATACTTCATCGCCTCCTTAACTACGCGGCTTGCCCACGACAGTCGTGTGTCAACGCCAAAGCGCGCAGCGGAGAACGTGTTCTCCAGCCGATAACAGGTAAGTAGCCAATCTTCGTAGGAAGGCCGTGGCTCTTCGTGCCTTACATGCGCGCGGTAGCGCTGATACAACCGCGCTTCCGTTTCAATAATGAGCTCTTCTTGAATGCGTTGAAGCACCCTCCTGAGCTCGACCGTGTCCTGAGCGTAGCGCCGCAACTTATTGCGGCGAAGCGGCTTCGGTTCACTGGCCACTGTAATCACCATCCTCTGTCTAATGTACATCGTTCCGCCCACTGCGAAACAATGGGGTACTTGATATACTCTTATTATACCACTATTTTAGTGAATAATCAATGGAAGGCTATTTATAGTCATCGTAGGTGACCATGAGGGCACGGGAGTTGATCTGGCGGAGCACTTCAAGCGCAACAGATACAACAATGAGGATACCGGTACCACCAATAGATAAGTTCGTATTGGTAACGCCAAGCGTCTGGAAGATGACAAACTCACCTATGAATGGCGTTATAGCAACGAACCCAAGCACCAAGGCTCCGAAAAGAATGAGACGATTCATGGTTGTTGCAAGAAACTTCTGTGTAGTTTTACCTGGACGAATGTTTTCAATGAAGCCGCCTTGCTTCTGAAGGTTCTCAGCAATTTCGTGCGAGTTGAAGACGATTCCCGTGTACATGTAGGTAAAGAAGATAACTAAGAAGAAGTACGTCAAAGGATAAATAAACGCTTGCAGCTCGGAACCAGTGAAGGAACCGGGGTTTGGTGCCTGGAACCAAACGATGAGGTTATTTGCTAAATCGGTAAACGCAGGGTTACCAGCGGCTTTTATAACCTGCCCGGCAAACGCAGGAAGTGACAGAAAGGCGACTGCGAAAATAACAGGAATAACACCGGCCGCAATTAGCTTAATAGGCAAAACACTCTTGATTCCACCATAGTTAGTGTTTCCGTGCACCCGCTTAGCATAATTTATAGTGATGATTCGCTGCGCCTCGTTGATTTTCACCAAGAGGTATAACAGCGCCAGCGAGGACGCCAGCAACCCTAATATAATCCAGAAGACCGTCGGATTGAGCGGAACAACAAACCAGTTAAAGATACCTAGCCCCCCCGCAGACGTATCGAACAAAGAACCACCGAGTGAGGCAAACATTGTTGGCAGTTGGCTAATAATACCAGCGAAAATTAGCAGGCTTATACCGTTACCTATTCCCTGCTCGGTAATAAGCTCTCCAAGCCACATAAGAAGTGTCGCACCGGCTGTCATAGCGGTTACGGCCACAATCCACTCGAGCGCTGTAGGATCGGCCAAAACCGTCGTATTACCAGCCAAAACTGTCTGCCGTAAGATGAATATGAAAGCAATTGACTGCACGATAGCCAGTGGAATGGTGCTCATGCGAGTCCATTGGTTAATTTTACGACGGCCCGACTCACCATCCTTGTGAAGCTCTTCCATTCGTGGAATAGCTTTAGTAAGCAGCTGCGAGATAATTGAAGCGGTAATGAAAGGCGTCAAGCCAACCAGAACAATCGAGAAACTAGCCAATGCGCCACCAGACAATAGGTTTACGAACCCACCGAAGTCAGTGCCGCTAACAACGCTGTTAATGACCTCCTTTAGCTGTGTTGGCTCGGCCAGTGGAATAGGAACGTGCGCCAAAAAGCGATAAGTAACAATAATACCAAGGACAATGAGAAGACGCTTTTGCATCCCTCTGTTTTTTAGTGATCGAAAAATTGTTTTCCAGTTCATCAGACTATGTAGATTACCCTGCCGTTATTAGTATCAATTGTTTTCTATTATACACCATGCCGCGTGGGTGAAAGTGATGTTTTATGATGAAAATACCCTCGTGGTAAATACGAGGGTATTTCATATCAACAGATGATAATCTATTTATCGTCTGATTCGGCTTCTTTTGTGCTCTTCTTGAGTGGTGTTGCAGTCTTCTCGAACGTTCCACCAGCCTTTACGATTGCTTCTTGGGCATATTTACTTGCTCCAGAAACCTTTACGGTCAGCATTGCGGTCAGCTCACCACGAGTGATGATCTTTACGCTGTGAAACGGTGTTGAGATGTAGCCCTGCTCAAACAAGCTGGCGTGATCGACAACCTTACCTTTAAAGGTGTTCAGTGTGTCTAGGTAAACAACCTGAGCTGCAGTACGAAGGCTCTTGAATCCACGAGCCTTTGGTACGGCACGAACGAGTGTTCGCTGTCCACCTTGGAAGGTTGGTCGAAGTTTCTTACCGGTTCGAGAGTTCTGACCTTTTGTACCACGACCAGCAGTTTTACCCTGCCCAGCAGCAATACCACGACCAACTCGTTTGCGGTCTTTACCGGCAACTACGTCGAGTTCGTTATACTTTGTCATTACTTCTTCTCCTTTGATGCCTTGTGCATTTTAGTCGTGTGCCACTCTTCACGAGGAACGAGTGCACGAAGCGCCTCAATAGTTGCGTAGGCAATGTTCACCTTGTTAGTCGAGTTAAGTGACTTTGAAAGAAGGTTACGAATACCTGTTACGCCAATGATTGATCGGACAACACCACCAGCAATAACACCAGTACCTGGAGCTGCCGGCTTTAGAAGCACGCGAGCACCAGAGTATTTAACTTCGCTATCGTGTGGGATAGTTTCGTTAACAAGTGGAATAGTGATGAAGTTCTTCTTAGCAACTTCTGTAGCCTTCTGAATAGCAACTTGAACATCGGCGCCCTTAGCGACACCAACACCAACTTTGCTCTTACGGTCACCGACGACAACTAGTGCCTTAAAGCGGAAACGGCGTCCACCTTTTACAACACGCGAGACACGGTCAATGTTAATGACAAGCTCTTCGTACTGCTTTGGTTCAGCAGGTCCTTGATCTCGTCGATTACGATTATTTGGTGCAGGCATAATTAAAACTCCAATCCTTCTTTACGAGCAGCATCGGCAAGCGCACTAAGGCGCTTCGCATAACGTCGACCATTCCGGTCAAACACAACTGCGGTAATTTTAGCCTTCTTTGCCTTCTTTGCAATATCGGCACCGACAAATGCAGCGAGTTCTGAAACAGGTCCCGTCTCTTTTGTTCCGATAGTCGTTGAAGATACAATGGTGTGTTGCTTTACGTCGTCAATAATTTGAGCGCTAACGTGCTTGTTGCTAATAGATACTGTCATGCGAGGACGTTCAGACGTTCCTGTTACTCGAGCTCGGACACGCGCAGCACGAAGGCCGCGGTTAAGCAATTTCTTTGTTTGGTTACTCATGATTACTTACCTGCCTTTCCTGCCTTGCGAAGCACAACTTCGTCAGCATATTTAATACCCTTACCTTTATATGGTTCAGGCTTTTTAAGTGAACGAATTTCAGCGGCAGTATGTCCTACTAGCTGTTTGTCGATTCCCTTAACGGTGATGGTCATCTTCTCAACAACAAGCTCAATACCCTCTCGTGCAGAATACTTAACGGGGTGAGAGAACCCAAGTGACATATCGATTTCGCGTCCGCCACCACTAATGCGGAAGCCGACACCATTTACTTCTAGTTTCTTCTCGTAGCCTTCAGTGACACCAACAACCGCGTTGTTAAGCAGTGCACGTTGAAGACCGTGTTGTGAACGAGCAATGCGCTCGTCGTCTTTACGGGTAACAATAGCGTTACCATCCTCCACGACAACAGTAACGTCGGAGAGATGCGGTACTACGAGCTGGCCTTTAGGGCCAACAACAGTAATAGCATCATCAGCGACCGTGATTGTCACGCCTGAGGGGATTTGAATTGGTAGTTTTCCGATTCGACTCATGATCTATTCCTTTCTTAAATAATTCTTCTGACTAATATACCTGAAGCAATAGTTCACCGCCAAGCTTCTGCTTGATTGCTTCATTACCGCTAAGGATACCCTTTGATGTACTCACGAGGACAACACCACGGCCACTCTTCACGCGAGGGATGTCGGTTGCACTAACGTACACGCGACGTCCAGGCTTGCTGAGGCGCTTGATTTCGCTGATGACAGCATTTTCTCCGGGCTCGTTGATGGTGACGACAAGTGTATCGCGAGGCTTTGACGGCTCGACTTTCACACCGATGACATAACCAGCTTTTTGTAGCTCTTTGGCAACCGTTACCTTCAATTTGCTTGAGGGAACAGTTATTTCATTTTTACCAACCATGACGGCGTTACGAATACGGGTCAGGAGGT
This sequence comes from Candidatus Saccharimonadota bacterium, assembly GCA_009992235.1. GTDB lineage: Bacteria > Patescibacteriota > Saccharimonadia > Saccharimonadales > Saccharimonadaceae > Microsaccharimonas. The sequence continues at coordinate 233,344 of JAACVZ010000001.1, forward strand.
CTGCGATTGGGTCTGTAGATTGTAGTGACATATGCGTTCTCCTTTCCTACCAACTACTCTTTGTAATACCGGGAATTTGTCCCTTTGATGCTTTTTCACGGAAATTGATACGGCTAAGGCCGAAGCGTCGCATGTATCCTCGTGGTCGGCCGTGAAGCATGTCACGGTTCTTCCAGCGAGTTGGTGAGCTATTAAGGGGAAGTTTAGCAAGACCTTCGAGGTCACCGAGTTCCTTCAATTCAGCACGCTTCGCAGCATACTTTAGAATCATTTTCTTTCGTTTCTCGTCGCGAGCGACTGCAGATGTTTTAGCCATTAGCGTACTCCTCCCTGTTTTTCAAACGGCACACCGAACTTCTCAAGAAGTGCACGGCTTGCTTCTTTGTTTCCAGATGAAATCACAAATGTAATTTGTAGACCGTGTGAGTGCTGTGTTTCTTCAAATGACAGTTCTGGGAAGATTGATTGCTCAACCACACCAACGTTGTAGTTGCCGCCCTTGTCAAATGCCTTTGCGCTAACACCATGAAAGTCACGAACGCGCGGTAAAGCAATGTTTACGAAACGATCAAGGAATTCGTACATACGCGCACCACGAAGGGTGACGTTGATACCGACCCGGTTCATTCCAGCACGAATTTTGAATCCGGCAATTGATTTACGAGCCATACGATCGACTGGAGCCTGTCCGGTGATTTTAATGATGGTATTCTTTACGACTTCATAGTGACGCTTGTCATCTTTATTCTTACCGATTCCTGCGCTGACGATAATTTTTTCAAGCTTTGGTACTTGGTGAATGTTGTCTAAACCGAGTTCGGCTTGAAGTTCCTTGGCGTACTGCGTACGGTACAAGGCTTTCAGGCGAGGAGCGGTAGCTGTTGGCGTATTCTTAGTAGCCATTACTTAATCTCCTTACTATTTGCCTGACGAGCTAGGCGAACCTTCGCTCCATCAGCATTTTTAATATATCCAACACGGCTGGTCTTGCCTGATTTTTCATCAATAACAAGGGCAACCTTGTGAAGTGGAACAGGGATGTGAACATCCTTCTTACCACCGTACGGGTTGAGTTGGGTTGGCTTCACGTGACGGTGGCGCTCACCGATGCCTTCAAGAAGAACTGCGTTCTTTCCGTTTAGAACACCAAGAACCTTGGCGGTTGTGCCCTTTTGTGCACCGCTGATAAGCTTTACGGTGTCGCCTTTTTTAATTCGCTTGATACCAGGCATATTAGAGTACCTCCGGTGCTAGGCTAATGATCTTTGAGTAGCCCATGTCGCGTAGTTCACGTGGAACGGGACCAAAGACACGAGTTCCTTTAGGTGATTTGTCATCGTTGATGATAACCGCAGCATTGTCGTCAAAGACAATAGTGCTTCCATCTTTACGTTGAATTTGGTCACGGGTTCGAACAACAACAGCCTTAATGACAGATTTCTTCTTAACCGTACCGGTTGGGTTTGCATCTTTTACGGTTGCAACAATAACGTCACCAACGCGAGCGTATCGTCGACGAGTACCACCGAGAACACGGATACAAAGGATTTCCTTTGCGCCACTGTTGTCAGCAACCTTAAGTCGTGATTCTTGTTGGATCATGGTTACGCCTCCTCGTCCTTTAGCTCAATAGAGCCGTGTGAACGTTCGTCGATTTTGAGTAGCGTGAATGTCTTTGTCTTCGAAATAGGTCGTACCTCTGTAATTGTGACACGGTCACCCGTGTGCGCTTCATTCTTCTCGTCGTGTGCTGTATATTTACGGTTCACAGAATACTGCTTTCTATAAATAGGATGCGTTTCACGACTTGTCACCGTAATAGTGATCGTCTTGTCGGCCTTGTCAGAAGTGACAACGCCAGTAAGTGTCTTAGCCATACTAGTTCTCCTCCTTCTGGCTTGCTCGTTGCGCATGGTTAATTGCAGTCAGCGTACGAGCAATTGATTTACGTTGGTTAGTTAATACACGGTGGTTAACGAGTTCACCCTGAGCGTGACTCTTGCGAGACTCTAGGTGTTCGCCTCGGAGCTTGGCAAGCTCTTCGTGAAGTTGTTCAAGTGTCTTCACTTCTTCTGCCTTTTTTGCGGTTGCCATTATGATTGCTCCTTAACGATGAACTTAGTTTTCACGGGAAGCTTGTGTCCGGCGAGGCGCATTGCCTCTCGGGCAACAGATTCGTCTACACCCTTCATTTCAAACAGGACAGTTCCGGCTTTCACTTTCGCAACGAAGAACTCTGGGTTACCCTTACCACCGCCCATTTTGACGTCTTGTGGTTTACGAGTTCGTGGAATGTGCGGAAAGATGCGAATCCAGATTTTACCACCACGCTTAATGTGACGAGTCATTGCCTGTCGAGCTGACTCAATTTGGCGAGAAGTGATATCGTCGTTCGACTGTGATTGAAGTCCATACTCACCAAAGGCTAGGTAGTGACCTCGCGTCGCAACACCAGGATTCTTACCTTTGCGAACCTTTCGATACTTCATTTTCTTAGGTAACAACATATCGATTAGCTCCTTTCACCTTTGTAAATCCATACTTTCACTCCGACAATACCTGCACCCGGAAGTGCGGCGCGTGCGCCATGATAGTCGACATCTGCACGAAGCGTATGAAGCGGAACAGATCCTTCGCTTACTCGTTCTCGACGTGCCATCTCGGCACTGTTAAGACGACCAGCTACTTGAATACGAACACCTTTTGCTCCGGCAGCCATAACATTCTGTGCGGCCATTTTAGTAGCACGACGGAAGTTAGATCGGCGAGAAAGTTGGTGAGCGATATTCTCGGCAACCAATTTAGCGCTTAGGTCTGGGCGTTTAATCTCTTCAATGTTAATACGTACTGGAAGGCTAGCGATTTTTTCAAGCTCTGTCTTAAGCTCAGTCACACCTGCGCCGCCGCGTCCAATAACGACACCAGCTTTTGCTGTATGAATAGTGACAGTAACTAGGTTAGCTGAACGCTCGATTTCGATACGTCCAATAGTTGGGCGGCTTTCGAAACGTTTTTCAATATGATCACGAATCTTCACATCTTCAATAAGAAGACGCGCGAAGTCTTTCTTCGGTGCGAACCAGCGAGAGTCCCAGTTCTTGTGAACTTGAAGACGGAAGCTGATTGGGTTTACTTTTTGTCCCATTATTTCTTCTCCTCTTCGGCCACTTCAGCGACGGGTGTTTTCTTCTTCGCGACAGGTGCCTTCTTAGGTTTCAAATCACCACTTACCTCAACCAAGATGTTCGATGACTTCTTCTGGAATGGAAGGGCACGACCACGACTGGCTGGCTTGAATCGCTTAATGCGAGTTCCGGTAGTAACTGAAAGTGTCGTAATTTGAAGTGTTTTGCCATCAAGCCCGTGGTTGTTAACCGCATTCGCTTGAGCGCTCTCGATTGCCTTTTGGACAGAGAGTGCTGAACGCTTTGGTGTGTGCTGAAGGATAACAAGTGCATCAGCGACAGAGCGACCGCGAACTAGGCTTGCGACAAGGCTCACCTTTCGAGGAGGCAAGTCAACATTTTTCGCATAAGCGCGTACTGTTGTCATGTCAGCCATTACTTCCTATCCTTTCCACCATGCTTGCGGAACTTGCGAGTTGGGCTAAACTCACCGAGTTTGTGTCCAACCATGTTCTCCGAAACAAGCACAGGTACGTGCATTTTGCCGTTATGAACAGCGATGGTGCGACCCACCATTTCAGGGCTAATCGTGCTAGCACGGGCCCATGTCTTGATAATTGTTCGGTCATCGAGACTGAGCGCAGCCACTTTCTTGGCGAGCTTGAAGTCTACAAATGGACCTTTTTTCAATGATCGACTCATATTACCTCTTCCTCTTCGCGTCGTGGCGCGTTTTAACAATTAACTTCGACGTATACTTACGACGACGAGTTCGATATCCAAGGGTAAGTTGTCCCCACGGTGTACGAGGTGCCTTACCAGGACCGTGTGCTCCACCGTCTCCACCACCATGTGGGTGATCGGTTGCGTTCATAGCTACACCGCGAACGCTTGGGCGAATACCCTTGCGACGGTTGCGTCCAGCAGAACCAATCTTCACATTTTGGTGTTGGACGTTACCAACAATACCAATTGCGGCAGTTGCTTCAAGTCGGAACTTGCGAACCTCTCCGGATGGCATACGCACTTGAGCGTAATCGCCCTCTTTTGCCATTAGCTGTGCTTTTGTACCAGCAGAACGAACCATTTGGGCTCCCTTACCGGGGTTAATCTCAATGGCGTAGATTTGCGTACCAACGGGAATGTTAGCAAGTGGCATACGGTTGCTTGACTCAACAGGAGCTTCAGCACCACTTTTGATAACTTTTCCAACCGTCATTGAGGTGTCGGCAAGAATGTAGTGGTAAAGACCGTGCTGGTCCTTCACGCGGGCAATACGAGCTGATCGGTTAGGATCGTACTCAATTTGCTCGATTGTCACCGTCAAGCCAGCGGCAAGGTTGTGGTTCATAAGACGATAGTGTCGCTTTACGCCACCACCACGGTGTCGAACAGTAATACGTCCGGTGTTGTTACGACCAGCGTTTTGCTTCTTGCTTTTGACAAGACTCTTGAGCGGTTTACGAGTCGTAATGCTACTCACGTCTTGCGTTGTCATACCGCGACGGCCAGGAGTTGTTGGGTTGTATTGTTTAATAGCCATTATTTCTTCTCCTCGGCAGGTTGCTCAAAGAACGAAAGCGAGTCACCAGTAGCAAGCGTGACATATGCCTTCTTGCTGTCTGAACGATGTGTTGTACCTGGGTAACGGTTCTTGCCTCGTGAAAATCGCATTGATTTTCCGCTCTGAACAAGTGTCTTTACCTCAACAACACGAACGCTATACTGACTTTCAATTGCTTTGACGATTTCGTTTCGGTTAGCGCTGACCGGAACATTAAAAACGTAGACGTTCTTAAGGCTCTGGGCATACGCTTTTTCAGTCGTAATAGGGGTAACAAGTAAAGTATTCATGTTACGCCTCCTTCCTTACGAGCCAGTCTTTAAGAGCTGGAACCGATGTTTTTGATAGAACAATGTGATCAGCATTTAGAATGTGATACACGCTTAAGTATGTTGTACGAATAAGTAACACGTTTTGGATGTTATTGGTTGCGCGAATCAACTCGGGAGTCTTTTCATCTACAACAATAAGAGTTTTACGGGTAAGCTTGTTGTCCGCAAGGAATTTAACTACTTCTGCAGTCTTTCCGGTCGTCTTAACATCAAGCACTTGGACTTTCTTTGCTTCATCAGCGAGTGTCAAAGCTTGGCGGATGGCCTGTCGCTTCGCAGTAACAGAAATCTTCTTGACGTAGTTTTCGTTTCCTAGTGGACCGAAGACGATACCACCACCGCGCCAAATAGGGTTACGAGATGAACCAAATCGGGCTCGTCCAGTTCCCTTTTGCTTCCAAGGCTTTCGGCCACCGCCACGAACTTCGCCGCGGGTTTTAGTCGTCGCACTTGCTTGGCGAGAGTTTGAAAGATACGCATCGTAGGCAAGCTTCAAGAGCTCATGATTTTTTACTTCAACGCCAAACACTTCTTTTGGAAGCGTTGTCTTTGGTGCTGTTTTTACTGTATCAGCCATTATGCTTTTCCTCCGATGACGATCAAGCCCTTTTTAGGACCAGGGACAGCGCCGCGAAGTCCAATGAGATTCTTTTCAGCGTCAATATAGCTGACGACAAGATTCTGCACAGTGACTTGCTCATGACCCATACGACCGGCCATACGCTTACCTTTAAAGATCTTTTGTGGGTACATTGAACCAATTGATCCGGGCTTACGAGTGTTACCCTTACCACCGTGCGACTTGCGCTGCCTAGTGAAGTTGTGTCGCTTAATTGTTCCAGCGAACCCCTTACCTTTACTAGTGCCGGTTGCATCGACGATGTCGCCGATTTCAAATGCAGTCACATCAATAGTGCTGCCAATGGTCATATCTGCTGGAAGTTCTTCAACGCGAAATTCGCGCATAAACTTAGGTGTCGTTTCCGACTCCTTTACGTGTCCAGCCACGGCCTTGCTCAGGTTCTTACCTAACTCAAAACCTACTTGGACAGCGTTATAACCATCGGTGTCGATGGTTTTTACCTGAGTCACTGTCACAGGTCCAGCTTTAATGAGCGTGACAGGAACTGCCTTGCCATCTTCGCTGATGAGTTGGGTCATACCAATTTTGGTACCGAGAAGTGCTTTCATGCTCTTCGTTCTCCCACTTAAAATTCTTGGTGGCTGGTAGTATCTTGCAGGTTTTACCCCTTAAGACTTGCCAATTCACCAAGAATTGCTTGTTATATATTCGTAAAAGTTACCCCCGAAGTATACCAGACGCCACCTCAAGAGTCAAGAGGTTGCAGGCGCTTCATACACGTAGGAATAATGGGGTTGAATCGCTTGTGCTTTTCTTGCATACTGTAAGGTATATAGAATATGGAATTCTTGACCATAGAAAGGTTATTCTCATGGCAATTGCAAAGAAAAAGACACCGACTAAACGAGCAGCACCTCGCAAGGCACCGGCGAAGCGAAAATCCATAAAGGTCACGGTCCCTAGGTATAAATACGAATCGTTCAAGCTCAGCCGTGACGTCCCACCTCTCATGACCTTTAAAATAACCCGTCAAACACTATACTGGCTGGTTATTGTCAGCTTCCTCATTTTCTTCCAACTATGGATTATCAAGCTACAGCTGCAAGTTGCCCATGTCGTCAATCAACAACAGGAGCAAATACAGCAAGATCTGTAGCCCACTTCGGGCTACATTCGGATTTCAGCGTCAACACCTGCTGGCAGGCTGAGGTTCTGTAGACTATCAATAGTCTTTGGAGTAGCATTCGTAATGTCAATAAGGCGCTTGTGAACACGCATCTCAAAGGCTTCACCGCCCTTTTTGTAGACATGTGGTGACTTCACGACCGTAAACGTGCTACGACGCGTTGGAAGCGGTACTGGACCGGCAACACTTGCACCGGTACGAATAGCTGTGTCGATAATTTGTTTTGCTGATTGGTCGATAACCTTGTGGTCATACGCCTTAAGACGAATGCGAATGCGCAATCCGCCATCTGTTGCTTCTGCCATGAGAAAGCTCCTCTTTTGATGCTCCGTAACCTCTGCTCGAATCCTATCCTTTAAAGGCTTACGTTCGGCCGAGTTCTCGGTGCGATTAGTTAAATACCGTAGTAGTATACCTCAAACCTCTCGTTCTTTCAAGCCAGCAATTGACTATTTATGCTGTATATGCTATAATAAAGATATGCACGTACACCCCCGTACGTAGTACCTAGGACAATAAGAAGGGAGGGTGATGATGAATCACCCCACTCTACAGCCGCAAGCCGAGCTTTCGCTGATTCCAGCCGAGCGCCTCTGGGTAGTTCGCAGTCTTCGTGACGAGATCCTGTCAGACGACATCGCAGACATGCGTGAAATGCGCTACCCTGCCTACTTCATGGCACACCTCAGCTTTCTTCAACGTCAGCAGGTGATCAAGTTCATCGAAGCGATTCCGCTTCGCGACAGCGCGACCGCCACCTTTCGTCCGGCACCAAGGAAGATGCTTTTTTTCACGGTCCAGCCCGCACCTCGTCCCGCAAAACGGACGATGCAATGGATCGAAGAACAGCAGTGCTTCGTGGCTAGCACAGAGATCCCTCAGTCCTAGTCCAACCCCGCACCTCGAGTCGCAGAAACCCACGTTTCTCCTCGGAGGGCGGGGTTTTTGCTTTACCAAGTAGTTTCTGACACTGCCCGAAGAGTGTGTGAAATGCGAAATGTTGAGCATTTCAGCCCAACGCCAAAGGAGACTTCCGGTGGAAGTCTCCTTTGAGAGAGTACTCTGAGGGCAATCGTCAGAAACTACTTGGTTACTTTAGTAACAACACCAGCACCAACCGTCTTACCACCTTCACGAATAGCAAAGTTAAGACCTTGGTCCATAGCAATTGGAGCGAGCAACTTAACGGTGAAAGTTACAGTGTCGCCAGGGATGACAAGTTCTTTGTCAGCTGGAAGTTCAACTTCACCAGTTACGTCAGTTGTACGGAAGTAAAACTGTGGTTTGTAACCCTTTGAGAATGGAGTGTGGCGTCCGCCTTCTTCTTTCTTAAGGATGTAAACCTCTGCCTCGAACTCGGTGTGTGGAGTAAGCGAGCCAGGCTTTACAAGCACTTGGCCGCGCTCGATTTGCTCACGCTCGATGCCACGAAGAAGAAGTCCGGCGTTGTCACCAGCTTGACCGCGGTCAAGGTTCTTCTTGAAGGCTTCAATACCGGTAACGACAGATTTCTGTGAGTCTTTAAGACCGACAATTTCGATTTCGTCGTTGATGTTAATAACACCAGTTTCGATACGTCCAGTTGCAACTGTTCCACGTCCCTTAATAGAGAAAACGTCTTCAACAGGCATAAGGAATGGCTTGTCAAGGTCGCGCGTTGGCTCAGGAAGGTAGTCGTCCATAGCCTTAACGAGTTCCATGATAGCGTCTTCGCTAGCTGCATCGCCCTCTAGAGCCTTTGTTGCAGAACCCTTGATAATAGGCGCGTCTTCGTCGTAACCGTTCTTGGCAAGAAGCTCACGAATGTCCATTTCAACTAGTTCAACTAGTTCTGGGTCAGCTAGGTCCATCTTGTTAAGGAAAACAAGAATCTTTGGAACACCAACTTGGCGAGCAAGAAGAACGTGCTCACGAGTTTGTGGCAAAGGTCCGTCGTTTGCGGCAACCACAAGAATAGCACCGTCAATTTGGGCTGCACCAGTGATCATGTTTTTAACGTAGTCGGCGTGTCCTGGCATGTCAACGTGAGCGTAGTGACGAGCTTCAGACTCATACTCCTGATGAGAAGTAGCGATAGTAATACCACGCGTACGCTCTTCAGGTGCGTTGTCGATCATGTCATAAGCGATTGGTTTGTTTACTTCGGTTGGAAGCTTCTTAGCAAGCACAGTAGTAATTGCTGCGGTTAGCGTTGTTTTTCCGTGGTCAACGTGACCCATAGTACCAACGTTAACGTGAGGCTTGGTTCGATCGAAATCTGCCATTTAATATTTCTCCTTTAATTATTTTCGCACAGGTATAGTTAACCCCATGACGTATAGGGATGATTATACAAGTGTAGGCGCAAAATGTAAACAGGGATTAGTATTCACTCCGCCTGACTATCTCGTGCATATAAATGTTTAGAGTCTCGTAGGCAAGATGGACATACGCCGAACGTATAGGGACGCCATGAACCACCATGCAACGGACTCTATACCAATACTCGACCAACGACGGCCAATCGTGTACGCTCGACACCTCCCCTCCCCAGTGCGGAGTGACGTGCGAAACGGGCTCTCTTTGAGTGCACTCCACCAACAAGCACATCGGATGCCTTAGCTGACGGAGTGATGTACCGTCAACGTATTCGTCCCAAAGCACATTCCTCTTGCGAAGCTTATTAAGCGCCTCGCGGTCGTTGCTGCAACCTGTTGTCTTGCGATACCACGCATTAAACGCAGCGTACAGAGACATGTAGTGCTGCAGATAATCAATCTGCGCCTTCCGATGCCAATACAGAACCTGCTCGTTGGCATTCATAGCGAGCCCAACCGACCAGCAAGCTCTACCAAGGCCAGCACACGGCAAGCTTTGGCATCACCAATTCCGTCGGTTTGAACCAAAGAGTCGTAACCGAGAGGGCCGTCTTTAATCAACACTTCAACTCGACGGGCGACTATAGCACCAGACGAGCTTGAGCTTCCAGGACCAAGAATTAGCTGCAGCAGCTCGGCATCATTGAGCGCCGATGGACCATGCTGCACAAGCTTTTCACGAGGGCGCAGATAAGTATCGAAGTCCATGTTTTAATCATAGGCTTCAAAGGTTAACTTGTCTTTTACTTGCCTGGTGTTTCTTGCGTATTGTCTATGCTAGGTCCAATGGGATCTAGTTGTTAGTTCGCTTGGCAATGATTTCCTGAGCAACGTTTGGCGGTACTTCTTCGTAGTCGGCAAGTTCCATAGTAGAGGCTGCGCGACCTTGGCTCATTGAGCGAATATCGTTCGTGTAGCCAAAGAGGTTTGCAAGGGGAACGTAGGCACGAACAAGCTTTGCGCCACCTGGAATATCTTCCATAGCGTCGATTCGTCCACGGCGTGAGTTAAGGTCGCCGATAATATCGCCCATGAAATCTTCTGGGGTAGATACTTCAACGCGCATAACAGGCTCGAGAATAACCGGCTTAGCCTTTGGAATACCTTCTTTTACAGCAAGAACTCCAGCAAGGTTGAAGGCGAGCTCACTTGAGTCGACATCGTGATATGTTCCGTCGTAAAGTGTTGCTTTCACGCCAATCATTGGATATCCGGCAATAACACCACTTTCGAGTGTGTCCCTTATACCCTTCTCGACTGGCTTGCGGTATTCCTGAGGAACCACACCACCTTTAATTGCGTCGACGAACTCAAAGCCTTCGCCAGATTCTGTTGGCTCGAAACGAATCCAGACATCACCATACTGACCGCGTCCACCAGTTTGCTTGGCGTGTTTTCCTTGGGCTTCGGTCATACCACGGATAGTTTCACGGAAGGCAACTTGCGGTTCACCAACGTTAGCTTCGACGTTAAATTCACGCTTCATACGGTCGATAAGAATTTCAAGGTGAAGCTCACCCATTCCTGACATAATCGTCTGGCCTGTTTCGTCGTCGGTGTGAATGCGGAAAGTTGGGTCTTCTTCAGCGAGTCGTTGCAGTGCGATACCCATTTTTTCTTGGTCGGCCTTCGTCTTTGGTTCAACGGCAATAGATACGGGCGGTTCAGGGAACTCAATTGACTCAAGGAGAATTGGATGAGCTGTGTCAGCCAGGGTGTGACCAGTAAAGGTGCTCTTAAGGCCAACAACGGCCGCAATGTCACCTGCTCCCACAGACTCAATTTCCTCACGCTTGTCGGCGTGCATACGCACAATACGGCCGATACGTTCCTTTTCACCAGTGGTGGCGTTTAGTATGTAGCTACCGGCGGTCAGCTTACCGCTATAAACACGAATGAAGATTAGGCGACCGACGAATGGGTCGGTAGCAATTTTGAAGGCAAGCGCAGAAAGTGGTTCAGCGTCAGACGGCTGGCGCTCAACAAGGTCGCCAGACTTAGGGTTTGTTCCCTTAATCGCATCAACGTCAAGCGGTGAAGGAAGGTAGTCGGCAGCAAGGTCAAGAACCTTCTCGACAATAACACCACGACCATCGCCACCAGTAACAAGGAAGAAATCTCCAGCAAGCACGCGCTTACGGAGAGCCCGCTTCAAGTCTTCAATAGTAATAGATTCTTCGCCTTCTTCAAGGAATCGTTCGAATAACTCATCCTCAGCTTCAACGGCTGCTTCAACAAGTAGGCTTCGAGCATTCTTAGCTTTTTCAAGCATATTTGCAGGAATCTCACCGGCAACAAGCTCGTGGTCTGCAAAGTCTCCGTAAGTGTAGGCTTTCATGTCAACGAGGTCAACGACACCGTTAATTTCCTTTTCAAACCCAATAGGCAGGTGAATTGGAAGTGCGTGTTTCGAAAGACGGTTGTGAATAGAGTCAAGAGATTTGTAAAAATCACCACCAATTTGGTTGATTTTGTTAACAAAACAGATACGAGGCACACCGTATTTGTTTGCTTGGCGCCAGACGGTTTCGGTCTGAGCTTCAACGCCCATTTTGCCGTCGAAGACAACAACTGCGCCGTCAAGTACACGAAGCGAACGTTCCACTTCGGCCGTAAAGTCAATGTGGCCAGGCGTGTCGATAATGTTAATCTTGCAGCCCTTCCAGAAACAGGTCACTGCAGCAGAGGTAATAGTAATACCGCGCTCTTTTTCTTGCGCCATCCAGTCAGTCGTTGCGCTATCGCCATCGGCACCACGGACTTCACCAATTTTGTGGTTAATACCCGTTCGGTACAAAATACCCTCAGTCGTCGTGGTCTTTCCCGCGTCGATGTGAGCAATAATACCAATATTTCGATAGTCCTTTAGGGGGACGTTCTGCTGTGCCATGAAACAATCTCTTTTCTGTGATTAATTATTTTTTGCCATAAAAAATAGCGCTTTAACTACAATTATAGCATATATCACCTACGAGGAACAGCCGTCAGCTAGGCCGCCCGAACTGGTGTAGGCTGATATCGGTCTATGGGTGCCCCTTTGTAATAACTCATCTGGCTTTTTGATCGTATAAGTGGTTTGTGCTTCCCGCTTTTCTTGTACTCAGATATCAAATCTCCGATTGTACTCTGTATTAATAGAACAGTTTCTTTTTCGGCATCAGTAGCTTCGCCGCTCCGATACTTATTCAACGCCTGCCGTGTAGGAGAAGGGTCACGCTGATCAACAGAGCCACCCACTCCAAGGTGGACCCTCGCACCGACAAGCATAGCCCTGTACCTCTTTGCCGTTCTATTCGACATGCGCGCTTTAACTTCTATCGGAAGAATGTGTCGCACTTTACCGTAGTGTTGACTGATGAGTTCAATATCATGTGTCTGTTCGGGATAGTAGTAGCCTGTTCCGGCACGATGGAACGAGGGTATAGCAATAAAACGAGGATCTTTTCGATACATAAGCGAAATAAGAGCGTTTATCTCATGCTGAACGCCCACAAGCATGTTCGCAGAATCAATTCTTCCAACACTCCTATCTAACTCCTCTTCAGCGCCACAAACATCACCAATTCCGATTAACTTCTCAATAGATTCGTCTATAACTTCAGGCATCACGTCGCCGGTGAACATTGCCCTAACCATTGGAAGACAAGCAAGGTTCATGGCTATCCTGTATTGGGCGTCGTTCTCAGATTGATTAACATCTCCAAGCGTGCTTTCATTTCGCAGAGCTTGTTCCCACAGCATCTCTGCTTTACCGGCAAGGACCAATTTGCTCGTAACATCTAGCGAATCTCGCACAATACCAGATTCGAGATACGCAGATGCGGCAGCAGACAAGAACAGCGGATCGGTCTCAGCGCTCAACACGCCTGCCATAGCTTCGAGACGCCTAGCACCACCCTCACCCGGAGACATTTTATGCATTAGGAGGTAGTGCCTATAGGTGGCGTGGTCCAAATAATCATAGTAATGCGACGAAAATCGCTCAGGACGAGTATGCTTCTCTGTCAACAAGGGCAGAGTATACTGCTCGGGTGCATCAGCGCACGACCCAAGCCGCTCCATATCAGCAGCCAATTCCCTGTGTGTTTGTTTCTACTCCCATATTACCCTTGTTATAGCACGAGCAATTTCATGTTTGCAAGCCTTTCGCACTACAAACGGTATAATCACTTGTTCCCGGACAGTTCGCTACGAAATCATCAAACTTTTCAATCGCTTCAGTACTGGTCATCTCTCCTCGCAAAGCAGACCTCGTCGCAAGACGCATTCTATACATGGTGCAGTCACTGCAACTAGAGCAAAGTTCTGGCGTACGCTCCTGTAACTGGAGCGATAGCTCGGTACGCTCCTGATTAGCCCTCGCCTCCTCATAACGATCTCTTTGCCGGGTTTGCTCCATGTCGCCTCCACCTCACTAGTTACATACTAACTACTTAAAGTATACATAACTTTCAGCCATACAAAAAGCCCCATACACAACATATGGGGTGTTTTGTAAGCACAAGAGCGCTATTTAGGTACGGGCAAAGTGAGCAAACGCGCGGTTTGCTTCTGCCATCTTGTGAGTGTCTTCCTTCTTCTTGAAGGCCGCACCGGTTTCATTGTAGGCATCAACGATTTCCGCAGAGAGTCGTTGTGCGTATGGCATACCTGAGCGAGATCGAGCAGATTGAACAAGCCAGCTGAATGCGTAATGAAGCTGGCGATGACCAGCAACCGGGAAAGGAATTTGGTAGTTCGCGCCACCGACACGGCGTGATTTCACTTCAAAGTTCGGAGCAACGTTCTTCAATGCTTTCTCGAACACTTCGAGAGGGTTTTCACTGTCGAGCTTCTTAGCTGCTGTTTCGAGGGCTTCATACACAGCACGCTCAGCAAGTAGTTTTTTGCCGTCTAGCATAGACTTGTTAATAAGCCGCTGAACAAGTACGCTTTGGTATTTACGATCTGGAGTAAGTTGGCGCTGAAGGCTAACTGTCTTCTTACGTGGCATGGTTATTTACTCTCTTTCTTGGCACCGTATTTTGAGCGGCCCTGTTTGCGGTTGGCAACGCCCTGAAGGTCCAATGCACCACGAACAATGTGATAACGGACACCCGGAAGGTCTGGTACACGTCCACCACGGACAAGCACGACGGCGTGCTCCTGGAGGTTGTGACCTTCTCCGCCAATGTACGCCCATACTTCATGACCGTTAGTAAGACGAACACGAGCAACCTTACGTAACGCGGAGTTCGGCTTTTTCGGTGTTTTTGTCGTCACCTTAATACACACACCTCGCTTGAGTGGTGCATCTTGGTTGTAGTAGCGTGTCTTGAGCGCGTTATGAATGCGTCCAAGTGCTGGCGACTTACCTTTTTTCCCAGCGGTCTGCCGAGGCTTCCGCACGAGTTGATTGATTGTTGGCATTATGAAAAAATTCTCCTTAAGAATTTGGTTGTGTTGGCCATCCGGCAGCAATCCGTAAGACCGATGTTTACTCGTTTATGCGTCTTGTACACGGTTCGCATAATAGTAAACGGAAACTCACTCTTTATTATAGCAATAATTACTCTAAATGTCGAGAGGGGTGCACTACACCCACTCGTAACCACCTCGACACATCACTGGATAAGCGGATTGCCACGGAACATTACCAAAGAAACCAGAGAGAAACTTAGTAGAGCGACTCACTTCACCCGTATACTCATTAATGATCTCAAGTGTATAGTTTGTATCAGACCCAATACTGTTCATTAGGTCTTGAGCGGAGAAAAGGAGTGTCTTTTCACCGTTAGCGTACGCAAGTGTTACGGGCGATAGGTCTGGGCTACGCGAGGAAAGCGAGTTTCGAAGCGGCACCTCAATACCAATCGGTGGCTGTTGACTCATATCTCCAGCAAGGAGGTCCATTACTGATACGTCGTGTATGACAGGCGCTAATGTATTACGCAACCCGCCACCACCTGTCCTTTGATAAAGAAGAACTGCTCTCTTCTCATCTGCCTCGTGCTTATAGGTCAAGGCGACAGAGGGATCGACGCCCTTCCCGCCTAGCATTTCCCGCGCAGCTTCATCAAGAGCATTGATGTTCCTTAAGAAGACGTTGATACTCGGAATCTCCATTTTTTCTGGTCCCTCGGTAGCGTTAAGCCGCGCCTCAGACGCAGAAAGCATACCTGTATCCGCAGTATCGAGTATAATGACGCGACGGTGTGGGGTAATCAGGCGATATCGCGCATTCCATAGCGGATCTTCCGGCTCACTCAGGTCGGTTTTTCTTGCAGCATGTATCAAACCTGCATCAATACCGTACTCTTCGCCAAACTGCCGGACAGCAACTTGACGCTCGTTTTCCATCGCCTGTGCCTCTGAGGACTCTCCTATTCGCTCGCTCATAGCTCAATACGTCCTTCTCCACACCCATTTCATTATGTATTGATAATAGCATATAAAGAAACCCCTCGTATAAGGGGCTCCTTTATAGCTTACAGGCGGTATGCTAAGGGCTTATACGTCGATATCACCAAGGATATCAGACGCAATCTCTTCATCGCCCTCGAGCGTATCAAGCGCAAGTGCACTGTCAACACCGGTACCGACTGGGATCTTACGTCCAATGATGACGTTTTCCTTCAATCCGTGCAAGCGGTCCATTCGTCCACTTACTGCTGCGTTGATAAGCACGCGAGTCGTGTCTTGGAACGATGCGGCTGAAAGCCAACTATCGGACCAAATGGAGACCTTTGTGATACCAAGAAGCAGTTGTGTGTAGGTAATCTCGTCTTTACCGCTCTTTGCGAGCTCGGCGTTTGCTTCAACAACCGCAGCCTTCGAGACAATGTCACCGGTAACAAAGGTGCTGTCGCCAGGATCTTCAATTTGAACCCGGCTAAACATCTGTCGTACGATGATCTCAAGGTGCTTATTCGCAACATCTTGACCCTGCGCTGCGTAAATACGAAGCACTTCGTTAATGATGTAGCGTTGCGTAGCTTCAACACCCTTAAGGCGCATGAGGTCGTGAATATTTAACGATCCGTTGGTAAGTCGGTCACCCGCCTCAACAGCGTCACCATTCTTCACAACAAGTTGCATAGTACCAGGAACTTCGTATCGAACCGGTGAGCTCGGTGCCGCTGCAATGATTATGTAGTCGTCCGTTACCTCTACTACACCGTCAAATGGCGCAATAATCGGCTTGCTTTCGCTCTCGCCTGTTGCAAGTACGTCCCCGGCCTTCACGTCCGCACCGTTCTTAGTGTTAGACGTTCGTCCCTCGAGCGCGATTCGCTCAATGTGTCCAGCTTCCGGTGTTACCTGAACTATGTACTTCTTGCCATCTTCCCAGGTTTCAACGTGTCCTGTTACTTCGCTCATGTACGCTTGTCCCTTTGGATTTCGAGCCTCAAACAGCTCTTCAACACGTGGAAGACCCTGCGTGATGTCGCTTTCGGCCACACCAGATGCGTGGAAGGTTCGAAGTGTCAACTGTGTTCCAGGCTCACCGACAGACTGTGCGGCAATAACACCAACAGGCTGAGCAGCTTTCACAAGCTCGTTTGTTGCCATGTCGATACCGTAGCTTCGACGAGGCACGCCACGAAGATTCTTAGCGCTGAGCACTGACATAATCTTCGCTTCAGCAATATCAGTATCAGCATCAATTGCGGTTGAAATCTCGCGGGTAATAAGCTTGCCCTTGCCTACGTAGCTAGCAATGTCTTCAGCTGCGTAACGTCCGTATAGACGGTCGGCGAAGCTAATCATTGTTAGTTCAGTTTCAGAGCGATAGATAGTGAACCCATCATCGTTGTCATCTGTATCTTCAACCGTAAAGACATCCTGAGACACGTCGACCAAACGACGGGTCAGGTATCCTGAGTCGGCTGTCTTAAGCGCGGTGTCGATAAGTCCCTTACGAGAACCGCGAGTCGCCACGAACTGCTCAAGGCTTGAAAGACCCTTCTTATAGCTCGATCGAATAGGAAGCTCAATGTCGCGGTTTGTTGCGTCAACCATGATACCAACCATGGCACTTGCAAGCATGACGTTCGAAATATCACCACGGGCACCAGAGTTAACCATGACTGAAACGCTTGTATCCATGTCTTTTAGCTTACCCTGGAGGAATGCCTCAAGCTTACGAACAACTCCGCGCCAGTTAGACACAGTAAGCGTGTAGCGCTCGTCTTCGGTAATAAGCCCTTGATCGTACTGTTCGCTAATGAGGGTCGCTTTCGCGTCACCTTCAGCAATGAACTCGTCGATTTCAGGGAAGACGATGTAGTCGTCCTTACCGGTAGATACAGCAGAAATTGTCGCAAATCGGAACGCGAGTCCCTTCATACGGTCGGCTGTCTTCGCCGTCTCTTCTGGACCGTACTGTTGGAAGATGTTGTTCAACACCTTCTTAATTTGCTTCTTGTTCTGAACACCGTTGTCGTACGGGTAGCCTTCAGGAAGAACTTCGTTGAAGAATACGCGACCAAGTGTTGTGTTGCGGATTTCACCCTTCGCGAACACGCGAATTGGGGTCTGAAGCTGTAGCTTACGGTGTTCGTATGCCATTTCCGCTTCATAAACCGAGCTATACGCCTTGACGTTATCTGTCTGAGCGGCTGGCTTGTCGTATGTAAGGTAGTAGTTACCAAGCACGACGTCCTGGGCAATCGAAAGCACTGGCGCACCATCGGCTGGCTTCAAGAGGTTTGCTGTCGCACTCATGAGCTCACGAGCTTCCTGTTGCGCTTGACGGCTCAAAGGAAGGTGAACTGCCATCTGGTCACCGTCGTAGTCGGCATTGAAGCCGTTGGCAACAAGTGGGTGAAGCTGGATAGCTTTTCCTTCAACAAGTCGCGGCTGGAATGACTGAACGGACAAACGGTGAAGTGACGGTGCACGGTTAAGAAGAACGTATTTGTCCTTAATAACTGCATCAAGGGCGTCCCATACAACTGATTCACCCGCTTCAATAAGACGAGTTGCCGAACGGATGTTGTGAGCATGCTCACCACGTATCAACCAGCTAATTACAAACGGCTTGAATAGCTCAAGCGCCATTTGCTTTGGAATTCCACACTCGTTAATTTTGAGCTTTGGACCAACCACAATGACTGAACGTCCAGAATAGTCGACTCGTTTACCAAGAAGGTTCTGACGGAATCGTCCTTGCTTACCTTTTAGCATGTCGCTAATCGACTTAAGCCGACGACGGCCACCAGTTGCGTTAACGGCACGGCCACCACGGGCCGCCGAGTTATCGATGAGGGCGTCAACCGCTTCTTGAAGCATACGCATTTCGTTGCGACGAATGACTTCAGGAGCGTTTAGGTCAATAAGCTTCTTGAGTCGGTTGTTTCGGTTAATGACACGACGGTAAAGGTCGTTAAGGTCACTTGTTGCAAAACGACCACCCGTAAGCTGCACCATTGGACGTAGGTCCGGAGGAATAACCGGTAGGACCGATAGCGCAAGGCTACCAGGCTTAATACCAGCAGAATCCATACCTTCAAGCACCTTGAGGCGTTTGAGAAGCTTCTTCTCACGTTGTCCCTTAGCACTTTCGACTTCTTCTGTAAGTTCAGCAATAAGTTGCGTAAGGTCGATGCCATCAAGCAAAGTCTTCAATGCCTGTCCACCCATACCAACGGTGACAATATCCTGGTATTCTTCGGGAAGGTTTCGGTAATCAACTTCGCTAATAAGCGCACTTTTTGCGAGGCTGTCGAGTTGTGTCTTCTTAAGCGTGTAGCTTTCCTCTAAATCGGTTAGCTCACGGGTCTGGGACTCCGCTAGCGCCTTAACATCGGCATCGTCAGCTTCAGCTTCCTTTTCGTAGCGCATTTTTATTGCAATACGACCGGCATCAGTTTCGGCTTCAAGATCGGCCAAGAACTTTGCTCGAGCTTCTTCATCGACACTAAGGACGACGTAAGTAGCAAAGTAAGCAATGCGTTCGAGGTTTCGTACGGTGATGCCAAGAATAAGGCTCATCGCACTTGGCGTTCCGCGCATAAACCAGATGTGTGCAACTGGGGCTGCAAGTGTAATATGTCCCATTCGCTCACGTCGAACAATTGACTTCGTCACGAGGTCGCCGTTTTTATCGACGGCCGCTTCACGAGAACGAACTCCCTTGAGTTTGTTGTCGTGCGGGTTTATGTCTTTTACTGGACCGAAGATTCGTTCACAGAAAAGTCCGTCTCGCTCTGGCTTTTGAGTACGATAGTTAATGGTTTCTGGCTTGGTGACTTCACCGTAGCTCCACTTCATGATGTCGTCTGGGCTTGCGACACTAAGACGAATTGCGTCGAAGTCAGCTATCCCGGTGTTTGTTGTAGTAATCCGCGACATATTACGCCTCCTCCTTGATTTCGTCTACTTCATCTATATCCTGAATACTCACACCGTCTTCCACGAGATCGGCCATTTCTTCATCGGCTTCATCAAGAACTATCTCAACGTCGTCACCATCGACTTCTTTCGCCGATACCGGCTGTCCGTTGATGACACTTCCGATAACTTGTTCTGCGTCGATTGCACCAACGCCTGCTTCATCGACAAGGTCGACACGAAGGCCAAGACCTTGAAGTTCTTTCACGAGGACGTTAAAGCTTTCTGGAAGCTTTGGACCAACAATTGGCTCGTCTTTAATGATTGCCTCGTACGCTTTTGCACGACCGTAAACATCGTCAGACTTAATGGTGAGCATTTCCTGCAAAGTTGCCGAAGCACCATATGCCTCAAGCGCCCATACTTCCATCTCTCCAAATCGTTGACCACCGTTTTGCGCCTTACCACCAAGCGGTTGCTGGGTAACCATGGCGTATGGTCCGGTTGAGCGAGCGTGAATCTTGTCGGCAATCATGTGGTGAAGCTTCAAGATGTGCATGACGCCAACCGTTGTTCGCTCTTCAAATGGTTCACCGTTTCGGCCGTCAAATAGTTGGCTCTTTCCGTCTCGGGCAAATCCGGCCTTTTCAAGCTCGTCGGAAATTGTTTCGTCAGTTACTCCGTTAAACGGAGGGGTTGCAACCTTGTAGCCAAGCGCTCGGGCTGCCATACCAAGGTTTGTCTCAAATAGCTGTCCAATGTTCATACGACTTGGCACACCAAGTGGGTTCAATACGACGTCGACAGGAGTTCCATCTTCTAGGAATGGCATGTCTTCAATTGGAAGAATCCGCGCAACCACGCCCTTGTTTCCGTGACGTCCGGCAAGCTTGTCACCAACGCTAATTTTACGGAATTGTGCGACGAAAATTTGAATTTGCATGAGGACACCAGCTTTAAGCTCGTGACCGTTCTCTCGTGAGAAGATTTTCACACCAACAACTTTTCCGCCACCAGCGTGGTTCATGCGCTGTGAGGTATCGCGAACATCTTTCGCTTTTTCACCAAAGATTGCGCGAAGTAGGCGCTCTTCAGAACTTAGTTCCTGTTCGCCCTTAGGTGTAATCTTACCAACAAGTACATCACCAGCCTTAACCTCAGAACCAAGTTGAACAATACCGTTCTCGTCAAGGTGGCGAAGCGATTCTTCGCTAACGTTCGGAATGTCTCTAGTGACAATTTCTGGACCAAGCTTGGTTTCACGAACTTCAATAGTAAAGTCTTTGATGTTGATTGAGGTCAACGTGTCATCTTCAACAAGTCGCCTTGAAAGAACAATTGCGTCGTCCATGTTGTATCCAGCCCAAGGCATGAAGGCAACCACAAGGTCTTTTCCAAGGGCAATTTCACCATCGGCAATAGATGCACCTTCAATGAGCACATCGCCAGTCTTAACTTTGTCGCCACGGTGAACGCGGACTTTCTGGTTGATCGATCGGTCATCGTTACTTTTCACGAAGTGAGCCGGAACGTATGACTTTACGCCGTCTTTGTACTTAACCTGAACTTCATCGGCATCGGCACGAATGACTTCACCGGCACCTTCCGCGACGAATAGTTGGCTTGAGTTACGCGCGATAACCTCTTCGATACCAGTTCCCACAACAGGAGATTCTGGTTGAAGAAGTGGCACAGCTTGCTTCTGCATGCTTGAGGCCATCAAACTACGGTCAACACGGTTTTTCTCAACAAATGGCACAAGTGCAGCAGTCGATCCAAGGATTTGCTTGTTTGCAGCGTCCATATAAGTAATTTCAGCGGCGTCCACTTGTTCTGGCAATAGACCATTTCGGGCGCTAACGCGTTCGTCCCTAAAAGTACCGTCATCATTCACAGCAGCACCGGCGTCGGCGATAACTTCAGTCGACTCCTGTGATGCGTCTAGGTAGACGACCTCGTCAGTAACTTTGCCGCCAACAACCCTTAGGTATGGCGTCTCAATGAATCCGTATTCATTAACGCGAGCATAGGTCGCAAGGTTAAGCACAAGACCAATGTTTGCGCCTTCAGGTGTTTCAACAGAACAGAGACGACCATAGTGAGTCGGGTGAGCGTCGCGAACATCGAATCCGGCACGTTCACGGCTAAGTCCACCAGGACCCATTGAACTCAAGCGTCGCTTGTGGGCAAGTTCTGATAGTGGGTTGATTTCGTCCATAAGCTGTGAAAGTTGTGAACTTGCGAAGAACTCACGAACAGCCGCTACGACGGGTCGGGCGTTAATAAGCTGTGCGGGTCCAACAGTTTCTAGGTCGCTCATGCTCATGCGGTCCATAGCGTTGCGTTGCATACGAAGCATACCAACACGGAACTGACGAGCAACAAGCTCACCAACGAGTTTTACGCGACGGTTAGAAAGCGCGTCAATATCATCGGCTGGCTCCTGTGAGTTGTTCAAACGAACCATTTCACGAACGATTGCCGTAAGGTCGCTTACTTGGAATGATCGGAATTCTGTCGTGTTTGGCAAATCAACGCCAAGACGTTGGTTTAACTTGTAGCGTCCAACTCGACTGTAGTCGAATCGCTTAAAGTCGAAGAACATTCGTTCAATCATACTGCGAGCGTTGTCAACGGTGGCAAGGTCACCTGGTCGAAGCCGGCGATACACTTCAATAAGTGCTTCATTAGTTGTTTTAGCTGTGTCTTTTTCAAGTGTTGCGTCAATGTGCTTAACTTCACCTGTGTCAACATCATCAAAAAGCGCCTTGATGTCTGTTGTTTTGTTGTAACCAAGAGCACGGAAAAGCGTCGTAACTGGCAATTTACGACGGCGGTCAATTTTCACAAATAGCGCACCGTTGCTGGCTGTTTCAAATTCAAGCCATGCACCGCGACCAGGAATAAGCTTGGCACCGTATGAATTTCGGACACCGGAACGATCGGCGGTGAAGAATACACCAGCACTACGAATAAGCTGCGATACAACAACGCGCTCTGTACCGTTAACAATAAACGTTCCTCTATCGGTCATCCATGGATAATCACCGAGGTAGATTTCTTGCTCTTTTACTTCACCGGATACCTTGTTAGTAAGTTCAACTACTGCGTGAAGCGGTGCGTCGAAGGTAAGGTTGTTTTCTTTTGCGAACTGTTCAGTAGTTTTTGGTTCCTGGAACGCATACGAACCGAAGCGAAGCGAAAGCTTTTGTCCGGTGTAGTCATCAATCGGGTTAATTTCGGCGAAGATTTCACCAAGCCCAGTCTCAACGAACTCTTTCCAGCTCTCTCGTTGATGTTGAATTAAGTTTGGTATTGGTAGTGAGGTGTCGTCTTTTGTAAAAAAAACACGCTTCGTGGTTGCACGTTTTGCACTTGCCATAAGCTCAAATTGTCCTTTGGGTTTGGTTTATATAAGGGGGTCTTGGCGCCGAAGATTCCCTTAACCCTGCTCGTCTCAATGGATGGCCAGATCCGTTTTTGAGACATAAGATAACAGGGCTACACTACTTCTTACTAAAGAGTATGGCTTAATGTTGTAAATAATTCAAGGGGTAATTGTGATTTTCTATATGACTTTATCGATAATGCCGTAGGCCTTAGCTTCGTCGGCGCTCATCCAGAAATCGCGATCGGCATCTTTTTCAATTTTCGCGAGCTTCTGACCGGTGTTTTTGGCAAGAATTTCGTTCAATCGTTTCTTCAGGAATACACCCTCACGGAGAGTAATTTCTTGATCGGAAATCTTGCCCCGGGTACCACTTGATGGCTGATGAATCATAATACGGCTGTTCGGCAAGGCAAATCGTTTGCCTTTTGTGCCGCTCGAAAGCAAAAATGCTCCCATACTCGCCTGCAAACCAATACCGATAGTCTGAATATCGGGTTGTATGTGCTGAATTGTGTCATAGATAGCCAGGCCATCATAAACACTTCCTCCTGGACTATTAATGTATAGCTTGATGTCCTGCTTTGGGTCATCGTAGGCCAAGAACAGAAGCTGGGCAATAACAATATTTGCCGTATGCTCATTCACCTCTTCACCAAGGAAAATTATACGGTCTTTGAGTAGTCGTGAATAAATGTCGTAGGCTCGCTCGCCCTCGCGACTATTCTCTATGACAGTTGGGACAAGGTAGTTTGAAGGTTTTATCATTATATATGCCTTTCTTTTCTAACCTTATCGTATACCACGTCTAGCACTCTAGTCAATAGAGTGCTAATTTAGTTCAATAAGCCGCGCTATCGCCTTTTCTATAACGTAGTGGTTTGCAATATCAGCTCGGGCCTCATCGGCCTCAAGTTGCTTTAATACCTCGGGATTATTCGCGTATTGCTTTTTATGCAATTCGACGTGCTCCTCGAGCTCGTTGTCGGTGATAGTAATCTTCTCCACACGCGATAGCTCATTCAGGACAAGACTCGATTTAACTCGGCGCTCGGCGGCTGGACGGACTTCTTTCTTGCGCCAGTCATCTTCATCCTTGAACTTATTGGTTCGAAGATAGTTTTCAAGCGTCAAACCACGGTATAGTAGGTTCTGTGCGAAATCTTGTTCGATAGATCGAGCGGCATCGTCAACCATTTTCTCAGGTGCTATAACTTTGCTTTTTGCAACAAGCTCATCGATGAGCGCATTCTTGAGCTGCTCCTGTGCTTCACGATCTTTGTTGGCTGCAATTTCTCGTCGAATATCTTTCTTGAGGTCATCGAACGTCTCGAAGGGTCCTGCTTTTTTCGCGAGTTCATCGTTCAACTCGGGAAGGGTCGCTTCTTGAACCTCTTTCAGCGTCGTAGTGAAGACTACCTTTTCGCCAGCAAGCTCCTCGGCGTGATAATCTGCAGGGAAAGTTAGCTCAACATCAATAGTTTCTCCCGCCTTGTGCCCAATTAGACCTTCCTCAAAGCCAGGAATAAACTGGCCCGAGCCAAGTTTAAGCGTGAAGTCTTTTGCTGTACCGCCGTCAAAAGCGACGCCGTTCTTTTTACCCTCAAAGTCGATGATGACATCGTCACCTTCTTGCGCTTTGCGGTCTACTGTTTTCTTCTCAGCAAACCCCTGCTGCATGCGCTCAATAACTTCGTTAACGTCGTCGTCTGATACTTCAGCGACCTCAGGTTTTGCAGTCAAACTCTTGTAGTCACCGAGTGTGACCTTTGGCAAAATGTCAGCTTCGGCCTTGCACTCTAGTACATCCCCGGGTACATATTTAATAACTTCAACGGAGGGTCGTTCAATCGCCTGAAGGTTTTCAGACAAAAATGCATCGGCAACTGCTTTACTAATAGCGGTATCAAGTATTTTTTCTTGCAATTGCTGTGGATCGACATGTTTAGCCACCATGCTTAGTGGCGTTTTGCCCTCCCGGAAGCCAGGGACTTTTGTCGTCTTACTAAGGCGACTAAGTGCCACCTGTTCGGCGTTAGCGAGCTCGGCTGAATCGAGCGAAATAGTAACTTCAACGTGTGTGTCGGATGTGTGGTTTACAGTAGTCTTCATCTAAACCACTATAACAAAGCTGCTAACCTAGGACAACCGGAGGCTTCTCGCGATGCTTATCTCTAAACATGCGTTCGTTAGCACGCATAAGCAGCTTACTTAATGGTTCGCCCTTAGAATCGGTCGTACTCATAATATCAATACCGACAGATAGTTTCAGTGCTTCGTGCAGCTTCTTTTTTACTTTTTCGAGCTCTTGTTCTGATAATTCGTCATCTTTAAGCTGCTCGAATGTGCTTCGAGCAATCGTCTCTACTATATAATCGCGCAACCTATCTTCGTTTCCCTCGCCCCTAATCCTTAAGTCGCTAGGCACCTCTTCGTTGTCGCAATCTTTAGGAATTAGAACTGCAAACTCATCACCATAAATACGAGATGTCGCTTCATCTTCACGATTAAATGCTGCGCCGATACCCCGTCCAACAAGACGCAATATTTCGTCAGCCCCCGCATGGCCATAGCGCGTGTTAATCTCTTTAAATTTGTCTAGGTCAATAAACACCAGGGCAAACGCTTCATCTGGGTGACTCTCTATAAATGAGTTGACGTGCTTCTCAAAAGCATCTCTATTCAATAGGCCGGTCATCGTATCAAAGTTACGCTCATTGAACATTCCTCGCGCCACCTCAACATATCGATCGACACCGTGCAGATCTTCATCGCCAGCTATCCTGGTATTTCTCTCTATTGTGCCGAAAGATGGAACTTGTTTTCGTTCATTTGTCATATACAAATATTATTATAGTGTATACAAAAAAATAAAACAGCCCGTTTCACAGACTGTTCTAAGTTTTGACTATTTGGTGCGCGAGAAAGGACTTGAACCTTCACGCCTTACGGCACTAGTTCCTAAGACTAGCGTGTCTACCAATTCCACCACTCGCGCATTAACATGAATTATACCACACTCACCGCCGGCTTGGCTATTACAACCTGACCCGCTTGTGCTATTATTATAGGCAAAGAGACTAAGGGGAGAATAATGAACAAAGTCGCAAGTTACTTGAACGAACACCTACTCGGTGAAGTAAGCAGTGCCCGAGCGCTACGCACCCATTTCGCAACCGACGCCAGCGTACTTAGCATGACACCAGAAAATGTCGCTTTCCCTAGAGTCACGAACGATATTCGCAAAATCGCTCGTTTCACCTGGCAACTTGCTGAAAAAGGCCATGTTATTGGCATCACCGCCCGCGGATTTGGACACGATACAACCGGTGCGGCTATCGGCAAAGGTGTGATTATCAACACAGCCCCATATCTCAACTCTATTCTTCAGATTCTTCCAAAAGATCGTCTTATCCACGTACAGCCCGGCACTGCTGTCTCGACCGTTCAGCAAGCACTCCGATGGCACGGCCTGACCGTCCCTTCGACCACAGAAGACGTTAGCCTTGGTGGCGCCATCGCCGGAGACGCACTTGGAGACAAGAGTGCTCTTGCCGATACTATCGAGAAGCTTGAAGTTATCCTCGCTAACGGCGACGTCATCGAGACTGGTCGCATTAATAAACGCGAACTAAATAAAAAACTCGGCCTTCAGACGTTTGAAGGCGAAATCTACCGAAAACTCGAAGGCATCATAGAAGACAATCAAGAACTTATTAATAGACTCGCGAAAGAGAATGTACGAGACAATACCGGGTATGCTCGTGTCGCCGATGTGCGAGCAAAAGACGGCTCATTTGACCTGACGCCACTGTTCATTGGCAGCCAGGGAACATTAGGTATTATTTCAGAAATTGTTCTTCAAACTGATTTCTACGCCCAAGATGAAACACTTGTTGCACTTACAGCCGACTCATTTGCTTCAGCTCGCGACGTCGCCGACCGTATTATCGATCTCGACCCAGCCGCGTTAACTATATATGACGGCGCGTTGTATCGTCGGGCAACCGCCCATGGCACCCGCTTTACGCTACTCGGTGATGTCGAACAAATCGGTGCAGTTGTATACGTCCGATTCAACGATTTCAGCGATCGGGCACGAGGACACAAGCTTAAAAAGCTTCGAAAAATGCTCAAGAATTCAACAGTTGGTATTATTAGCTCAGATGAACATCCTGCTGATGACTTCATTGAGGTACGTTCCGTATCGTCATATCAGTTACTATCAGAAAAAGAAGGTAGTGACCTGCCTATTATTAACGGTGCCTACGTTCCCGAAGATCGCCGTGAAGAGTTCGAGCAAGCAGTCAGCGATATGGCAAGAACACAGCACATTGAACTTCCGCTTGTCCTCAACCTACTAACCGGCACCTATGACGTCTACACCGAACTTAAATTGTCCGTCGTAAGTGACAAACAAAAACTATTCCGGCTTATTACCGACTACTCAGCATTAGTCCATATTCACAATGGTGCCTGCGTGAGCGATGGCGCAGAAGGTCGCTCAAAAGCTAATGCCGCCTGGGCAAACCTTGATGATGAAGAAATCGCCCTTTACGAAGCAGTCCGAAGCGTCTTTGATCCATTCTCGACGCTCAATCCTGGCGTAAAACAAAAGAACGAGTTGCGCTCACTCGTTTCGTCACTTCGCTCATCATACGATCAGCTCAACTATCTCTCATAATAAAAGAAAAGCCTCTACTCAGAAGCCTCTAGGCGGTAGAAGGCGAGCGCCGCAGTTCCGTAACTACGATTGTCCACCACAACAACTCCCAATTCGGTCGGCATCTCACCCCTACCTGGGTATGATAATACCATAAGCCCGTTAGGCCGTAATAGCCCTATTAATTCCATGGCTGTGGATAACTGTGGATCGTGATACGGCGGATCGACAAAAATAATATCGAATGTTTGCTCGGCCGTCTTCATATACGAACTCACCTGCGCCTTTATTAGTTTTGCCTGTTTGTTTACTCGCAGCGTATCGATATTCTGGGTTATAACGTTCTGGGCTACTCGATCTTTTTCAATAAACACCGCACTTTTTGCTCCACGACTTAATGCTTCAAGGCCAAGCGATCCACTTCCGGCAAAAGCATCGAGCACATCAGCCCCTTGTATTTCATTTCCGATTTTATTAAAAATTGCATTACGAATACGCTCACTCATAGGGTGAGTCCGGTTAGTCCCCGACCCTTCAATGGTTCGGTTGCCGTATATGCCTGAAATAATGCGTATCTTCATAATATATTCCTAATTTAGCGTCGTAATTCGTTGATAGTGTTCAACGTGCCGGGCCAACATGTCGTAGTCCTGTATATTTTCACCGTTTTTGATGAATTGTGCAACCTGCGCTTGTGCTCGGGAAATGAGTTTTGTGTCGGACAGCGACGCAATGCGAAGGTTCAAGGCTCCGTGTTGAAGTCGGCCATATATTTCACCTGGGCCGCGAAGTTTCAAGTCCACCTCTGCTAGATAGAAACCGTCCTCGCTCCGTTCAATTTCTCGAAGCCTTGCCGATGGCGCCTTCGAATCTGCCATCATAAGGTAACAGTAGCTCTGCTCTGGGCCTCGCCCGACCCTTCCGCGAAGCTGATGAAGCTGTGCAAGTCCAAACTTCTGGGGGTCTTCGATAAGGATTACCGATGCGTTTGGAACGTCGACACCAACCTCAATGACAGTGGTGCTCACGAGAATGTCTAACCTACCCTTTGCAAACTCGCCCATGACTGCTTCTTTTTCCTTCGACGGCAATCTTCCATGGAGTAGCCCAATGCGTCGATGCTTGAATGTCGATTGGCGCAAGCTATCATACTCTCGTTGAACACTCTTCTCTTCGTTATCGATGTTGTCGTCAATAAGCGGGCAAACGACATAAACCTGCCGTCCTTTTTCAATCTCACCATCAATCGTCTTATACAGTTGGCTTCGGCTATTTGGCGACCAAAGCTTCGTGATAATTGGCTGTCGATGCGCCGGACGCTCGTCTAACACTGAAATATCAAGGTCGCCGTAAACCGTAAGGGCAAGGCTTCGCGGAATGGGCGTCGCCGTCATTGCCAGGAGGTGAGGCATTTGCTCAGACTTCTTTAATAGCTCTTGCCGCTGAGCCACACCAAAACGATGTTGTTCATCGACAACCACTAGTCCGAGGCGAGCGAAAGACACCGAAGATTGAATAAGTGCGTGCGTGCCAATAATCACCTGTATGTCACCCTCGGCAATGCCACCGATAAGTGCTTGTCTGGCCTTGCCTTTAACGCTACCAGTTAGTAGCCCGACGTTCACGCCAAATGGACGAAGCAAGGTGTCCAAAGTCGCTGCGTGTTGCCCGGCAAGTATTTCAGTCGGCGCCATAATAGCTGTCTGAAAACCGTGCTGCGCAGCTAGTCTAGCCACCAACCCGGCGACGACCGTTTTTCCTGACCCAACATCTCCCTGCAACAGTCGATTCATTGGTATTTCTTTTTCAAGGTCTTGTATAATGTCCCAAGCTGCTCGCTTTTGAGCCCCTGTTAGCTGGAAGGGCAACTCTTCGACAAAGGCTTTCACTGCAGGTTGGTCAAACGGAATATGCCAGCCCTTCAACTTTGCGTTATTCTGTTTGTTCCGTTGCCCGGCAAGAAGCAATTCAAAAAACTCTTCAAAACCAAGTCGCTCGCGCGCTGCATCAATATCTTCTTTAGTCTTGGGGAAATGAATGGCCGTCAGCGCATCAGCGTAAGTAAGGAGTTTCTCCGTACGAACTACAGACAGCGGAAGCGTCTCTGGGTGCATAGTCATAAATGGCTTCAGCTCTGCAAGTATTTTACGCACGAGCTGCGACTTCAATCCAGCAACTGCGCGGTACACGGGAAGTATTCTGTCGGTTTGTACCGGCATGTCACTCACCTTCTCGGCACTTGGGTTAGTTAACTGATGCCGATTGTATCTAAACTCAAATTCTCCGGAAAAGTAAAATTCGCCACCAGCTTTTAGCTGCGTCTCGCGGTACGGTTGATTAAACCACACGGCCTGAACTTTTCCGGTATCATCGGTAAGCGTCGCTGTCGTCACCCGCATACCACGCCGTACAGGACGCGTTGAAATGGACTCACATCGAGCCTTTATAGTTACCTTACCCGGTGCAACATCACTAATCGTCACTGTATGCGAAAAATCGTCATAAGTCCGCGGGAAGAATGTAAGAATATCCCCAACAGTATTCAGGCCGGACCGAGCGAGCTGCTCGGCGGTTTTTGGTCCGACACCTTTTATATGTTCCAGGGACGTCGCATAATTCATAATTGACTAATCAACAAGCACGAAGGTGTTTTTACCCTTTTTCACAAGACTTCTGGCGGAAATAGTTACATTCTCCACTGCCTTCTCGCCGTTCACCGATACGCTTCCAGCATCAATAAGACGCCGGGCCTCACTATTACTAGAAGCTGCTCCAGAGGTAACAAGAATTTCAACAAGGTCTTGGCCGACTGGCGCTACGGTGATTTCATTTCGTAGCACATCAATGTCTTCGTCCGTCAGGTCGCTAAACGAGCGGTCGCCAAACAGCACACTGGTTACGCGTTCAGCGCTAAGAGCGCGGTCGGCACCGTGAACAATTTTCGTAACCTCCATAGCAAGCGTCTTTTGCGCCTCGCGAGCACCGGGGTTGGTTGCAACCTGCGCCTGCATTGCATCGATAGCGTCTTTTGTGAGCAGAGTATAGATTTTTGCATAGTCAACCACACCCTCATCGTCAGAATTTAGCCAAAACTGGTAGAATGCATAAACGCTCGTTTTCTCTTCATCCAGCCAAACAGCACCTTCTTCGGTTTTACCAAACTTCTTGCCAGTCGCTTTATTTATAATAAGTGGCGTTGAAAAAACGTTCGCTTCTTTCCCGTCAAGCCGGCGGATGAGATCGACGCCAGCTATAGAATTACCCCATTGGTCAGCACCACACAGCTGAAGTGTCACGCCGTGGTTCCTGAATAAATGCAAGAAGTCGTAGCCCTGGATAAGCGAGTAGCTGAACTCGGCGTAGCTGATACCCGAGCCATCTTCACCGAGCCGCGACTGGACAAACTCCCGACCGAGCATAGAGCTAAGTGGTACGTGCTTGCCAATATTCCTTAAGAAATCAAGAAAGTTTACTTCTTTAAACCAGTCGAGGTTGTCGACAACCGTAAAATCCTGTCCGTTAAATATGCTTCGATATTGTTCGGCGATCGCTTCCTTGTTCCGCGTTATATCTTCAAGCGTCAATAGATTGCGCTCGTCTTTCTTGCCGTCTGGATCACCGATCATGCCGGTCGCTCCACCAACGAGAAGGTACGCCTTATGCCCAGCATTGATGAAGTGCCGCGCCATCATTGCAGCGGCAAGATGGCCAATGGTCATACTATCGGCGCTTGGGTCGACGCCAAAATAGAAAGAGAGAGGACCCTCGTCGAGTTTAGTTATATCGGCAAGTGTAGTCTGGTGGGTGAACCCACGCCACGTCAGTTCTTCTGAAAGCGTCATATGGTATCCTTCTCTGTTATTACTCTGTTAGTGTAGCATATTTAGCCTTATAATAACGCTTTTTACCGACAAATTAGTGATATAATGGATATGTATATTTGCGAGGAGTACTGTGAGTAAAACGTCAAAAAAACCCACGAAAAAACTGAGTGTCTATTCAAACCTTTCGCATACCCGAAAGAAACGAAAAACGACTAAAGAAGCGCACAAGCGAAAGCACGCTGAATACCTAGCGTCGCTTCCAAAGCATCCCGTAAAACGAGCCCTCCACCGACTACACCCAAGGCAATTTTGGGGATATTGGTTTAGCAAGAAGGGTGGCATTATGGCCCTCAAGGTTGCCGGTATCGGTATTCTTCTGGTTGCCCTATTCATCGGTGCCCTATTCGCCTACTTCCGCCAAGACCTCGATCAAATTCGTCCGGGTGAAATTGACAAGCGGGTCCAGTCGACAGTCAACACCTACCTTGACCGCAACGGCAAACTTCTATGGGAAGATAAGGGTGGCGGAAACTATAAACTTGTCGTCGAAAGCAACGAAATCAATGAAAATATAAAGCAGGCAACCATTGCAATTGAAGATCGCGACTTCTTCTCACACAGCGGCGTAAGCGTCACCGGCACCATGCGTGCCGCAATAAATAACTTCACGGGTGGCGATGTTCAGGGTGGCTCAACGCTGACCCAGCAGCTAGTGAAGCAAGTGTTCTTCGACCCAAACGAAACAAGCGATCGTGGCTGGGGTGGTATCCCTCGAAAAATTAAAGAGCTGATTCTCGCAATTGAGATTGAACGCATGTATGACAAAGACCAAATTCTGACGCTTTACTTGAACGAATCGCCATATGGTGGACCTCGTAATGGTATTGAGTCGGGAGCACAGGCTTACTTCGGTAAATCAGCTAGCGAACTAAACCTTTCGGAGGCATCACTTCTGGCAGCTATCCCCCAGAACCCCTCTGTTTATGACCCATACAATATTGCAGGTCACGCTGGACTCATTAACCGTCAGCACCACGTGCTAAATGCCATGCGCGACATAGGCTACATTACAAGCGAAGAAGCTGAGAAGGCGAAGGAAGTAGCCATTCTCGATACAGTTAAGCCACAAGCCAGCCAGTACGAAGGAATCAAGGCGGCGCACTTTGTTCAAATGGTCCGATCAGACCTGGAAGAAGAATTGGGCAAGGCAGTAGTTGGACGAGGTGGATTGACTATAACGACGACGCTTGACGTCCGCATCCAAGACAAGCTTGAAGAAGCAATGAATGAAATGTTCACTAGCTACGTTCCCGACTGGGCTGGTTTCGTGAACGGTGCGGCGACGGTTCAAGATTCACAATCAGGACAAATTGTCGCACTTCTTGGAAGTCGTGACTTTATGTACGAAGGGTTTGGACAAGACAACGCAGCCACCGCCTACATCCAGCCAGGCTCCTCTATTAAGTCACTAGTCTACGCAAACCTGTTCGAGCAACAGCCTTCAGGCAAGCAGAACTACGGCAGTGGAAGTATTCTTGTCGATGAACCGATTGATGACATTTATGGCGCAAAGCTTCAGAACGCCGATCGTACGTTCAAGGGAGCTATTAGTATACGAACCGCCCTCGCTACGTCAAGAAACATTCCCGCCGTAAAAGCAATGTACATCGCTGGGGTTCAAGAAACTCAACAAAAAATTCGTGATATTGGCGCAACTAGTTACTGCTCAGTCGGCGTCGATACAACCGCCGGACTTGCATCGGCAATTGGTGGTTGTGGCGTAGAGCAAGTTGATCTCGTCAACGCTTATGCAACATTTGCTCGAGGTGGAGCTTATAAACCTCAATCAAACATCCTTGAGGCTAAGAACAACGATGGCGAAATTCTGAAGAAATGGTCTGACCCAGAATCAGAACAAGTCATTAACCCACAGTCTGCCTACATAATTAGCGACATTCTCAGTGACGTGAACGCCAGTGTCGCTCTTGGGGACTACGCCGCAAAGCATATCCCAGGAGTAAAGACCGCCACCAAGACAGGTACATCAGACAAGGGCGGTAACGCAAAGGACCTATGGATGATGAGCTACAGTCCAGCGCTTACTATGGGCGTGTGGCTTGGTAACCCAGACACCACTATTCTTAAGAATGGTAACTCATCGCTAGGTAGCCCTATAGTCGCCAAGGTCATGGAGTACGCACACAAAGAAGTCTACGCTCCCGAAGGTAAGTGGAAATCAGGTGACTGGTTCGCTCAACCACAAGGCATCCAGCGAGTTGGTAGCGAAGTATACCCATCGTGGTGGAATAAGACTCAAGGTCAAAGTAATGAGACGTTGAAATTTGACAAACTCTCCAAGAAACGAGCAACCGACTGTACCCCAGCTAGCGCCATCGTCGAGTTCCCTGTCATTAAGGTCACCGACCCCGTTACCAAAAAAGATTCATATCAAAACGTACCCGATGGTTTTGACTGGAAGGGCAACGACGACCTGCATAAGTGTAGCGACGCGAAGCCAACCGTCACCAATGCATCTGCAACCAGTGAGGGCGAAGATGAATGGACGATAAGCGTCACCGTTCAACGAGGAACGCACGCCCTTAGCTCAAGTAACATATCTGTTGTCGTTAACGGCGTCGCCCTAAGCAAGACGTGCTCTGGAAGCGGAACTATAACATGTACCGCTACCTACACAGGCGAGAACAACCCTATAACCGAACATGACGTAACAATCAGCGCAGAAGACTCAGCCCTCTACGCAGTTACTAAAACTTTCTAGCTATTATTCCTTGTTGGCAAGCTCAACCATGCTGTCCTCAGGTGTCCTGCGACGGTGTTGCTTGCGTAGGGGCTGTTGCTTCTTTGGTGGACGTGATTCTTTTTTAGGTTCATCGGCTGGCTTGGTATCGTTAGCTACGCGCGGTTCTGTCTGCTGACGCCCTCTACTGCTCTTCGGCTTCTGTGACGGAGTGGTACGATCACCGGTGGGACGTGCGAACATCATCTTTCCTGCCGCAGTCTGAAGCGATCGAATAAATTCTACCTCGACTGTCTTGCCAATCAATTGGTGTGCGTGTTCAACGACAACCATTGTGCCATCGACGAGATGTCCAACCGCTTGGTGCCCGTCATTCCCTTTTTGAGTGAGTTCAAGAAGCATCTTCTCGCCTGGAAGATAAGCCATGCGAAGTGTTTTTGCTAACTCATTAATATTGAGGACAACAAGGTTCTCGGCCTGGGCGACCTTATTAAGATTGTAGTCAATAGTACAAAGTAGCCCTTTATGGCGCTTCGCAAGCGTGAGCAATCGGTTATCTACGCCCTCTTCAGCCCGAACGCTGTCGTTAAAAATAATAGTTTCGACAGTACCCAGTTCTTGAAGTTCGCTTACCACATCGAGCCCGTGTCGAGCACGAGTTCGCTTGTCGGTGTCGCCGTTGTCGGCAAGAAACTGCAATTCTCCAAGTACGCTCCTTGGAATTGCGAGAATACCCGGTATAAAGCCGGACTCTGCCACCGAAACAATTCGCCCGTCAATTAGTACCGATGTATCGACAAAGACGTAACGACCGTTACGACGACGAAGCTTAATAAGCCTTCGAGCGCTAAGGTATGTTGTTTGTATGGCAATGATAGCCAAAAGAATTAATGATAAATCCATATTTTGTTCTTTCTACTGCAGGTAATCAATGAGCGCTGTGCGCAAATCTCCTACAGGTGATATTAATGATAATTTTTTTGATGATTTCGGCGCGATAGCCCTAGTAAAACCAAGTTTCTTCGCCTCAGCAATACGTTTCTCGGGAGCTATAGCCGAACGAACCTCGCCCCCTAGGCCGACTTCACCGAAGACAACAGTCTGTTCGTCAATGCGCTTCCCGGCTGCGGCGCTGGCAATTGCCATGCATATTGCAAGATCAGCGGCACGATCATCGAGCTTAATGCCACCAACGACATTTATATAGATATCTTTATCTGATAAGTTTAGCTTAGTTCTTCTTTCAAGCACCGCTATAAGAAGAGTAAGTCGATTAAGATCAAAACCACTTGCCGTACGCTTAGGATACCCGAAACTGGTCGGATTCACAAGCGCCTGTATCTCAACGAGAAGCGGGCGATTGCCTTCGAGTGTCGCAAGGACAACCGAGCCGTCAGCCGATTGTCGTTCAGCGAGTAGAACCGCTGAGGGATTCTTTACAATTCGCAGGCCCTCATCTTCCATCTCAAATATAGCCGCTTCGCTGGTTGCGCCAAATCGGTTTTTAACAGCACGGACCATTTTGAACCCACCGTAGCGGTCACCGTCGAACTGCAATACAACATCAACAAGATGTTCAAGGACTTTCGGTCCAGCAATACTTCCCTCCTTGGTTACGTGACCAACCAGAATAACAGCGACACCGGCT
The DNA here is from genome assembly GCA_009992235.1 of Candidatus Saccharimonadota bacterium. Classification (GTDB taxonomy): domain Bacteria; phylum Patescibacteriota; class Saccharimonadia; order Saccharimonadales; family Saccharimonadaceae; genus Microsaccharimonas. The sequence goes on from JAACVZ010000001.1 coordinate 269,086, forward strand.
GCTTTTGCGGCACGAATAAGCACATTGCTACTGCCGGTTATTTGGCTTACTGTTCCCGGCGCGCTGGTTAGCTCATCGATACCGAGTGTTTGAATAGAGTCTACTACAACTAGTGAGTGCTTTCCGCGTCTAATAGATGCGGCAATATCGTTTGCGCTGGTGCTCGCGGCTATGTCCAGTAGATCGTGTGTATCTGCGCCAAGCCTAGAAGCCCGAAGAGCAATTTGTTCAGATGACTCTTCACCGCTCACGTATAAAACAGGGAGTGTTTGAGCGATATACGCAGTAATCTGCAAAAGAAGTGTACTTTTCCCGATACCCGGCTGTCCAGCCAGCAAAGTTACTGCCCCGGGCACAATTCCTCCGCCCATAACCAAGTCCAAATCTTCGATGCCGGTTAATACTCTCGGCTGTTTTTTCTCGGCACTTATTTCATGGATCGACTTAGATGATACCGGCTTGCCAGACTCTCCTGCTTTTGATACTGAAGATTTTGCAATACTAGTTGCTTCTTGCTCGACAAGGCTGTTCCATTCATTACAATTTTCACAACGTCCCACCCATTTACCATATGAAGCGCCGCATTGCTGACAAATAAACTGTGTTCTAGTTTTTCCCATATCTCTCTGTAGTATACCACCTACGCGTCAGTTATTGCGTCAGAGTCGGTGCCGAGTTAATAGCTTGAAAACTATCTACACTTCTATCCAAGCGTTCAAGTTGAGCCGCTACAATAATGTACCGTTCCCGTAGGTCGTTGTAAGCATCGATGTCGCCATTTAGAGCTCTCCGATCGGCGTCAAGAAGATTCGAGCGTTGCATAAGTTGAGCTCGTTCGCTATAAAACGCCTGCTCTGAAGCAAAGTCACCATTATCGGCTCTGCTGTTAAACACATTAATGTCTGCAGACAGTGAGGCGAGCTTTACGTCATATTCAGACCGTTGCGCCATAATACTCTCGCCCAGGGCTTGCATTTGTTTATACAAAGAATCGGTTTGATCTTCTAGCTCTTGGAATACAGCATCGTACTGATAGTAAAAGCCAATAACTGCTTGTCGATTTTCAAAATAGCGAGCATAGTACGTATCAAGCTCCTCGCCAACGACCTCAACTTCGGTGCCAATAATTGAGTGGAGTTCGTTATAAAACTCACCCGGTTGTGTCCGTTCGTAATACTCCATTCGCTGCTTTAGCTCACTATCCGACATACTTTCGTATATTCGATGAAGCTCGGGCTCAAGCTCTTTTCGCTGCTTAGTGTCGAGGCGCTTCCAGGCCGCATGAAGCATCTCGTGAGCCGCCGTGACCTCCTCTATACCCTCAAGGTCTTCATTGGTGATGCTGTAGATATATATTCGGTCATCACCTACATAGCACCCAAGAATCGGATTTTGCACCTCTTGCCTTGGGCACCGTTCATTGAACGAGTCGGCGTCTAGTACTTCAGGCTGTGTGGCGAAAAATATTAGCTTTCCATCACCCGTGAAAGCGACCCGGTCTTCAATAGCCCGAACACTTGATGAAGGTTGATAGAACAGAGTCACGACTGTGTCGGAAACGAACTGCCGGTTAAGGAACATCCAGCTAGCAAAAGCTAGGATAACGGCCCCAGAAATGATCGAGGCAATTAGCGTAAACTGGCTACTCTTCGTGCGTGACATCAAGGTATATCTCTCCATTGCGAGAACGAGCAGTTAGCACCGTTCCCTTTTCATATTCACCCGACAATATACCGTCGGCAATTTTATGCTCAAGTAAGTCCTGCAAAGCTCGACGAAGCGGTCGAGCTCCGTGCGTCTCGTCGTAGCCTTCGTTAATAATTGTCTTCTTAGCAGACGGAGTTATAACTAGGTGAACACCTTTACGAACCAATCGGTCTTGCAACTCCGAAACCAGATTGTTGAATATTTTACCAACCTGACGTCGCGTTAATGCTCGGAATGTCACTATGGCGTCAAACCGGTTAATCAGCTCGGGGCGCACCACGCGCTCGAGAGCTTTTCGAGTCGCAACACTATTTTCTCTATGAACTTCATCGAGATGCTTTTCGTCAGACGAAGACATCGCGCGGAAACCAAGACTAGCTTCTTTTGCAAGGCTGTCTGCTCCTAGGTTACTGGTAAGGATGATGATTGCATTAGTGAAATCGACACTTCGGCCTTTGGCGTCGGTCAGTGTACCGTCTTCAAGAATCTGCAGTAGAAGATGGAATACCTCTGGGTGAGCCTTCTCTATCTCATCAAATAGCACGACGCTATACGGCTGACGACGAATCTTGTCCGTCAACTGACCACCGTCATCATACCCAACATAGCCGGCCGGTGCACCAAGCAATCGGCTGGTGTTGTGGCGTTCTCCAAATTCGCTCATGTCAATTTTTATAAGCGCATCGTCACTGCCGAAGACCTCGCGCGCCAAAACCTTCGCAAGTTCAGTTTTTCCAACACCGGTTGGACCCATAAAGATGAATGACCCGATAGGGCGCTTACTAGTTGCGACGCCGCTTCTGCTACGACGAACGGCGCGCGCGACCTTCTCAACGGCCTCTTGCTGGCCTACAACGTACTTACCGATGTGTTGCTCGAGTTTACGCAACAACGTTGCCTCAGAGCGTTGTACGCGCTTAACAGGAATACCCGTTATAGTCGCAACCGCCCGGGCAACATCGTCGTCTGTTAATACAATCGGTGTTTTCTTTTCGTACTCTTCTCGCGATTCATCGAGCTTCTGCTGCAATTGACTAATGCGCGTCTTATAAAGTGCGGCTCGTTCGTAGTCTTCACTAATCACGGCGTCGTCCATCTTGTCGTTCAGCGCCTTAAGCTGCTTCACATAGTCACGCACTCTACTTGGTTTGTGGCCCGATTTTACACGAAGCCGAGCAGCAGCCTCGTCTATAACATCGATTGCTTTATCTGGCATGTAGCGCTCACTAATGTAGCGGTCCGCCATGTACGCAACGTTTTCAATAACCTCATCACTAATAGTGACCCCGTGATATTTTTCGTAGTGTGGCTTCAGCCCTTTCAAAATGGCATTTGTGTCTTTGAGGCTCGGCTCTGGGACAACAATTGTCTGGAACCGACGTTCGAGAGCACGATCTTTTTCTATGTGCTTGCGATATTCATCAAGCGTCGTTGCTCCTATAAGTCTAATTTCACCTCTAGCGAGTGCTGGCTTGAGAATATTTGCAGCATCGAGCGCTCCTTCGGCAGCCCCGGCTCCAACCAATAGATGGAGTTCGTCAATAAACAGAATAATGTTCTTCTGTTCAACCACTTCTCCTATAACTTTCTTCAAACGCTCTTCGAATTCCCCACGGTATTTTGTACCTGCAATCATACCCGTAAGATCAAGCTGGATCAGCTTCTTGTCTAGTAGATGCTCTGGCACGTTTTCGCTAGCTATACGCTGTGCAAGCCCTTCTACGATAGCCGTTTTACCAACACCAGGCTCACCAATAAGTACAGGGTTGTTTTTCGTTCGGCGACTCAAAATAGTTACCAATCGCTCCTCTTGATCACCACGACCTATAACTGGGTCAAGAGCGCCTTCTTTGGCTCGGGCTGTTAAATCGGTGCCGAATACGCCAAGGGCGCCCCGCTGTCCAGGTTGTCGGGTCGGTCGTTCACCTTCTTCGACATGGTAATGCGTCTCTTTTTGACGATCAAGAAAATCCTCAAGTTCCGCAAGAACCTCAGAGGTGTCAATATTCATATCACGAAGCAGTACGGTCGCTCGCGCATTCTTTTGAGACAAGAGGCTATAAAGGATATGTTCGGTGCCAAGGTGCTCGTGATGAAACTCTTGAGCAGCGTCCCAACTCATCTTCAAGGTTAGCTTCGCTGTCTCGCTAAGGCTTTTTGTCATGACCCCAGGGGTGAAACCATTAATAACCGGAACGGCGTCGAGAGCAGTCTGCGCTCTGTCGAGAGTCACACCGGCATCGGCAAGAATTTTCGCACCAACAGAAGCACCTTGAGCCATAATTCCAAGCAGCAAGTGTTCAGTGCCTATGTAGCTGCTCCCATAACCCTGAGCAATAAGGGTTGCATGATGCAAGCTAGTCCGAGCGTTATCGGTAAGATGTGAGATGAATTCCGCGAAGTCATCTGTCATATAGCTATTATCTATCCTCCTATGTGAAAAGCGCAAGTGTCTATTTCGCGCATCATATGTGTACTCTTATGGTACATAAAATTAGCACTCGAGTCAATAGAGTGCTAATTGTCGTCGGACGAGGCTTCTTCAACGGCGCTCAAGAGGCTATCTTCGATGTTCTTGCGTGGTTTCTCTACTGGCTTAGTCGGAACAACCTGTTCGATATCAAGCTCATAACCTGTAAGACGGCTTGCGAGGCGAACGTTTTGTCCACCACGGCCAATAGCGATTGACTGCTGGTCTTCAGCTACAAACACCTTCGCTCGCTTCTGACCTTCATCAATCTCAACCTTGCTGACTTCAGCAGGACTCAATGCGTTTTTAATAAACTGTTCTTTTGATTCGTCAAAGGTGACGATGTCGATCTTCTCTTGGCTTCCCACTTCGTTCATAACCGCCTGAACACGAGTACCGTGGCCACCAACGAAGGTTCCGACCGGGTCAACGCCAGGAACGGTACTTGCAACAGCAAGTTTCGTGCGACGACCAGATTCCCTGGCAATACCCTTAATTTCAACTGCACCAGATTCAAGTTCAGGAACTTCCTGACGGAACAGGTATTCAATAAATGCCTCATTGCCACGACTCAAAATAAGTTGTGGACCGCGGTTTTCGCGCTCGATATCCTTAATGAATACCTTAATACGAGACCCAACGCTGTAGAATTCACCTTGAATTTGCTCGCTTTGTGGCAAAATACCGCTGGCCTTGCCAACTTCAACCCGAACGACTCGTGGCTCGACTCGCTGGACTGTGCCGTTCACGACAGTTCCAATTTTATCTTCATATTCAGCAAGAACGACTTCTCTTTCAGCCTCGCGAAGCCGCTGCAGAACAACTTGCTTCGCAGTTTGCGCCGCCACACGACCAAAGCTTTCGACCGTATGCTTTTCTTCAATGATGTCACCGAGCTCGGCGTCTTTCTTAACTTTACGCGCGTCCTCGAGACTTATCTCGTAGCTGTCACTTCCGACAAGTTCAACAACCTCGCGGCCAACGAAAACTTCGGCGGTACCGTCATTGACGTTAAGCTCTGCACGAACTTCTTGATCTCGCTCGCCGTGGTCACGGCGCCACGCAGCAGCAATAGCCTGCTCGATAACCGCAAGAACGGTCTCTTCTGGAAGGTTTTTCTCTTCTGCGATTGTGCGAACCGCAAGGGTGAGCTGTTTTAGGTTTAATTCGTCCATGTTGACTGTTTCCTCTCTTATTATGAAAAAGTCCGACCTGCCGGCCGGAAAATGTACTATGCTTCATTATAGCAAACAATTGTTAATTTGTAAAGTTAGCTGCCAGGAATAGGCTCCTCTGGACACCTAGATAGCACCTTCGTCATAGCGGTCTTCTCGGCCTCCGTAACCCATAAACGATACTTCTTTTTGATGGCTATTTGACGAGCAACGTACTGGCAGCGAAAGGGCTTGTTGCTGGGAAGCCAAGTTGCGGCATCGGCATCGCCCTTTTGTTGATTTGCCGGACCAGAAACAGCCAGAAGCTCGAGTGGATCATTAGCTAGTCGGCGTCGCTGCTCGGCCGACAACAGCTGAGCGCCCTTTTGCCAAGCATCGGACAGCGCAACGACGTGATCGATTTGTATTGTCGATGCGTTTTCGATGCTAAAAACAATCGTCTCGCCCGTATAAGTATCTTGCAGCGTACCACTTACGACTCGACACTCGTCGTCAACAACCGCGCTATCAAGGTCACGGTGCAAAATGATGTTTCGCGTCGTACAACCAAGAACTGTCGCCCACCCATCGCCAAACTCACCCCGCGAGTAGCCTGTTTTTGGAGCCCGACCCTTCACTTCAAGTTCTTCTAGTGCGATCATCGCTGGTCCATCTGCAACCTGTTCACCTAAGGTTGCCGTTTCGATCTCACCAATAAGCTCATGTACAATTTGAGGTGAAATAAACGTTAGGATGCCCCCAATAACAACGAGCAGCGTAGCAGCGGCGACATTTCTTCGTCTTCTCATGCTATTACTATGACAGCTCTTTCTTAACTTTGTTACAATGAAAGACATGCAATCAGTTTCTCGTCTCAATAGGGCCTTTCGACCCGACCACTATCAACTGTCCGTCACACTTGAACGAAAGGATCGACGTTTTCACGGTGAAGTGACTATTGACGGTGCCGTCCTTGAAGGGGCCAAAGATTTGCGTCTTCACGCCAAAGATCTAGACATCACCAATGTACTATACGACGGCAAGGAAACAACATGGTCTCACGATGACCACGATGAACTTGTCATTCACGCACCGTCGCTTGAACCTGGCGATCACAAAATCGTTGTATCGTTCTCTGGCGTTATATCTGACCCCATGCACGGCATTTACCCTTGCTACTACGATTACAATGGACAAAAGAAAGAGTTGCTGGCCACCCAGTTCGAAAGTCACTACGCTCGCGAAGCCTTTCCTTGCATAGACGAGCCTGAAGCAAAAGCTAAATTCGACGTTACACTCATTACTGAAGAAGGTGTTACTGTTCTTGGAAATATGCCAGTTAAGCACCAAGAAGCAGAAGGTGAACTGCTCACGACTACGTTCGATACGACACCGCGCATGAGCACATACCTTATCGCTTGGGTGGTTGGCGAACTGCAAAAGAAAACCGCACAAACAAAAAGCGGCGTTGAGGTTAACCTATGGGCTACGCCAGCCCAGCCTGCTGCTAGTCTCGACTTCGGCTTAGACATCGCTATCCGCACTATTGACTTCTTCGATGATTATTTCGGTGTTCCCTACCCGCTTCCGAAATCAGACCATGTTGCCCTGCCCGACTTTTCATCTGGCGCCATGGAGAACTGGGGACTTATTACTTACCGAGAAAGTGCCCTTCTGGCAGAACCAGCAACAACCTCGTTAGCCGATAAGCGCTATGCCGCAACCGTTATTGCCCATGAGCTAAGCCATCAGTGGTTTGGTAACCTCGTAACAATGAAATGGTGGAACGACCTCTGGTTAAACGAAAGCTTTGCCAACATGATGGAATACATTGCCATCGATGCCCTTGAACCAACCTGGGATGTTTGGTTTGACCACGCTACAACAGAGGTTATTAGCGCTCTTCGCCGTGACGCCCTTGACGGTGTTCAGGCTATCCAAAGTGACGTTCATCACCCTGACGAAATTAGCACATTATTTGACCCCTCAATTGTTTACGCCAAAGGTGGTCGATTGCTGCGGATGCTCCAGGCCTACATTGGCGACGACGCCTTTCGAGCTGGATTATCTGCCTACTTCAAGCAACACGCCTATGAGAACACCTCGGCCGATGATCTTTGGACTGCACTCGGCGAAGCAAGCGGTAAAAACGTCCCTGACCTTATGAATACTTGGATGACGCAACCCGGTTACCCTGTGGTTAGTGTTTCGCAAAACGACTCTGAAGTTACTATCTCTCAAGAACAATTCTTTATAGGTCCTCATCGCGAGTCAAAGGCACTGTGGCCTATTCCACTTCATTCAACCTGCGGTGAAATGCCAGAAACGTTAAGCGAAAAACAGGTAAAAGTCACACGGTCTCATACGTCACCATTGCGATTTAATAGTAGTGGAACTTCGCACTATATTACCCAGTACGACGAAGCAACGCGTGAAACAATAATGGCCCAGTTCGACGATATTCCGACATTGGACAAACTCCATTTTCTCCACGAAAGCACTCTACTGATTCAGTCGGGAAGGATGTCAGCCGTGTCACTCATTCCACTCATCGAAAAATTCAAAAACGAAGAGAACGAAGCGGTTTGGAGTATGGTCGCGCTTGCTATCGCCGAACTAAAGAAGTTCGTCCAAACAGACGAAGCTAGTGAACAAAAACTGCGTCAACTTGTCGGCTCGATAGCCTCTGTGCAGTATGCGCGACTTAAATGGGACCCCCAAGAAAATGAACCCGAGGAAGACACTAAACTGCGAAGTCTTATCATCGGTCTCATGCTTTATAGCGAAGATACAACTGTTACCAACGAAGCCCAGCGTCGCTATCAGGTGACAGACCTCGAGGCACTCGATCCTGAGCTTCGATCACTTATTCTAGGAGCAGTCGTTAAGCAGGCCACGAATTCTGATGTTATTGACTTCCTCCTGAAAACCTATGCGGCAACATCACACGTAGGGCTTAAGGACGATATAACGTCTGGACTAACTGCAACAAAAGACGACGGGACAATAGCTCGACTAGCAGCACTCCTTAAGGACACAAAACTTATTCGCCCCCAAGACTTTAGCTATTGGTTTGTCGGACTACTTCGCAACCGATACGCCCGTGACTACATGTGGCAATGGATACGCGACAATTGGCCATGGGTGCAAAACGCTTTTAAGGGCGACGCAAACTTCGATTCCTTCCCACGCTACATCGCAGGCTCACTTTATACACGAAAACAGCGCGATGAATACATCGAGTTTTTCGCTCCGTTCAAAGACGATGTCGTGCTAAAGCGAAACATCGCTCTTGGCATCACCGAACTTGACGGAAGGATTGAGCTTATTGAGCGTGATGGCGATGCAGTCCGCCAGGCTCTACTCAAAAGACAGTAAGCGCACAGCTCCATTATCGACCAGCGCTGCAACTAAGCGGACCCCGCCGGTCTGCTTTGGGCTCAAGGAAATATACAGCTCCGCCGCAAAATGCATCTGTTGAAGCTTTCTTGCATCTATAGCACTGGCTGCTCCACCTGCTGAATTGTTTTTCCGATACTTTACTTCTACAAAGAATAATTCACCACCTTTTTGAGCGATGATATCAATTTCGCACCATTTAGTACGCCAGTTTCGGGCAACAATTTCATAGCCTTGCGACTCAAAGTACGCCTGAACCCTATCTTCTGCCTTTGCCCCGGAGGTACGAAGGGACGAAATACTCGCGGGCTTAGACAATCCAGCATATTTTGCAATTGGCGCAAACGAGCGCCGGTGAAGCGGTGTCAGCCCGTAAGTCTCAATTTCAGTAGCATGAGCCTTTGTACCATATCCAACATGTGCCGCAAAACTATACCCTTGGTAGACACTATCCTGAGAAGCCATGTACTCGTCTCTGGCGACCTTTGCAACGATAGATGCAGCCGAGACGCTTGGTATAAGTAGGTCGGCCTTCTTGAGCGTCGTGACCATACCGGCCTTCGATGTTCCGTCAAGCAGGTTCATCGTTCCATCAATAATTATTTCATCATATGGCTGAGTGATTTCCTCTACCGCGCGGACCGTGGCCAGTCGCAAGGCAGCCGAAAGCCCAAGCTCATCAATCTCTTCAGCCGGCACCCAGCCAAGCGACCAATCAACCGCCTGCGTTTTAATGCGCTCGGCAATAAGAACTCGCTTCTTCGCCGACAATTTCTTACTATCGGTCAGCCCTTCGATAGCCACGCCGTCACGAAGCACAACAGCCCCAACAACCAAAGGACCCGCCCATGGACCGCGTCCAACTTCATCTATCCCGAGTATCATTACTCTATTGTACGTTGCTGAAGGGAAATAAAAAACGCCCGCTTGGCCGGGCGTTTTCAAGATGTTCATTTTAGCTTTCAGCGTGTCGCGCTTCGACTTCAGCCTGTTTCTTTGCTAGTTCAGCCTCTTCGGCCTCTTTAGCTGCAGCCTTAGCCTCAGCCTCTTCACGAGCAGCTTCCTTTAGACGAAGCGCTTCTTCTTCGGCGTGTGGATCAGTAACATCGTTAACGCCTTCACGGTCAAAGTTAACTGCCTTAAGGCGAGCACTTTTACCACTTCGTTCACGAAGGTAAGATAGGTAATTTCGGCGAACTTTCGATCGACGTACAATTTCAATCTTTTCAACAAGTGGGTTGTGCACCAAGAAACTTTTCTCGACACCAATGCCACTGGCAACTTTTCGCACAGTAATGCGAGTAGTGTGTGACTTTGCTCGGTCAACCCGAATAACCACACCTTCAAATATCTGGATACGCTCTTTAGCACCTTCTTTAATTTTTTGGTGAACACGAACGGTATCGCCGCTCTTCACCTCAACAACAGAACTCTTCCGTTGTTTGTCGTTCACACTTTGGATTAGCTGAAAACTCATTATCATCTCGCTTTATTATTTACTATAGCAATCGAATATCAACTATAGCATACCTTTTGAATAATTTAAAGGGGTTACGCCCTATATAACGCGGTTTATCTCTTCAAGAGTCGTATCGCCACGAAGCACCGCCAATAAGCCCCGCTCCATAAGGGTCACCATACCACCGGCTCGCGCCGCCTTCTCGATAGATCCGGCATCAACTTCGGCAATGTCACCTCGAAGGAATTTCTGCACTTCTTCACCAACAACCATCTGCTCCATAATGACAACTCTACCACTATAACCAAAGGGTGATGCCTCTGATTTTACAGGCTTATACAGCTTAATGTTCTCAAGGTCAGGCTTTTTAACATGTTCAGGAAGATTAGCCAGTTGATCACGAATCCATTGCTTGGTTGCATCATCAGGTTCGTATGCTTCTTTCGTCGTATCGTCTAACCGTCGAACTAAACGTTGAGCAACGAGTAGACGAATCGCGGTACTGAAAATTGGGTTTACGCCAATAAGATCAATCATCCGGCTAAAGGCCGCGGCTGTATTGTTGGCATGGAAAGTCGATAGAACAAGGTGTCCAGTGATAGATGCTTGAATTGCTGTGCGCGCGGTATCGGCGTCGCGAATCTCACCGACCATGACGATATCGGGGTCAAGACGTAGCACCGAGCGTAAATAGTCTGCGAAACTCTGCCCACCTGTTGTGTCGACAGGAATCTGCGAAACACCGGTTACGCCAAACTCAACAGGGTCTTCAAGAGCGATAATTTTTCTGTCTGGGCTATTTAACTGGTTAATCATACTGTAAAGTGTCGTCGACTTACCGCTTCCTGTTGGTCCAACCATCAGCACCATACCTCGAGGGTGACTAACGATTTCATCAATCGCTGCCCTCTCATCGGTGTCAATGCCAAGTCTATCGAGATTTAGCATCGACTCGTCATAATTGAATAAGCGAATAACCGCGTCTTGGCCATACATTGTCGGAACGAGCTCAATACGCATGTTAAGAAGATGCGTTGCGCCTTCGCGAGTAATTTCCTTCTGCATATGTCCCGATTGCGGTTCTGTTGAGGCCGTTGACACATTCGCCCTTGAAGCGAGCGCTCCAAGAATAACCCGATATCTGTCCGATTCAAGCGTCGCCACCGGGTGAAGCGCGCCATCTATGCGCATGCGAATGCGAATGTGCTCTCGTTGATTCTCGATGTGGATGTCGCTTGCCCCAAGCCTATCTGCCTGGTCAAGTAGGTAGTCAAACACTTCGTCGCTTCCGACAGAATTAAGCGTTTTGCTTACCTGTTCGATAGTTTCGCTGTCTCCATCGTTGGCAATAGTAATATCGTCATAGGTTACCTGCACCGGCGGGTCGTAGCGGAGCATTAGAGCGCGGTAGCCAGACTGACTAATCAAGAAAAATTGCACATTCTGCGCAAGCGCAGTGTACTTTTCGCGGAGCTCTTTCATAGCCGATTGTGGAGATTGTGTCGTAATACCAAATTGCCACGCAGCAGAATCGCCACCGGCAACAAGCGGAAGAATGCGATTTCGGTGCATAATATCGACATCCAGCACATCCTTGATTAACGGAAGTGTTGACTCGATTTGACGGGTATCAAGATAAGGAATACCAAGTATCGCCGCCCGTTGCTGGGTAGTCTCTTCGTCCTTATCTCTGGCTCGCGTCTGGTTTCGATCTTCGTCCACTAGCTCTAATAATAGCAAGAAACGTAAGCATTTTATAGTGGTATAATACCCCTACATGCCAGATATCATACTTATTGCCCACAATATCCGTTCGACGCATAACGTCGGTGCGCTATTTCGGAGCGCCGAATGTTTTGGTGTAGGAAAAATTATTCTAAGCGGCTACACGCCATATCCGACCTACGACGGCGACCCTAGAATCCCACACATTGCACGGAAGTTGACTGATCAAATACATAAAACGGCGCTCGGCACGGAAACGATGGTTCCTTTTGTTTACACGCAAACGCCACCGCTCGATGCATTGCGCGAAGAAGGCTATCAAATCGTTGCTCTTGAACAATCCGAGCAAAGTATACCACTCACAAAATACTCTCTTCGACAACCCGTAGCTCTGATCATAGGCGAAGAAGTAAACGGCATAGAGCCACAGCTACTGGCCGAATGCGATGACGTTATTGAAATTTCACAATACGGTAGGAAAGAATCACTAAACGTAAGCGTTGCGGCCGGTATTGCCCTGTACGCCCTGCGCTCGTCTACTTAAAGACGACCGCGTCCTCACCGAGTAGTTTAACCAGTGACCCAACGAGTGCATCATTCTCATCAACTCGAAACGGCATTTTAATTGCCGACTGTTTGTTCTCACCGAGCACCAACACAACATCGCTTTGACCTATATGGTTGCCACAGGTTTCTCTTAGTGATACAAGCGAGCCTTGATCGTCAGGATTTTTCACATGTACGTACAGCGTCTTTAGTGGTTTCTGCTCAACTACTACTGGTGCTGGGCTCACAGTGGCGGGCTGCGCTTTTTGCGGACGCGGCGCTCGCCTACCCCTAACCTTACCAGTGGGTTTCTTCATCTTCGCGCCGTTCGACTCGTACGAATTTAACTCGTCGTCGCTAATAATCTCGAAGGCATCGGCAATAAGTTTGACGTCTCCGGTGATATTTCCATCGCGATCTCTAGCTGACACCTTACCCGTTGCCCGCACAACACTGTCCTGCACCAATTGTGTCGATAGCTGTTCGTAAAGGTTTGGAAACACAATAATTTCAGTCTCGTGTGTTTTATCTTCAATTTTTACAAAGGCCATTTTCGTGCCACTTTTTGTCACAATAGAACGAACCGCCGAAATGATACCGCCAATCGTCACCGACTGCCCATCGGCATCGGCAGTAATTTCAGATAGAGCAAGTGTCTGCTCTTCAAAGTACGCATCATAGTTATCGAGCGGATGCGCACTGATATACAGCCCTAGCAGCTCTCGCTCCCAAGCTAAGCGCTCCTTTTCGGTGTGCTTGACCGGTGCATCCATCATGGCGACCGTTGGCTGTATCGACGTATCGTCTGACATGCCACCAAATATGTCTATTTGTCCACTCAACGCTTCTTTTTGTAGCTTTGATGCAAAAGCCTGCAGTGTTTCTAGGTTAAACAGTAGGTCAGATCTATCACCAAGAGCGTCAAAAGCACCCGTTTTTATAAGTGAGTCCCAGGCCTTTTTGTTAACCCGTCGACTAGACACTCGTTTCGCAAAGTCCTCGACACTAGCGAATGGACCATCTTCACGGGCTCGCAAAATCTCTTCAACGACCGAGGTGCCTACGCCCTTCACTGCTGCCATACCGAAACGAATCTGTTTCCTATCGGGAACAACCGCGAACTCAACGTAGCTTTCGTTGACATCTGGCGATAGTACTTTTATGCCCATATGCTTACATTCGTTAATCTCAATAGCTAGTCGATCGATGTCGCTAGCGTCACTGGTCATGAGTGCCGCCATGAACGCCTCTGGATAATGCGCCTTAAGGTACGCTGTCCAGTAAGATATAAGTCCATAGCACGCTGCGTGCGACTTGTTAAAACAATAGGCCGCGAAGTCTTCAAGTTGCTTCCAGAAAATCTCCATTTCTTTTCTATCTGCCCCAGAAGTCTCAATCGCACCTTCAATAAACCTCGTTTTCATCTTAGCCATGACATCAACCAACTTTTTACCAATAGCCTTACGAAGCGTGTCGGCCTCCCCGCCAGTAAAGCCAGCGAGGTCTTTTGAAATCTGCATAACCTGCTCTTGATAAACAAGAATACCATACGTATTTTCGAGAGCGTCCTTCATTTTAGGGTGGGCGTAGGTAATTTCACGCTCACCGTGTTTTCGCTTAATAAACTCATCTATAAACTGCATTGGCCCAGGACGATACAAAGCAACCATAGCGACGATATCTTCAAATACCGTCGGCTTCAATTCTTTAAGATACCGCTTCATTCCTGCCGATTCAAGCTGGAATACACCGGTCGTGTCACCACGCTGGAAAAGCTCGTACGTCTCCGTATCGTCCAAAGGAATCTTCGCAAGGTCAATATCGTTTCCATGAACTTTTTTGATGATACGCAGCGCATTGTTAACGATGGTTAGGTTAGACAGTCCCAAAAAGTCCATCTTAAGCAGACCAATCTCTTCAACCGGACCCATTGGATACTGCGTTGCGACTACTCCCTTTTGCGACATTTCAACCGGGGTATATTTAACAATATCGTCCGGAGCAATCACCACCCCAGCGGCGTGCACACCATGGCTTCGAATTGTACCCTCGAGTTGTATTGCGAGGTCAAAAACCTTCTTCGCAATTGGGTTTGTCTCATACTCTCGTCGAAGCTCGGTGTCATCAACAATACTCTTCTCGAGTGGAATATGTCGGCCCTGAACCGGCGGAGGTACGAGCTTAGCCAAACGATCGCTCTCGGAATACGGCACCTGCAAAACACGCGAAACGTCGCGCACCGCCGCTCGTGCGGCCATTTTTCCAAACGTCACAATGTTTGCAACCCTATCAGCCCCATATTTCTCTGTACAATAAGCAATAACCTCATCCCGACGAGTGTCCTGAATATCGATGTCGACATCGGGCATGCTAATACGGTCAGGGTTTAAGAAACGCTCGAAGAGAAGGTCGTACTTCAGCGGGTCGAGTTCAGTGATGCGCACCGCGTACGAGATAATTGACCCAGCCGCCGAGCCACGTCCTGGACCAAAAATTATTCCACGCTCTTTACCCCAGTTAATAAAATCCTGAACGATGAGGAAGTAACCGTTGAACCCCATGCTATCGATAACACCAAGTTCGTAGTCGGCCCGTTGCAAGACATGCTCTGGGAGTTTCGCTCGCGCTTCATCAATAGATAACTTACCGGCGTCCTCGAGGCTCATGTCACCGTATCGCTGCAAAAGACCCTGGAAGACCAGAACATCGAGGTAAGTCTTTTCATTGTGACCTTCGGGCGTCGGGAATGTTGGAATAAGAATGTTACCAAGATCAAGCTCGACGTTACAACGGTCGGCGATTATGCGAGTGTTCTTCACTGCTTCCGGGCATGTCTTTCCCCAACGAGAAATTATCTCGCGTGGGTCCGTAACGTGTAGCTCAAACTCCTTAAGCGACATACGTTTTTCATCCGACAAGAATGCGCCGGTTCCAACGCACAGCAACACCTCGTGCGCAGCTTGGTCGTCGTGAGATAGATAGTGCCCGTCACTGGTTACAACAAGCGGAATAGACAACTCTTTCGAGAGCTTCATGAGACCATCGTTAATTTTAATCTGCACATCCCATGGCGACGGAGCGTCTGGATGACCATGGTCTTGCAGCTCAAGATAATATCTATCGCCGAAAATTGACTTATACCACTCGGCGACCGCTCGCGCTTCGTTGTAGTTATCGGCGCGCAAGCTCTCGCTTATTTCACCACTTGCACAGCCAGACATAATAATAAGTCCTTCGCTATATTCCTCAAGCAACTCTCGGTCAACGCGCGGCTTATAGTACATACCCTCCAGGTTGGCCCTGGAACTCAAGCGCATAAGGTTTTGGTATCCCTGATTATTCATAGCCAAGATGGTTAAGTGGTACCGTGCTCTGTCTTTTTGTGGATCACGATCAAATCGCGAGCGCGACGCAACATAAGCCTCCATACCCAAAACGGGCTTTATGCCACCAGCTTTGGCTGCCTTATAAAACTCAATGATACCTGACATTGTTCCATGGTCGGCTATACCGACCGCTTCCATGCCGTAATCGCGAACACGGTCAATAAGTGCCGGTATCTTGGTTAAGCCATCAAGAAGGCTGTGATGAGTATGGTTATGCAGGTGAACATAGTCAGACGCATCAATGCCTGAATCTACTACCTGTTTTGTGTCTTTAGTAACCCCCATGGTTACGTCCTAGTATACCTTAAAAAGCTTTGCCAAAGTGTAGTAAAAGATGCTACTGGGTGTTTGATTGTCGCACAGAATCGACAACAAATTGTATAAACTCACCGAACCATCCGGGGACGTCGGTCAAGATACCAAGAACCGCCAACACGGAAGTCACTACCAATGTACCACCTACAACGCTTCCAACACCGAAAAATATACCGCGCATGAAGTTGATCTGGTACACTTTCCGGCGATTAGAATAAAAATCGCTATACAGCTCTTCAAGAAGCCCGCGCCTAGCGCCAGCTTCTCTATCTGCTTCAATCTTTCGGGTTATTCTGCGCACGTTATGAAAAACTCTTAATAACTACTTAGTTAGTTTCTTTTTCAATGACGATGACGGCTTCTTGTTGTAGCCTTTTTGAGCGCCTTCAACAGCTTGCTCAACACGCCCCTTGACTTCTTCGGCCTTTTTCTGAGCATCTTGGGCACGGGTTTCTACGTTCTTCTTCAGCTTTTCTGCCTCGGTCACGACTTCATCGCTTGCCTTTTTGGTTACATCTTTAATGTCTGTACGAATTTCTTTGCCACTTTTGGGAGCAGTTAGCATGCCGGCAACAAAGCCCGCGGCTGCGCCTAATGCAGTTCCAATTGTTGCTACAAGTGCGATCTTTCCAGATGATTTCCTAGCCATTATTTTGACCCTTTCTTATTGGTATACTTCTTCATTATTCTTCCGATAACTTCACCAACAAATACCGGTGAAATAACTTTACTAATATTAGAAAACGTTGAACCAATGTCATCGACAGTCGACTGCGCAGACTTTGTCACACGGCGAATTTGTGCCGAGAGTTTAATAAGATAGATACCAAGAATTATAGAGATAATAAGAAATATTGCGAGAAATGATGAAACGATTATTACCAATATTTCAGCTGCCGTACTCATATGTTGCTCCTTGGGTCGTTAAGGTATATTACAGTTCTATTGTACTACCATTTATTGGCAAATAGCAAACGGCTTAACCTTACCGTGCGTCGAGCTCGGCTTTTATAAGCGCCTGCGCGATCGACGGATTGGCCTTTCCAGCAGAACGTTTCATGACCTGTCCAACCAAGTAGCCAATTGCCTTTTCCTGCCCGGCCTTTATGTCAGTTATTGACTGCGTCGAGGCAGGGTCGTCAACGACCGCGCGCACTATCTCTTTCAAGGCCGACTCATCGCTCATTTGCAATAAGTTCTTTTCTTCAGCAATCTGCCGAGGCGTTAACTCACTAGTAAGCAACGCGTGGAAGACATCCTTTGCGGCAGTGCTAGAAAGTTCTTGGTCTTCAACCATTTGCGCAAGTTCAATATAGCCCTCAGGCACAAAGTTGCTTGCAATAATCGCCTCTTCTTCTTGCGACTGAGAGACAGCGCTCGAAAACCAATGAGCTACACGGCGAGCAAGTGTATCACCAGCTACTTCTTGAATAGTCGCTATCAAAAGTGCATAGCTAGGGTTTGCGAGTAGAGACTGGACGACCGACGGATCAAGCGACAGCGACTGCCAAGCCTGACGATAACTTGCCGGCAGACGTGGAACAGATTCTTGAATTGCTCGTATTTCGTCTTCCCCTAGAACAATCGGTGGAATATCGGGGTCGGGCATATATCGATAGTCCTGGGCATCCTCTTTGCTTCGCTGACTTATGGTCGTACCGGTCGCCTCATCCCACCCGCGAGTCTCTTGGACTATTACTTCACCTTTTTCAAGTCGTTCAATCTGTCGAGCAAATTCGTACTCCGCCGCCCGCTCAACACTTCGGAATGAGTTAAGATTTTTGACTTCAGTTCGTGTTCCGAGCTCGGTAGCGCCCTTTTTAGCTACAGAAAGGTTTACGTCAAACCGCATATTACCGTGATACAGGTCACCGAATGTTACCCCGGCATATGCCATAAGCTTATGAAGTTCGGCCGCGTAAGCTTTTGCGACTTGCGGGGAATGCATATCTGGTTCAGAAACAATCTCAATGAGTGGCGTTCCGGCACGGTTTAGATCAACTAAACTATAGTTAGCGTAGTGCGTCAATTTTCCGGCATCCTCCTCAAGATGGGCATGATGAATTCTGACCGGAACCGTCGAGCCATCTTCAAACGGAACATCAACTGTACCGCCAAGAATAATTGGCTGATACATTTGCGTAATTTGATAGCCTTTTGGAAGATCTGGGTAAAAATAATGTTTTCGATCGAACCGGCTCACTCGCGCAATGTCTGCATTTAATGCTTTTCCGGCCTTCACTGCGAGTACGACTGCTTCACGATTCAACACAGGCAACATGCCAGGTAGCCCAAAGTCGATTGGGCTGGTTGCGCTGTTAGGGTCTTTATCCCTTGCGTCGTTATCGGAGCCACTAAATAATTTTGTTAGCGTCGCTAGCTGAACGTGGCATTCAATACCAATGGTCATTTCATAATCAGGATGGGTTGTCATATTATATCGCCCCCACGTCTTTAAGTCCCTGTTTGAACGCAACAAGTGCATGTCTCGTTCTGTCATAGTCTAACTGAACAGCTTCGGGCTCATGGGCAATGCGATTTCGCAGTTTATGCGCCGCCCATACACCATTGCCGTTCGTCCACTTCCCTTGGTGCTGCTTCATACGCTCACCCATAGTCTTCCCGCTGACACCGCGCTCTTTCAGAGCCTTATCTAGTAGTGAATCGGCATGAAGAATACACAGCGAGTATGAACTTGCGTCGTCACGCGATAGTTTTCCTTCAATTTCCATCCATCGACAGCGATATTTCTCAACGTCAAGCGAACGAGCGCCTCGTTTTGTCACAGAAACAACAATGAAAAGCGCGCCTCCAAAAATTAATATAGCTGAAAAAAATAGTATCATGACAATCGGTTCGTCCATTATGCTTCCCCTTCTTTTGCAAGCGCCAACAACAATGCGTCAGATTGCCGTTGACCTATTAATTGCACCCCTACAGGCAGCCCAGAATCGGTGGTACCGGCTGGAACGCTCAGTGCCGGAAGGCCAGCCAAGCTTGCAGGCACAGTCATAACGTCGGATAGATACATGTGAATAGGATTATCAGTGTTCTCGCCTAATTTAAATGCCGGGGTTGGTACTACTGGTCCAATTAGAACATCGTACGAGGCAAAGAGCGCGTTAAACTCGTTTATCAGCAGCGTGCGGACTTTTTGCGCTTGAAGATAATATGCATCGAAGAATCCGCTCGATAGAACGTAACTTCCAAGCATAATTCTCCGTTTATTCTCGGGCATAAAGCCTCTGTCTCGAGACAATCCGTAAAGTGACGCAATCGATGTTGCGTCTGAAGCTCGCAGGCCATAGCGAATACCGTCGTAGCGACCAAGATTGCTACTAACCTCGGCTGGAACAACAACGTAATAAACGGCAAGTGCATACTTTGACATCGGCAAGCTCACCTCTTCAACTGTATGACCTCGCCCTCGAAGTGCATCTATGTAGTCTTGGGTTTTCTGACGCACCTCAGAGTCAACATCGCTAGTCATAAATTCTTTAATGACACCGATTTTTCGAGGCGCCGATTCTGAGAGCGGTTCAAAAAAGTCAGGCAATGTTGTCATATCTTTTGCATCACGGCCAGCCATAATATCGAGCACCAGTTCACTAGTCTCAACTGTATTTGAAAGTACACCGATAACGTCAGTACTGCTCGCCATAGCTACGACACCGTAGCGACTCACTGCGCCATACGTTGGTTTTACGCCAACTACACCGTTAAAGCTCGCCGGCTGACGTATGGAGCCACCCGTGTCGGTACCAAGAGCAAATGGAACAATATCAAGCGCAACCGAAACGGCCGAGCCGCCGCTACTTCCTCCGGCGACTCGTGTTTGATCAACTGCGTTTTTCGTTGGACCAAAGGCTGAGTTCTCAGTACTTCCACCGTGAGCAAATGCATCGAGGTTAGCTTTTCCTATGCAAATGGCGCCTTCTGCTTCAAGTTTTTCAACCGCCGTCGCCATGACAGGTGCTTGAAATGAGGCGAGCATTTCGCTGGCTGCAGTAGTTGGTTCACCTATCGTTAAAAAGTTGTCTTTAACGATAAACGGAACGCCAGCTAGACGACCTTTTTTCTCCTGAGAGTCTATTAGGTCAGCACGAGAAAGCGCCTTTTCTTCGGACAAATGAAGTAGCGCATGAAACGCCTCGTGTTCTTTAGCCTGGGAAAGTGCCCGCTCAACATTCTCGCGAGCAGGTGTATGTAGGTATGATGACAAACCTGCCATACTTATAGTACCTTCGGAACTTTAATTTGTTTTGTATCAATATCAGCCGAAAGCGCCAAAAGAGCCTCGCGGTCTACGCCGTACGTGTTTACTATATCCTCACGCCAGACATTTTCTAAGTCAGTTACCTGATACGTCGGTTCAACACCACTTGTATCAAGTTCACCGAGTTGGGCGACATAGTCAAGAATGCGTTCAATATCAGTGCGAAGTGCTTCAACTTCTTCATCCTCTAGCTGCAAGCTACTCAGTGTCGCCAAGTAGCGCACATCGTCTGTCGAGATCTGCGTCATATAGCCTCATTATATATGAGTCCACCGCCGATGCCAATGGACGTACTACAGCTTGGCACGAATTTCACCAATCATATCCCGCAGCTCAGCTGCTTTTTCAAATTCGAGGTTTGCGCTTGCGAATTCCATTTGCGCACTAAGATCTTCGATGAGGCCAGCGTATTCATCCTTTGGAATTTTCTTCAAATTAAGTTTAGGATCATCATCTTTCTTGGGAATAAGCGCTCGAAGCCCTTCATCGATAGCCTTTGCAACACTCGCGGGTGTTATACCGTGCTTCTGATTGTATGCTTCTTGAATTGTTCTACGACGATTAGTCTCATCAATCGCCCTAGCCATAGAGTCGGTCACTCTATCGGCATACATAAGTACCCTCCCATCAAGATGTCGTGCCGCTCGACCAATTGTCTGGATTAGCGCACTCGTTGAGCGCAGGAAGCCTTCCTTATCGGCATCGATAATTGCCACTAGGCTCACCTCTGGAAGATCAAGTCCTTCGCGCAGGAGGTTAATACCAACCAACACGTCATAGATGCCGCTTCTAAGGTCTTTAAGAATATCGCTTCGCTCGAGGGTGTCAACTTCACTGTGAATGTAAGCAGTTTTTATGTCGAGTTCTTGCAAATATGTCGTCAGGTCTTCGGCCATCCTTTTGGTAAGCGTCGTTACAAGCACGCGCTGTCCACTGGCCGTTCGCCTGCGTATTTCATCTACCAAATCATCTATCTGACCTTCCGTACCGCGAACCTCAATAACGGGGTCGAGGAGGCCCGTCGGACGTATAACCTGCTGTGCAGGCGCCGGACTACGAGATAGTTCATATTCAGACGGTGTTGCTGACACATAAATCGCTTGGTTAATATGTTTCGTAAACTCATCGAAGGTTAACGGACGATTGTCTAGTGCGCTCGGCAAGCGGAAGCCGTGTTCAACCAGGACCTCTTTGCGGGCACGGTCGCCGTTGTACATGCCACGCACCTGAGGAAGAGTCATGTGGCTTTCGTCTACGAACAATAGAAAGTCGTCGGAGAAATAATCGAGGAGTGTTGCGGGTTGTTCGCCAGGCTCACGATTAGTCAGATACCGGCTATAGTTCTCAATGCCTTTAACGAACCCCGTTTCCTCAAGCATTTCAATGTCGTACTTAGTTCGTTGGGCAATTCGCTGCGCCTCAAGATGTTTATCATGTTTTTCAAAATACTTAAGGCGTTCGTCGAACTCTTTCTTTATATTCTCGACTGCCCGTGCAACCTTTTCTTTCGGCGTAACATAGTGGCTACTAGGAAAAATAGAGAGCTCATTAGGCTCGGCTAGTATTTCGCCAGTGAGTGGGTCTATCCTCATAAGGCGCTCAACCTCATCGCCGAAGAAATCTATTCGGTACGCAACGTCGCTGCCGGCTGGAAATACGTCAACAACATCGCCCTTAACTCGAAATGTACCGCGGTGAAAGTCGATGTCGTTGCGGTGGTACTGGATGTCCGTCAAGAGCCTCACGAACTTATCTTGCTGGCGCTTTTCGCCTTTCTTTACGGTAATTGACATGTCCGCATAGTCATCGGGCGAACCAATACCATAAATACAGCTGACGCTAGCGACAATAATCGTATCACGGCGTGTTAGCAGTGCCGTTGTTGCCGCGTGTCGCAGGCGATCAATCTCATCGTTAATTTTTGAATCCTTCTCGATATATGTATCGCTGCTCGCAATGTAGGCTTCAGGCTGATAATAGTCGAAGTAACTGACAAAATAATGCACCTCGTTCTCCGGGAAAAACATCTTAAACTCACTGTACAGCTGGGCGGCTAATGTTTTATTGTGCGCGAGCACCAGAGTAGGTACCTGCCGATTAGCAATAATGTTTGCCATAGTAAAGGTTTTTCCAGACCCAGTTACACCAAGAAGCGTCTGCTCCGAGGAGCCGTTTTCAAGACCTTCAATAAGCGTCTTAATGGCTGTCGGTTGATCGCCGGTCGGTTGATACGCAGATTTCAATGAAAACTTTTGAGTCATCATATCATTATACCATTCCGTCAATAGGAACGACGAGACTAGTCTTCGAGTGGGCGGAGACTACTGAAACCATCCTTGAAGGCCGTTTGATACGTCGAGAGAAGCTCTTCATCAGGTGTGCAGGTTTCACTGGCTAGCGAAAGACCATAGGTCTTGTTCCCCACCTCTGTGGTTGCGACAAGTGTTTGCGACTCGGACCCAGACGGATCTTCAATGATGGTAGCGAACACTCCCTTGTCGTCCGTACACTTAGTACCAACGAGGTCCTCGGACATAAAGTCAATGTAAGAGGTGCCGCTTGACGTCCGGAGTATCTGGTACTCAAAACCAGGCGCGCTATTCGTGTAAAACACGACTATACCAAGCTGAGAAATATCGATTGACGAGAATATGGCAGGGTCTGGGGTCGATTCAACGGGAACGGGTTCAGCTGTAGGTTCATTCTCGTCAGTGTTGTTTGTATCGGCAGTCTCATCCGTTTGAACGGTTGAGGTGTCGGTAGTATTTGTCGTGTCCGAGTCGTCTGGCGTATTTCCGAAATATCTCCACGCCGCAATGACACCAACCACAAATAGAAGCACGATAAAGACAATAATGGTTGTTCTAATTCCCCTGCTGGTTTTTTCTCGCATTGCTGTCTCCCGCTATTACTGATAAGTATAGCTATTATGCTTTAAAATGTCTATGAAGCGCTTCGTTTTCTCTCATAAGAGTCGATGTGCGCAACAATTTCATCGTAGTCGTCATACATGTGGAGTAGGTTCATGTCGTCACCTGACACCGTCTGATACTTATCCTGCATAACCTTCCCAAGAAGCGTGACAATTGGTCGCCAGAAATCACTATCCACGAGGATAATTGGAGCCTTTGGGATTTTCCCGGTTTGCTCCAAAACAACAATCTCAAATAACTCATCGAGCGTTCCGAAGCCTCCGGGGAAATAGATATAAGCACTTGCATCTATCGTCATAGATACCTTTCGCCCAAAGAAATGCTCGAATTCAAAGCTCTCCGTCACGTATTCGTTAATGTGCTGCTCGTGTGGAAGAAGAATATTAAGCCCGATAGAATCACCGCCGGCCTCATAGGCACCCCGGTTAGCCGCCTCCATAACGCCTCGGCTTCCACCGGTAATAACCGCGTAGTCATTCTTAGCAAGCTTTGCGGCCAACTCATAAGCTCCTGTTAACACGCCTTTATCGATATTCTGTCTTGCTGAACCAAAAATAGTCACCGTCTTTTCGTGGCTTACTAGCATGTCGAATACTTTTTCGAATTCACTGACTACTGTACCGAGACGAACTTCGGCAGCGTCAATCATCTCCTCCCGAAATCTCATGCTCCGCTTTAAGCGGGCTTCTTCGCGGCTACGAACCTCATGCGTCACTTTGTGCGTAACAAGCTTTTCGGGACTAATCATGTCATTATCGAGTTGCGCTAATATTTGATCGGCGAGGTTCTTGAATCCCATATAGCGGATAAATATTTCGTTCCATAGGCTTTCTCTAAAATGATAAGCATAGCGTCCTTTATATGGCTCGGCGTTTGAATATGCGAAGCTGACGTCAAATAGGTTAAAGGTGACCGGGAAACCATCGTACATTAGGCCGACGTAGTCTCTGTCCCGCCAGAATTCAAGCTCAGGGTCGATTTCGTATAATAACTCCTCAGCTCTACGCCAGTGAAGGTCCTCCGGCTGAACATGCGGCTCGAAGGCAATCTTATCAACCGAGTCTTCCTTGTGGCGCGCTAGGTACCTCTGAATAACTCTCCAGTGGATATTCTTACCGACGAGCTGACTCTTCGTGCCCGGGTCGGCAATAAGCGTATCGACTACCGTCTTTCCAAAATGGGGCTTCGTACTCTTCATCTTGAAAAAGGTCGAGTACAACTTAACTTCATTCATATAATGGAGCAAGAGAGGTAGCGTCTTAAGCACAAGACCACGCATCTTCTTGGCGTGCATCGGTACAACTACAATTGTTCCCATTTCTTTGGTGTGCGTCACGTTGTGTAGCTTCTTCTTAACAAAGTGCTCGGCAAGGTCGACGTATTTATCGTGGTCCATTTGAATAATTCTTAGGTCACGCTCCTCATAGTCACCGGCTTCAATAGAAGTGAACAATTCATTATAGGCGTTCAGCCAGCCGTCACCCTCAGAAAAACGAAGTGCTGTATATATTTCGTCAAAATCTTCATTATCGAATAGCGCCTCAAGGTCTTTATAGCCAAGCCGCTCCATCAACTTCTTGGGTGGCATCTGGCGCAATAGATCTTTAGCCTTTTCGCGTTTTATAACAAAAACTTTTCGATTGAACTTTACCTTATTGGCAGCATCTATCATGTACGGCACAAGATGACGTACATCTTCTGGGTCGTTTGCACCAATAATCTTCGTCAGCCGTAACATGTCTTTCTCGACTCGTCCAAGAAGCCCTTGATACACCTCTTCACCTGTTGCCGTCATAGGATCAAGCCCCATGGAGCGCATATTTTCATGCGCCTTGCCGGTAATATCGCCTATAAGCTGAGCGTCGGCGGCTGTTTTGCCAGTTATCGACTCGAGTTGAGCAATAGCCTCGCTAAAGACTGGTTCTTCGGCATCAAGTAATACGCGCAGAAACTTTGACATACAGCCTACGCGTCCTTCTCTTCAATAGGCATGTCGTGCAGGTCCACGCCCTTATGAAGAATGCCTTCTTTAGCGCCGACATACTGCACAACTGATGTCGAGTTCGCACTAGCAAACAGCATCGATTCTTTGAGGGATTTTCCCTGCGAATAATAACTCAAGAAACCTGAACCAAAGGCGTCTCCACCTCCGGTACGATCGATAACCGGTACGTCTTCGTACATACCGGCGGTAACAATTTTATCTTTGTCTATAGCAACTGCGCCGTTTGGACCATCCGATACAATAGCTACCGGTACATAGTGTCGTCCATGGCGGGCAAGCTCTTCTAGCGAGTTTCCCTCGACAATTTGTTGAGCCTCTTCCTTATTAACAATCAACACCTCAACATCCTCTAAAATAGTCCTAAGTCGGTCAGGATGAGCCAGTTCAGCCCCGGCTGGGTTAAGCATGACTTTTGCACCTTGTTTCGCGGCTCGAGACACAATTTTCTCAAGAAGATCAATATCTCCCAACGAAGAAAGGTATACCCAGTCAGAATTATCAATCGCACTTAGGTCAAGGTGCGGACTATCAATGTTCGGCATTGAACCTTTGTAATTCAGAATTGTCCGTTCACCACCCTGGAGCATCAAAATAACCGAATAGCTCGCCCTATATTCATCGCCGCGATAGACGTGTTGAGTATCGACGCCCTCCTTATCGAGGTCACGTAATATACCCTCGCTTGCTGGGTCAACACCCAGGCACCATGTATAGGTGCTGTGCAGCCCCTGACGGGCAAACGTCACCGCCGCATTCGTTACATTACCACCAGTCGCAAAGGTAACTTCATCAAGATCAAGCTTCTTGCCAACAGGTAACTGCTCATACACAACGCCCTTGTGCTCGTGTTGCTCAAATGCCTTTGTGCTCTTCAAGAAAACGTCTTGGGTAGATTTACCAATAGTAACTATAACTGGTACCGACATCGTTTAAACAACTGCCCTTCCGGCACTTCCAAAGGCCTGTATTTTCTCTTCGACAACCGCTTGAACCGCTTCATAAACCCGAGGCATCAGCTTAACAACGGCATACTCGTCCGGGTTTTCTTTTAGGACTTTTTCAAGTTCTGTTCGGAAAGCATAGCGCATGTCACTATTAATATTTACTTTACTGACACCAATTTCAGCCGCTTTCTTGAAATAATGAAGTGGGGTTCCGCTTCCTCCATGAAGGCTTATCTGACAGTCGATTGCCTCACGGACACTTCCCAGTAGTTCAAGGTCAAGTTCTTTCGGCACGGGATACTTACCGTGCAGGTTCCCAACCGCCGCCGCAAATGTGTCGATTCCCGTGGCCTCAACAAAAGCTCGCGCCCCTTCAGGTGTTGAGAACGTTTTCTTAATTTCTTCGTAATCGATAGCTTCGGCGTGTACGTTACTTGAACCCCCAAAGTAGTGCGGTTCACTTTCAACTAACGCACCGGTAAATCGGGCATATTCGACCACCTCTTTAGTCTTCTCAATAATTTCTTCGTCGGTTGCGTCGTGATTTGCTTGGGAAATGTCGATATGAATAAATTCATACCCCACATCGATGGCCTGCTTGCACGCCTCAACGGTGGGGCTGTGGTCGAGGTTAATGTACATTTCAATACCATACTCGGCTTTGTAGTTGTCGACAAGATCTCGAATATTTTCAAGACCGATTGCATCGACCTCTCCTTGACTCACTTCGACCAAAACCGGGGCATTCAGTTTCTGGGCGGCACGAGAGATCGCAATTAGCGTTTCCTGATTGTCGATATTAAACGCACCGACAGCAAAATGCTGCTGACGCGAACGTTGCATAAGATGTCGAGCGCGTAGCGTATTGTCACGTATTTGCGGTATGGTGAGTCCCATATAAAATTGCCCCCCTAATAGATAGTTACTGGCCTTAGTATAGCATAAGCGCTACTCATATTATCCTTGGTGATAACGCGGTGTGTCCCGAAGCCAGTCCTGTAAATCTTCAACTATCGTTTCGCCAGTGAGACGGAAATGTTCCATAAGTTCCGCAGGCGAACCGGACTCGCCGAACCTATCCCTTACACCGATTCGATTAAGTGGAACCGGTAGTTTTTCGCCAAGCAATTCAGCTACTGCACCTCCAAGACCACCGGCGGCCTGCGCCTCCTCGGCTGTTACAAGACGCCCGGTTTTTTGAGCAGTTTCAATAATCACCGTCTCATCAAGCGGTTTGATGGTTGGAACGTGAACTACACGCGCTTCAATCCCCTGCCTGGCAAGAATTTCCGCCGCGGCAAGTAGCTGATAGCTCATGGCCCCAGTTCCTACTAGCCCTACATCTGCCCCTTCACGAAGCACATAGGCTTTGCCTATCTCAAACGGTGACGCTTCAGTACTAAAAACAGGCGTTTTCTCGCGCGCCAAGCGAAGATAGCATGGTGTATTATGCTCCGCCATAGCAAGCGTCGCCTTCTCGGCCTCAACGCTGTCGCCCGGTGCTATAACGACCATATTCGGAAGAACCCGCATAAGGGCGATGTCTTCAAGCATCTGATGCGTTGCGCCGTCTGGTCCTACGCTGACTCCGGCATGTGATCCAACAATTTTTACAGGTTGATTATTCAACGCAATTGTTGTTCGAATTTGTTCCCAGTTTCTTCCAGGACTAAATGCCGCATAACTACTTGTGAAAGGAATTTTTCCGGCTCGAGCCAGCCCGCTAGCGACCGTCACGAGGTTCTGTTCGGCAATACCAACCTCAATAAATCGTTCAGGAAATGCATCCCTGAACAGATGCATCTGCGTACTTTCGGTCAAATCGGCACACAAGGCGACAATTTGATCGTTTTTTTCGCCAGCCTTCTTCAAACCTCTACCAAAACCTGCTCGAATTGGCTCAAGCATAACATCGTCATCGAAAAGATTGTCTGCTAATGGATAGTTCATACACCCTGCCCTTCGTGAGTAATCTGTCCACCAAGTGTCCGAAGGTCGTGAAGCGCTTCCTTGGCCTGCTCGGCATTTGGTGGCATACCATGCCATTTATAGTTGTACTCCATAAAATCAACGCCTTTACCCGGAATGGTGTGAGCAATAATAACTGTCGGGCGATTGCTCACGGCTCGAGCCTGCGAGCATGCGTCAATAACGCTCTCAACATTGTGGCCATCAATTTCAAGAACATGCCAGCCAAACGACTCCCATTTTCCACGCAAATCCTCTAGTGGCATGACGTCTTCAGTAGTACCGTCTATTTGAATGTTGTTTCTGTCGATAATCGCCACAAGCTGAGACAGCTTATACTTACCAGCGAACATCGCCGCCTCCCATATATTTCCCTCATCAAGCTCACCGTCGCCCATGACTACGTACACAAACCTATGTGAAACTTTGTCTAGATACTGTAGGCTATACGCATAACCCGACGCTTGGCTGAGACCGCTACCTAGGGGCCCGCTTGTATTTTCAAGGCCTGGCAACTTTTCGCGCTCGGGGTGACCTTGTAGGCGGCTGCCCAATTTTCGAAGTGTCTTCAATTCAGACTTATCAAAATATCCGGCTTCCGCCATGGCTGCATACTGCACCGGAACGCAGTGTCCATTGCTGAGAAAAAGAACGTCGCGGTCATCCCATTCGGGCTCTTTCGGCCGAATACTGAGAATTGAGAAGTACAGCGCCGAGAAGATGTCGGCAAGGCCCAGAGGGCCAGCACTGTGGCCGCTCCCCGCCTCCTTCAACATATTAATAATAGCTCTGCGAATATCGTTGGCTTTCTTCTCAAGCTGCACGGTCGTCAGTTCACCCACCTAAATCACCCCTGTTTTATTAATTTCCTTAACTAGTTTTGCGTACGCGGCGTCCGGATCTTCGGCATTCGCTATGGCTCCACCGGTATTAAGTACATCAACGCCGCCCTTAGACAGGGTATAGGCATTTTCAGCATTCACGCCACCGTCCCAACCAATTTCGGCATTTGGATTAATTGCTTTCACTAGTCGTACTTTCTCAAGCTGCATCATGCTGGCCGTACCGCCAAATTTACCAAGATCTCCAGAAAAAATCATCACGTGATCAGCAGCCTTAATGGCATCAGACACTTTAGACGGTACCGTCGCCTTCAGTAGTGCGACACCGGCCCGAATACCAGCTTCTTTTAATGCCTTGAGGTGGGCCACCGTATCCTCACCTGTTTCAACATGAATAATGACCAGGTCTGGCTTGAGAGCGATGAGTTGCGGAATATGTTCAGACGGTCGAGATACCATGGCGTGAATATCTACCTGCCAGCCCTGCTCCCAATAAAGCTGTGTTTCGTTAAGAAGAAAGGTTGGCGCAAACTCACCATCGCTAATATCGAAGTGGACTCGCTGTGCAAAGGGCTTAATTTTCTGAATGGCTTCACGAAGTTGGTCGAGCGTTTCCGCCATGATTGTCGGAACAATAACACTCATGCAAGTTCATCCAATTGAGCATTTCGGCGTCGGTATCGAGGCGCACCTGCAAATGGTGTATTCAGCCATGTCTCAACAATTCCTTGCCAGGCCGCGTCATCTTGTTCATCAAGAATTCGCGACGGAAGACAAAGCACATTACTGTCATTGTCATTTCGAGTCATTTTTGCCTCATACGCGTCCCATATAACGCTGGCCCGAATACCACGGAAACGGTTAGCCGCCATTGCCATACCCTGGCCGCCACCACAAAGCAATATTGCCCGAGAATCATCTTCACCGATGACTTTTATGGACGCTGCCTGCGCAAAATCAGGAAAATCGTCATTAGGATCTAGCTCTTTGTCTCCAACGTCTTCAACCTCATATCCGTGTTTGGCAAGATACGCAAACAATTTCTCTTTTAGATGAAACCCCTGGTGATCGCTTCCTATGAAAATTTTCATAACCCTATTCTATTCCTTTACCAATATCGGCAACGAGTTCGACTAGGCGGTTGCTGTAGCCCCATTCGTTGTCATACCAAACCATTACTTTTGCCAGGTTTCCGCCCACCACCTTCGTAAGTAGCAAGTCAACCACGCCAGAGTAGCTTGAGCCAATGTAGTCGCGACTAACAAGCGGCTCTTCGCTAACCCCAAGAATTCCTTGATAGTACGGTTCACCGGCAGCTTTCTTGAAGGCGTTGTTTAGCTCATCTACCGTAACATCCCTCTCTAGCAGAACAGTTACGTCGCTAATAGAGACAATGGGCGTCGGCACACGAATACTTAATCCGTCGAACCTACCTTTGAGTTGAGGCAGGGTTTTTGTAACTGCAATTGCCGCACCGGTTGTAGATGGGACAATGTTCTCGGCTGCATTTCGTCCCGAGCGAAGGTCTTTAGCCGGTGCATCCTGCAGCGCCTGGCTGGCCGTATAGCTATGAATTGTCGTAAGAAGCGATTTTTGTACACCAAACTCGGCATCTAAAATTGCCATAACTGCACCCAAAGAGTTGGTCGTGCAACTAGCATTGCTGATAACCTGACTCGAACCCTCTATATCGTCTTCGTTTGCACCAAGGACAATAGTGTCGACATCTTCACTCTTTGTTGGACCACTAATAACAACACGCTTAGCACCGGCTTTAATATGCAACTCTGCAGATTCTTTGTCGGTAAAGTGTCCGGTCGATTCAATGACTACTTGAACGCCAAGCTCTTCCCAGGGAATTGCCGATGGATCTTTCTCGGAAAGAACTTTTATCTTTTTGCCGTCGACTTCAATAGTGCCGTCGTTATGGCTGACAGTATGTTTGTATAGTCCGTAGTTACTGTCGTGCTGTAGCAGGTATGCAAGTGTTTTCGTGTCAGTTAGGTCGTTAATAGCCACCACTTCAATGTCACTTCGATCAAATGCAATCTTAAACGCGCTTCGGCCAATTCTTCCGAATCCGTTAATTCCTATCTTCACCTTTGCCATGCAGCCCCACTCCTTTTATAAGCTTATACACTTTACAGTTATTATATACCGACTACCCTCATGGGGCAATCTCTCGTATACTAGGGCTTAAGATGAATAAGCGACTGCTCCTAACCCACGCGAAGCCATTTTACGAGAAGAACTTTCTCCTCGAGCTAGAACATGCCATTGACGTTGCCGCCGAGGCACACAAAGGGCAAAAACGAAGAAGCGGCGAGCCCTACATTGTTCACCCATTATCTGTCGCAAAAACGCTTATTGACTGGGGTATGGATATCGATTCGGTTATTGCCGGGGTACTTCATGATACCGTTGAAGATACTGACCTGACACTTGAGAAAATCGAGTCGCTGTTCGGTGAAGATGTTGCTTTTTTGGTTGACGGTGTTACTAAAGTGTCCCAAGCCCGCGCCGGTATGCAAGACCTCACGACCTACCTTCCCCAAACGAAAGATAACCTGTCAAAACTCCTAATTGCCATCGGACATGACGTTCGGGTTGTCATTATTAAACTCGCCGACCGTCTTCACAACCTCGAAACTCTTCAGCACAAGTCACGTCCGAAGCAAATAAAAATAGCCCGCGAAAGCTTGGAGGTATTTGCACCAATGGCCGATCGTCTCGGTATGGGTCGCGTACGAGTACAAATTGAAGAACTTGCCTTTAGCTACCTCGAGCCCCAAGAATTTAAACGCCTCAAAAATCTCATTCGAAAACGACTCGGCAAAAGCACCCGCAAGCTTGGCGTCGTACGCGACGAAGTCGAGAAAGAGTTAAACGCCCAAGGCATTAAACACGAAATAAACGGACGAGTTAAAAGCATTTACAGCCTTCACAAGAAGTTGCAAAAAGTCGATGGCAACATTGATGACATTTATGACCTCATGGCGCTACGCGTTATAGTTGACACCCGGGAAGAATGCTACAAGGTCCTTGGGGTACTCCATGCACTGTATCAGCCAATGATCGCTCGCATTAAGGATTATACATCGGCTCCAAAACCGAACGGCTATCAAAGTCTCCACACAACCGTTATTACTCGGTCAAAGCAAATTGTTGAATTTCAAATTCGTACACACGAAATGCATGAATACGCCGAACAAGGACTTGCCGCAAGCTTCCATTACAACGAGCAAAAAAGCTCAAAAGACTATACTCGTAAAAAAGGCAGTGCCGTCTTGCCGGGTCACCTGCAGTGGATTACCCAGCTTCAAGAAATAGCCTCGAAGCTTCGTAGCGGTGAAGACATCCCAACATCGCAACTTTCAATTGACCTATTTGGCGATCGGATATTTGTCTATTCACCAAAAGGAGACATCTATAATTTGCCAGAAGGTGCATTCCCGCTAGACTTCGCCTACCTCGTCCACAGCGACGTTGGAAAACACGCCAATGGTTTCAAGGTGAACGGAAAGATCCATCCATTTGATAAGCCACTGCAAAACGGTGATGTTATTGAAGTCATGACGCGCAAAAACAGTCAACCAAAGCAAGCGTGGCTCGATAATATATCGACCACACATGCTAGAAATAAACTTCGGTCTCAACTACGCAAGCTTGGACTCGTTGAGAGTATGACAAACGCTGCTGCAATTATCCGCGAAAAGACAAAGCGTAAAAAAGATCGTTAGTTCGAAGCGCGGGCAATAGATTCTCGGACAACTTTCGCTGCTGCTTCGGCATCGCCCCATCCGTGAAGCTTTCCTTCAACACCAGTCCAGTTCTTCTTCCAGTCCTTGTAGTGAGCGTAGAAGTGTTCAATAACTTTCTTAAAGTTTTCGCCAAGATCGTCGAGTTCTGTAATATGGTCCTTGCTGACATCATCGCTTGGCACAACAATCAGTTTTTCGTCCATCTCGCCGTCATCTTCAAAATACAGCACGCCTATTGGTCGTGATGGCACAACTGTTCCATGAGGAACCGATTCATCAATAATCAGCAATGCGTCAAGTGGGTCACCATCTTCACAGAGCGTTGAAGGGACATAACCATAGTCCGCCGGGTAGCCGAGTGTCGTTCCATTTACGCGATCGAGGAAAAGTCGTCCGGTTTCTTTATCGAACTCGTATTTATTTCGTTCATTTTTTCGAATTTCAATAATAACGTTAATTGTGCCGTTATCAATGTCTCCCGATGGTACTTGTAGGTGTGTCATGAATAGCTCCTTTTGTTCTCTGTTATTCTATCACCTCACGCCACATGCGCATAGCGCTTTAGCTCATGGGGTGCTACAATCATTAATTGTGAAATTACTCTTGCCTCACGACTACATATCGGAAGCCTCCGAACTTGCTCGTCATGCCAAAAAACGCATCTACCTTTTAGCAACTGTTGTGGCCGATCACCCCAATACACACGAGCTTATAGCCGAACTTGAAGCAGCCGCGGAACGGGGCGTAGAAGTTGTTGTTGCCGGTGACGTCTTCACCTTCGGCGCAGTTATCGATGACTTCATGCCTTTGCATTATCGAACGCCTGGCTCGCGACAAGCACAGCGCATGGCTCGTGCTCTTAAAAAAGCAGGCGTGAAGTTCCAGTGGCTCGGCAATCGTCGAGCAACCTTCTTTAACGGTCGCACCCATAGTAAGTGGTGTGTTATTGACGATGCCGTTTTCTGCTTTGGTGGCGTTAACATATACCAAAAAGGTATCGACAACGTTGATTATATGTTTACTCTGAACGACGGACGTCTTGCAGACCGATTGATCGAGGAGCAAATTAGGCTTCAAGCTGCCGAGAAGGAACTAAAGAACTACCCGAGCGTAGCCTATGAGCATGGCGAAGAGACCATTCTTATCGATGGTGGCGTTATTGGTCAATCAATCATCTACCGGCGCGCCTGTGAACTTGCCGAAGAAGCAACCGAGATTGTATTTGTGTCACAATACTGCCCAACCGGAAAGCTTTCTAGAATTATTAAAAAGAACGAAAATGCGACCGTCTACTTTAACCCGCCTGGACTCACGGGCGGCCTAAACAGGGTTGCAATACGAGGCAGCCAATTAATAAGTCGTATAAAATCGAGCTATACTCGTAAAACTTTTTTACACGCCAAGTTCATCGTCTTCACCTTTAAGGATGGATCTAAGAAGGCCATTACTGGATCGCACAACTTTGCCTACACCGGTGTTCTGCTCGGAACCAGAGAGATTGCTCTCGAAACAGCAAATCCGAAAATTATCTCACAGCTCGAAACGTTCGTTGAAGAACACGTTGCCGTTACTGGCGATTAAGATCGTCGAGATACTCTCGCAAAGCAAGGGCTGCAGCAGCGCCCTCTCCGACAGCACTGGCAATCTGCATTGTCGCACCGCTTCGTACGTCACCACTGGCAAAAATGCCTGGTACTGATGTCGTGTAGTGCTCGTCAGTCTTAATAAGCCCCTGGGCGTCTAGCTCGACATCACTTCCTTCCAAAAATCCAGTATTTGGCTTTAAGCCAATAAATACGAACACGCCATCTGTCTCGATGGTATTCTCAGCGCCAGCCTCTCGTATGCGCACCGCGCTTACCCTACCATCAGTCGCAAGAATCTCCTCAGTTGTTGTGTTTAGGTGAAGCGTAACTTGACCATTGTCGATATACTTCTGAAGCTCATTAACGAGCACGTCACTTGCTTTTACCTCACTACGAATTAGCACGTCAATATGCGATGCATAGCGAGTTAAAAATAAGGTTTCTTGAATTGCAGAGTTTCCCCCGCCAATAACTACTAGTTTTTTATCACGATAATACGCCCCGTCACAGGTTGCGCAGTAATGAACGCCGCGCCCGTAGTATTCAGCTTCGCCGGGAACGCCAGTTTTCTTGTAATCGCTACCGGTTGCAATAAGAAGCGCCTTTGATTTCACATCGACACCATCAATGGTCGATACGATGACGCCGTCTTCGCGACGAATGCGTGACGCTTCACCAAATTCAATGTGCGCGCCGAATCGCTCGGCCTGCTTTTCGAGTTGCGCTGCGAGCTTCATACCCTCAATGCCGTCTGGAAAACCAGGATAGTTATCGACCACGTCAGTAATTGCGGCCAGGCCACCAATAGTCGCCTTCTCGTAAAGCACGGTGTCAATATCTTCGCGGGTAGTGTAGATAGCCGCCGTAAGCGCACTCGGCCCCGCACCAATCATTATGACGTCACGTATATCACTCATCGTTTATTGACCTCCTGCCTGATAGTAGCGTATTAATTCTTCCGGTATATCTGGCATTGTGATTTCTTCAGGGGTTGAAATAATCATTATAATGAACTTAAGTGGTGAGTTTGCAGGAATATCGTCTCCATTTCCAGTCTCTCCATAAGCCTTGTCTGCTGGAATAGTTAATTCTCGCACGCCGCCAACCTTCATGCCGTCAACGCCTTCCGTCCAACCCTCAATAACAGTACCTGGGCTAACGAATAGTGGTGCATTAAGTGAGCCATCGTTAATCGACTGATCAAATATGGTACCGTCCGGATTCCAGCCAATGTAGTAAGCGCTAAAAGACGATTCAGAGGTTATTGTTTCACCGTCTCCAACTACAAGGTCAGTTGTGGTTAGCTCCGTAACATTGCCCTTATTAAATACGCCAGCCCGCGACGAATACGGTTCAAATATCGGATAGTACTTTTCAGAAAGCTCAGCCGCCTGTGCCGCTTGCTTTGCCTGATACGCATCGTACTCCACTTGATACTCGGCCTCGAGTTCGCTAATGCGCGCTTGGTCGCGCTGGTCGTTCTCATTTGCCACCACAATCATGCCGAAAGAACCAATTGTTCCTACAACCATAAGAAGTGCTACAATCCACAAAAAAATGCGCTGGCTGCGACTTGTCGATGTTTCGCTACTTACCATGCTAAACTGCCTTTCCATTTACTGCCGTACTTACATGGGCGCTAACCGCCTCAACGACTCTGTTGATATCATCCTGCGACAACGTTTTATCGTGTGACACCATATTAATTCGCACGGTAACATTCTTCACATCCGCATTATCGGAGTGATATATATCGACAGGCTCAACCGACGTTGTTATATCGATATTCGAAAGGACTTCTTTCACAGCCCGCCCAACAGCGCCGTAAGCCGTAAGAACTGGCACTTGAAAACAAATATCTCGTTGCGTTCCAGGATAGCGACTGAGAGGCATATATGTGGCTGTATCGTCTACCGAGCCGGCCATGAGGGCTCGGGTATTTATTTCAAAACCCGCAACAGAATCGGACAATTTCCAACCCTTACGAACCGCTTTTTTGTATTCACCGACTACACCAACATAGGCGCCGGTTGCGACGTCGAACACGACAGCGCTGTGTTTTGGCTCGTATGGAGCGGTTGCGACATCCGCCTCGTCACCGGTAATTATTTGATACTCAAACGTTTTTCCAAGCTTCACGCCGAGGTACTCAAGGTACCGTTTAGCAAGATAAAAAGCAGGTTGGTCGGCACCTTCCGTTTTCTCAACAACTAGCGCAAGTCGGTCATGCTCAACAGGAACATTTTCATTGGTCAGTCCCGCCGATTTATCGTGCGTTTTATTAAGCTCAAATACCGCAAACGAATCGTGTCCGGCCTTTACGTTAGGGTGCACTAAGCCAAGCAAACTCGGCGTTAGGCTTTGGCGATAGTACTGAAGTTCAGGGCTAATGCTATTAACAATCCGATATGAATTCTCTGGTTTTTGCCCAGCTCGCTGCAGCACGTCACCGTGAACGAATGAATATGTCAGCACCTCATTTGCACCAGCCTGCACAAGATACTGACGAATGCGCATCCGCAACTGGTCGAAAGCATCTGGACGGACTGCAGTAGATTCTCGCAGTGGCAAAGTGAGGTTAATTGAGTCGAACCCAGCAAGCCGTCCAACCTCTTCGATGATGTCTTCGGGAATATGAATATCTTCACGCCAGTACGGAACCTGTACGGTCCCAACAGTGTCGTTGAATGTCACTTCAAAGCCAACGTTTTCAAGTAGGACCATAACGTCCTCGGCAGCATACTGAGTGCCCAGAGTTTCATTAATCATTTCAACAGATACTTCAACCGCAAGTGGCTTACGACGAACAGGGCGGGCATCGGCAATAGCGCTCGATACCGTAGCACCGGTATATTCCTCAAAAAGTCGCACCGCTTCTTGGGTGACTGGCATTGAAATAGCTGCGGGAATTCCTTTAGTAAACCGAGTAATTGCCTCGCTAAATATACCGTGGCGCATTTGTGTTGACCTAAGATGATACAAGTCGAAGGTTGCAACTTCAAGTAAGACTCGTTTTGTTGTACCGTCAATCGCCGTCGATGCTCCGCCCATTGCGCCAGCTAGCCCAACAGCCGTATTTCCGGCTGCAATAACGATATCAGACGTGTCGAGGGCTATTTCTCTTCCGTCCAACAAGGCAAGGGTTTCGCCTTCTCGCGCCGTACGAACTCCGACGACCTGATCGCCACCGGCAACTTGGAGTAGTTTATCGTAGTCATACGTGTGAAGCGGCTGCCCCGAAAGAAGCATAAGGTAGTTGGCGACATCTACGGCGGCACTTACTGGACGAACACCACTTCGAGCAAGCAACGACTGAATGTATAGTGGCGATTGTCGAGTTTCATCCATGTCGGTAAGGACGACTGCAGTAAAGCGAGCACAAAGCTCTGGGTCTTCTATAGAAACTCCTGGTGCAGCGTCGGCGCCTTGACTGGTAGCCCTTGCTTCAAGTTCAGCAAACCAATGCGGCTCATTGAAAGGTTTACCTTGAATACCCGCAACTTCGCGAGCAAAACCAATAAGACCAAAGGTGTCAGGTCGATGCGTCAGTGACTTGTTTTCAATATCAAGCAAATAGTCGTCGAGGTCATAGACGTCGACAAATAGCGCACCTGGTTCGGCGGCCTTATCGACCACAATAATTCCTTCATGATAGTCGTAAAGATCGAGTTCGCGAGCGCTGGCCAGCATACCATTACTCATCACGCCACGGAGTTCTTTGGCGCTCAAGACAAACGGCTCTGCGTCTCCATAAGTATCAGGAACAATACTTTGAGGCGGCAGCCAGACAACATCAATACCCTCGTGGACGTTCGGTGCACCACAGACAACTTGGACGTAACCATTTTCGTCTCGCTCGATGCCTTCAACAACACCACCGTCGTCAATTTTCGCAACGTTCAAATGATCGGTGCCCTCTATTGGCTTGCAGGCCATAACCCGCACAATACGAGCATCTTTATATTTATCACCAATATATTCAACGCTTTCAACCTCTACTAGGCGCTCACCAATAAGCTCAACTAGTTCTTGAATAGGAAGGTCGATGTCGACGTATTGCTTTAGCCAGTTGAATGAGATAATCATGTGTTAAATTTCCTTAAAAATGCTAGTTTTCCAGACTCAAAATGACGCAGGTCCTCAATACCATATTTCAGCATAACCAAACGCTCGACTCCACCACCCCACGCAAAGCCACGATACTTTTTCGAATCGATACCAGCCGCTTCAAGTACATTCGGGTGAATCATACCGCACCCAAGCATCTCGAGCCATTGTCCAGGACCGCCGCCAATTGCAGCCGGTTTTTCAATAGCAAACTCGAGTCCAGGTTCAACAAATGGGAAATAGGCTGGTTGAGTTTTAATGCGAAGCTCTTGGTCGTAATAAGTTTCAAAGAAGCTACGAAGTGTTCCAAGCATCTGCCCAAGGTTGGCTTGCTCGCTGACGTAGACTCCCTCGACTTGATAAAACGTGTGTTCGTGAGTAGCATCGACGTCTTCATTTCGGAATACTCGCCCATAGCTAATGGCTGCAATATCGCCACCAGCCTCAAGGCGCGCTTTGCCATCAAGCAAAATACGGTGCTGCATTGTTGAGGTGTGAGCTGGCGGAACATAGCCCTCTTCGGTGCGGAAAGTGTCATAGCCATCGCGAGCTGGGTGGTCTTTTGGAAAGTTCAACGCTTCAAACATATGAAAATCATCATCTATTTGACGTGATTCAACGGCCTCGAAGCCCATACGAGTAAAGATATCAACCACCTGATTGAGTTCTTGTATCAACGGGTGGTGTGTTCCGTGTTCTGCCGGAAGAAGCGATGGAAGCGATGCGTTCTCACCCCACGGCGCAGTTACATCGAGCTGTTCAACTGAAGCCGAGTCTAGCTGTGCCTCGCGTTCTGTAATTGCCTCTTCAAGTGCCTGCTTCAAGTCGTTTACTTCACGGCCAAAGTTTGCCCGTTCTTCAGCGGGAATTGATCCGATTGTACTGTAGAGCTTGCGAAGTTCAGGCGCACGCAATACATCGCGAGGTGTCTCGCTTGTTTTTACGCGCTCAATGAGCAACTGCTTCACGCCCTCATTATCGTGTATCGACATAATCACCCTTTAGTATACTATTGCGCGGTCGAAACTACCAGCCAAACAATCGCGCCAGTAGCTACCACGAAAAACAATATCCAGACCCACGCAAAGCGAGAGGTTTGCTGGGTTCGTTCGATATACCGTGAGTCATCAACGCCATCGGGCGAATCTGCCTCGGCGGCTTTTTGACGGGCGCGCTCTTGGAGTTCTTTGGCAAGCTTCTCTTGAAGCTCTGACCGCGAATTTTGTTGTTTGAGATACATTCCCATACGTCTATAGTACCATTTTCCCGTGCCTGCGAACCGTTTACCCATTCCTGTTATGTATATGTTATACTTATGTCATATTTACCATAAGGAGGGAAGTATAATGGCGACGAAAAAGCCTGTGTCTGCAAAAAAGGCACCTGTAAAGAATAAAACAACCGCTGCCTCAAGCATTGGTGAGCACATCTCATCATCGCTACAGTCAGTAAAACTATGGAAGAGCCTTGGCGCTGAATTCATCGGTACATTCTTGCTTGCAAGTATCTTTATCGTTGGACAAGGTCAGCCAATCTTCATCCTGTTCGGTCTTGCCGGTATCGTTCTGATGCTCGGTGCAGTATCCGGAGCGCATGTTAACCCAGCAATCACCGTTGCTGCTTGGGTCACCAAGCGAGTCGGATGGCTTCGTGCAGTAGGATACATCTTCGCACAAGTACTTGGTGCTATCGTATCGTTCTTCACCCTTAAGACGTTCCTTGCCGGTGCACCAGCACCAGATGCTGAAGCAATCAGCTACGGCGCAAGCGCTCAAGAATTGTTCGCGGCTTTGCCACTAACAAGCATCGAAGGCAAAGAGTGGTATGTCTTCTTCGCTGAAGTCCTTGGAGTTGCCATTCTTGGTTTCGCCATCGCTCACGCACTTCGCATTAAAGACAGCCTTACCAGCGCTTTCTCAGCCGGTTTCGGTATCTTCATTGCGTTGATGGTTGGTATTACAATTGCAGGATACGTCAGCGCAAGCAGTATCCTTAACCCAGCGGTTGCAATTAGCCTACAAGCATTTGACACATCGGTCTGGAGCTACGCAATGTACGTACTCGGTCCAGTTGTTGGTGCGGTTATTGGGTTCGGTCTTTACGACCTGCTCAAAGACAAAAAAGCGTAAGCTATACGCATTTAGTAAAAGCCCGTCGGTTCGCCGGCGGGTTTTTCATATGATCAATCTTGTTCTTGCTGTGGTTTATCTATAAGAAGTGGTTCAATACTTTTGTCTGTCTTGGCGATTTTTGTGACGTCAGTGTCTACCTTAGCGAGCTCTTTGTGAGCGTTATTGTAGTGGCTGACTGTTGTACCGAGAGATTTGCCAAGACGCACCATGTAGTCGTTATACTGCGCAATATGACGCCCCAGCTTGCCGACTTGTAACTGAATGTCTTTAGCCTGCTCTTCAATTTGAAGGCTACGCAGACCCTGCAGTACCGTCTGAAGGTATGCCATGAAGCTAGTTGGGCTGACAATAACCACCTGCTTTTCACGAAAGGCGTATTCAATAAGATCGCGGGCACTCGAACCAGTACCAACATCGCCAATAAGCAGGTCATAGTATAGCGATTCGCTTGGAATGAACATGAAAGCGAAGTCCATCGTGCCTTCAGATGGACGAATGTATTTGCTGGTTTCATCAATCCGCCCCTTGAGGTCGGTTCTCACCTTTTTCAACAGTTCTAGTCGCTCGGCCTTGGTGTCAGCACCAACCATTCGGTTATAATTCTCAAGGCTAAACTTGCTATCTACCGCCAGCACCTGGCCTTTGTCTAGAAATACAACCGCGTCGGCTATGGTGCCGTCCTTGAAAGCGTACTGCATTTGAAATTGCTTGGCTGAAAGAATATTAGCTAGCACCGATTCAAGATAATACTCGCCAAATACCCCACGCTGCTTTGGGTTTTGCAGAACGTTCTGGAGCGTTTTAAGTTCATCGGCAACATCGACGACCCGGCGGTTAGTTTCGTCGAGTTTCGTCAGACGCTGCGACACGTCGCCTACCAATTTCATACTTTCCGATAGTTGCTTCTGCATAGAAGACTGCATTTGAGCGTTACTGCGCTCCATTTTATCGCCAAGCGACAATTGCAGTTGAGCAATAGTTCGGTTTAGCTCGGTGACATCGGACTTTATAAGCTCTACCCCACCACCCGATTTCATTTCTTTCAACTTTTGCAAAATAACGAACAGCGTTCCGGCTAGCGCCACAATGCCAATAACAAGAATAATTGTAACCACCTCATTCATAGCCTTAGTATACCATTTAGATGAGTAGTAAGATATTCGCAACCACGACAATTGTCACAGCCACAGCAAGCGATACCCATAGCGAGCGAATGTGTGCAACGGCACCAAACAGCGCATAAGCAAGGCCAAATAGTAACGCTGACCAAAGCAGCGTTTCATACCACACCAGGCCATCGACGAAGCCACCAAGCCCCCACAGGGTTGTCGCACTGGCAATAGCAATGAGAAGTGGTCGCGCTGCAAAAAGTCTCACCAAACCCGACACTCCGAGTACAGCAACCAAGACGTGGCTGACTGTACCAGCGATATCTGGAATCATTGGAGTATAGGTATTAAGCAGCATGTACAGCACCCACCAACAAACACCAATAAGGATGCCTAGGAATGCGGTTTCCCCGCTTTGCCACCAAGACCGCGCAATAACTTGTTGCGTATCAGTGATTACTTTTGCCATGGCGATGTTTCCTCCGTTCGCTTCTTGGTATATTACTATACCATAATGCTCCGAGCATCGCAATTAGCACACCGCCTATAACATCGGCTGGTGTATGAACAAGCGCCAAAATACGTCCAACCCCCACCAGTAGCGCCATAGCCGCTAGTACTAGCGTTGTTTTCTTCATACGCGTCTCTGCCCAGACAGCACACACAATAGCCGTCACAAACAACATGTGATCCGACGGGAAGCCCGGATTATCGAGGAACGACGCCCCCGGGTCGACACCTAGAGTCTCAAACGGGCGCATAAGCTCTGGCTGATAAACAGTGCCGATAAGCTTGGCAAACAAGAAAGCGGTCAGTCCCGCCAGAATAATTCGGCTATACGCATAAATACGCCTACCTTTTGGCACTTTAGTCAGCAAGACATAGGCCGCAATAAGCACAATAGGAATAACCATACCGTCCGCAATGAGTCGAATAATGGCTTCGGTTGTCATGAGTCTATAATACCACCCCGAGGCTGGAGTGCGTCTAGGAAAGAGTTAATGATTATTTAACATTGAGAGTGTAGAGTGAGTGCATAACCATAAAAAGGAAGCGCCTATGAAGTTACTCATCGTCGAAGACAATGCCAGACTTGTTGAACGAATGAAATACAGGCTAGAAAAATGGTTCGTCCTTGAGTCTGTCTATAGCGGGCACGAGGCGCTTGTGGCGGCTACCGCCCACCCATTTGACGCAGTACTTCTTGACCTTGGGTTACCTGACATGAACGGTCTCGAAGTGTGCCGGCGTCTCCGAAAGATATCACCGGATATGCCAATCCTTATAATCACTGGTGTTGACGATATTAGCAGCAAGGTCGAGTTGCTTGATGCCGGAGCGGATGATTACCTGACGAAGCCATTCGATGCTCAGGAACTTCGGGCTCGCATCAACGCGCTCATCAGACGGCGACCGCGTCTCCCTTCGATTTCAGCCGTTACGGCAGGTGACCTGAAGCTCGACCCATCAAAACGAACAGTTGCTCGAGCTGGGGTGCCGATTACACTCCGTCGAAAGGAGTTTGATATTCTCGAATACCTCGTCATCAACAAAGGGAGAGTCTTAACAAGA
The DNA here is from genome assembly GCA_009992235.1 of Candidatus Saccharimonadota bacterium. Taxonomy (GTDB): domain Bacteria; phylum Patescibacteriota; class Saccharimonadia; order Saccharimonadales; family Saccharimonadaceae; genus Microsaccharimonas. The sequence continues at coordinate 312,482 of JAACVZ010000001.1, forward strand.
GACATGATAGTTAGTCATGCCTGGACATCCACAAGTTCAAGCTGGACCGGCTCTGTTGACGTCCACATCAAGCATCTACGCGACAAGGTCGATAAACCATTCGACTATCCGCTTATCAAAACCGTCTACGCTGTTGGTTACATGCTTGACGTTCCATCAGAAACGATAGCCGAGGAATAAAACAATGCGGATAATAGCAAAAAAAGTGCTCGCGAATGCAATCGGCTCTCATCATATTACAAGAATCATAGCCCACGGTACGCTCGGTCTCGTATTCATACTCGAAACGCTACTTATTATCTATGGGCTTATATCGGACAGCGTGAGGATTGACCGAATTCTTGTTGGTGGCGGTGTGGTGTTATATGTTATTGTCGCCAACTGGGCCGCAGTAAAACAGCGTTATAGTATTGCAAGCCTCATGATTATGGCGTTATATTTTGCCGCTGCTTCATTCTGTCTCCTGATTTGGGGGATAAATTCGCCCAGTGGCTTGCTCGTGCTTGGCTTTATTATCTTCCTAGCAGGAGTGCTCATCGGACTACGTGCTATCATCCCTACTAGCGCTGCGAGTATAGTTACAATTATATCTATACATATTATCCATAGTCTGGAAATCATCACGCCAAATCGATCTGCGCTCGCCATGGAATCACATATCGGCGACATTATCACCTACGGCTCACTGTTTAGCATCTTCGCACTTATCGCCTGGATCGTATCCTTTCACACCGCGACATCATTTACGCAACTACAAAACGCAAAGAAGCGGCTAAGAGAACAAAAGGCCACCCTCGCAAGAAGGCTTGAAGAAGAGGCTCAAAAGCTACGCGAGGCTCAACTTGCCGAAATTCAACAGCTATACACCTTCGCGCAAGTCGGCCAATCGACCACAGCGATTCTACACGAGCTTGCAAATCAGCTTAATGTTCTAGCGTTCGATATCAACGGACTTTCGGATACACACAGATCAGCAAAAACTATAAATGACGCCCAAGAGAGTATTCGGCACATCAACCACACAATCCATAGCGTTAGAAGCAGAATACGATCCAGGAACAATATCGAAGCTTTTAACGTCGTACCACTCGTAAAACTTGCGGCTCATGAAATCAAAAAAACGGGCGCAGCCTGTTTATTCAGCACATCGACCAAGCGATTGTTAACAAAAGGAGATCCGACAAGCCTCGACCACGTCATCAGTATTCTAATCAACAATGCACGCGATGCCAGTAGCACGAGCTCGGACGGTCGTATCGCTATTCATATTGCACGACGCGGCAAAAAGATACGCATCACCGTTTCCGATAACGGACCAGGCCTTTCGAAAAGAGTAAAAGAGCACCTTTTTAAACCACAGACGAGCACGAAAGCCGGCGGAATGGGAGTCGGGCTTTATATCGCAAAACACATTATCACCACACAGTTTCACGGTACGCTAAGCTACGACAACCTCGACCAGAAAATGACTTCTTTCATCATTACTATTCCCGTTTTCGAGGAAGAGTAACTTTCTCTAATTCCTTACCCAACACCTTCACATACACACCTACCATTTCATGTCCTGTCAGCACCATTTTGGCGCTTACCTTCGGGTTGAACTTTGCGAGGTTGGTTATATGCCCACCTATCACCACTGGATCAAAACTGCCGTACAACACTCGGGTCGGCACTCGAAGCTTGCGAGCATCTTCTAACGATTTTTGGTTAATAATACTCGAACCAAGCGCCTCCATGTAAGCGCCGACGTTTTCGTTGTTAATATCGAGCACCTTGCTAGCAAGTCCAAGCCGTACCATTATTGGCGACAGGTTCACTAACCGCTCTGGGTGTTTACGGGCAATTTTATACATGTCTCTTAGAACAGATTCTCGGTTAAACCCTCGCTTCGTGTCGGGCCCATAAAATGGCGGGCTACACAGTACCAGCTGGCGCACCATAAGCGGATATTTCCGAGCAATCGCCACCGATACCAACGCCCCAAGCGAATGCCCGACCAGTATTGTCTGCCGAGACAGGCCTTCCCTAAATAGCGTCATGCTCACCGCTCGGGCTTGCTCGTTGGCATCGTAGCGAGACCACGGCGGTTTCGGTGACTTTCCAAACCCAAGCAAATCTATACCAATTACCCGCACGTCCTTCGGCAATAGCGGAATAAGGTCATCCCACGTCCGCGACGAATTACCAATACCATGAAGTAACACAATCGTTGCCTTCGGTTTTTTCGGCGTACGAAACCGAGTGACATGAAGTGGATACGGCACGCGAAGCCATCGGTGAATAAGTAGGTCTAAGAAACGTTTCATCTCTCTTATATTGTCAGTCTAGGTTTATTATTTTTCAACACTCTGAGTGACAACTTTTCTCTTTTTAATGCGTAGTTTTTCTTTTAAGTCTGCAAGCTGTTTATCCGTTGCCATGTGAATCCCCTCACTAATGCTATTACACTCATTAAAACATACTTTAGGGTGATTCTACGCCTCTCGCCACAACCAACACGCAATCTTTCCGCTCACCTAGGTCGGCGAAGCGACTAGACATACCGCGAGGCGAACCCCGGGTGTATACTAAAACTCATGAAAGCCAAGCAAAAAGAATACTTACAAAGCGCAATGTTCGGGTTTAACGATGCGCTAGTATCTACAACCGGTGTTATTGTCGGAATTAGCACCGGAACCGGAGACAAGCAGGTTGTTATTTTAGCAGGTGTCGTGACTATACTAGTTGAAGCACTTTCTATGGGGTCTGGGCAATATCTTAGCTCTAAGTCTGCGCATCAACTCGATAAAACCGATTCATTCAAGGTACCAATTATTGGTGGAATAATTATGTTCTGCGCCTACTTTTTAGCTGGGCTCGTTCCGCTGCTCGCCATTATCCTATTCCCTGTAGAGGTCGGGCGAAATGTTGCAATAGTTGCCGCACTCACCTGTCTTCTCATACTAGGCTACGCAAAAGGGAGAATCGTTAAAGTTTCTCCCCTTCGCAGTGCCCTTGAAGTATTTGTTATTGGTGGCGTAACAACTATTATCGGTATAGTTGCTGGCAACATCTTTGCAGTGTAGTTTTAACGGTTTCGGCCGTAACCACCCTGTCGGTCGCCTTCACCGCTACCGAATTCGTGATCAGCAGTGTTGGCTGCGTGACGCGCCTCTCTATCAGCAATCCGTTCAGCAATCTCTTCGGCACTAAGTCCGCGAGATTCCCAGCGAGCTTTTGCTGCTTCGGTCATTTTAGCGCGAAATGCATCTTCACTAAGTCCATGCTCGACAGCTATCTGCGACATCGTCTTTGTTTGCAAAGCAGCTCGCAACTCATCGGCGCTCATACCAAATATCTCGGCCCTTGATTCTAACGAAGCATTGTATCCGTTACCCTGCCCCTCGTGTACGCCAGTTTGTAAGCCTGTACCGCTGAAGGCTGAAACGCTCGTTGCGCCCACAGCACCAGCTACGGCTACAGCTGTGATCCCTAATGTTAGTAATTTTTTCATAATGCAAATCTCCTTGTTAATTTAAGCTTGCATATGTAGTACACTCTGCCGATCAAAATTATTTCAGCGGTTTCGCCAAGTGCCTTGATTCTGGCCACGACCTTCGAGCTGGCTTGGTGCGTGAGACTTACCTATATCTAGAAACGATAGCCCTAGCCCTATAAGCAATGAGCCAATAATCAACACCGCAGCAACTGTAGTTGTCTTATGTTTATACATCTTGCCGAAATGTCGTACCAGCACGATGGCTACGGCCATCAACACAGCAGCTGCAATCAACGCCCACCATGGGAACGATGCCACTAATTCACTTAAATTAGCTCGTGCTCCATAAGCCATCGTGTCGGCTGTTTCAATACGAACCCAGAAGAATATAATGCTCGCAAGATAAGTTGTGGAAACTCCGGCTAATATAACCGCGCCTGCCGAAACCAGTCCAAGCAACGTAAAGTATGCACGTGGCCGCATATGCACCTTGCCACTTTTAATCGCATCCATAACCGATGCATTTATGTGAGATGAGGTTTGTTTTTTCATCGCCGTACTCCTTTCTGCTGACAAATTTCTTTTAACAACTTCTTTGCTCGTGATAGCCATACGCCTATAGTCGATGCTGGTACATGTAGAATGTCGCTGACTTCTTCATACTTCATACGCTCAAAGTAGACCAGTTGTATCACTTCACGATATTTTGGCTCTAAACCGTTCAAGCAAGCGCGCACGCGCCCCCTCAAGGCTTCTTCGTCCATTAGTTCTTCAATGCCCTGACTGTAGGTAACATCCGGCAATTCATTAATATCATCATCCGTGATATGGCGCATCTTTTTGACAGCATTCATAGCCTCGTTATGGGCAATTCGGTATATCCACGACGAGAACTTATACTTACCATTAAATCCCTGCAAGTTCTGATAAGCCTTAATAAATGTATCCTGAACCACATCATTCGCCGTTGCGTTATTATGGATTAGATAAACAACATAACGATGCAACTTAGCTTCATAGCGCGCCATTATATCGGCATAGGCATCGGCATCGCCATTTATTATCTTGGCGACAGTTGCTTTGTCTAAATCATCAGGGCGCTGACTGCTCATAAATACATTATCGCAGACTTTAGCCTATGCTGCCGTCATTACTCATACATGTAATACTGTTTTTATCGCTAAATAATTTCAGTTTTTTAACACTATATAAAAAAGCCCGAATGGACTCTCGTTTTCTTGGCCGAGGCTAGTGGACGAGTAAGAGGTGCTGCAATAACCGCGCCTGCAATATATTCCACGCCGACCAAGAGCAAATATAGTTGAAAATAATATACCGGTATCACTATGCATCTATGAATGTGCGACTGATCTCGTCACCCACGCCGAATAATAAGTACTTTGGCCGCTAATCCGCACACGGATACGGTATTCAA
>JAACVZ010000005.1 GCA_009992235.1 Candidatus Saccharimonadota bacterium
TCGCAACACCGCCAACGTCCTTAGCCTCATACTTCATCACACAAAAAGTATCGGTGTTGTACAGACTGCTACCAGGGACAACTATGTAGCCAGTTGGGCAGCTGTCACCACCTGCCAGAGTTGTTGGTGCGGTACCAGTGTGGCCGGCGCAGGGGCCAAGAACGGGTGAATTTGCACCGTTTGTCGAGCCGGCAATATGAGCACTAGCGCCGCTAGTGGTGGCGGTGAGGCAGAAGGTGTCTGGAGCTGTTGCTTCATTGAGTGTGTATTGGTACGTGACGCTAGCAGTGTCGGAAAGTCCGGCGGCAGCAAGCGTCGCGGGAAGAACGCCATCAGAGAGTGCTGAGACGGTGATCTTTGTTCCTGCTTGCTGGGCGTTAGAAATAGCGACAGAGTCTCTCGCTTGACCAGTAATACCATTGTAGGAAACGAGAGTGATGGCGGCTAGAATTGCGATAACTACCACGACGATTAATAATTCTACGATAGTGAAGCCGAATTGTTTTCGATGAGTCATAATAAATGCGCAACGCCCCTTACTTGCTAAATTATGCTTATGTATATTTTAGCATAGGCGCACTTGGCGGAGAGAGAGGGATTCGAACCCTCGAAAGCTTGCGCCTTACCGCTTTTCGAGAGCGGCCAGTTCAACCACTCCTGCACCTCTCCAATCAATATTCTAGCAGATATCCCATTTGTCTCGCAGAAAAGAAAAAGCCCCGCGAGTATACGCAGAGCCCTTTCTGGGACATACGCGACGCGGGGAGGTGACCTACTAGCCGTAGGACGGCGAGGAGATGTGCTCGTTGACTGAGTTAACCTCCATGATGTACGCCTCGATGTCAGAGATGTCTACCCCGATGTCTCGAAGCAGGCGCACGACGTAGTTCGGTTCCCGTAGCGCCACGGCAAGCTCGGGCTGTTCGTTGTGGGCGCCGGGGTGGCATCCACCCTGTGGGAACAGCAGGTGAGGGCTTCTGACAACGATACCCTCAACCAAGTACCCACCCTCCACGATGTAGTGAACCTTCGCGCCCTTGCTGAAGGATCTTGCCATCAAGGTTTCCATTTCATCTCTTTTCACTAGTAGGTGCGTCAATATCAACGATATAGACGGTTACTATTTATAGTACATTTTATAATTTTAGTCAATAAAAAAGACGAGCTTAACTCGTCTCCATTACTTGGTACACCCGACAGGATTCGAACCTGTGGCCTTCGGCTCCGCAAGCCGACGCTCTATCCATCTGAGCTACGGGTGCATATGATATAACCCGTTGCCATAATAACAACGGGCAATATCTATGTAACTAGAAGGTGCTTTCTATCCTTTTTACGGGACGAACAGAGGATATTGTAGCACGAATAGGGGAATACTACTAGAGACGGAGTTTGCGCACGAGGTGATCTATGGGGTCAAGTTTTGTGTCTTCCATGGGAAGCTGGTGGCCGAAGGTGTCGACAACATCCTCACCAACCTCTTCCGGAAAGTAGACGGACACACCGGGCGCAAATCGCTTTCGCGGAATAAGCATGATTGAGTGATTGCCGCCGTCGTCAATAACGCCGAATGAACGGAAATCATCGAAATGATATAGTTTCTCGTCTATATAGAGGCCTTGTCGAGGACTGACGCTGTAAGAAATAGTGCGCGGCGGACGGCGGACATAAACCATAACCGCTACCGCCATTACGACGATGAGCGCCGAAAATGTCCATGACTGCAAAAAAAAGACGTCAGCGGCAATAAAACCAAGCACAAACACACCGAATAGAATAAACCAATAAGGACCTTTGTCTGGATGAATATATTCTTGAGCCGTCCAGGAAATCGGCGGGCTATCCACAGCGGTAGGCTCGTCTTTTCGATCAGCTTGTTCAGATGTTTCCATAGTCACTTTTAGTATAGCACGAGCGTATTTATCAAAAAAAATATCACCCTGTAGGTGATAGCTTCTTGGCGGAGGAGGAGAGATTCGAACTCTCGCTCCAGGTCTCCCCAGACTAACGATTTAGCAAACCGTCCCCTTCAGCCACTTGGGTACTCCTCCGTGCGTTGTGGTGTGTAGCGAGACTGATTGTAGCATAAAACAGGGGCACAGACTAGCGGGGTGGCTCCTTGCGCGAAAAGGCGATACGTTATATAGTAATAATATATGACGTTATTTATCGAATCCATAGCCTCGAGCGTTGCCGAAGGTGTCCGCGCTACAAGAGTTGACGGTGTACCTTCAACGCTTTTTGGAGCTGATGGTATTATTACAGAAATTACCAATATACTCCTGTTTGTCGCCGGTGCTCTTGCGGTTATCATGATTATTGTCGGCGGTCTTCGCTATGTCGTATCTGGGGGCAACTCATCAGCAGTAACATCGGCCAAGAATACTATTCTTTATGCCATTGTTGGTCTTATCATTGCCTTCTTAGCCTTTGCAGCTGTTAACTTCCTGCTCGGCGTTCTTTCGCCAGAATCTCAGTCCGGAGCTGACTGGACAAACGTATAAAATCATCTTTATGGCGGAGAGGGAGAGATTCGAACTCTCGGTGAGTTGCCCCACGACGGTTTTCAAGACCGTTACCTTAAACCACTCGGTCACCTCTCCACGGTGTGCGCACTTGAGTAGCTCGCGTTATTTTAACAGATACGAGGCCGTTAGTCGAGAGGCTGTCGAGCGATAGCCGCCACCCACACCTGGTTCACGCCTGCACTGCGAATAATATTGGCAATAGCCGCAAGCGTCGAACCCGTAGTCACTATGTCATCAATAATAAGATGTGGGCGAGCTGGGTCAAGTGCTGTCGTCAGAGAAAAGGCGTGTTCCGTCTGACTCTGACGTTCGGCCTTATTCAAAAAATGCTGAGTTTTTTGCACGTGAGATTCAAGAGGAGAAAGAAACGTCAGTTCCCGCAATCGTGCAAACTCTTGTGCGACACGAAGACAGTGATCATAGCCACGCTGGCGCACATGAGACCGACTCGTCGGCACAGGAAGGACCACGGTGTCGGGAGGAAGATAGGGGAGCCGTACGTCAAGCATTTCTGCAAGTAGCTTATCTGCTCGAGCCGCTCGATTGAATTTATACGTATCGAGAAGGGCGAGGACCACACCCTTGCGATCGGCAACCGCCCAGGCACGGCTATACGAGGCGTTATGACTATCGCAAATACCGCTTCTAGACGGCGCCGCACACACAACGCAGCCCACAAACGGCTCATGAACGATGTCATATTTACAATGTTCACATAAAATCACACCTAAAGTACCACATCCAAGACAGAGGTCGGGGGCCATGTATTGCAAACTTGTGCTTATTATTGTGTTTTTTACATTTTCTAGGCTCATTTAGTTGATTATACTGCAAAACCTCGTTATAATACGAGGGACTATTTGTCAAATGTGCCAAGAGAAAGTGGAGGATATCATGGCCCGGAAACCAAACGAAGACCTACTCATTGAAGACGAGCTCACTGCAGCCTTTTTGAGTGACGACAGCCTTGCAGCATCTGATGACTCAGATGTAGCAGGAGAAGACAACTGGGACGACAGCCAAGAAGAATTTCTTGGCCAACTCGCAGTAGACGTGTACGAAACCGATGACCGATTGGTTGTAAAAGCTCGCACCGCAGGTGTGAACAAGGAAGACCTTGATGTTAGCATCAGTGACGGCATCCTTACAATCAGCGGTACGCTAAGTAGTGGCGACGACACCGACGCTAACAACTGGCACATCCAAGAATGCTACTGGGGAGAGTTCAACCGAACCCTCGCGTTGCCGGTAAGCGTGCGAGAAGATGAAGTCGATGCAGTACTTAAGGACGGTGTCCTTACGGTCAGCTTCGCTAAAATCAAGCAAGAGCAAGCAAAGCGCATTACTATCCAATAGTAGTCCGTTCCATTGCTAATAATAAAACCCCCAGTGAGGGGGTTTTATTATATTGAACAGTATCGCACCAAAAACTACGTAACGATAAAGATGCCGAGCACCCAGTTCACAAGCGCGAACGCCAGGAAGGCAACGATTAGCCCAATAATCGCGTACATAATTGTGTTCTTTGCTGCGGATACATTAGTGGAGTTACCACCAGAGGTAGTATAGCGAATACCTCCGTAAATAAGCATGATAACGCTAATTGCACCGATGATATATAGGAGCGTGTTTACAATCGTCTTGAAGATTGAGTCATCTCCAAAGAGGGTTGTTGGAACGCCGTCTCCCTGCGCACAGTTGATACCATCTGCAGCACCGCCTTGGGCGTCACAGTTCTGAGCCTGTACGACACCAGTTGGAATAAACAGTGATCCGGCTAGAAGGGCAAACGCCGCAACGAATCCAACGACTGTCTTTTTTGTTACTTCTTTCATTGGTTGTTTCCTTTCTTATGAAATCTATTGTTATTTATAGCAGACTTTTACTCTCTTGTTAAGGGCATTCCCTCTTCTAGCCAAAAAGATTGAACACCCAGTTAACGATTGCATAGGCCAGAAATGCCACAACAAGACCGACAACTGCATATAGAATGGTGTTCTTCGCGCTCTGGACCGACGACGCGTCTGACCCAGAGGTAGCAAAACGAATACCGGCGATAATGATCATCAACACACTCACCGCACCAAGGATGTAGAGTAACGTGTTAACAATGATACCGATAACGCCGCCAATGTCATCGTCGGCATTCTGACATATTGCGCTGTCGGCGTTTGCTGGATTTGTGCAGGCGTCTCCCACGACGTCAACCGCTCCCACAGAGAGTGGGCTAGCAATAATAACAGCGGCTCCAAGACCAATGGCAATTAAAAGAGTTGATAAAAGTTTCATTATAGTGCTCCTGTAACAAAGTTAGTAATTAGAAACGCCGACACCACAACAACCAACCCAACTACCGAATATAAAATGAGGTTCTTTGCTTTTGCGGTCGCAGCAGCGTCACCACCCGAGACTGTGTATTTGAAGCCGGCAATAATAATTGTTAACACGGCAGTTATGCCAGCGGCGAAGTAAACAAGATAAAGGACGTTTTGGACAACAGTTTCAGCGCTAAGTTCAGGAATGTTTTGCTGCTCTGCGTCAATAGCAACGGCAACGTTAGTTAGGTTATCGAAAAATGTCATCATGATTTAAACACTCCAAAGATTAGGTTCACAATCGCAATTGATCCGATAGATATAGTGAGTCCAATAACGGCGTTGAGGATGCTCTTTCGAGCCTTTTCAACCTGTGCTGGGTTTGACCCGCCGGTCATAAACAAGAAACCACCGTAGAGAATGAAGAATACGGCTATGTATCCAACCACAAACAGGGCAATCTCAATTAGGTTAAGGGCAATGGTCGTAATGAATCCAGGAAGATCACCAGCAGGGGAGACAATATTACAGTCGGCATCAACGATACCCCTGTACCAATACGGGAACCCCAGGACACGCTCACCGCAGGCAGCAGAAACCGGCTCTGGTGTTATAACTGTCGTCACAGGTGCAGCGACAAGAAAGATGAAGCTAAGGCCAAGAAGCGCAGATGTTATTTTCTGTCTCACGCGAACACTCCGCCCGGAATAATAAAGTTGAGTAAGGCGTACATTAATGCGAATGCGACAACTCCAATAACGACGTTCGTGATTATACCTCTAGCTTTCTTGACTTGTTCTTGGTTTCCTCCCGCAGAAGTGTAGAGAATTGACGCATAGACAATTCCACCAATTGCCGCAACGCCAACACCGCCGGTGAGAATATTAATAGCTAGCAAAAGGAGACCCCAGAGGCCGGTGCCCTCGATACCGTCTGCGCCCGTGTCTTCACACTCAATAATTGCAGTACTCGTGCCCGCACATTCAGCGGCGTAAACAGGGGTACTTACAAAAAACGCAGAGAAGGCGAGTGTCGCCCCGGCAAGTGTCAAAAGTGTTGTTTGTTTTTTCATATCTATTAAAATCGTACGGCTTTTTTGCATTTTATGCAAGGACCCTCTTGACTGATATACTATAAGCAGTATGCCCAGTTCATATAAAGTCCCCCAAGACGTCGAAGCTGATGACAAGCTCATTGGTCCGTTTAGTTTTCGTCAATTCATATATCTTATTGTTGTTGCGCTCGCAGGCGCTTTGGCGTGGGGCTTAGCTCAAATATTTATCGTTCTGGCAATTATTCCTCTTCCCATTATTCTCCTTTTTGGGGCGTTAGCACTACCACTCCGAAAAGATCAGCCCATGGAAATCTACCTAGCAGCAATTGTTTCATTCTTCCTTAAGCCACACAAACGCTTCTGGGATCCGGAAGGCGTGGAGACACTTATTGAGGTGTCTGCCCCAAAAACAACCGAAGAAAGCCGCGTGAAAGACCTATCTGGCAGTGAAGCGGAACAGCGGCTTGGGTACCTTGCTAATATAGTCGACTCGGGTGGGTGGGCTATTCGCGGAGCTGGCACCACGCCAAACAGCGCCATGATTTCAGACGTTTTCTATGATGCCCAAAACACCGAAGATATTCTCGATGCAAACAACACTGTTGGACAATCTATTGAATACTTAATGGGACAACGAGCCGAGAAGTCTAAAAAGGAAGCGCTTGATAAAATGCGCTCAGCACTTACTCCACAGCCACAGGTTCAGCCCCAGCAGCAACCAGCAGCAACAGCCCCTCAGCCAACCCAGCAATCTCAACCAGCGCCAAACCCGTTTCCGCCGGCGGCGACAGAGCTACAACAGCCAGAGCCCGTAGTCGATGATATCCATCAGAAAATAATTCAACCAATACACGACCTCGGCGACACAAACGCACCTGTTGTCGACCTGGCTAGTGAGCTGGCTCCAAAACCAGCACCGGCTCAAGCGCAACCGCCCCAGCCGGAGCCGCAACAATCAAGCACTAGCGAGACACCCCCTACTGCTGATATAATGAACCTTGCAACCAACTCTGATATATCGGTAGAAACGCTTGGGAAAGAGGCAAGTCGCCTCAACAAAAAAGTGTCTACGGAGGATGAAGCATTTCTTTCTCTGCGATAATCAGAAACTTTAAGAAGTGGGAACCCCTAACACATGCAGCCGTTTGATCCTTTTTCAACAACACAGAACCCTTCTCCTTCTGGGTCTATTCCACCAGCGCAAACACCGCAGCCCCAGGCGCCTCAACCGCAACGCGTAGCGCCACAGCAAGCAACTCCGCAGCAAGCAACAAAACCGACACCGAAGAACCCGAACTCAACTCAAAGCTCGCTTCTTTTCTCGGAAATTCGAGACAATATGCTTATTATGCTCGATGGCTCATTCCGTGCAGTAGTCGCTTGTACCTCAATCAACTTTGATCTTATGAGCGATAGGGAACGAGACGGTGTCGAATTTAGCTACCAAAACTTCCTTAACTCACTATCTTTCCCAATTCAAATTCTAGTTAGATCACAGCGCATTGACATCGGACCATATATAGAACGCCTCGTTGAAACACGACGAACACAAGACAACATGCTGCTTGGTGTGCTTATGGATGACTACATAAACTTTATTGATATTCTGGCTGAAGAGGCGAACATTATGGAGAAAACGTTTTACATTACCGTTCCGTATTTCCCAGCCGGGGATGCCGCAAACCTTGTTGAACAGGGTAAGGGCTTTTTTGGAAAATTATTCGCTCAACCAAAACACACCATTACAAAAATCGACCCTGCAGCCTACCAAAAAGCAAAAGATGAAATAAAGAACAGGGTAGATACCGTCATGTCTGGTTTATACCAAATAGGGGTACAGAGCGTCCAGCTTGAGACAAAATCGCTTGGGGAGCTTATGTATAGCGCCTACAATCCCGATACTGCACTTCGGCAGCCGCTCGGAGACTTCAACAACGTTGCGACAACCTACGTAAAAAAGGGTAGTGGGCAAAATCCGGCGAACAAGGAGGAGTCATAATGGCTAAGCGAACTTCAGCGGTTGATATTGCTGCAGAGCAACGAGCAAAAGAACAAAGTGAAGTTGAGCAGGCCTTTCTCAAAGGTGTTTCGACGCTACGCGACCTTATTGCACCAAGTAGCCTTGAAATTCACTCGTCTTATTTCCGACTTGGAACAAAATACGGCCGAACTATATATGTGTACGGGTATCCGCGACAAATTTACACAGGGTGGCTTAGTTCGCTAATTAACATTGATGAAGTGCTCGATGTTAGCATATACATTTACCCTGTCGAAAGCCAGGTTGTCCTGAATAACCTCCGTAAGAAGGTGACGCAGCTCGAGGCAAGCGCATCAATAAATAGTGAAAAGGGACGAACTCGCGACCCAGGGCTTGAAGCGGCTATTAATGATGCCGAGGAACTTCGAGACCAAATTCAAGTGGGCTCTGAGCGATTCTTCCGTTTCGGTCTATACGTTACTTTATACGCAGACAGTATGGATGAACTTAATTTTATGCAACAAAAAATTGAAACCCTCTTCGGCCAGCAAATGGTGTTCAGTAAAGTTGCCTCGTCTCAGCAAGAGCAGGGACTTAATAGTTCACTACCGCAAATGGCCGACCAGTTGCAAATTCGTCGTAACATGAACACTGGCGCCATCAGCACGAGCTTTCCGTTCACCAGTGCTGACCTAACTGACAATACCGGCATTTTATACGGCATCAACATGCACAACAACGGCTTGGTTATTTTCGATAGATTCAAACTTGAAAATGCCAACATGGTGGTCTTTGCAAAGTCTGGTGCTGGTAAATCATTTGCCGTAAAGCTTGAAGCCCTCCGAAGCATGATGCTTGGTTCTGAAATTATTATTGTCGACCCTGAAAATGAATACCAAAAGCTTTCCGAAGCGGTAGGCGGTGCCTATATTCGACTAAGCCTCAACTCACAAACACGCATTAACCCATTTGACTTACCGCGGGTTATAGACAGCGACGAGGCCGATGATGCGCTTCGAGCTAACTTGGTGACCCTGCACGGGCTATTCCGCCTTATGTTAGGCGGCTCACAAACCTCAACTACTGGCGGAGCACCAGTTGTCGCGCTTACTCCAGCCGAAGAGGCTGACCTTGACCAAGCACTAATTGATACCTACGCCCGTGTCGGTATTACCAGTGACCCACTAACACACAACTCACCACCGCCAGTTATTAGTGACCTATACGACACCTTGCTTCATATGGGCGGTAGTGGACCAGCACTTGCACAGCGTCTTCGAAAGTACACCACTGGAACATTTGCGGGTATCTTTAGCCAACAGTCAAACATCGATATTAATAACCCAATGGTTGTATTTAACATACGCGACCTTGAAGACGAACTCCGTCCTGTCGCTATGTACATTGTCCTTAGCCACATTTGGAACATTACCCGGACCGACAAAAAGAAGCGCATGCTAATTGTCGACGAGGCCTGGGAGCTTATGAAATACGACGATTCGGCAAACTTCCTGTTTAGTCTCGCCAAGCGCGCGCGCAAGTATCAACTCGGCCTCACAACCATCACCCAGGACGTTGAAGACTTTATGAGCAGTAAAATGGGCCGAGCAATCGTTGCCAACAGCTCTATGCAGCTTCTACTTAAACAGTCCCCAAGCGCCGTTGATGTATTATCTGATGTCTTTAAGCTTACCGACGAAGAAAAGAAGCGGCTCGCCAACTTCCCAATTGGCCAAGGGCTGTTCTTTGCCGGTCAAAGCCATGTCCACATTCAAATTCAAGCCAGCCAAACAGAAACAAAACTTATTACCACGAACCCAGGAGAAGAGAAGCCTCGACCAGAGCCTAAGAGCCTATCTGCTGAGGTATAATAGGATTATCTATGTCAGCACTATTTAGACCCGGCAGCCAAAAAGAAGTTGACGATCAAATTAATCCGTCGCAACAGCATTATAAATCGGCCTATACCGATGCTGGGGTTGATCAGGCCGAAGCTTTTGCGAACGATCCAACCAACGCCACCAATGAACTCAACGACAGTGAAGTAGACGCCTCAAAAAAACTTAACGAAGTGGAGGGCGGTGGAGGTGCTAATTGGACAAATAATGTAACCTCAGAAGACAACCAGTCGGAAAAAAAGAATATAGCACTTCAAGCGCTCGGGCAGGCCAGAAAACGAAAAGGTATTCTTGGGCTTATTGGTGTTTTCGGTGTCAGTGGCGGGTTACTAGCTAGCTTCTTCGGCCCAGCCAGTCTTGTCATCAACCTCATGGAAAACATGGTCTCGACGAATGACTCAACGTCTACAACTATGGAACGACGTTTTATGAAGGCGTTTGGAAATATGTCATCCGAAGATCCTATTTGTGCAAATAATAGCAAAAAGTCTATCCGCTGTAAGATGGGCCGAATATCTAACAGCGCTCTTTACAAACTTGATAAGAAGGGCGTCAAGGCGGTCGGCTATGATGGTAAACGAACGGGTTACCCATCGAAAAATCCGACAGCATACACGTTCAGCGACGGTAGGACGGTTCAAGCCAAGGACTTACGCGGCTTCCTCTCTCAACCAGAAAACCGAAAACTAGCCTCGAGTGTACTCGGAGCACGTGGCGCTTTTAATATGCGCGTTAAAGCGTGGATTGGTAATCATATAACGAAAAAGTTCTATAACAAGTTTGGTCTGACACGGTCTGGCGGAATAGCCGATGGAAAACACTCAACAACGGATGGAAAAACTCGATACGCAGCAACAATGGAGAAGCTTCGTGCAAATATTCCGGGGCTTGAGGCTGTTTCTGGTGTAAAAGATAATATAAACGCAAAAGCCCGATCGCAAATGAAGAAGGCGGGCAGGGGTGGCGTCGCGTATACTACCGCTGTAGCAGGCTGCATGGCCGTGAAGGCACCTGGATATGTCGCGGCGGGCGTCGCGGCGGTTCAGCTTGCGCAAATACTACCTTTCGCAATGGATATCGTGTTGTCTCCTGGTTCAAAAGCAAAAGCTGCGGGAGTTGGTTCTGGGTTTTCAGGGGACGACATGAACGCAGTGGGAACCACTTTAACCACTCAAACACCCCGTGAGAGTGATGGCAAAATGACTTCAGCGCTCGACTCGGCTATATTACTTGCTGCGATTGGCGTAAATAAAGGTAAGCCGGCCGTATCGACAAAGTTCACGCCTGGTTATGGAGTTTTAAAAAGCGGTTTCTTTAGCGGTGCGCAAAATGTCGACAACGAGACCAAGGAATCATGTAACGTCATAATGAGCCCGGCTGCAATGTATTCAGCGGCCGCCGCCGACGCCGCTGTCACCGTGGCTGCATCGGCAACTATTATTGGTGGGGTTATAAAAATTGTTGGATCATTTGCCCTTATGGCTGCTCTGCAGCAGGTTGTTCCTGGAATTATTGCTTCTGTGAGTGAGGAAGTTATTAAAGAGGTTGCCGAAAACGACGCAATTCCTCAAGCAGAAGGCGAGGAGTTGGGTGATATTCTTGGTATTTCTTCGGCGGCGTTTTTCTCGGCTGGCGGTATGTCTAGAAACCTACCAACCTTAAGCGTCGACCAAGCGGTAGCATTTGAATCTGCTCGAAAAGAAAATGAGGCCTTTCAGCGAGAAATGGACATCGCCTCACTTAGTCCTTTTGACACATCGAGTAAATATACCTTCCTGGGTAGTATTATGAATAATCTACAGTTTTCGATGATTTCAAGTGGAGCTTACAATAATAATTTTCAATCAATAGTATCAAATATTTTTTCAGTAGCGTCGTTATCTTTCGCGAATAACGCCAGTGCCGCAACCGGATATTCGTCTAGCTATTGTGGATATGCAGATGAGTTTGAATTAGGTACTGGTTCACTCGAAGGTAACACAACACCTGCGGTAAACGTAGCCGGGCTTCCATGCACCGGTATGACTGACGGCCAATTAAATATGGAGACGTCTGAGGCAGTTGATTTAATGGCTAGTGAAGGCTGGATCGATGAAGGGCTTGATATAGATATTCCAGATAACGCAACTATCGACGATCTTATTGCACTTGGATATATAAAAAGTGAAACACCTCTTACTGACTACATCGAAGCCTGTGGCGACCCAACATCAGGGGACTACTTATTTAACACGGCCGGCTGTATGATAGATGACTCTACGCCCGACACTAACATCACAGAGTTGTCCGTATGTACCAACAGTGTTAATGCCGAAGGTGAAACTATTAAAACCTGTGCTAGCGGGGGAGTGGTTGACGATACAGACGGAGAAGCAACCACAATTACACCTCAAGGCACACCAAGCCAGCGCGCACTTACTGCTATTCCTGTGTTCCTTCTTGACTACCAAATGATTCAGTCGATAAACGGTGAGGATGAAGAGGTGCAAGAAACTACATCTACAAACACCTCAACCGCCACACCACTTCCAACTGGCACAAAACAAGAGCTTGCAACTATGATAAAAGATAATACCAATGTTAGCGACCGAACTGGTCAAATCAATCAAGTAGCTTCAGGCTCAAAAACAAACGTTTCAGACAAGGTACTAGCCGTTGTTGCGGCACTTGGTGAAAAAAATACGTTTACCATTTCATCATTCCAACGTTCGCCATTAAGTATTGGTGCTGGTGTCTATAGTTGGCACACAAACGGGGAAGCGATAGACTTTTCGGGTAGCGTTGGTATTAATGGTGTTCGTATCCCAAGCTTCAGCGCCGTTGATAACACAATACGCACCTTTCTTATAGAGGTTGCGAATACTATTCAATCTAGTTCATGTCAAATTGGTGTACCGAATGCAACTTATGTAAAAACAGTAGAGGTTACTGGCACTAGCTGTAATGTGTTTGTTGATGATGGCGTAGGTGTTACGCCCCACATACATATCGGGGTAAAGGGATGAACAAAAGACTCTTCCTAGCTATTGTTGTTGTATTTATTTCAACACTTACTATTATTGGTATAATTGCTTTATTTAGCCAACCGGGCGACCAGGAAACATTATCGAAAGAACGGTTAAACGAGCTTATTGGTAAGGACGCTTTTGAGGCTGGTGCTGAAGGTCGGTTGGTCGAAATACGAGGCGATATACAAAGCTTTAACGACGAGTGGCACATTGCTAAGGTATTAATAAGTCGTCCCGATCAACACCTTGACGGTAATGAAGACGAGCCTCTGCAAACCGTTTCAGCAATTGCGGTTGTGTATACTCATAAAGACTACGACCCCGAATTAGTTATTGATCCATTCGACTATTACACAGTTGATGAAATAACCAAACTCGTTGCACCGTCGGCAAGAGTAGCTGTTCTTGAAAGTAAGGCGGAGAATGTTATATATGAAAATCTTTAGTTTCATTGCCTCGCTTGTTCTCGCGTTAAATTTCCTTACTATTCCTGTTTATGCGTACGACGAGGAGTTTTATTCAAGTAATAATATCTTATTTTATAACCCAGAATCTTCAACCTGTGTTAATGGTTCACTTATTAATGCCGGCCGCGATTATAACGGTCTTGAGATACTCAGTGATGCTCAGAAAAAACAAATAGCAACCAATCAATCGGTGTATGAAACTGCCGCGAAGGAGGCTGGCATACCATGGCAAATGCTTGCTGTGCTTCACCTTCGCGAAACTGGACTCCAGCTCGTAAACCCAGCCAATGGTCAGGGGTTATATCAAGATTTTTCCGCAAAAGATACAGACAAATATCCGCCAGGGCAAGTTACCCAAGAGTCATTCCTTGAACAGTCAAAATGGGCTGCCGCATTCATAAAAGGCAAAACAAGTTTATCGCTTCTTTCTGGTGATGTTGCAGCTGTAAAAGATGCCTTCTTTGGTTATAACGGTCGGGCGGCGGCGTATAAGGCTCAGGCTGAGGCTCTTGGGTTTAGCGAAGGCTACGAAGGTTCGCCGTATGTAGTAAATAAAATAGAGGCAAGGCGAGACCCTTCGGCGCTTCCATCTAGTGATAGGACTTGGGGACAAATTAAAGAAGATGGCGGACAAATAGAATATCCCGCAAACAATGATTACGGTGCCTATGTTATTTATGCAGCCCTTACAAACAGTACGGGTGTTGGTTGTGGCCTAGCTGGTTCGACTGCAGAAAAAGTTGTTTCAATTGCCAGGGAAGAACTTGCTTTATGGGACGCGGGGACACTTAAAGGAAACGGCACTGACTACCAAAAATATACGAACGGTGCTTCGGGTAACTGGTGCGCTTGGTTTGTAAGTTGGGTTTACAACAAAGCCGGTTACCCAATTGTAGATGGAAATAATGGTGCCGTTCCGCTTGTTGATAGCCTTAAATCTATTGGTCAAAGTAATGAAAAGTTCACCTATTATGACAAGCAGGGTTATACTCCAAAAATTGGTGATATTGTTATTCAAAAGAACGGCGTGAGCCATACACATATTGTTGTGGCAATTGATGGTACTACAATTACAACTATTGGTGGAAATCAGGGATACGGCGGTGTTGACGGCGCGTCTAGTTTTAATACCAGTAAAGTCACTGAATATACGTACGATTACTTATTAAATAGTCAAACAAATGGTTTCGTTACAATAAAGGGGTAATATATGGATACATCTCGACCGCGTAAAAAAATGTTACTCTACACACTTATTCCTGTTGGGTTAGTTGCTTTGATTATTGCGTATATTCAGTTGTTTACTTTTTTTAATACCGGCATAACCCCCAGTCCAAACAACACATCTCGGTTCTCGCAATTTATCGACATATCTTTTAATAAAGATTTAAAGAGTGTTGGATTTGTAAAAATTTCACCAAATTCTTCTATTCTCGCTTCATATGAAATTAATAAATCATCTGTACGTCTTTTTATTAACGATATCGTGGAGTATGAAACACTTTCTATAGAACTTCAGCAAATTGAGAGTGTTGATGGATATAAATTAGATTCATTTCAATTCGACGTTGTATTAACAGATGATTTAACCGACGGTGAACAATTAGAGCGCGCCCTGGAGGAGCAAGACGAAACCACAGAGCTCCGTTCCGACCCAATTCTTGAACATATTCCGCACTCAACCCTTAGTTATAAAATAACTCCAGATATGACTAGGGTGAGGGCTGATGGAAGTAGTATTGTCGATGTAAATGTTGAGGTATTCCTTACGGCTGCCGATATGCGAGGCGACAGGGATGCTGCGCTTTCGGTGTATAAAAAGCAGGTTGAAGAATATTTTTCGTTAAAAAGTATCAATACTGAAAACTATACAATTACGTATACTATAGTCGAATCATCTTTATATTAGTTTTTTTGCCGGTATACGTGTCTGGTACCTCTGTTGTGCTAATAATTGTTTGATTTTTTAGCGATAAAAGTTGTTTCTGCCGATACTGATCAAGTTCGGAGTATACATCGTCAAGTAAGATAATCGGTTTCTTATTGGTAATCTCTTCAATAATTTCAGCTTCTATAAACTTTAGAGATAATATGATTGTTCGCACCTCGCCGCGTGAGGCGGTCGTTAGGGCGGGTGAGTGGTTATAGATGTATTCGATGTCGTGTCGGTGTGGTCCGGTCGTTGTGTGCTTTATATGAAGGTCTTTATCGAAAGAATCATCTAGGTCTTCGAGAAGTTTGTCGGCAGTATATTCTTTTTCGGTGTAGTTTGTGTGGAGAGCGACAGTATCTTTATTGTTCGATATGGATCGGTAGGTTGAGGTTAGTGTTTTATTTATTATATTAATAACTCGTTCTCGCCTGGCGATAATTGAGGCTCCATACTCGCTTAGCGCAATATTCCAAGCAAAATATTCAGCTTGGTTCCTTATACCTTGTTTTAGTAAGGCGTTTCTTTGTTTTAGAGCCCGTTCATATTTATGAATAATTTTTGTGTATAACGGGTCTATTTGGGATATAAAAGTGTCTATATAGGCTCGTCGGCGGGTTGGCGACCCATGGAGTAGCTGTAAATCATCTGGCTCGAAAAGAACCACCGGATACATATCTTTTGGTAATAATCTGTTCGATTTCTTACCATTAATAACAACTTCCTTCCGTTTGTTCGGTTTTTCGGTGTCAAAAAAGACTGCTCGGATAGAACCATCATCCATCTCAACCTCAACTCGCCACCACTTAGTACCCTTTTTTACTATGTCGGTGTCTGTACCTTTAAAAGATGTTCCTCTGAGGGCAATATAAACCGCCTCAAGAAGGGAGGTTTTTCCAACGCCGTTCTTTCCTAAAACTATCGTTGTTTTGGGGTTAAATAAAGTCTTTTTTATTTTATGAGAGCGAAACGAGGTAACTGTTAGCCGCTTAATGTGCGTCATAATACTAACTCTTCAAGGGCATAATCACGTGATAGTAATTGGTTTTCTTGTCGGTTGATTTAATAATGCATGGTGAAAGTTTACCGTTGAACCCAATTTCAATTGTATCGGCGTCAAAAACACTTAGTGCCTCAGAGAGATATCGCGAGTTAAGCGTAATTTGTCCACCACCTGTAATATCTGCAGTAAGCTCAGAGGTGTTTTCACCAAGCTCTGAAGCAATAGAGTGAAGCGAGATAGATTTTTTATCACCATCAACCGTCATAGTGACGCTTCCACCAGAATCTCGGGCAAATAGACCAGCTATTTTTGTTACTCGAACAAATTCTTGCTTGTTTATAACAGCATGAGTGTCAGATTTACTAGGTATTAGTTGTCTGTAGTCGGGGAATTTACCATCTATAAGCCGGCTAATAACCTCTGCTTCGTGAATACGAAAGCGCACCTGGCTATCATCGAACAAAATATCAATTGTTTCTGAACCTTCGGTAAGGGTTCTGAGTACTTCTTGAAGGGTTTGAGTTGGTATAATAGCCGAAACTTCACTTTCTGTTTTAACTAATTTTCGTTCGGAAAGCCTATAACCATCAGTTGCAGCTAGGTAAATATAACCTTCGTGTGAATGCCAGTAAACACCTGTAAGAACAGGGCGAGTCGAATCTGTACTTGTAGTAATAACTGTTTGAGATACGGCTTGTTTAAATTCTTCAGCGTTTAGTTCATATCTAACCGATCCAGACTCATCAATTGTTGGTAACTCTGGGAAATCATCAGCAATAACACCATTAATAACCGATTTATAGTTACCGCTTGAAAGATGAATAGAATCTTTTACAACTTTAATGTCGATTGATTCTTTTGGAAGGCTGCTTACAAATTCAGAAATAAGACGAGCGGGGACCGTAATGGCGCCAGGCTTAGCAATTTTTGCACCAATGTATTGAGTAGTTGCAATTTCTAAGTTTGTTGCAGCAATAAGAAGTCGGTTTCCGTCTGTACGAAGAAGAATGTTACTAAGTATTGGAAGCTGTGTTCGTGCACTTGCAACTCGGCCTACTGCAGACAAAGCTCGCGCAAAATTTTCTTGTGTGACTGTTAGTTCCATAAAATACCCTCGTTTCTTATTATGAATGATTTAAGTTTTTTTGTATCGTTTTCGTTATAGTAGGTGGTGTGGAAAATAGGTATAACTTGGGTTTTAACAGATGTAAAACGGTAAATTTTATCGTGGAAAAGGTCGAGGACAACCGTCGTATAGTTAGTGAATAATTAACTAGTTGTCCATTGGTTTTTAATAGGCTTATAAGGCGGGTAGTGTGAATTGGGTACAACTCTCCACTCCAAATACCGCTACTCGTTCGCAAGCTGTACACATTTTTTACCCAGCCATTAGACATACAATTTCTCCTGAATTGAGTGCACTTGCTCACGAACAATAACATCAAGTTTTATGGCTTTTTCTATCTTCTCAACTGAGTGTATCGCTGTAGTATGATCTTTGCGACCCAATTCGTGAGCTATTTTAGGAAAACTTAACTTCAACTCGCTTCTAAGTAAATACATAGCAATTTGGCGAGGCACGACAATATGCTTATCGCGCTTACTTCCACACAGCTCATCCATCTTTAATTGGAAGTGTTTAGCGGTTATATCAAGCACCCGCTTACTTGTTATATGGTGTGGTCGAGAAAGACGAACGTTTCCAACAACACCCTCGGCCATTGCAAGGTCTGGTGTGACGTTATGAAGCTCTGCGTGGGCTAGAATTTGGTTTAATATACCCTCAAGCTCACGAATATTTGTTTTTATATGTGTTGCTAGGTATTCAACCACCTCTTGATCGAGTGTTATATCAAGCAACCCAGCCTTCGAGGCAATAATTGCACAGCGGGTTTCAAAGTCTGGCATTTGAATATCAATAGCCATTCCCATTTCAAAACGACTTCGGAGACGTTCGGTAAGCGTTGGAATACTTCGCGGCGGTTTATCACTACTGATAATAATTTGCTTATTATTCTGATGAAGGAAGTTAAAGGTGTGAAAAAATTCTTCTTGGGTCTTTTCTTTCCCAGTAATAAACTGCATATCGTCAACAATTAAAACATCGGCGCTCCGGTACTTTTCAGAGAAACCCTTCTTTTTAAAACGAATATACTCAAGGAATTCATTTCCAAAAGTTTCCATTGAAACGTAGACGACACGAGCGCCAGGGTTGTTTTTAACGATTTCATTACCAACCGCCTGCATAAGGTGAGTTTTACCAAGACCAACACCACCATAGAAATAAAGCGGGTTGTATTTCGTGCCTGGGTTAGATGCAACACCCTGGCTAGCAGCATACGCAAGATCGTTGCTTGAACCGACAATAAAACTATCAAAAGTATAGCGTGGGTTAAGCCCACTTTGTGCGAGCGACGATGTTGATATAGGTGAGGATGATTGCTGACGTACAGGCGCACTACTTACAACTTCGTTTGTCGTTTCGCGACTTACTCGAAGTCGAGCACCGGAAGACTGGACATGGAAGGTGAGTTGTTTTGATTTAACGCCGTTTTTCTCGAGCAGTTCACGAAGGTAGACGTGCTCTTTCTTTTCGAACTGAGCTTTTGCAAAGACACTTATTACTTCAAACACTGCCTCTTCGTCATCGTATTGGATGAGTTTTAAGTTAGACCAAAAGGCACCATAGCGGGCAGCAGATAATACAACCTGCGCCTCACCTAAAATACTATGCCATAATGTATCAACGTCTCTTTGCATATTCCCCTCATATGTGTGAACGATAGTACTCTCTACTATACGGATATAAAGAGTTTTCCACAACCATAACAGTGTTATATAAAAAGAGGGTCGACTGGTGGTTGAGTTATACACAACAAAACACCACCCCTGTTAAATGTGTGGATAAACACCTCTCATCTGGGGATAGTTTATGTAACCAGACAAGTTTTTAAGATAAAATCAACAGTTATACCTTGAAAAACAGGGGTAAAAGATATATAATGGGCTGATATGCCAAAGCGAACACATCAACCACACACCCGTCACCGCGCCCGAACTCACGGCTTCCGAGCCCGCGTTGCATCAAAGGCCGGACGACTTGTTTTAAAGCGTCGCCGCCTAAAGGGTCGCGCAAAACTGTCGGTTTAATTTACCGAAAAATAATCAGGGTACCGCCACGTGGCGGTATTTCTGTATACTAGACATATGATTTCATCACTCTTCAGATTTCACGGACACGGCAGCCTTCGGTATGTCTACACAAACGGTAAAGCGGTCCGATCGCAATTACTGACAATTAAAGCAACCGAAAACGCCAGGCGAAAACACTCGCGTGTTTCTGTTGTGGTTAGTAAAAAAGTATTAAAAAGCGCAGTTGGAAGAAATAGAATTCGGCGGCGGCTATATGAGTATATGCGTCATAAGCTTCCAGAAATTAAAAATGTTCACGATATTGTACTTATTGTGACGTCGTCAGAGCTACGAAATATGCCATATAGTGAGCTTTCGGCTCACCTCGACCAGCTTCTCGAGAAGGCCGGCCTACATAAAGCTTCAAAAAACTGATATACTTATAGACAAATAACATCTGCGGAGAATTGTCTGTGAATATCTTTGAACTATTAATTGTGCAACCAGTTTTTAACCTGCTTCTTGGGTTGTATGGAATTTTTGGCGACTTTGGTGTTGCTGTTATTCTGTTTACTATTATTATTCGTTTCGCTATGTGGCCACTTGTGGTGAAACAACTTCACCAAGTAAAAGCAATGCGCAAACTACAGCCAGAATTGGTAAAGATTAAAAAAGCCGCAAAAGGAAATAGGCAAGTTGAGGGCATGAAAATGCTCGAGTTATATAAAAAACATGGGGTAAAACCGTTCCGTTCTATTCTTATGCTACTTATTCAACTGCCTATTTTTATTGCCCTTTTCCAGGTTATACAAGTGTTCACCTCTCACCGCGAGCAGATTGAAGAGTTTACCTACGGATTCATGCAACAATTTGGCCCAATTCGCGACCTTGTTGCCAACCCCGATAGTTTCCATACTCACTTCCTAGGACTAGTTGACCTTACGGGCCGGGCAATAACTGCTGAAGGGGTAAGTATTTTCCTTCTTCTACTAGCGGTACTGGCGGCGGTAACTCAGTATATTATTTCAAAACAAACCAACCCACAAACCTCAAGTAAGCGCCTACGCGATGTACTGGCTGAAGCTGGCGATGGAAAACAACCAGACCAAGCCGAACTCAACGCCGTTATGATGAGTAAAATGATTAAGATTCTGCCGGTTTTTATGTTCTTCGTTATGTTGAGTCTTCCAGGAGGGGTCGGCCTTTACTACGTTACCTCTAACGCCTTTGCTGCTATTCAACAGCATTTCCTGTTAAAGAAAGACACAGAAGAGTTGGAAGACATAGCAGAAAGTGCTATAAAGAAAGAACAAGGCAAGAAAGCGACAGCCAAGGCTCGGGCTAAACAAGCCCAGGAAGCCAAGACTGTATCGACCGAGCGAATAACCCGTATTTCTGCCAAAGACACCCGTCGTAAATAAGGAGTTTTTATGAATAAAGAACAATCGGTAGAGTTCGCTCAAACCTACGTTGCAGACCTTCTTACCTTTTTCGGCGTGAATACCGATGTTTCGGTCACGGTCGAGGACGACGTCATAGAAATCTCCATCCCGCCAACCGACGCTAGTAGTATTCTTATTGGCCGTGGAGCGGAGACGCTCCGAAGTTTGCAGTACTTGGTCTCAACCGTTCTTCGCAATAAAGAAGCCGCATTAACCCGAGTTAACCTAGACGTTGCTGACTATAAGAAGCAGCGCGCCGAACGACTTGCTGCCCAAACACGAGAATGGATTGAAGAAGTCCGCACAACCGGAAACTCACACGTTGAAAATCTTAACGCCGCCGATAGACGGATTGTTCACCAAACAGCTATGGAATATTCAGATATTCGCACTTTTTCAGAGGGCGAAGGTCGTGATCGTCGTATTACGATTGTTCAGGCAAGTTCTTAAGCACCGACTCGTAGACTTTGTGGGTCTGTGAAGCCATCTTTTTCCACGAATATTTCTTGATTTGTTTAAAACCAGCTTTTGAAAGTCGGGTACGAAGTTTTTCATCGGCCAGCACTTGGTCGATAGCGTCGGCCATATCACTAGTGTCGGTGGGTGTGAAATAGTGAGCCGCTTGGCCATATACTTCTGGAAGACAAGTTGCGTTACTGCTCACTACGGGTGTGCCGTGTTCCATAGCTTCTAGACCTGGCAGACCAAAACCCTCCATGAGTGACGGGAAGACGTAGGCGTCGGCGTGGCTATATAGCCACGAAAGTTCACGGTCATCGACAAAATCGGTGAAGACGACGTTTTTATACTTTCGCTTCATAACGTGGGCTTCGGTCTTTAAGGCAGCAGCGTTCTTCTTACCGGCCAAAACGAGGCCAAGCTTCGGATATTTTGCTAGCAGCACCTGGTGGGCATCTGTTAAACGGGAGATGTTCTTATAATCAGACTGAGACCCGACGTAAAGAATATAATTTTTGAAAGGTAATGAATATTTTCTTGGGGCGACCTGGCCAACATCTGAAGCCTCGTAGATAGTGGTAATCTTTTTCTCGTCAACAGTAGGGAAGGTTTCGAGCAGGTCGTTCTTCGTGTAGTCGCTAATGGCGATAATTTGGTCATTGCTCTCGGCCACTTTCTTGAAAACCTTGCGGCCAACGGCCTGTTTGGCGTGGTAAATAAACCAGTTTTTATCGGTGTTGTAGGTGTTAAGCAGGCTAAGGTCGTGAAAGGTGGTTACCTTTGGACCGTTATAGAGAATAGGTTGCTGAGGCATACAAAA
The DNA here is from genome assembly GCA_009992235.1 of Candidatus Saccharimonadota bacterium. Taxonomy (GTDB): domain Bacteria; phylum Patescibacteriota; class Saccharimonadia; order Saccharimonadales; family Saccharimonadaceae; genus Microsaccharimonas. Next base: position 22,038 of record JAACVZ010000005.1, read on the forward strand.
GTGAACCAGGTCAGCGCGGAGTTTTTTAATAAATACATAAAAGCCAAGCTGTTCAGCGAAGGAATATTGGTCATATTCGGCAACCAATACTTCAAAGTTTGGGCTTTTTGGTTTCCAGTAGTCGCGATCTTTCTCGCGCACTAATATGGAATACTTATTCTTCGTGTCGACATCTTGAAGATAGGTGACAAGACGCTCGACGTAGCGCCCGGTTGAGGAGCTTATAATACGCGCGTCAATTGCGATATGTGCCATGACATCAGTATATATAAAAAAGAGAAGCGCAACAAACGCTTCTCAATAATTTTGTGCAGGGATACTCCTTCGACTGGCCGTCCGGCCTGCCTGGTCTTCCCTGTCTTCAAGGCTACGTCCTCCTTGACACTGTTATTTTACCACATTAATTCTTAAAAAGTACTTGAATGATCTCGTTTTGCTTTGTGATATAAATGATTCTCCGAGCCTTCTTGTGCCCAATTAACTCACGACGTAACTGTTTAATAACAACGTCATCGCTAATCTTTATGTATAATCCGGATATAATTATATTTTCAGACTGTTTTAACCCGAGCTTAAGCTGTTTCTTGACAGTACTTCGCAACGAGGATCCGACCGGAGCTTTAACCTCCCAGAGTAAACCTTTAACAATGACGTCAGGCGTCTTTTGTTTATAGCTATTTCTAGGGACAAGGAACTCAACAGGTGACCCAAAGTGTGCAGCAATAAGCGAAGCGATCTCGCGCTCTCGTTCGGATGGCCGTGGCTTAAGTCCAGGAGGAATAATTATAACTGCCATACATAACAGTATGACAAAAGAATGTTTATTACTTTTTAAACACCAACTTCGAGTAAAGCAGGTAGTTCCACACTAGCGACACAATGGTCGCTAAGAGCTTCGCGACGAACAAGACAACCGTTTCAGACCAGGCGGAGCCGACGAAGAGTTGGTCGATACCGAGAATAACAAGTGGCTGCAAGACCCACAGGCCGAAGAGGGTAATGACTAGGAAAAGAACAAATTGTTTACGGGCGTTGCCGTCTTTAGAACGAAAGGTGAAAGACTTGTTAACGAAGAAACTAAACACGAGGGCGACAGAGGTCGATACGTAGTTCGCCGGTATTTTATCAAGCCCGAGAGCGGTTAATGCAAAAAGCAGGACGAAGTCGAGGGCGGTGTTTGCCCCACCGACAATGGCGAACCTAAGCTTTTGGCCGTGTTTTAGACGCAGATCGCCGAGACGGTTTGCCACCGTGGTACTCCTCAATCAAATATAGGGGTCGTTGTTTAGTTTCGTTAAAGATGCGCCCGACGTACTCTCCAATAATCCCCAGAGACAGCAACTGGACGCCACCTAGGAACAATATGACCGCCATCATGGATGGATAACCATCGGCGCTGGAGCCAACCAGCAGAGCGCTTAAAACAGTGTATATGAGATAAATGAAGGCAAAAACCGACACAAGCATACCAGCCACTGTCGCTACCCGAAGCGGCGCTGTGGTAAATGATGTAATTCCGTCAACAGCTAAGTTAATAAGTTTACGGTAGTTCCAATGAGTTTCACCAGCTACACGGGGGTCGCGGTTATAAAGAATTTCTTTTTTATGAAAACCAACCCAGCTAAACATCGCCTTAGTGTTTCGCTGCGACTCGCGGAATTCTTTGAGTGCCTCAACAACTCGGCGATCAAGCAGGCGGAAGTCGCCGGTATCTTCCTGAATTGGAATATGGGTGACGCTTTGGAGGGTGCGGTAGTACATTTTAGAAGTAAATTGTTTAAGCCAGGTCTCACCGTCGCGGGTTTCGCGTTTAGCGTAGACATCGTCGAAGCCTTCTTCCCAGAAGTGAAGCATTTTTGGAATGAGTTCTGGAGGATCTTGCAGATCGGCATCGATGATAACCGTGGCGTCGCCCTTCACGTGGTCCAGCCCAGCAATCATGGCAATTTCTTTACCGAAGTTTCGCGATAGGTTGATGTAGGCAACCCGCGAGTCTTTCTCGGCATAGTCTTGGATGATGTCGAGGGTTTTATCTTTACTGCCGTCATTTACGAACAAAAATTCAAACTCGTAGTCTTTAAGTTTATTCGCCAGGTTCGCCAAGCGAGTAAAAAGATGAGTCAAGGACTCTTCTTCGTTATAGGCGGGGATGAGGATGGAGACGGTTTTCATTCGCTTTATTATAGCACCGTGAGTCGTTTATACACCACGACCAACACCAAGGTATTCAGCGCCAAGGGCCTGTACATCGCTCGGTACAAGGCAGTTCACTGCGTCAACGACTAGAGGTTTCGTGTTTATCGCCCGAACCCAGGAGAGGTCTTTAAATTCAGGCCAGTCGGTTGCGACAACGACAATTCTCGCCGCCTTAACTGCTGAGGCTATTGATTCGCATAGGGTAGCAGAGGCATCTAGGTCTGGAGCGGCCTCCTCGCTTGCCTGTGGGTCATATGCAGAAACGTGAGCACCTTCTTTTACTAGAAGGTTCGCGAGTTTAACGGCCGGTGACTTCCGGGCGTCACTTGTCCCCGCTTTGAACGCAAGACCGAGTACCGCGACAGGCACACCTTCAAGTTTGTGCACCTTTTTTATTCTTTCAATAATATATGAAGGCATACTTGCATTTACATCGCTGGCAGCTGTCATAATAGGCATGTTTACACCAAAGCTTTTGGCGCTACTGATAAGTCCGCTAACGTCCTTCGGGAAACAACCGCCCCCGTACCCGCGTCCAGCCTTGAAAAATGCCTTGCCGATGCGAGCATCACTTCCAACAACACCCATAACCTCGTCGATATCGGCGTGAGTTGTGTCGGCAAGCTGGGCAATAGAGTTTGCGAAGGATATTTTGAGTGCAAGAAATGCGTTTGAGGTAACCTTTATGAGCTCGGCACTTTCAAGTCGCGTAGTAACGTATTCACCGGAGTGTTTTGCGAGAGCATCAATATCAACTGAGATGTCTGAAATAACTGCAATATCTTTGGCGTGAGTCTCAACGGTTCCATGAAGCTCAAGAATGGTGCTACAAGCATCGGTATCGTCTCCACCAGCAACAACACGGTCAAAGAACAGGGTGTCGTATATAGCAGTGCTTTCACGAAGGAATTCGGGGTTCGACACGTATGATATGGTTTCTGGGAAAAGTTTCAGCACCTCTCGTCCGGTACCAACGGGAACGGTGCTCTTTTGGACAAAAATCGCGCCAGGCTTCATTTCTTCAGCGGCCTTTTTGGCGACATCGAAAACGTAGGTGAGGTTCGAGCTGCCATCTGGGTTATCGGGGGTTCCAACACAAGAGAAAACGACATCCGCAGAGGCGACGGCTTCGTACGACGCGGTAGCAACAAGGTCGTCGTTTTTAACAGCATCGGTAATGAGATTATCGAGCCCCTCTTCAAAAAACGGAGCTTTACCCTCGTTTAGCGAAGCAACCTTCTTTTCATCTATGTCTACCGCTGTTACTTTGTGACCAGAAGTAGCAAAAATAGCTGCAGCTGTTGTACCAACATATCCACTACCAATTACGACGATGTTCATGATTTACTCCTTATAAATATACTACGGAATTTTCGTACACCCGTCTGGTCGGGCGGTAGGTCGTGCCAAAGCAAAGAGTTTATATAGTCGTCAGATACCTTTTTGTTTCGTTGAATATTGAACCGGGCCCAGAGACTGTTCGTCCAAAAGTGCCAAATACTCATCAACCAGCCTTTGAGGGCGTAAGCACCAGAGCCTTTTCGAACTGCATTCGCAAACATTAAACAATAGGTCAGAAGAAGACGGGCGCCAATAGGGAGCAATAGTTTTGTCGGTACGTTCTTTATGTACAAAAGGGGAATGTTTTTAAATGTTTGGTATACGGTAAAGCCAGGAATTTTTTTGCTCGTTGCTCCTTGCTTGTGATAGGCAACGGCGTTTTTTGTGTAATATACCTTATGTCCGGCGAGTTGCGCTCGAAAGCTAATGTCGACATCTTCGTAGTATGCAAAAAATCGCTCATCAAACAGGCCAATTTCTTTAAAGAGAGATGTCTTATATAGTGTTGCGCCACCGGTGGCGCTAAACACAAAACTAGAGTCCGGGGCCTGAGATGTTTTCTCACCACGAGACCGAGGGAATGGCATACCCCAGGTAGAATAGTAATCGCCTGTGCTATCGATAGTTTTACCCTTTTCGTGCAGCAAAAGACCCGTAACGGCTACGGTGCTTGGCTGTTTAAATTCTTCTACCAGCTCGCTTAACCAGTTTTTGTCAGCAGTCGCATCATTATTAAAAAGTGCGACAGCTTCATAGCCTTTGCCGAGTGCGTACTTTATTCCAGTGTTAACGCCGCCGGCAAACCCAAGATTCCTGGGATTCCTTATAATTGTGACATTTTTGTGCTTTTCTTCTAACCCACTCAAAACTTGAAGAGAATCATCTATCGAACCATTGTCCACCACAAGAATATCCATTTTTTTATAGGACTGACTTACAAGAGAAGTGACACACTTTTTAGTGTCTGCAGCTCCGTTCCAGTTTAGTACAACAACGAGTACGCTAGTCATAATGCTACATCTATCTTATAATTAATCCTGAACTTATGAAACTTTCTAATATATTTAGTCGCAAGAATCGAATACTTCTAGCAGAACTTGTCCGAACCGATTTTAAGTTGCGGTATCAAGCGTCAGCGCTTGGATATTTATGGTCAATCCTTAACCCGCTATTTCTTTTTGCAATTCTGTATGTTGTTTTTGACAAATTTCTTGGGCTTGGTAGAGACATAGAGCATTTTCCAGTCTATCTACTGCTCGGTATAGTGTTGTGGCGATTTTTTACAGAGGCGACAACTAACGGCCTTAAGGCGATTGTTCAGCGAGGGTCGCTGATTAGAAAAATAAGCTTCCCTCGCTACATAATTGTTTTATCTGGAACAATCTCATCTTTAATAAACCTTTTTATCAACCTTGGTGTGGTTTTGGTGTTTGTTTTTATTAATGGAGTCGAACTTACCTGGAGCGCGTTATTAATAATTCCACTTATTATTGAGTTATATATTTTTGCATTGGCGATTGCATTCTTCCTTTCTGCGGTAAACGTTTTTTTCCGAGACATAAGTTATCTTTGGGACATTTTTATTCAAGGAGCGTTTTATGCAACACCGATAATTTATCCACTTTCGCTTGTTGCTAATCAGAGCCAGCTCGCCGCTCAGCTTCTTCTATTAAACCCGGTGGCCCAAGTGATGCAGGATGTACGTTATGTGTTTATTACCCGAGACACTCAGACGTTATGGCAGCTCGCATTAGCCCCTTGGGTAATAGCAGTTCCTTTCCTGATTATCATAACTATGTGTATTGTTGCGATAATATATTTCAGGCGACAGTCTAAGCGATTTGCGGAGTATGTTTAATATGAGTAGCGACAATACGGTGATTAAAGTAGAGGGTATAAAGAAGACATTTAAGATTCCTCTCGATGGTGCAAGTGGCATAAAACAAAAAATTTTGAACATCACGAAAGGCAAGAAGGGTTATCGAAACTTTACGCCACTTAACGGTATATCCTTCGATATAAAAGAAGGAGAATTTTTCGGCATAGTTGGTCGTAACGGAAGCGGAAAGAGCACTTTACTCAAAACGATTGCGGGCATATACTCGCCCGATGCGGGAACCGTATCCGTGGACGGTCTCCTTGTTCCATTTATAGAGCTAGGTGTTGGGTTTAATCCTGACTTAACGGGAAAGGAGAATGTGTATTTAAATGCAGCCTTGCTCGGTTTTAGCCGAGATGAAATTGCGAAAATGTACGGATCTATAGTTGATTTTGCTGAGCTTCACGACTTTATGGAGGAGCAGCTAAAAAACTACTCAAGCGGGATGCAGGTAAGGCTGGCATTCTCTATAGCGATACAGGCGAAAGGAGATATTCTTCTGTTGGATGAGGTTTTGGCTGTTGGTGATGCCGCTTTTCAGCAAAAATGCTATGACTACTTTGAAGAGCTTAAGGAAGAAAAGAAGACGATTATATTAGTTACGCACGGCATGGACGCTGTAAAAAGGTTCTGCAACAGAGCGCTATTATTAGAGGATGGAAAAATAAAGATGATTGGATCGCCCTCTGAGGTGGCCGATCAATATACCGTAGATAATCTTCCGCACAAAGACCGTCAGGCGAATAGTAAACAAGACTCAAAGGTTTCGAGCTTAGATGCATATATAGATAAGACAGAGTATACCCGCGACGACACGGCCAGGTTAACGGTGGAGTACTCGCTTGCGGCTAAGTTTATTCCGGCCTTAGGGATGTCTATTATTAAAGATGGTCACTCTGTTGCGGAAATAAACTCACGTCCTGTTGAGTTGAGTGCATCTATGAACAAACAGCACCAAGCTACCTTAGATATCGCACTGGAACGATTTACAGAAGGTACATACTCAGTGGATGTAGTTATATTCAATAAAGACACCATGTCTATACTAGAAGTTCGCAGAAGGGCTGCTGAATTTGTAATTAAAGGTAGCGACAGGGTGCATGGTGGAGCTGTTTATATTACGGGCGACTGGCAACAAGGTGTAGAAGATTAGTTTCTAGCCTTTTGAAAATATCTACCAATCTTCCTAAGAGGACCAGTGACCCTCCAAGATACGGAGTTTTCCAGTTCGGACATACTGCTACTTAGGCTATCTATAGATTTTTTTAATCTATATAGCTCGTCGTCTTTTTGCTGCAAATGATATTCCATATCTTTTTTTTGTGAAAAATGTTCCATCAATTTTTTTGATATATCCGACAATGACGCTTCGTATACCACATTTTTTGCGTGCTCGGTGGGTGTATAGTCTACCTCCCCCCTAAGCAGCCCTTTTATATTATTAGAGTAATTTGAGAAATTATAAAAATGCGCAGTCATGTCGAAAGCTTTATCTTGTGTCTCTTTATAAAAATTTGTACTGTTAGCAAGCTCTACGATGGTCTCCTGCGCGCTTTTTAGAATTGATACGTCAGACTCGAATACACAGGGAAGTTTCAGAAAATCACTATCTGGAAAGAAGTCGCTGTTATATACGGATAGCGGTATAGCTCCGCTAAAAGCGCCCTCAATAAAATAGCCATCCATGCCTTCGCCGAAAGTAATAACAAACTTTGCCCTCTCTAGTAGTTGCTTGTATTTTGGGTATTTCAAATTACGAATCTCTTTAAATGTATAGCCCGGCATTTTCACCTTGATAGATCTTATCAACTCGTCCTTATAGGCCGAATCGTCGGGAGAGTAGACTATTAGGTTATTCTTTTTCTCAATAGGCACACGCTTGTATTGAGAGGGGTCAAGATACACAGAGAGGTGCTTAAGGGGCAGTGCGTATGTGTCTGCCGTTGACTGGTTTGCGTATCGTTCGTGTGCTGTACTCTGCGTAATGTGATTCGCCACTGCCCGCAATTGTTGTATATCAGATGGACCGGGCATGTATCGAATGTTTTGATTCAAAATATTAATTGATATATAAGGAACAGCCTGAAAAGCCTGCTTGTATTTAAGTAAGCGACCCAGAAAACCAGGAACAGCTAGCTCGGGTATATTTAGCACGAGCTTTGATATTTTTGTGTACTTATCTAATATTTCATCTAAACTATATACAACTTCATCGTTTTCAAACAGATCATTATGTCCGTAGCCCGGGTTATTTGGGTATGTGATGATATGGAAAACGGCCGAAGGGTCTTCGTTCATTTTTCTTGACTCAGCGCATATGGAAAAAATTGACAAGACGCCCCCGTTGACCACCTTTGAGGGGGGGATTAAGTATAGGTATACTACTCTCTTCATGATTACTATAATATCAGTTTTTTCGGTAACAGGCTTACAGTAGTATAATGAAGAGTATATGGAAAAAAATATAGGTATACTTGGAGCCGGTGGACAGTCTGACGAGGCGGAGTCATATTACGATAAGGGCGAAGTCCTATTTAGGGCAGTAGATGATATATACGTAACCGATGATGAAAAGGTAACTTCAATAGCTCTCGCCGCATCAGAGTACGGAGACACACCTGTTGTTGCTGCGGTCGGAGCCCCGGCGCTAAAGGTAGAGCTGATCGATAGGTGGGCTGGTCGAAAATACGAAACAATTATTTCAAAGAGTGCATATATCGACGAGTCGTCAAGCGTGGGCGAAGGGTCTATTGTTGCTCCAGGCTCAATAATTACTACAAATGTAAAGATAGGTAAGCACGTATTGGTAAATGTCGCCGCAACCATTAGTCATGACACGGTCATAGGTGACTATTCTACTATTAGCCCTGGCGCACACATTGGCGGAAGGGTTGAAATTGGCGAGGGTGTATTTATTGGTATCGGCGTAGTAGTAATGAATGATGTAAAAATATCTGACGGCGTCGTGGTTGGCGCAGGAGCATCCGTTATTAACAATATTGAGCAGGAAAATGCTGTTGCTGTGGGCGTTCCGGCTAGGACCATAAGGGTAAACAAGGGCTGGTTGCGTGAAATCTAAAATTCCATTTATTAAACCCTCGTTTCCTAAAGCAGAAGAAATAACGGCAGACTACATGCGCATTATTAAGTCCAATTGGTATACAAATTTTGGACCCTTCGAGAAAAAGTTTACAGAAGAAGTGGCTGGGTACGTTGGTCAAGGTGCACAGGTGGCCACGGCCGCAAATGCAACACTGGGTATTGACCTTGCCGTAAGAGCGTTGTTAGTAAAGAATCAAGAAACAGATAACTATGTAATAATGCCTTCATTTACTTTTGCTGCCGGGGTAGAGGTTCTGGTAAGTCAAGGCTACACGCCTGTTTTTATAGACATAGACGTAAACACATGGCAGCCTTCGATCAAACAAGCGAAAAGATTCGTAGAGCAAAACAAAGATAAGGTTAGGGGTATTCTACTTTGTAATGTGTTCGGTGTGGGTGGTGTAGAGGTTGATGATTGGGAAAATTTTGCTAAAATGGCTGGATTACCTTTGATTATAGACTCTGCGGCCGGTTTTGGGTCAGAGTATAAAGAGGGTGTGCCAGTGGGTGTAAAGGGTGACTGCGAGGTCTTTTCTCTTCACGCCACTAAGCCATTTTGTGTGGGCGAGGGAGCCTTAGTGGTTAGCAGAAACGCCGAACTTGTTGCTAGGATTCGTAAACTTCAGAATTTTGGGTTTAATGATCAAGTAATAGAAGGAATTGGCACAAACGCCAAGCTACAGGAAATAAACTGTGCAATAGGGTGTCGACAGCTGGTCGGATTTTCTAAAAGAATCCAAGCGAGGAGGCGAACGTTGGTCCGATATAAAAAAGAGCTTTCAAAACTAGGGGCATCCTTTCAGCGTAATGACGAACTTTCTGCTGTTGCTTTTGCTTCCGTGGTATTCCACACCTCAGAAAATGCTGAGGCCGTCCTCGGGGCTTTATCGCAAAATGGGGTAGAGGCGCGCTCCTACTACCGGCCGCTTCATTTTCAGCCGATCTTTAAAGATAAAACTAAGCAAGCCGACAGTTTGGACGTTACTGAAATGATAGCCTCGAGAATAGTGTCACTCCCCGTTCACGACAATATGTCAGAAGAAGATCAAACTACAATTATAGATACTATAAAGACCTGCCTCGAGCCGTAAGGTTATTGATGACGATCTTACGCAATATTAACAATAAAGCTACTACGAGGTTCCATCGATGTCAAAAAAATCACTCACTGTAATTATTCCATATAAAAATCAACAGCTTATTACTATATGCGCTGTAGATTCACTGCTTGGAGGACTTGGGTCAGCCTGGCAGCTTGAGGTTCTTCTTGTTAACAATAGGTCAAGCCCGGGCGAGGTTGATGCTATTGCTAAAAAATATAGAGATGATAAAAGAGTTTCGCTATTAGACTATGATAAAAGGTTTAATTTTCAAAAAATAAATAACTGGGCGGCAAAACAAGCTTCTCACGATATAATCCTATTTCTTAACAATGACACTGAACTTGTAGAAGGTAGCGAAGGGCTTATTGAGCGAATGTACAGTAAGAGTCGTTTAGCAGGCGTAGGTGCTGTTGGTTGTGTATTGCTATATGGCGACGAGAAGCACATACAGCACGGTGGCGTATATCTTAGTAATGGCGGTATGGCAGAGCATCTATATGCTAAAAACTCGTTAAGAAGTTTGCTGCGTAATAACGAAGAGCACCGACTAAAAGAGGATGCACCAAGAACCGCCGTAACAGCTGCTTGCTTAATGATTGAAAAGACTAAATTCTTGGCAGTCGAGGGATTTAATGAGGATTTTGTAATTGGTGGGGGTGACGTCGATTTATGTATAAGGTTAAATCGAGCAGGCTATCAAACATGGTGCCTTGGCGTGGGCAGCAGTGCCGTTGACTATATACTCCATAAAGAAAGCATAACAAGGGTTGGAATAAAATTACCTTGGAGCGACTACGTACAGTCCTACAGGTCGTATATCAGGGGACTGGACGATAAATTAGTTGACCCGTACATACTAAGTTCAGAAATAGAGGAGAACTAGATGAAAAAAAACGCACTAAGAGCTGTTCGAAAAATCGCACGTATATCGGGCCGTTTTGCATATAGAGGAGCAAAAATTTTTGAAAAGGTTGAACACAAATCAACGAAATTGATTTTAGGCTCCGCCTTGTTGGATATGGAGCGTGGTCGACAGGTTATATCTGTAGATGGACTATTATCCCAGCATCTCCCGCAGGCGATGAACGTTTATCCGGCTCTTCCAGAAAAAGATAGACAACCAGCATTAACTTTATTTATTCCGACTCTTAGCAACGAGCTAATATTCGGCGGAATCGCAACAGCGCTAATTGTTGCTGTGAAATTCGCAAAGAAAGCCAAGCTTAATCTTAGGGTTGTTCAAACGTTTAAATATGGAACGGCAGACGTGCGTGGATTTTTGGATAGCAAGGGTATTAAGTTTAACGGTGACATAGTAGTTGAAGACGTATCTCAGAAGAATAATAATAAGAAAGTTTTTATAGATATTCATCCTGATGATATTTTTATGGCGTCTGCGTGGGCGGATGCCTACGTCATAGACAGACTTCCTACTCGCAAGAAATTTATTTACCTAATGCAAGACTTCGAGCCAATTTTCTATCCGAATGGTGACGAGCGTATACGAGCAGAATCTACCTACCGGTCAAAAAATTATGTTTCAATATGTAATACAAAATTGCTTTATGACCACATCTCAAGCCAGAATTACGACGGATTTAATAACACGTTTAAAACTTGGTTTGAGCCAGCTGTTGCACTAGAAAAAAGAAAGCGGCACAGCTCTAATACGATCAAAAAAACACTGTTTATTTACGGAAGACCCAGGGTGAAAAGAAACTTATTCTTGGCTGCTATTGAGGCGGTAAATAACGCCACTCAGATAGATGAGTTTGATGTTGACGCCTGGAATATTTATATCGCCGGTGAAGACGGGGTGCCGGACATACAACTAGATAGTGGTGCTCGTGTTGTGAATTTGGGAAAAATGCCACTCGATGAGTATTATAAGTTTGTGCGCACGGTCGATGTGGCGGTGTCGCCCATGATGGCGCCGCACCCTAATTACCCAACGCTCGAGTTTGCGTCGGTTGGCGCACGGGTTATTACGACTTCTTTTGGTGTTAAACAGAGCCTATCGATGTATTCGGACTGTATTGTGGTTGTTGATCCAGACGTAGGTGCGATAACGCGCGCTCTGGTTGATGAGATAGTAAAAGCCAAGGATGGGGCTGTTAAAAATACGGATGGGGGCGAGATTAAATTAGTAACAGCAAGCTGGGACGATAACTTAGAGGATCCTGTCGATCGGGTACTGAATCACTTAACGGACAGAGTTGTATAGATCAGCGGCGATTAGTCGAATCTCTTCAAGTCTTGGATGAGAATCCATTGTTTGTATAGCTCTACTAATTCGGTGTTGGCCGTATCTAAGCACATTTTTTTCCATACCTTTTTTCATTAACGCTATACGCTCTGCTCCTACAAAGCTTTTTGATTTTGCATGGTAGACGTAGGTGTCCAAGCTGATGGCGAGACCGAATCCGGCATCAGACGCTCGGAAACAATAGTCGTTCTCTTCACCGTAACCTCTGGGAAATCTTTCCTTATCAAAATACCCGATAGAATCAATAACCGTTCTTTTTATTCCAAAACAAAAACCATGCACGAGAGGCACGCGTATGTAGGGTTGCGGCCCAGCATTCTTTTCACATAAATTATTTAACTTCTCTGCAGTTATGCCTTTTGGCAGAGCGTTGGTAGCGGTTTGATTGTCGGAATTTTTATGTGTGGGTATAGATTGGTGACTGGCTGCTGAGGATAAGGGTCCAACGATACCTATATCATTAGATGAATATGCGCATCTAGCCATTTTTCTTGTCCAGTTTTTTGTAACGACGGTATCGCTATTAAGCAGGATAACAAAATCAGCACTCGACATCTTGATGCCCTGTGAGGCGGCACTCGTATAGCCGGTCGCTTTTTTGTTTGTCTTCAGGTTTACCCATTTGGCATTTTTGTGCGTGAACCTCCTTAGGAATTGAGTCGTCTCACTATCAGACCCGTCGTTAACGATAATCAACTGCGTGTGTGGTTCAAGGTGTTTCTCTACAGACTCGAGACACGTTTTAACGTCGTCTAGCGCGTTGTGAACGCAATAGACGATATCTATACTAGCCGCAGACTTCTTCTTGAGTTTGGCTGCTTTAACAGCATTTGGATCTTGCTGTTTGGCGCCGACGCGTGAAGATAGTTCGGCTAGAAGGTTAGAAATGTCTTGTCCGTGACGAGTTAGACTTAGAGCTTTATTATTTCGAGTAGTGTTCGGGTGGGGCATCAACGGCACCCACTTGATTTCGTGCGTGTCGAGCGCATACCCGACACTTAACTGGTCTCTATTACTGAACGTGTCGATTTGTTTCCACCATTCGTCAAGAAATAGTTGTAGTTCTGGCTTGCGCAGGTCATATACAAGAAAGTTTGTCTCAAGCAATGTTTCAGATTCATAGCCCTGTTTACGATAAAAATCAACCTGGCTATTAATTGAAGCGGGGTCGCCTTTTGACGCCTTGAGGCACTCGTCGGCTTCGTCGTACACACTTTTTCTGAGAGGGTGTCTTAACCCACCAAGCGCTACGTTCGCCGTTAGTACCTTTTCTACGTAGGGATATATATCACCAAGAATCATAATATTTGCATCTATCCAAACGGCTATATCATATTCCGGAAGCAGTTTGTGGGGGTTTGTTTTTACGTAACGAGCGCTCCTCGTATTGTCAAAATCAATATAGGGAAGAGGGCGCACGTCATAAAACCCCGGATTATCTACTGGTTTATCTGAAAAGATTATGTAGTCAAACCTGCTGTCTAGGGTGGCCGGGAGCTTTACTGAATCGTATCCACCAGAAATCGCGGTGAAAATAGCAATTTTCTTTGAGCGATTATGTTTTACATGTTTACTCTCGGATACATATTTCAGAATAGCTTGTTTGTATAGTTCGGGTTTTTTAATTCGACTTCGTATGCTAATCTCAGCGCTCTCGTTGCTAATAGCAAGCCATCGGACAAGGTCTTCTTGGTTTATGACAGTACCAAGCGGCAGCTCCTCTAGGGAGTTATTTAGTGTTAAAAATGCATCAGCCAATCTCCCGGCATTCTTTAAGGCAAGAGCCTTTGTGAGCACAGGGTCTTTAGGAAGGGTGATTTTTGTGCGCAGTTCTTCAAGCCTGGCGCGACTTTTTCTGGCAAGTGCAAATATATGAGCCTTTATTTTACCGCCTTTAATGCGCAGCTTATTTATATATTTGAACATACACCTCCTAGATAAGCGAAAAGCTAACTACAGCTATTCTAACAGAGGTTAGGGGATTTTAAAACCAACACCTTCGTCCCTATAGTTATAACTAGATACCGCCCTATCGCGTTCAGTGGCGGACGATGTATATAGTCT
>JAACVZ010000006.1 GCA_009992235.1 Candidatus Saccharimonadota bacterium
GATCAACCGCGGTATCGGTCGGAGTATTCAGAACAAGCGCGGCAGAACCAGTAACATGCGGCGCGGCCATTGAAGTCCCGGAAAGAGTGGCATAACCCGTGCCTTTGTAGGTGGAATAAATATCCACGCCAGGAGCGGCTAAATCAACTTCCGGACCCCGGCTTGACCAAGAAGCAATGGTATCTGTGCTGTCAGTGGCCGAAACCGCAATTGTCTCAGGATAGGCAGCGGGATAAATTACAGTAGAACTACCATCAGCAGAACTACCGCTATTTCCCGCAGCTGCTACCACTACAATACCGGCATTTTTGGCGACAGTCACAGCGTCGTGAAATGACGTGATATTCGAAGTCGTACCCAAACTCATATTTACCACCTGCATATTGTTGGCAATTGCCCATTGAATTCCCTCAATCACATCTGATAGATATCCTGAACCGTTTCTATCCAACACCTTAATGGCATAAAGATCTGCCGCCGGACCTACACCAATCACTCCAATCGTATTATCAAGGCCGGCAACAATTCCAGCTACATGCGAACCATGACCATTATCATCATTCCAACTTTTGCGTGAGTTGATGGTATTGACACCGCCTTTTATATTGTCTAAAAGGTCAGGGTGTGTATTGGAAATACCCGTGTCAATAATACCAACTTTAATCGGGTCAGCGGTGTTGAGTGACCAGACAAGTTCTGCATCAATTCGGTCGACTCCCCAAGGTAAAACTTGAGCTGGCTGAATTGGAGTAGGCTTAGCAGATTTAGCCGAAATACCGCCCTTTATTAAAGCCTCCACCATCACATCATCATCAATTCTTAAAACATTCGGATGGCGTGCTAAGGCTTTTTCGGCCTTACTTGTTAAACGCACCGCTTTAGCGTTAACTAAACCGAGGTCTTTAATTTTTTCACCGCCGAATTCTTTGATTAAGGCCTCTTTTACCGGTTCGTTAATGCCGGATTTAAAAACAATAATCTTTCTTGCCATCGGCTCCTCGGATTTTGCCTGAGAAACCAAAACTACGCCAACTAAACCAAAAACTACTCCTATCGTTACTATAGTAGCTAATAAAATATTAAATTTCTTTTTCATTTTTTATTTTTGATTAAATTTTAATTTTTTCGACCTTTCGCCTTACCGAATCAAGAAATTTAT
>JAACVZ010000004.1 GCA_009992235.1 Candidatus Saccharimonadota bacterium
TATCGCGTTCAGTGGCGGACGATGTATATAGTCTGTCGCCATTTGTTTTACTTACTAGTCGGTACACGTTCACCTCACCGTCGGCACAAGTGTAGAAGGCTAGTTGCTCGTAACGATAACGGCGCTCATAGAGAGCTCTGTCGCGCTCTGTGGCTGAGGTTGTGTATAATCTGTCACCCGTTTCTGTATTTACTAGACGATAGACGGCTTGATTATCGCTGCTGTCGCACGTATTGAAGGCAACGCCCTTATTAATGAATCCAGCAGCCGCCCCTTCGTTTGGGTTAATAGAGTAAATACTGCGCTTATTGGCCGAGTCGTATAGCCAGTATATAGGTACGTTGCCTTGATTGCTCACAGAGAACACAGGAGACTCAACTCTGTATCCTTGTGTAGCGAGGGCTGCGTATGTACCGGAGCCTTCAACCGCCAAGCGTCGCTCTTCGCCGTTTGTCATTCGGTGGACTAATTGTTCGCCAGATTGGCAAAAGTAGAAATTAACACCTTGATCTACCCATCCTTCCGCCGTTCTTTCGCCGCGCTCTGAGGTACTTGAGGTAAAGTAGTATTTGTCTGTCTCGCTTGAGGCCATACGGTATACGGCTGGAGCACTTGATGTATCTTGGTGTAATATTGAGGCGTTACCCCTAAAAATACTTGATAAATTATTATACCGAATATCTTGTGATGCAATGGACCATGGTATTAGCCAATAGCGATAATTTCCGACTAGGTCGGTATTATTTTTGCCTTTAATCCTAATAGTATTTAAATTAGGCTTATCCCAGTTTTCTGAATTAAAAACAATAGTACCATTGCCCACAACCTCACCATTTGAAGGACTTGATACTTTAAACACTATTGTTACGGGTGAGGTTGGGCGGCTGCTGAGCTTAAACCCAATAAGAGCCGGCTCACCTGTTTTATCTGTTGTAGAGTCGTATGTTACAGGTATGATTCGAACGCCTTGCGTAGACCCAAACCATTCGGAGAAGTATACAAAGAAATTTAAGTTTCCATACGCACCGCAACTACTTGGGTAAGCACCCCCATTGAACTTCCAGCTTAACGTTTCATTGTTGGGTTGGTAAGGCGTGTAGTTATACAGTGCTTGGGTCGTTCTGTTCCGAATAGTAACGTTACTTCCGCCACAAGAAGTGCTTGGGTTGAACTGGATATAATTGGTTCCCGTTAGATAGGGCGTATACCAGGTTGGTGAGTTATTAAGAATGGCTCGAAACATACGTGAGGACCACCGCAGCTGATTGGTCAGTCCGAAGTACTCAGCGTCGCACGGTGCCGTGTCTGGACAGCCGTAGCCTGTCGCGGTCTTGTATTGAGACGATCCTGGAATTGGCCAGGTATCCGTTATGAGTGCCTGTTCTTTTTGTAAAAGGACAATGAGTACCTGTGGGTTAATGGAGAACTCCTGAGCGGCCTCGTAGATTATTTGTGCTGAAGTTTTACCATTCTCGCTGTAGCTTTTCAGGCAGGTAAAAGGTGGAGAGTAGCCTTTTACTTTTGCCCACTCCCATCGCTGTATGCGGCCGTCGTCATTGTAGTCAGCTAAGTTTATGTCGGCCTGTGTGTTGTATACGCCGTCTCCGTCGGCGTCGCCAGCGCCAAATTCAGAAGTTTGCAACCCTTGCGTGTCGCAGGTTGGCACTTTGCTGTTTAGGAATGTTTGAATTTGACTAACCGACATTGAGTTTTTGTTTGTCATTACAAGGTCACTCATAATGTTCCCTGCCACAAAGTCACTCGCTGTAAGTGCTTCTGTCTTGTTTTGACTATTGATGAAAAATAGGCTTCCAAGAAGTGCTAAGACGATGAAGGAGAGTGCAAACAGTTTTTTCATCAACGAACCTCTATGCTTTGTTCGTCTTTTGCATATTCATCACCGTTGCGGTATTCAATGGTTGCGTTCCACGTTCCAGACGATAGCTCACTAAAGGCAACATCAAAACCTTTACAGGTGCTGCCACTCGGAAGTGCTTGAATTTGTGCAGTTTTCAAAACTTGTTTATTTCCATTGCTCATTGTTAGCGTGCACGTACCTTGGTTGGTGGTTTTTTGAATAAACGCACGTATAGAAACAGTCTCTCCTGGCGCACTTTGGCTCGCTGCAGTAATTTGAACGGTGGTTGTTTGAGGTGTTTCGTCTTGCTCGCTTTCGGTAAGGCTATCGCGTTTAATTTCCGCGCCATCGCTAATCTGTTCATCGGTTGGTGGTGATTCAGGGTCCGGTGTAGCGTCTTCGGTGTCAATCGCATCCGTCTCTGACGAACTTTGTTCTTGTGTCGTTGGGTTGAGTTGCCATCCGAAGAGGTTCCCGTTCATGGCAAAAACATAAATAGACAGAGACGCAAGTCCGACAACGAGCAACGCCGCCAGGGCGATTACGAGGTTTCTTTTAGTGGTGTATCGATTTTTTATTTTCATGGTGAAGGCTACCTTATATTCATGCTTATTATAGAGAAAACACAAGTACAATGCAACCGATTGGCGACATACGCTAAAAGATTGAGAACTAGCTTAAGTGGCACTTTCAAAGAAAAGACCGGAACCCGAGGGTTCCGGTTGTCGCATGGGCGACCCCTTTCTCTACACCAAGTAGTTGCCGTAGCCGGACTTCATCAGTGGTTTTGCGAGGCTTTGTAGTTGTTCGTCGGTGACGAATCCTTCATCGCGAGCCGCTTTCTCGGGACTGCCAATAATTTGCCCGGTCCTTTTTTGCAATACTCTGACATAGTCGCTGGCTTCGGCCATCGAGTCTATAGTGCCGGTGTCTAGCCAGACGTCTCCCGTGTCTAGCGGTGTTACGGTCAACTTACCTAGCCTGAGGTATTCCTCATTAACTGAGGTAATTTCTAGCTCACCGCGTTCACTCGGTTTGACGTTTTTGGCGATGTCGACAACATTATTGTCGTAGAAATATAGACCTACGACAGCATAGTTGGATTTGGGGTCGCTCGGCTTTTCTTCGATTGACTTGGCCCGCATCTTATCGTCGAACTCCACTACGCCGTAACGCTCGGGGTCGCTGACTTCGTAGGCGAATACAGTACCACCATCTGGGTCAATACACGACTTGAGAGATTCATTTAGCGTGTGACCGTGGAAGATGTTGTCGCCGAGAATTAGCGCCACCTTATCATCACCAATAAACTCCTCGCCGATGATGAATGCTTGCGCGAGACCATCTGGTGAAGCCTGAGTCGCGTAGGTGAGTGATATGCCCCAGTCGGAGCCGTCACCAAGCAAACTCTCGAACGCTGGGCGATCGTGGGGTGTGGTGATGATGAGGATATCACGAATCCCAGCCGACATTAGCGTCGACAGTGGATAGTACACCATCGGCTTGTCGTATATTGGCACTAGCTGCTTGCTGATGCCTTTGGTTATTGGCCAAAGTCGCGTGCCAGAACCTCCGGCAAGAATGATACCCTTCATGGTGTTCCCTTCGATTGATATGATGCTATGACTTTAAGTACTCTTCGAGCGCCTCGTCCCACCGCCTTGGCGAAAAGCCTGCACTCTGTAGTTTACCAATATTAAGAGTGCTCTGCAAAGGCCGAGGGGCGACGCCTTCTTTTCCGGCGTAGTATTCGTCGGTAGAAACACCGGTAACATCGTCAGGGTTGTGGCCGGTAAATTCATAGGTCCTCTTCGCGATGTCCGCCCAGCTCACGGGTTCGCCATCGTTGGTGACGTTATAGGTGCCATATGGCGCTTCTGACTTGAGTAGGTGCTTAATGCTGCGTGCAAGATCTTTGGTGAAGGTTAGTCGTCCAATTTGGTCATCTACAACATCTGGCTTCTTACCTTTTTCAGCGAGGCTTTTCATTATTTTTACAAAGTTATTACCGTCTCCAATAACCCACGATGTTCTTGCTATATAGTGCTGCGGCACGGTTGCGACAATAGCATCTCCAGCTGCTTTTGATTGACCGTAGACGTTGATGGGTGAGAAGGGCTCATCTTCGTCGTGAGTTTCTTTTGTGCCGTCAAAGACATAGTCGCTTGATATGTGAACGAGGGTAAAGTGATTTTGAATTGCAAGGCTTGCGAGCTCTTGTACGCCACGAGCGTTTGCTTTCCATGCCTCAACGCGCCCTTCTGGAGTTTCGGCGCCGTCCACAGCCGTGTAGGCAGCAGCATTTATAACAGACTCGACTTGTCTCCAGTCGCGGGTCTCCCAGCTGTTTGGGTTGGCGATGTCAAAATTTTCACGGTCAAGAAATTCTGCTCCAGGAAACTCTATTTGTAGTGCGCGGCCAAGCTGGCCGTTTGCGCCTGTAACAAGCGTTTTTCTGGGCTTCATGGGAGTTACGCCCTCAAGGTGAGGGTGGAGGAGATCTTTATCTGATCGAACGGCCTCGTTTAGAGGTATTGGCCACGGAATGTTTGACGATCTATCTTCAAGGTTGAGGAAGGTGTAAAGCGATTGAGCCTCCTCGCTCCAGTGGTTGTTCACAAGGTAGGTGTATGCGGTGTTGTCTTCAAGCGCCTGGAAGGCGTTGCCAACGCCTCGTGGCACAAATATCGCCTTGGAGGGGTCTACTTCGGTTGTAAAAACGGTTCCAAAGCTATCTCCTTCACGAAGGTCAACCCAGGCGCCAAAAATGCGACCACTGGCTACGGAAATATACTTGTCCCATGGTTCTGCGTGGATACCACGAGTAACACCTCTTTCCGCGTTGAAGGAGATGTTGTTTTGAACCGGTCCAAGGTCCGGCAGGCCAAGACCTGTCATCTTGGCGTGCTGCCAGTTTTCCTTGAACCACCCGCGACTATCGCCATAAACAGGCAAATCGACGGCAAGGAGACCCGGGATCGGCGTTTTTTCTACATGCAATTCTTTGTTGAATTGCGTGCGTTCACCGTCCGCTCTCATGAGTGAAAGTGTAGCACAGTATATAAGTTAAACAAAATCAATAGGGAGAGCAAAAGCTCTCCCTGTGAACATCGTGCCCCCAAGGGGGGATTATTTAGGATTACGTCTCATACTCGTACACGCCCGTTACTTGCTGCTCGAGGACTTGATGGTATACACCATGTCCTTTAAGCCATCTAATAGCAGGGGTACTGCGTAGTAGATTACCGCCAGTAAGAGGCCGATTGCCCATGCCAGGACCAGAACTGGAGCCACAGCGAGTGCGGCGATGGTTCCTGCCCGGCTAATGGCGACAGCAACAACTATGCGATTTGTCGATCCGATTATCTGAATGCGGCCGGTTGGATGCCTAATCAGTTTGATCTCGTCACTTACGAGGCTGACGCATGCGAGGTAAAGAATTACCAGGCAGATGACGACGAATGCCGTGATGGAGACGTCTAGGAGCCACCATAGGCCGCCTGTATAGTCGATCCATACGTTTGTCATGAGGTTTTCCTTATGTCGATGTTCGACACGTTCGGCTGAGCGTGTAGAATACTATTATAGCAAAAATACTGAAAAAAGTCAATAGGGCTGGACTAGCGGGCGCCTAGGCCTTGCTGTATTTTTGCTCGGTTTCTTCTTTTTGTGGTTTCCACCACGCTTCGTTATCGGCGTACCAGTTGATAGTGTCTTTCAGGCCCATTTCAAAGTCGGTGAAGGTTGGTTTCCAGCCAAGCTCGGTCCGTAGTTTCGATGAGTCAATGGCGTAGCGCATGTCATGTCCCGGACGGTCCGATACGTGCTCGTAGTCGGTGGGGTTTTTGCCCATGGTTTTAAGAATTAGTTCGACGACTGATTTATTGTCCTTTTCTCCATCGGCACCAATGAGGTAGGTTTCGCCCGAGACACCTTTTTCAAGAATAGTCAGGACGGCGGAACTGTGGTCTTCGGTGTGAATCCAATCGCGGACGTTTTCACCTTTGCCGTAAAGCTTTGGGCGTCTTCCCTCAAGAATTTCAGTAACCTGTCGGGGTATAAATTTCTCAACATGCTGGTAGGGTCCATAGTTGTTTGAGCAGTTGCTAATAGTCGCCTGAACACCGAAGCTTCGCACCCATGCACGCACTAAATGGTCTGAGGCTGCTTTGGTGGCCGAGTATGGACTTGAGGGGTTGTAGGCCGTTTGTTCGGTGAATCGTCGCGGATCATCTAGCTCAAGGTCTCCATACACTTCGTCGGTCGATATGTGATGAAGCCGTTTTCCGTGTTTGCGTACCGCTTCCAGAATGGTGTAGGTGCCAATAATATTGCTATCTAGAAATGGGCGAGGGTTTTTGAGTGAGTTGTCGTTATGTGATTCGGCCGCGTAATGAACAACTGCATCGTTTTCTGAAACAAGCTTGTCTACAAGCTCGGCGTCAGTTGTATCGCCCTTAACGAACGTAAAACGAGACGGGTCGAGGCCTCGTAGGTTCTCTTCGTTGCCAGCGTAGGTGAGTGCGTCAAGAACTGTTATGTGCCAATTTGGGCGCTCTTTTAGGGTGTAGTGTACGAAGTTCGAGCCAATAAACCCCGCACCACCGGTAACAACTATATTCATAGCCTTATTATATCAGCCCATACGGTACAATAGGGGGTATATGATTATTGTTATTATCGCCGGAGGGTCTGGCACGCGCCTGTGGCCCCTCTCTACCAGCGACTACCCAAAGCATCTACTGAAATTAACAGGCGACAAGAGTCTTTTGCAATCGGCTTACGAGCGAGCATCTCAAATTGGCGATACGGTGTATGTTGTCACCGAGGCCAGTCACGCTGACCACGTTAAAGACCAACTCCCAGAGTTAACGGACGATAAATTTCTGATTGAACCAGGCCGACGGGGAACGGCGCACTGTATTTTGTTTGCGCTGGACTATATTGCCAGGAACCATGACCACGACGAGCCGGTGGCCTTTATTCACTCCGACCATCATATTCGTGACGTTGAAGGCTTTGCCCGCTCATTCGCCATAGCCGGAAATGTATCGACCGAACGAAACGAAATTAGCCTTATTGGCATTGAGCCAACTTACGCTGCCACTGGCTTTGGTTACATTGAGCGAGACGGGGTACTCGACGCCGAGCGCGGTGTGTCGCTTGTGGAATCGTTCAAAGAAAAACCAGACTACGAAACCGCCCAGAAGTACCTCGAGTCGGGGAGCTATGTCTGGAACGCCGGCTACTTTGTGGGATCGGTGAGAACCTTCCTCGACGAGATTGCCAACAGCGCCCCTGACCTCCAAGAAAGCTACAATCGCCTTTCGGCCATTTCTGAACATAGTTGCGAAGAATACAACAATGCTTATTTAGAGCTAGACAACCAAGTTATCGACATTGCCCTTATTGAAAAAGCCCGTGGACTATCGGTTGTAGCGGCCAGCTTCGACTGGGTTGACGTTGGATCGTTTAAGGACCTCCACGACACCGTTGTTCAAGACGAGCAAGGAAACCATGTTCAAGGCAACAACATCCACGCCATAGACGTCGAGAACACCTATGTACGTAACGAAACCAGCACACCGGTGGCGGTTATTGGCCTGGATAACATTATCGTTGTGAACACACCCGAGGGCCTATTAGTCGCCCGTAAAGACGCCAGCCCGAAAGTGGGCGAAATTGCTAAGAAAATTGCCAGCGAAAAGGAGCAGTAAATGAAAAAACTATTAGCATTCGATTTAGATGACACCCTAGCAATAACAAAATCACCAATTACCGACCGTATGGCCGAGTTGCTGGGGCAGACCCTTGAAGAGTTCGACGTTTGCGTTATTTCTGGTGGCCGCTACGAACAATTCGTGAAGCAGGTTATCGAGCGGCTCGACGTAAGCCCGATGGCCCTTCGCCGACTTCACCTTATGCCAACCTGCGGCACGCGCTATTATCGTTACGACGAGGTCTCCAAAGACTGGGAACTGCAGTATGCTGAAGACCTTACCGCCGAGCAGAAGAAGCGCATTATTAAAGTTGTCGAAACTTCAGCCAAAGAACTTGGCTACTGGGAGGAAAACCCGGCCGGTGACATTATTGAAGATCGCGAAAGCCAAATTACCTACTCGGCGCTTGGACAGCAAGCGAAGCCTGAAGATAAATACGCCTGGGATCCAACTGGCGAAAAGAAGCAAACCCTCCGCGCAGCGGTTGCCAAGCAGCTTCCAGACTTCGAGGTTCGTGCTGGGGGCTCAACATCCATAGACGTGACGCGCCCCGGCATTGATAAGGCGTATGGTATGCAAAAACTTATCGACACACTCGATATTTCCCGTGACGATATTTTATTCTTTGGCGACAAACTGCAAGAAGGTGGCAACGATTACCCAGTTAAAGCTATGGGTATTGAGTCGCTCGAAGTTTCCGAATGGGAGAATACCGCCGATCGTCTTGAGACAATTCTTGCGGTTATTCGCTAACTATTACTCGGTTATATCGTTAATAATTTTGCGCATTTTGGTGTCAAAAAATCCCTTATCAAAGCGTTTTGCCTTGCGGTGAAGGGTAGCTGGTCGAAAGGTGATGGTCTCGGCTTTTTGAATAGCTTTTACAAGGCTGTCGACAGTCTGTTTCTTGAAAAATACTCCTGTTTCGCCGTCTTGAACAATATCTAATGCGCCACCTTTTTGGTAGGCAACAACTGGAATGCCAGCGGCTAGCGCCTCAACTGCCGATATCCCGAAATCTTCTTCGTTTGGGAAAAGAAATCCTTTTGCTTTATGCGCCCGGGCGACAAGTTCTTCATCACTCACCCGCCCGGTAAATTCTATAGTCGGCCCAGCGAGTTTCTTCAAGCGCTCAGTGTCGGGACCGCTGCCCATGACGGTCAATGGAACGCCGAGCTGCGTGCAGGCCTGAATGGCTAGATCAAACCGTTTGTAAGGTACGTGTCGGCCCCACAGAACGTAGCCTTCACGTTTGCCTGTTGGCGGCGGGGTAAAGCGGTCGACGTCGACAGGTGGGTGCACTACGGTGCTTGGTTTGCTGTAGTACTTCTTGATGCGTTTTTGGGTAATGGTCGAGTTCGCGATGAAGACGTCAATGTCTTTGGTCGATGCGAGGTCAAGGCGACGCATCCAGGCTACGAACAAGGGTATGAACGGTCGAATAAGCAAGGTGAGTGGGCCAAAGTTAAACTCTTTCTTAAACTCTTCGTAGTGACTCCAGTAGTAGCGGGTCGGCGTATGAATATAGGCAACATGAATTTGGCCTGGGCGTGTTTTCTTGACCGCTTTCGCTTCGGCGCTTGACGTGCTGATGATGATATCGAACTCGCTAAGGTCAAGCTTTCTGAAGGCGTGCGCCCGAAGTACTGGCCACAGCACGTGCTTGTAGCGGATAAAGCGCGGTAGCTTCCGTTCGAGATAGGTGGTGCGAACATCGATGCCATGAAAAGCTGGCATGGCCGACTTGTTGTACACCGATGTATAGATGGGTGCTTTTGGGAATAGTTTGTGAATGGCTAGAAGCACTGGCTCGGCACCGCCCATTGAGGTAAGCCAGTCGTAGGTTATAGCAATTTTTGGTTTTGCCACTACTCGGCGCCTCTATTGCTAAATACTACACGGATAGTCTTAAATAGTATTTTAATGTCCAGCCAAAATGTCCAGTTTTGAGCGTAAAATAGTTCAAGTTCAATGCGGTCATCGAAACTTAGCTGACTACGTCCAGACACTTGCCATAAACCAGTAATGCCAGACTTAACGCTGTGCAATATAGATAGACGGCCTTTCGCCTGCTTTAGTTCTTGCGGCAAAATAGGTCGCGGCCCAACCAGACTCAGGTCGCCCTTTAGCACGTTGAAGAACTGCGGCAGTTCATCTAGCGAGGTTCGACGCAGGAAGCGTCCAAAGGGTGTAATGCGTGGATCGTTTTCGACTTTTCGACGGGTTTCGTACTCAAGCGCAAGATCTTCGCGACCCATGGCTCGAAATTCTTCAGCGGCATCTTTGAAGTCGTAGCCCTTAAGGTGTGTCATGGAGCGAAACTTCAACAGACTTACCGGTTCAGAGAATCGCGACAAGCGCTTATTTTTGTATAGAATCGTGCCCGGGTTAAGGACTTTTTGAAGAATGATGAGGATAATGAAGACAGGGGAGAGAATAATAATTAAAAGGAGGCTAACAAAGAAGTCGAATATACGCTTAATTATGGCGCCCCATCCAACAAGCGGGGTTTGGTAGACGGTAATCATTGGGTATCCAAGGAATACGTCGACAGTGTTTTTACCCGAGTAGAACTCGTTCTCTGCAGGAATGAAGTTGTAGTCGATGTGATGTTCTTGTGCCGTAAACAATATACGTTCATTGCGCACCGGGTTTTCGTAGAGGTCGGTTTGAATAATTGCCGTAATGCGGTTCTTCTTAATATCTTTTAGCGCGGCTTCGGCGTTGGTGTAGTGTAGGCCGTGAAAGTGGTCGGGGAGTGTTTTCTTTGGGCCTGCAATTGCGACCACTTTGTAGCCGCTTCTCTCGGTGTTGGCAATGCTCCTGGCAATATCCTGCGTGGCGCCCGACGTACCAATAAGCAGCACCCGTCGAACCCCCTTGCCGTAACGGAACATAATACTACGAATAGCGCGCATCATCTCGCGCACCGCGACTAGCAGGAAGAATGAGCCAATTAGGGCATAGGCGGCAACCAGCCGGGCCGGAAACAGGTTCTTTTCGCTGATATACTCCCAGCCAATAACCAGCAAAATACCAATGAACGATCCAACTCCAATCTTTGCCCATTCAACCAGGCGACGGTTGTAGGTATCGGGTCGGTACAGGCCGATTAGCGCAAACACCCCTAGCCATATTGGTATAAGAAGCAAGAAGGCGACGAGATAGTCGTAGGCGTAAATGTTGTGTAGGAGTGGGCGAGGATCATACTGAACGCGGGCAACGTAGGCAAGGACAAAGGCAGCAACAAGCACCAAGGCATCGACAATTATTAATACAAAGCTATAGAACTGAGAATTTTGACGATTCATAGACATATATAAGTATATCATTCATACGGTACACTAATAGGGATATGATATCGCGAGCCGCTCCCCTTCATTTCATCGACAAGCTTTTTATTGGGTTGTTATTGTCTGTATTTGGGGGAATTGTCCTTCACGCGCCGCTTATCGTAAGTCTTGGAACGGTATTCCCGGAGGCCGATTTGTTTATCAAAGCCTGGAAAGAGGTGCTGCTCGCCATTGCTGCTGGGCTGTTTTTGGTAATATATATCCGTGAAAAACGACCGCCGTTTTTCAAAACACCGTTGTTCATAATTATTGCGGCCTATATTGTGCTGCACTTGCTCCTTATACCGGTATTCTTCTCTGGGATCGATTCGACCATTGCTGGGCTAATGATTGACCTTCGCTTCTTGGCGTTCTTTGTTCTGGTCTACGGAGCCGCGAAACTTTATCCGCAGCTGTCGAGGCTGTTTTTATGGACGTTTTTCAGCGGCGCGGCCGTTGTGGCTGGGTTTGCATTGCTGCAAGTGACCGTTCTTCCAGACGATGTGCTGTCCGGCATCGGGTACAGCACTTCAACCATTGCTCCGTATCTTACTATTGACCAGAACACCGACTATGTTCGCATAAATAGTACGCTTCGAGGGCCGAACCCGCTGGGAGCTTACGCGGTTATTGTAATAGCTTCGTGTCTGGCTTATTGGCTTAAGACGCGAAGGGCTATGAATCCTCGGCGGCAGGTGGGGCTTGGCGCACTTGTCTTTGCTTCAACTATTGCCCTGTGGGCAAGCTACTCACGGAGCGCCGCTTTTGCGGCAATTGTGACGATTGGCTTAGTGCTGGCCGTGGCTGCTGGACGAAAGTACGCAAAATATATTGCAATTGCGTCGGTTGCCGGTATGCTTGCTGCTACCGCTGGACTAGTAATCTTCCGCGACAGTAGCTTTGTGTCAAACGTCGTGCTTCACGTTAATCCCGAAGGTGGAAGTGAGACAACGTCAAACATCGGCCATATCGACTCGCTTATCGATGGAACCCAGCGGATGGCGCAACAACCGCTTGGGGCTGGCGTGGGCAGCACCGGATCGGCGTCCTTACTGTCTGATGAGCCGGTTATCATTGAAAATCAATATCTACTAGTGGCACACGAGACCGGCTGGCTGGGCCTTGCGCTATTTATGACATTACAGGGTATGGTGCTTTGGGGGCTATGGCGTCGTCACCTTCACTGGCTAGCGCTCGGGCTTGGCGCCAGTGGTGTCGGCATGGTGTTTATTGGTCTATTGCTCCCCGTTTGGGTTGATGATACCGTCGCTATTATCTGGTGGGGACTAGCGGCCGTGGCGCTAGCATTCTCAGCCTATTCTAATAATCACAAGCGTGATATGATGTAGGGGAAATTTATAATATGCAAACACAAATAGAAGAGGTGAAACATGTCGCAGGCAGTAAGTAAGCGAAGAATGAAGGCTTTCTTTCAGGCGTTTATTTCAATAACACTACTAATTGGAGTCGCGTTTATTGGCGCACAGTCGGGTAACCGAGCAATCATTGCAGCCGATGAGCCAGACGGTCCAACAAAAGCCGTTTTAGTGACCTTCAAGGATGCTGCAGTTGTATCGGGAAGCGCGACCTACGATCGTCAGAGAAATGTTATCGCCGATAAAACCCAGACCGTTCAAGACGAACTTCCTTATTCTGAAGGCTATAAGCAAATGACTCGAAGCTATGACAACCTTCCGTTTGCTGCCTATACGGTTGACGCGAGAGGTGAGGAATCGCTTCGAAATGACCCTCGGGTTGCATCGGTTGTCGACGACCAGCTTCATGCCCCTTCGCTATACGAAGCCGTTACGACCATCGGTGGAAGCACTACGACTGGCTTTAGTGACGGGACGTCGTCGTACACAGGAACTGGTTATTCGGTTGCAGTCCTCGATACTGGCGTGCTAAGCACCCACGACATGTTGAGCGGTAAGGTAATTGCTGAAGCGTGTTTTAGCGTCAATCAAGAGTACACCGATGCGAGCGTGACCAGTAGCTGTCCAGGTGGCGTTGAATCGTCAACGGCAACAGGAAGTGCTGCCGACTGTTTAACGACTGACGCAACAGGCTGTGGACACGGAACGCACGTCGCGTCAATTGCCTCTGGCGCGCCGGTTGTTGTTTCTGTTAATGCGCAAAACGAGACACTCTCAGGAGTCGCTGCCGGAAGCGATATTGTTGCGGTGAACGTGTTTAGTGAAGTAAGTAGTGTTAGTCTATGTGGTTCGGCGACTCCTTGTATGATGTCGTTTACCTCAAGCCAACTTGCTGCATTCGATTTCTTGCTTGATGGTATCATTGCCGATTCATTCAGCAGTCCCCTTGCGGCAATTAATATGAGCCTAGGTGGCGCCCCGTATCACAGCAGCCAGACACAGTGCGATGCCAACTCAGAATTTACGGCGTATAACAACACGCTTGGCGTCTTTGCGTCTCACGGAGTTGCAACGGTCATCGCAACCGGTAATGCGGGCGATACGGCTGGTAACGAGGATAAGATTGCATCTCCGTCGTGTCTTAGTAATGCGATTGCGGTATCGGCAACGAATAAGACTGGAACGGCAATTGCGAGCTATGCAAATAACGGGCCACTTACCGACTTGCTTGCACCGGGCGGTGAATATAATGGAACTGACGCCGAGACGATGATATTGGGTGCAGGAAGTGGTTCCGACACGGAGATTGTAGTCAAGCAGGGTACGTCGATGGCGGCGCCAATGGTAGCCGGCGCCTTCGCTGTACTAAAGGACAGGCATCCGAGCGCAACAGTAGGTCAGTTGTTGGGGCTTTTGCAGGCCACCGGAACAGCAGTTGATGACACGCGAGTAGGATACACAGTAGGCACAAAACCGCTCATCCAATTAGCAGCGGCACTTCAAAGCTCACCGGACCCTGTTATTACCAGTTTTACTGGACCGCTGGGAACTGTAAATGAGAACGCAACTATCACCCTTGAGGCAGTTGTCCAAAACGCTGTCAGCTGTTCGTTAAACAACGGTGTCGGTGCGGTTACTGTACAGGGTGGCGCTATTAGTGCTTCTGTTCCCGCAAAAGCAAGCTATACACTCAGCTGTCTTAGCGGCTATAACGGATCAGTGAATTCGGTTCTAAACTTGACGGTTAATCCGGCGCCAACTGTTCCGACAATTACGAATCATGTATATGACACAGACGCCGGCACATTAAGCGTAACTTGGACAGCAAGTACTGACAGCGACGGCATTGAAGAGTATCGCGCTTACTTGAACAATCAGCTTATCGAGACACTTCCTTCTGAAACAACCAGTTATACTTTCCAGAATATTCTTGCAAGCGTCGCTTATACTGCCGAGGTCCGAGCAGTCGACGTTCTTGGTGCAGTTTCTAGCGCTTCAAGCGTTTCAATTAATACCGAAGACGCTAGCGGGTCACTTGATGCTCCAAACACTGGCCTATTGCAGCCAAATACAGCTCAGGCAGTACTGGTAGCCAGTCTCGGCATTCTTATCTCGTTTGCAGCCATTGTCGGGGCGGTGAAGTATCGCACCCGAAGCCAGTAAGGAGTGTTTATGGTGCGTCAAAGAAAACTATGGATTATTGTCGGAAGCGTTCTGCTGGTTGCCGTAGTGGCTGTTGCGCTTGTCTATAGTCTGTCGCAGAGAAGCGATACAAATAACAATGAGTCCGAGGCGAAGACCGCCACTATGTCAGTGTACGAAGGCGCGGCGCCTCAGGTCATCGATACGAGTGACGCTTTGTCGCGCTACGTCTCTAACAAGAAGGCTGGGGTAGTTCAGGAGTCTGACTTATATCTTCCGGCAGATGTTGACTGGAACGAAGAGGTGCTTGTAGCCGTGCAGTTTGATGCTCTTCAAGCCAAAGCCTTTCGAGGTATAACCCGAGAGGTTGTCGATGGCGAAGAATCGTATATTATTGAACTCCTTGGCGCGGCCGAGGGCTGCTCGACGGTTCAGATTAATACAGTGCGGATAGCCTTCATCGTTCAAAGCACTAGCCAAGATACATCTCTCCCTGTTATAATACGGACAGTTCCAAACACAGCTTCTTGTGAGCTGTAAAACAGACAAAAAACAACAAAACCAAAAACACAAAAACCATGATAGACAACATCACAACCCGACACAGTTCGACCACGCGTTTGCCGATGGTGAATTATCGTCCCGATGAAATGGGCGTGTATGCTCGTCGTGTGGTGCGCGTGTCCGAAGAAGGCCGATCGCGACAAGAGCTTCAAAAGCTGAAGTCGATTCCAGCCGGCGTGAACCGGGTTGCTACAAAGGCCGATTATCGGTCGCTCGATATTGATGAAGTTCTTGTTAAGATTACCCAAATTGAAGCCGAAGGGCCAACCGGCGGTCAGCCGTCACTTTCAAGTGTTGCTGGTGTCGGGTTCATTAGCCGAACCACGCTTATGAATACCCCGCTTCAACTGCTCGAGAGTGTCCGCGGGGCAAAACTTCCTTCACGGGTTATGCTCGGTGGAGCAGCGGCAGCAATTGTCTTGGCTTTTACTGGTTATATTAGCCTTGATACATGGATTACCAACAACCAGGTGCGCGAAGTGGTTGCTGACCGACAGGTTGCTGGCGACAGCACGGCGCGTTCAATGGCCGTCCTTGGTGAGGGTGAAGATGAAGCCGATGTTACGAAGAGCGCCATCGACTCATACACCGTTGCACCAGACCTTCCTCGGGTCCTAACCATTAATAAAATAGGTGTTGAGGCGCGAGTCTTGCCAATGAGCGTGAACAGCGATGGATCGCTTCAGGCGCCGGTTAACATATTCGACAGTGGTTGGTATGGTGCCAGTGCAAAGCCAGGACAGTCAGGGGCTGGATTCATCGATGCCCATGCCAGCGGTTCAACTCGCGAAGGACTATTTGCTTACCTCGATACGCTTGCTGCCGGCGACAGCATATCGGTTGAGCGCGGTGATGGTCAGGCATTCAACTACGAAGTCGCCACAACCGAAACCGTTCCGCTTGGTGAAGTAGATATGCAAAAAGCGCTTCGAGTACACGGCGGCGCAACTGAAGGCTTAAACCTCATGACCTGTACTGGCAAATGGCTCCCCGAAGAAAAGACCTACGACCAACGAGTTATTGTCTACGCAGTGAGGGTGTAGGTCGCCATGACCGACCGATCGACCAAGCGACAGAAAGAGCTGCTCGACTACGTGTCGACATTCATTACCGAACACGGGTACGGCCCCAGTTATCGAGAAATCATGAATGCGCTGGGGTACAAGTCGGTATCGACAGTTGCGGTGCACATTGATGGATTAATCGCCAAAGGCTATGTACGGAAGAGGGATAATTCAGCGAGGTCCCTTGAAGTTATAACTTCTCACTACACACCGGGTGTTGCTAAAAACGCAACAAAAGGGGCAACCGAGGCACGCGAAAAGTGGTTGGTTGAAGTCATTAACGAACGCTTTTCTACCTATAAAGCCAACAAAACATCCGAGCAGCTGGACGAGCTGTATGTATTAATTGGTGCCCTGAAAGTACTTGGCTTCGATGGCGCCTATGAAGCAATGCGCTCCAAACTGATGAGTATTGTTACTCGTGCTGGGTCTTAATTTCGCGCTTAAATTCTTTTGAATCGACGTCACTAACGTGTTCTTTAGCAATACCGGCTCGTTCGAGGAAGAGAACAATAACAAAACCGCCAACCATCAGGATAATGGCTAGGGCGAATGGCCAGCTTATTTCTGGGGCAACAATCGCTCCAGCAGCCGATTGCCACGGCCAAATAGCGCCAAGTGAGCCAAGCATAACGCCGGTAAGGGTGGCAATAACCGCACTGTGATGGTTGTGGAGTAACCAGCTAAGTAGCCTGGCAAAAAGGGCGAGACCGGTGATAATACCAACCGCGAATAGTCCAAGCGTGAAGATGTCTAGCGATGAAATAGCATCAATGATGTGCTCGTATTGTCCAAGCAGCACCATAATCAGTGAGCCAGAAATACCAGGTAGAATCATGGCAACCGAGGCAATCGCACCAGTTCCAAGTGTGATAAGCGGTGAGCTAACAGTATCAAGCTCTGGTAAGTTAACAATGAAAAATGTTAGTGCAAAACCAGCCAGCAGTAGTGCGACTCGTCGCGTCGTCCAGCCTTCCATGCGTTTTCGAATAACAAACGCCGAGCCCAGGACAAGACCAAAGAACACCGACCAAATGAAGACCGTCTGCGATTCAAGCAAGTATGACACCACCTGCACCATACCAAACACTGCCGCCGCCATACCAATGCCAAGAGGAATAAGAAAGTGAAACGGAATTAGTTTCCAAGCCTCAACAAATTTGCCTCGAAGGACAAGTTTCGGCACCGCACCGGTGAGAAGGCGAATAGTATAAATAAGCTCTTGGTAAATACCGTACAAAAAGGCGATAGTACCACTAGAAACCCCCGGAATAAGGTCGGCAAACCCCATAGAGAATCCGGTGAACAGTAGGCGACCAGTACGGTGATTGGTTTTAGGGGTCATCATAGTGGTATTTATTATAGGCTTGGTAGGCGTGAAACACCAGTTGGTTTTTAAGGGTCATTGACTTTTTACCAGAGGTAGCAGTATAATAACCAAAGCATTCCGGCGTAGCTCAGCGGTAGAGCAGGTCGCTGTTAACGACAAGGTCGCTGGTTCGAACCCAGCCGCCGGAGCCATGATAGAGAGCCGTGCTGTAAAGCAGGGCTTTTTATCTGTAGATCGTCGGTTCTAACCATTTCTGAAAGCTCAGCCTTCGATTCATTCATTTTTTCTATAGGTACAAAGAATTTATTAGGGGTGAATTGAATAGTTCTATCCAAAATCGTAAGCTTTTCACCTAGCTTCATGACTACTGAACGTTTCCTCTCTAAGTCATCGCTATCAAAGTCTTCTTTTGCGTAACGAGCAAAGGTGAATGTCTCGTCGGCTACTTCACGCCAGTTGCGAGCCTTGTACTCATCTTTATTACGTACGTCTTGTAGGCGTTCTAGCTCATCTTCAAGTGTCTTCATCTCAGCGAAGTACCATGAGTCATCATCGGCTTCTCCTGAGTACCTCATTCGACGTAGATTAGTTATAGAACGCTGAGCTTTTGCGATAGCTTTATCATGAGCATCTGAAATGGCAGTGTTCTTTTCTACGACTTCATCTTCTTCTTGAGCCAATGCTTCGACTGCAAGCTTATAAAAGTCGGGATCAATTGTGAATTTAGTTAGCTTATCTTTTATTTGTTTCAGCAGCTCATCTTCCGAAACGTGGCGTTTCGGTTGAGTACATTTAATGTTCTTATTTTTGCCAGTGCAGTGATAGTAGATGTATGTCTTTGTCTCGCCTGTAGACTTAATCAACTTTTGCTTTTGTTCGACCGTGATTGCAAAACCACATTCACCGCATAGGAATAAGTTACGTAATTGGAAGTTGTAAGTCTTGTCTTTAGGTCGTGTTGTATGAGAAGGATCAATTATTTGCTGCACTTTCTCGAATTCTTCTTCAGTAATCATAGGCATGTGCTTGCCAGGATATTCTTGACCCTTGAATGGCAGGACTCCGATATAAAAGCGACTCTTGAACATCGCACATAAGCTAGAATAAGCAATTGGCTTTCCACCCGTCTTTCCTCGCACTGGTGTAGTGAGGCTTAATTCTTTGTCTGCAATTGTTACGAGCTGAGCTATCGAGTATGTCCCTGTTAGCATTTTGTCCCATAGTATTCGCACTAGATGAAACCTATCGGGATCAGCAATCACTATCTTTTCAAAACGGTCATTTAAGTAACCTACTGGTGGTATGCCAGGCTTATGTCCTTTTTCTGCCTTTGATTGCATTCCTCGTCTGGTATCTACAGCAAGCTTGCGAACATATTCCGCCGCCTGACTAGCTTCAACACTAAATACAATAGAGTTATCTTCGGGGAAATAGCTTTTATCCATTGCAAGAATATGCTGAATCTTTTCGTCTTGCAGTAGCTGTTGTATGCGACCGCTATCGGTCGGATTTCGTGATAGCCTATCAACCTTCCAACAAATAATACCGTCGATTTTGCCTTCTTCTATTTCCTCTAACATTGCAGAGAAAAGGGGACGGTTGTTTGGGCGTTTAGCCGACTTAGATTCTCTTATAGGCTTTCCGACAATCGTTAGACCCATTTCCTTAGCTCTTTCTTGCATATACTTCACTTGATCCTCAAGTGATTGAACCTGCCTGTCCTCGGTGTCCGTGGACTTTCGGGCGTATAATCGGTAGCGTAGATTTTGTAGATTTTTATTGTACATAGCAAATTTCCTTTTATGGACATAAGTCCTATTTCATTGTTTAATTATAGTCGGATTCTTGTGGGTTGTATACCATTACTTCATGGTTATATCTTTACTTAGTAGAACCTTTATATGGAGATTATCTTTAATAGTTAAAGGTTATCTTTATATATAAAGGTCTACTAATATAAAGGTTTGTTAGAACGGTATATCATCTAATGTAATTGGGGTGTCCTCGTCGAAATCAGTAATTACTACATCTTTGTGGTAGGACTGATCTAGTTTTACCGCATCTACACATGCGTCAAAGATCTCTTCCCATAAAGGGAGCTTCTTATCGAACTCAGTTATGTATACGTACTTTCCTCTACCAGCTCGCATTGCTGGTGGTTTTACAGTCCAGTAGTCATGCTCTTCGTTTGGTGTAAAAACAACCATGCCGTTGATGTAAAGCCCTAGATCCAAAATAGATACTTTCACTCGATAGCCAAAGGGCAGCTCCTTATGTACCTTTGCTTCGACATTATGGGATTTCATTTTTGAGCCTCAGTTTTCGATGTTAATCGTACTAGTTCGGCTAGTTCTTTTAGTTGATATTCAGCTAATTTGTAGCTTATCTCTATTCCGTACTTGTTAAGGTGTAGCTCTTGAAATCTTTCAATGAGCTTATTATTTGTTGTCATCGCTGACTCCTATGGAGTCCGCCTAACGGGACGATTAAAGTTAGGTGAACTCGGATTATTCGTCCTGTTCACCATTAAAGATCTTAGGTAGTCCTAGGTCGCTGTTTCGGTTTTAAGTTGTAAGCAATCGGTTCTATTTTGGTTCAATCATTTTAATAAAAGCTTTGGTTTACTTCATCGACGGTGGGTTCATAAATTTCCGGAGTTACTAGGTGCGGGATAGCACCATGCTTCATAAGTTCTTCTTCAAATTCTCTGGTTCTTATGCGATCGCTCAGAGCTTCTCTGAATGTTACCGTTGGTCTGAATAGCACACCCTTTTCATCGCTCACTATAGGGAAGAATAGATCTCTCATAATCGGGGTAATGCCTATACTACTCAGGATTGTACTGATATTGCGTGATGTTCTACCGAGCTTGGGTTTGAAAAGCTTGTTGGGGTTTTTCATACATTGCTCTAGTAAATGCTCAGATATAGATCCGGCGTGTACTTTTTTCAATTTTAGAACATCATTTATAAGCACCGTGCCATCCTGTTTATAGGTAAAAGTAAATCTATGTATATATAAAGTAGGCAATTCCACCTCGTTTTTAGGTGATTTTTTATGCTCTTCGATTATGATTTCGGTGTATTTCTTAGCAATAGTATCTACGTACTCAACGAGCCTCTTTTGATCATCCGTTAGGCGTGGTTCTTCCTCGCCAGCAAGCATACTAAGCTTCTCTACTCTTGCATTGTGTGATTTACCGCCGTCATCGTCTTCTAAGTATTTACTGACATCGTACATTGGTAGTAATAGATCGAATTTCTTCCATGTCGGTTCTGGCTTAATTTCTTGTAGCTCAGGATTTTTATCGTATATCTTCTGTAGTTCATCAACAATAAATATGTAAGCTCTGTTGAGTTCATCTTTATCAAATTTTTCATGACGAACAATTACTTGATACATCATCAATACTTCAAAAAGACTTATCACACTCTCATTTAGTGCTTTGGCTACGGCAAAATCATTGTTGCCATTAGATTTTCTTTTATATACCATTCTAGTCATCATTATAAATCAGCGTGACATATCTAGCTCACAGTCATCAAAAAAGGCAAAATGAGATAATAAGAACAGGAAGAATCCAAAATAAAAAAGGAGTTACACAGCTATGGATAGAGCAGTTGGAAGACCCACGAAACTAAATATTAGAACATTATTAAAGCTCACAGACGCACTGCGGAATAATTACAGCGTCACTGACAGTTGCAAGTGGGCAGGTATATCAACAAATACCTATTACAGGCACTTGAACAATGACATGGCGTTTGCAGCTAGAGTAAATTATGCGATTGAATCACGGAATAAAGTTTCATTTAATTTTGACATAGTCCTTTAGTTTAACTTGCTGATTCGCACTAGTTTTTAGCAAAAGTGGTGTCACTAAATTCAAGCATAATAGCGGAAAATGGCGTTTGGGGGGTAAATGCTGATAAAAAAATTTGTCCATAGTTGCACATTCCTTGGTAATGCAAAAAGATGAACGCTTATAAAGTACCGCCTGTGACCCACAGGGAGACGCTAGGAGGCGTTTTAAGTTCAAAAACGGGTATAGACACGTATAAGCAAAAGCTTTACTATGTATTATATGAATGATGCAGGTTTTGGAAATAACACAATCAAAAAGACGAAAATCAATCAGCGTAGATACTTAGGAAGCAAGATGAAGCTATTAGAGTTTATCGAAGACATTCTTAAGGAAGAGAATGCTGATTTTAAGGTGTTCGCAGACATATTTGGTGGTACAGGAGTTGTTGCTCACCACTTCTACGATGAGGCAGACGTGATAGTAAATGACATCCTAAAATCAAGCTATCTATCTTACTGTGCATACTTTGGAAAATCTCGTATTCGCCAGCCCTATCTTAATAAGAAAATTGAAGAATATAATGCTTTAGATTCTGAAAAAATTACGGAAAATTACTTTTCAATCAATTTCTCCAATACCTACTTCGATCGAGAAAATTCTTTGAAGATAGGTGCCATTCGAGAGGATATAGAAAATCAATATACTAATGGAGTCATTAACGATAGAGAGCGAGCCTACTTAATAACATCCTTGATATATGCACTTGATCGAATTGCAAATACAGTCGGACATTACGATGCTTATAGAAAAGTAGATATACCGAAACGGGCACTCGTTCTTCAGCCGCTCCATATAAAAAGCACGAAATCAAAAAGTAAAATCTATAATCAGGATGCCAACGAGCTGGTAAGGCATATAAAATCGGATGTCGTTTACATTGATCCGCCGTATAACTCTCGGCAATATTCAGACGCTTACCACTTGCTTGAAAATATTGCAGAATGGAAAAAAGAGCCAGTACACGGTGTAGCTAAAAAGATTGATCGCACACACCTTAAGAGTAAATACAGTCTGAAGACAGCGGGTGAAGCATTCAGCGACTTAATAGACAAAATTGATGCAAAGTATATCCTCGTTTCATATAACGATATGGGCAAGAGCGGGGATGCACGTTCACAGTCTCGGATTACTGATCATGAAATAATTTCAGCACTCGAACGACGTGGCAAAGTTAAGATTTATGAAAAATCCTTTAAGCAGTTTACGACTGGTCGATCATCAAAAGATGATCTTAAGGAAAGAGTATTTTTTTGTAGAATCGGTAAAAGTTTGCAAAAAAAGAGCGTATCTATTCCGAGATCGAAGAATGAAGATACTAGGGAGTTTGTGAAATCGCCCTTAAATTACACAGGCGGTAAGCATAAGCTACTTCCACAAATCTCGAAATACATTCCTGAAGATATTGATACATTCTATGATGTATTTTGCGGTGGAGCGAATGTTGGAATCAATGCAAAGAGCAAGGGCATAGTCTGTATTGATAAAGATAAGAATGTAATAGATCTACATAATTTAATATCTTCTGTTAATTATGATGAGCTGCATCAAGACATACTTTTTATCATTGAGAAATTCGGCCTTAGCCATAGCTATGTAAATGGTTATGAGGTGTACGGTGCAGAGAGTTCCAAAGGTCTTGGTCTGTACAACAAGGATAAATATTTACTACTGAGGGAAGAATATAATAATACCAATCATTCTAGGAAAAAAACGACGTTATTGCTGGTATTGATTATGTACGCATTTAATAATCAGATTCGGTTCAATTCTAAGGGTGGTTTCAATTTGCCAGTAGGCAAGCGAGATTATAATGGTAGTTCACGTAGGAATTTAGCGGCATTTAATAAAGCGGCCACGGAAAAATCTGTTAGATTCTTAGTTGGAGACTTTAGAGACTTGCTTACTATGAGCCTGACTGGAAATGATTTTGTATATCTAGATCCTCCGTATCTGCTCGGACTTGCTTCGTACAATGAGAGCGGTGGCTGGAACGATAACCATGAAAAAGAGCTATATAGTGTTCTTGATAATCTTAACGAGCGTGGCATTCGTTTTGCCCTATCTAACGTAATTGAACATAAGGGGCAATCGAACGATATTCTTAAAAAATGGGTAGAGAATGGCGGCTACAAGCTCAACAAGCTCGACTTCCATTATAAGAACTCGAACTATCAATCGACAGCAAAGCTCAATAGCTCTGTTGAAGTACTCGTTACTAACTACTAAATAGTTGTTATAATGACAAACAATGGCTGAAGTATGGAGTTTTAACACAACCGTCCGAAATCCTGAACGCATGGAGGCTCTTTTGCGTATTCTAGCTGAAATGGAGGGTGCAACATTTGATGCAGCGGGTCAGGAGCAATTCTTCGGTTTACAAATAAAGAAGCGGTTTTATAAGCCTACACGGGGCACATTAGGCGAAGATTTAGCGTCAGAGGTATATGACTCGGATCAAAATGAAGACCTCAGTGATGATGTAGTAAGTAAAATACTAGAAAAATACAGGGGTAGTGTCGATAGTGCTGGGCGTGGTCGCACCTCCGTAGCCGTACTTAATAGGTTCGGATTAAGTATTGCTCTTCAATCCCATGGACCTGTGGTTATTACCCCTTTAGGTAAAAAATGGCTTAGTGGTGAAATTGATGACCAAGAACTTTTTACCCGCTTTTTGCTGAGATGGCAGTATCCTAATCCTATTGAAAGTGGCTACAGCAGCTTTGACATAAAGCCGTTTCCAGCCGTCCTACATCTTATCGATCAAGTAAATAAAAAGTGGAAAGATCTAGGGAACGAACCAGTTGGTCTATCAAAAGAGGAGTATCGACTATTTGCATTATCACTTCAAACGCAAAATAGTATTCACAGTGCTGCTGAGCAGATTATTCAACTTAGAAAGCAGTCAAGATCTTTATCTGGAAGAGATCGCTCAGACTATATAAATAACTTCGTACGACAACGAGTAATTAGAATTTTCGGATACACAAACGAGGAGAACCTGAGAAAACACACAGGTAATATTAAAGACTATGCCGACTCTTCATTGCGATACTTCAGAATCTCAGGACTTATAGCATTACGAGGGGCAGGCAGGTATATAGATATAGCAGCAGATATGAGAGCTGAAGCCGATAGTGTTATCAAAACGCTGCCCCTTGCTTCGGTTGATTTCTCTTCAGCCGAGGATTACTTGAGTTATCTAGGTGACCTCTCTTACGAGTTGCCTTGGCAAAATGAAGCCGACTTACGTAATATTAGCGAAAATCTTACCACCGTCTTGGAGTCGGAATCTGAAGATACATCTCTGACGTTTGATTCTTCAGAATTGGAAGATAAAACACTTCCCCAGCAAGTTACTATACTGAAAGATAAAATTAATGACGTCCGTATAGAAAAGTTACGATCATTGAAGCATGATCTTGTGGCGTTAGATGAAGCTATTGATAAGCTTTCAAACATTACGAGTTCAAGGTATGAGACTGTTACGGCACGCCCGTCACTTGATTTCGAGTGGTATGCTTCTCGGGCTCTTATGGTCTTGAATGACGCTATTAGAATCGAGCCAAGCTTCAAAGTAGGTGACGACGGTCTTCCAACCGGATTCAGAGGCAACACATCTGATATAGAGTGTGAGTATGATACTTTTGGGATGACAGTCGAAGTGACTCTTTTGAACGGACGTGATCAGTGGTACGCAGAGGGACAGCCTGTAATGAGGCACTTACGTGATTTTGAGGATAAGCTTCCTGAGGGTAAGGCAGCATTCTGTATATTCGTCGCACCCTACGTTCACCGTGACACATTAAATCAATTCTGGACCAGTAATAAATTTGCGTATGAAGGTAGGCGACAGAATATTATACCGTTATCGATCGGGGAGTTTGTAGATTTCCTACTTAAATCACGGGTAATGATAGAATCGGGCTCACTCAATCACAATACACTCAAAGGGCTTTTAGATACTATCGTAGAGACAGTAGATACACATACTGATTCATTCCAATGGCAGAGTACGATTAAAGAAGCGGTCGCTAGTTGGTGATCCTTACGGCTAGGGAGTAATCATTATGGCAAAGAAGCGAACACAAGAGCAGGAACAGATTGACGAAGAGTTAATCACAGTTGTGCTGCCTATAATCAGTGGATAGCAATTAAGTCGGACCTAGTTTGATTCCTTCTTTTTTGCAATAGCCGAGTATAGAGTAGCACTCTACTTCTAGCTCATCGCATAGATTGGGAATCTTCACACAGGCGTTGTTTTGTAGGTCGGCTTCCGTAACTCGGGATTCCTCGGTGATTACAGCTAGTCCGTACGTCTTTGCCGTGGCTACAAGAAACGCATCTGCACCATTTCTCTTCGTCTTGTGAAATAGTATTTCGGGGTGATTGTTGAGTATTTTTGTCGCTAGACTGATTACCGGAATATCATCCTCGACGTATAACTTGTCGCTGTGTAATGATAGCCATTGCTGGAAGTTAGGATCACTGCTTTCTTTCAGTTCACGATAGACTTCTTCTGTACTAGTGAAAATACCTTCAGATATTTGCGACGACATATGTTCCCACAGCTTATCGTATATGTCTTTTGGGAACTTGCGATTTGGTAGCCAGAATTCATAAAAGAAGTTTGCATCTAAGCAGTATTTGGCTGACTTGCCAGTTAGAAGGGATATTTGGGCAGGGGTGTCATGAACGCTCATTCAACATTGTCACTATTCTGCCCACCAGATTAACTTTTACACCCATAACACTAGCGAACTCTCGAGGGGTAATTTTCTCAGTCGAATAACTAGAGAGAACTGAGTTTGCTAGTGGTATACTCACACGATTAATCGCATTTCGTTCATGACCCTTTGGATCAAAGCCGCCCTTATCTTTATTCTTTTTTTTCTTAGCTACTTCTTTTTCTTGATAGATACGCTTTGCAGTAGCTAGTTGTGTCTCTAGCATATCTTGAGTTATGAGCTTTAATTCATAAAGCCTGAGAGCAGCTTGACTCATACTGATACAGAATTGTTTTGATATTGCCATATAATCTACTTCTGTCGCAGGCTCTCCACTTGCTATCATTCGGACATTTGCTTGTGACATAAACATTGTTTCGGGCACAAGAACCTTACTTGCAAATTCATTAGCGAATATTTCGTCTTTAGATTTGTGTACCAGTTCGTATGTATCGCATGCCGCTGACAATCTCTGCACATAGTGTGCTACTTCATGCAAGAGGGTGAATGTTCTGCGGTATACACTTTTAACATCCTTGTTAATTACAATGACTGTAGCTTCATCCTTAACAACGATGAAGCCGTCCACGCCTTCATCTAGTTTTTGTATTGAAATCAGGAAGCCTAGTTCCTCTAGCTTTTTGTAATAATACTTCCATGCATCGGTGTCGTTACGCCACGACGCCTGTAGGTCTGCGGTCACACCAAGCAGTTTCCTTACTTTGGTTGCCAGTGTTCCTACGGGCGTAGCATTTGAAGATATTTCCGATAAAGCATTATCTATGTTGCCTACTCCATACTCTTTGGAATACTCAATTATTCTATTAGCTTCCTCGAATGCGAGGTTGCTTATTAGGGTTAAGGCGTGTTTGCTGGATCGTGCCCTGAAGTCTTTCGGCTTTTTGAAGCTGTTTTTCGGTTCATCAAGTAAGAATATACCCCAGTGCTTCTTGTAAATATCTGCCAAAGTCCTTAATTGGCCAACAGGTATCTCTGTGTCAGCTTTTGTCCACGCCTCCACTTTTTCTAGAGCTATACCGGACTTATCCGATAGATACTCCATATTTATACCGTATGATTTTAGGTAGAAATTAAATACATCTGATTTGACCAGAATCTTAGTCATATCTTCATTGTAGTCTATATTACTATTAATGTGACGGTTGCAGGCTGGTATGGTCTTGTTTGATTGCGGTTATAACTTCCTCTATCGTTGTGAGCCAAATTAGACACCCAAATATCATCAACCGGTTCTAGCGACCGGTTTTTGTTTTACCTCTGTAAATATATTATCTACAGTGAACTTATTGTTAATAAATGACGCATTGATTGATTTATTAATACTTTTGTCATAGCCACCTCTGGTAATGCGGTCCTAGACCAGTCCCTCTCGTCTGCGGATAGTTGATTAAGTTCGAGACCCGGCCTCATGTCTTTGATATACTTACGGTAGATGACAAATCAGGGCGTAATAGATATTTCTGCGGTATATCAAGATGCAAAAGTGCTTCTTGATGGCGATAAAAGCGGACACGGCATGGATCACGTTGATCGTGTCCTTAAGCTTGCAATGACGTTTGCGGAGAACGAAAGAGCCGACAAAGAAATCGTCACACTTGCTACTCTGCTCCACGACGTAGATGACTATAAGATTTTTGGCGAAGAGCATGCAGAAAAACTATTGAACGCTAATACTATTTTGAATAAATACAGTGTTGCAAACGAAACAAAAAGTAACGTATTGAACATCATTCGTTCGATGGGATACAACAAATACATTGAAGGAATTCGCCCGGGTACACTTGAGGGAATGATAGTGAGCGACGCCGACATGTGCGATGCCATAGGTTCAATTGGTATTCTACGAACACATGCCTATGCGCTATCGAAGGGCAATGTCTTTTTTGATAAGGACGTACAGCCAGAAACGGAGCTACTTGATGTTACTAAATACAAAACTGCGAGAAAGAGTCATAGCGTCCAACATTTCTTTGATAAGCTTTTGAGAATCCCAGCAATACTATTGACAGACTCTGGTAGAAAAGAAGGCGAGAAACGTAAGATGATTATGGTCAGTTTCCTACGAGAACTCTTCCAGGAAGAAGATTCTCAAGAGTGGCAGAAGTATCTCAACACATTTGAAGATAAGGGTTAACATGGATCGGTTCACCCAAAAATATACGGTTGTTCATTTTTTTGACAATATTGAAGAAGGCTATGAGTATTCATCTGACAACTGGCCACTTCATTCAACGGTCGTTGGTACGTTTGCCTTAAAGTGGTCGATTGATGAAATGGTGACCAAATTGACAGATGTCTTGAAGTACCATGCAACGGCCAACTCTGAGGCTGGAGACGATAGATTTTTTGGCAAAAACGGACAAGTTCAGGTGGTGCTCTTGGGTCGAACGGAAAGTTTAATCAAGCTTCATTTGGATGTACTCGCGACACTGGAAGATGGAGAACTTGCTCTTAATGATCCGCAGTTTGCGCGCGATGGTTTCATCCCACATGCAACCGTTCAGAAACATGCACGCCTCAACAAAGGCGACAAAGTGCTGTTCACAGCCCTCAGTATCATCGATATGTTTCCTAATGAAGACCCATATATGCGTAGGGTATTGAAGACAATTAAAATTGGCTAACGACTACACAGAAGGGTCCGTGACCTGTAAGCTGAGCCAAGCATAAGCACTTTCTGAAAAGAAAGTGTTTTTGTTTGGTATAGTAAATGTATGATTAAAAATTCTCAGAAACAAAGCGGAAATGC
Source organism: Candidatus Saccharimonadota bacterium (assembly GCA_009992235.1). Lineage (GTDB taxonomy): Bacteria > Patescibacteriota > Saccharimonadia > Saccharimonadales > Saccharimonadaceae > Microsaccharimonas. The sequence goes on from JAACVZ010000004.1 coordinate 28,746, forward strand.
ATTGGTAGTAGCTGTTATTGTATTGGTATTAGCGTTACTGGGTGCACTTGGGTTTATTTTTTGGAATAATATTCTAAACAAAGACAGCGATTCGGTTGTGAATACAGATACGAGTAGTAATGACTCGCAGGGCGTGTCAAAATCAAAAGGAATATCTACTGAAGTCTCAGACTTGGTTAGCAAATCTCTTATGACAAGTGATAATATTGGAATTAATTACAAAGCGCCCTCGACGTGGTCGGGAGGAAGTTTTGGTGGAGGTGATAACCTGGGTGATAGTGAATCAACTACCCTTACATCATCTGATGGATTTGTAATTACTATGACTATCAGTAGGTTAATCCGTGGTTGGGAGTACGATAGTCTTACGGCTACGATCTTGGACGTACAAAAATCTACAGGTACTGACCTAAAATGGGTGATCGTTGATCATTCGGGCGGCACGACTGGACCAATAAATTTACAGATTGTTAACAACCAGGTGTTACCTAGTGTCGGAGACAAGAAACTCGCTGGATCGTCTATATATAAACTTGGAGAGGCTGAGGGGTCCAGTGTTTACCTAGAAATGTATGGTGGCTACCAAAAAGATATGTCTCTTGCCGATTTTAATGCAAAGCAGTCTGTCGTCGAGGCAAAGTCAATATTCGAAAGTGTTAAAATAGGCCTATAGCTTAAGACTTAATAAGAAAGACTACAGTTGCGAAGTGCGTCCACTAGCGGGAGCCATGAAAAACGTCAGACCTTTTGGTCTGGCATTTTTAGTTCTCAGGACGCATCACTGTTAACGGGTTTTCTATAGGGGGGCCTTGTTTTATCTAGTATTGACTTTACTTAACGTACATGTTATACTGTAGTTATGATAGAACAAAGCAAACACGAGCAATTTATTAAAAAAAATCTTGAAAAGGATGTTGAAAAAGCACATGAGCAGGCACTGTTTGCGGAAAAGTCTGCACAACTGTTGTCTTCTCAGGCTTTAGGGATGGTACCTAAGGGCGAAACTGTTGCCATAGCTGATAGACCTTTGTCCCGCAAGCTTCACCCTAACAGCTGGGGCGGTAATAATATTTTTGATGATGAAGATGTTCACAGTATGGAACTTGCTACAAATGCTGCGTTAAGAACTGAGAATGTCACGGTAAGAATTGAAGAAGGCAGTCCGGACTATGAATTAACAAAACACAGAGACAAGATTATTATTAATACTATTGATGGTAAGTCTTTGAGTGAAAAGTAGGGGCAAAGAAGAACTTCAAGATATTATGAAGACCAGACATCCGAAAACCATCAATCGGTCCTAGTGACCGGTTTTTGTTTTGCCTCCGTAATATATTAACTATAGTGAGGTTGTTTCGGTTCGAGACCGCTTTCACCGAAGCGTAATGCGTCATTTGCTATATTGTGCCAGGCTTCGGAAAGACGTAAACTATAAAAATGAATAAAAACAAAGTATCAAAATCCATAATTATTTGGTCTCTATTAATATCAGCATTGGTATTGGTAGCTAGTTTCTATGGTCTGTTAGATTCGAGTATCTATAGCAAAGAAACATTGAACTGGGCAACCCAAGCGAAAGGCCAGGATATTGGTAATTTATTGGCTGTGCCAATCTTACTAGTTTGTGGCTATATGTACTATAAAGGTTCTTTCAGAGCTGCACTTCTGTGGCTGGGCGCTTTACTGTATTTAATCTATGCATATATAGTTTATGCCGTAGCAGTTCATTTTAACGTATTATTTTTGGTATATATTGCAATTCTTGGACTCAGTTCCTACGCTGTTTTGTTAACTATCAATGACATCAGATCTCGCGAGGGTAAATATCCAAAAACATCTGTAAGAAGATTTGCAGCTTATACAATCATGGCTATTGGTGTTTTATTTGGTTTGCTTTGGCTTAGTGAAATTATCCCAGCGTTGATTGCTGGCGATGTACCTAAAGCTGTAGTCGAAGCTGGCCTATGGGTTAACCCTATACATGTAATCGATTTATCTGTTGTTCTTCCGGCCTTCATAATTACGGGCTACTATGCCTTGAAAAATAAACCCGACGGACTTTTTTTCCTCGTTCCCTGGCTGACTTTTTCAGTATTAATGGGGCTGAGCATCGTTGCCGCTATGAGTCTAATGATAATGGAGGGGGTTAGCGCTATCACGCCTATGGTGATGGTTCTTGTGGTCGTAGGCATGAGTTTTATTGCGCTAGCAAGATATATCCGAAGAATTGCATAGTGATTCAAGATCGGTGCGCTAAGCCACTTCAGAAAATGCCAGCCCTGATACGCTAGGGCTTATCGACGCAGTTTACTGCTACAATTATAAGCATATGCAAGTAGTTAATGACGCAAGGACTCCTAGGCTCGGTGTGTACGCTAGTGTGGTTGCTGGATGCCTACTGGTTCTAGCGGGTGTGCTTTTATTAGGATTTTTTCAAACCAACAAAGACGTTGCGCCTGCCGGCGTGTCTTTTCGGAGGCCGGTAAGCGGCGGTGATATTGATATTAAGGATGATCGTGGAGTTCCTAGGCTTGATATACCAGCCATCAGAGTCTCTTCGGCGGTAGAGCTGGTTGGCGTGGAATCAAATGGAGACATGGCTGTGCCAAATAACTATGAACGTGTCGGCCTTTACGAACGCGGCCCAAGCCCAGGGTCAACCGGGAACGCTGTTATCGCCGGGCATGTTAACGGCAGCACTTTAAATGATGATGGAGTATTTGCAAAACTTAACGATTTAACAGATGGAGACACTTTGAAGTATTATGCCAAAGATAAGGACTACCCTTTCATATTTCAGGTTTTCCGAATAGAAGAGTATAAGTTAGACGATTTTCCGATAAAAGAGGTGTTTGGCTCTTCGGTTGGTAAAAACCTTAACCTTGTTACCTGTTCTGGCGAGTGGGATGCGAGCCTAAATACTTATTCGCACAGGTTAGTTGTATACGCCAATTTTATTGAGTAGAATAGAAAACATAAGTGTCATAAAAAACTAGAATTGGAGATCAAGGTGAAAGTATTTTTTGAAAAGGCGAGGAGAGCGGCGATACTTTCGTTCGCGGCATTATTGGTGCTTCCACTGGTAGCTGGAGCGGTAAACACCCCAACCGCACCTGCGGTTAGCGGCGATCCGGAACAGCCAACAATCAGCTGGACGACAGTGGACAGTGATCCAAGCGGTGTTCTGTGGGAGGAGGCGACGGCGTCTGCTGCTTTTATCGGGCGAGCGTACGCTTCAGCTATCGTTTTTGACAACAAGATGTGGGTAATGGGTGGAGTCGCTGGAGGCGCCCCCGGGTACTTAAATGACGTATGGTACTCCGCGGATGGGGTTAACTGGACAGAGGCTACGGCTGACGCAGGATGGAGCCCACGCTCTGAACTGGCAGTCACCGTTTTTGACAACAAGATGTGGGTAATGGGGGGCTGGAATGCCGCTGCGGCTCCTGGGGGCGTCAGATATAATGATGTGTGGTACTCCAGTGACGGTGTCTCATGGACAGAGTCTACCAGTAGCGCCGCGTGGAGCGCCCGTGGTGGAGCAAAGGTTGAGACTTTCGGAAGCAAGATGTGGTTAGTAGGTGGTTCTAGCGGGGCTGTTACATATAGCGATGCGTGGTACTCCAGTGACGGTGTCTCCTGGACAGAAGCTACGGGAGCGGCCGCATTTGAAGAAAGGTATCAGCATGGGCTGGTAGCATTTGATAATAAGCTCTGGGTAGTAGGAGGGAGTACCAATGGCTCAGTATATGCAAACGATGCGTGGCACTCTCAGGACGGTATAAATTGGACCGAAGCTACAGCTGACGCTGGATGGGTTGGAAGAGCCGGATTTGGTCTAGTTGTGTTTGATAATAAGCTATGGGTTAACGGAGGTGAGTCGGAGGTAAATCCTAGTTGGCTGGCGGATGATGCGTGGTACTCAAGCGATGGTATAAATTGGACCGAGGCAACCGACAGCACGGCGTCTGGAGACAGAGGGTATCACACCAGCCTGGCCTTTGACGACAAGCTGTGGGCTATAAGTGGTTATTCGGGTGATTCCTGGAATACTAATCCTGATGTTTGGTATACGCAAAATAACAGTGTAGAGAAGTATAAACTTTGCTGGGATACGTCGAGTGGCGGCTGCGCCAATAGTGTTATGGTATCGGCTTCTAACGGCCAGGTCGTGGGCTCGCTTGGCGAACAAGGCATAGTTGAAAAAGCACTTGGCTATTTGGGAATTCTAAATACCGCAAGTGCAGTGGGCGGAGAACAACTGAGCTACACTCTTAGTTCGCCCCTAGATTCCGGAACTTGGTACTTCAGTGTCGCTGCGGTTACTTATAGCGGCGTCGAGTCCGAATTATCATTAGTAGCGTCCGTAAACGTACAAGACACGAATGCCCTACCTGGTGCGCCAAACACTGGCCTTGTCTCTAAGTGGTCGTGGGGCGTGACCGCTGCGATAGCGCTTGCTTCGGTCGCAGGAGTTACGTTTGCGCTTCGATTGATTAAAAGGATCGTGTAATTTTATATTGATTTTTGATGCACATAGGCTACAGTAAATTGTGAAGGAGGACGTATGTCTAAAGCAAGAACACTGTATCGCCGACCAAAAGAAGGCAAAATATTTGGTGTCGCCGCAGGGCTGGCTGAATATTTCGATCTTGACGTCACGTTGTTAAGGATTATTTTCATTATCTTGGTTATCGCTGGTGTCGGATTTATTATTCCGGTTTACCTAGTGCTTGCGCTACTTTTACCGAAAAACGAGTCTGAGGCGAAGTCGGGAATATCGGCCAGCTCGGTGCAGTCGAATCTTTCAGACTTGTCACGCGAGTTTACCAAGGATGGCGCTGGCCACCGTGCGAAGCACTATCTAGGAATTGGGTTAATCGTTGTCGGTGCGTGGCTGTTCCTTAGTCGGGCCTTTCCTGAAGTATTTAGCTTTGGCTGGGAGCTCTTTTGGCCAGTTGCATTGATTCTTGTCGGTATATTATTACTCGCAAAAATGGGAGGAAAAAAGTAATGGCAAGCGCAAAGAAAACCGCATCAGTTGAAAAGGATGAAACTACATCGAACCCAAAACGATATAGGGGATGGGACATGAGTCGTATCTTCTGGGGGCTACTTCTTGTCCTCGTTGGTGTACTGGCGCTACTCGATAACCTCAATGTCGTTGAGGTGCACTATGGAAACCTATGGCAACTCTGGCCACTATTAATTGTTGGTTGGGGCGTATCGCTGCTCAATATAAAAGGCACTTTGTGGAGCATCGTCTCGGCGCTTTTGATGCTTGGAAGCCTTGGGCTTGTCGCTTGGACGGCTACTGGAATGGCGCCGTTTCAAACAGGAGACAATAGCGTGCAAACGCAACGAATTGAAAAAACTGGCAGCACCGTTAATCGTCTCGATGTGACCGTTGAGGCCGGAGCTGGCAATATTACTATTGGTTCACACGAATCTGAAGCACCTGTTGAGGCAGTACTAGATAGTGATTTTGCGACGCTGGACGTCGATTCACGAATAGACGGCAATACCCAGAAGGTCGACGTCTCTATGGACGGCAACCGTATGTGGTGGAGCGGACACTTCCGCAATGATCTCGACGTAACACTTGCGAAACAACTACCAGTATTCCTTAATGTAAAGACGGGCGCATCTGACCTAAACGCCAATCTATCTAAAGTCATGCTGGAACGCCTGGATATGAACCTCGGTGCAAATAGTAGCGATGTGACTCTTGGTGATCTTGTCGACCGGGTTGAGGTTAGTGTTAGCGCTGGTGCAAGTTCAATAACACTACGGGCACCGAAAGACAGTGGCGTCAGCGTCAAGCTCGATAAGGGTGTCTCTAGCCAAGATCTTGACGGCCTCCAAGACAAAGGCAGCGGATTCTACGAAACCGACGGCTTCGATACAGCCTCTAAGAAAATTATTGTCCGCGGCGATCTCGGCGCAGCTTCATTCAAGCTCGAACGTTACTAAAACTACCTTTTCTTCGCACTATGCGGCAACACGACCGTGACAATGACAATAGCAAGTAAGACGGCGAAGCCACACATTATTGAAGGTATACCCTTGACGGTTGATGGGTCGATTATATTGAAGAATGTTGTTGGCAATATGAACGACAGGTAGCCAATTGACATTCCAATTAAAGCTTTCTTGGCTTTGGGAATTTCTTGGCTCCATTTGAAGGCGAGGAATGTACCGACAAGCATCCAACCGTAATAGTAGATGATGTACGGCCAAACGCTGATGCTATCGGTCGAGAAGACGGCGTAGTTGGGCTGACAACTTTCGGCCGATACTGCTTGATTAACGAAGACAAAGAATACTAGAAAGGCGGCACAGGTTGCGTAAGCAAAGCTGAGTAGCGCGCGCGATTTTTTGTTGGCAATCGACAAAATAATATGTATACCAAGTGCCGGCAGAAGTGTTATCGAGGCATAGCCAAGTTTTGCCCACTCGACGTTAGACAATCCAAGACCGCCACAAATCATGTACTCTGCTAACTGAAAGGTTCCCAGCGCCAGAAGTATGGACACCGCTAGCCTTGAGGTGGTTGTCATCTTGTATCGCCATATGGTGTAGAATGCGGCGCCAAATTCAAATAAAAAAGTTAGTAACATAACTGGTGGAGAAAAGCAGTAAAGCTTCCCCTGATATTTTTTAAGCATAACCCCAGTATACACCGCCGTGCTATATTAAAAGCATGAGCAAAATTATCACAACAAAATCACTTCGTCGGTATAATATTTTTGCTGGGTTTCTACACCTGGCGCAGGGAATTGCCGTCCTTGTTTTAAGTAGGGAGTTCTTGTTACCTATAAGTGGTGCATTTCTAGATTTTAATTCGACGACTCGTGAGCTCGAACCTGCATCAACGGTACTTTTTGACCTGTCGCTGCCTCTATTGGTCGCGGCCTTCTTCTTCCTCTCGGCGGTTGCGCATTTTAGTATTGCAACCTTTTATAACAAGCAGTATGTTGCACAGCTGGCAAGGGGCATGAATAAAGCACGCTGGGTAGAATACTCAATTTCCGCTAGCATAATGTTGGTCGCTGTCAGTCTGCTTGTCGGTATTTACGATGGCATGAGCCTTCTGATGATATTTAGCCTTGCGGCCATCATGAACCTGATGGGGCTGGTCATGGAAGTTCACAACCAAACAACTAAGCGGGTCAATTGGCTGAGCTACTGGATAGGTTGTTTTGCCGGAGTTATTCCATGGTTAGTGATTGCATCATACTTACTCCTTGGAGCTGAACAGGGAAGCAAGGCGCCAGACTTTGTGTATTGGATATTCGTCTCAATCTTCATCTTCTTTAACTGTTTTGCGGTAAATATGGCGCTTCAATACAAAAAAGTTGGTCCCTGGAAAGACTATCTGTATGGTGAGTTTGTGTATATCGTCTTAAGCCTTGTCGCAAAATCTTTACTCGCCTGGCAGGTGTTCGCGGGAACACTTCGTCCGTAGCAGGTATTAAAGTATAATAAGAGCATGAGTAACAAACGAATAATCATTGATGTCCGTGAGCCATACGAATACGCTATGGGCCACGTTGACGGTGCACTTAATATTACCGCCTCAGAGCTAATGTCAGGGTCAAAAAAACTTGAAGCTGTCGATAAAGACGCAGAAATAATCGTCTACTGCAAGACCGGTGGTCGGGCCAGTATGAGCGTTCAAATACTAAACCAGCTTGGCTTCAGAAATGTTGTTAATGGAATCAATGCCGCCCAAGTTGAGCAGAAGTATTTTGGGTAACGTTGCCAAACTATTAATAATCGATCAAGATGATAAGCATCTGCTGATGTATCGAAGCGAACATCCTTATTTTGGGATAGACCCAGACCTTCCCGGAGGAACCGTAGAAGAGGGTGAGTCTATGTTGGAGACTATGATACGAGAGGTACAGGAGGAGGCTGGTATTATTATTGACGCCAATGATGCCACAGAGCTTTATTCGGGTGCAGACTATTCTTGGCACGGAACACACTATTCATTGTTTACGACAAAGGCAACCGTTAGGCCTGACGTTGTTATGAGCTGGGAGCACTCTTCGTACGAATGGATTGATCGAGAGGACTTTCTCGAAAAATCAAAAAACGCCAAAGACACATATATGCATATGGTGCACGATGTATTAAACCGTGCATAGCTATTTTAGTATTTAAACCGGTTCACCAAAACAAGCAGACCAGCGAGAGCGCCCATGAGAAGGCCGGCCTGTAGGGCTGTTTTTTCAGCTAGAATGAAGGCAAATAGCGCAAGAATCGCCCAGAATAGCATGCGCGATAGGTTGGAGACGAACATCATGTAACCCCAGTAGACGTCTCGGTAACCGGTGAACTCGGACGATTTTGCGTACTGACCTTTTGTGTATGCCATACGCACAGCTAAAGATGCCGGGTCGCTAGCCATAGATAAACCAACCGCAGCGCCAAATGATCCAGCTACTGCCTTCAAAGATCCAATAGCCGCTGTTACGACGGTACCTATTGTCAGCACTTTTCTGCCCTCACCTTTATCTACAAGCGTACCGTAGACTTTTGTCGCAAGTAGCGACACCAGTAGACCAATGGAAGCGATGAACCCTACGCCTAAATAAACACTTTCGCCAACTAAGAATAGAGCGATAAATAGTGGCCACACAATCATACCGGCGACTTGTTCGAACCCGAGAGCTGCACTTGCAATCGCGTCGCGCTTTACCTTGGCCCAGGCAAAACCTTTTAGGGTTATTTTCTGCCTGGTACGAACCGCTTCTTTGCTCGCCAGTAGTGGAATACCGCTCGCAAACACCATACCTATAGCTACGACTATGGCCATACGAATATCTGATAAATAAGCGATTAATCCGCCAATCATCGGCCCTAACACACCAGCAATCTTCGAAAGTTGAAACATGCGACTAAGCTCATGGCCAGCACTTTTGGTGTGTTGAATTTTAGAAAACTCAATATGATACGCCGTAAAAAATAAACCCGCAGACAGTGCATCGAAGAGCGCTAGGACGGGTAGCGGCCAGTGAAACGCGGGGTAGGTAACAAGAAAAATTAAAAATACTCCAAGAAGCATGTTTGCGATTGTCATGGCGTGTTTTGGTCCAAACCGGGCCGTAAAGTGAGTTACAGGATAGTCGATGAGGGCACGGATGCCATACGCCATCATATAGAACAAGGCAATCTGCAGGAGACCTAGCCCATTTTCATACAGATAAATTGGCAAGAAGATACCTATGAGGCTCAACCCAAGTGTTTTAATTGTCATGCTCACATACAGCTCTGTTAGGTCAGAGTTCTTTATTGTTTTCCAGGAATAGCGATGTGAAATAAGGTCACTAAGATGGGTTATCATACCTTGCGATTATAGCAGAGACTTATATACTATAAGCATAAACAAGGAAAGTTCTCATGGCGAAATCAAAGCAAATAATTCAGAACAATACGTGCGCTCCAGTGCTATTCATGGCATATATTGGTGCAGCTATCTACTTTATATCAGAGTCCAACGGTGGTTTCTGGGAAGTTGTTCTTGGGTTGCTTCAGGCAATTGTATGGCCAGTTTACGCCATTTACCACGTGCTCGTACTTCTTGGCGCGTAGTTAAGTGTTCCATCCTCGGGTCGAGAAGAAAGCGTCTTCGAGAATTTTACGGTTGAAGATATATATTGTGGTTGCATGTGTCACCATTCGTTTTGCTGCTTACGTTTACAGTAGCATGTTTGCATCGAGCTATCTAAGGGTCTATTATATAGAGGTAAGTAAAGGGAGATTATTCTATGAATATCAAATACCTTACCAACAGTTTACTCGGTGCGCTCTTCGTTCTGGTTGAATCATTCCTGGGATTCCGGTTCATTCTAAAGCTTTTCGGTGCCGATTCGTCTAATGGATTTGTAAGTTGGGTCTACGAGATGAGCGGCGTACTTCTTGACCCGTTTGCAGGTATCTTCCCGGCGCGAGTCTTCGAGAATACCTACGTGCTTGAATTCTCGACACTGTTTGCAATGCTTATCTACGCGGTTGCTGCCATTCTCATTGGCGAGCTTATTTCCGGTGTTTCAAGAGCGAAAAGCACTAAGAAGTAACTAAATAGGAGGCGCATGCCAAAACTTTACATACCTGTGCTTGCAGGCACAACTCGCGACCAACGAAAAAGCATTTTTGCAGCTAGGCTCGTCGCTGAAATCGGCAACACCTTTGATGATGTTGAGGCTGAGGTTATTGATCCGCTAGATTATAATTTTCCCGGTGATGGTAACGATCCAGAGGGCAAAGACCCGCGCTATACAGCTGTGACCGAACGGGCTCAAGGCTTCTTTATAGTGACGCCGGAATACAACCATGGCTATCCTGGCAGCCTGAAGCGAATGCTCGATAGCGAGTTAAAGAATTACATTCACAAACCAGTTGCTTTTGCGGGCGTATCTTCCGGGCCCTGGGGCGGCGTACGGGCCATTGAACAGCTTGTCGGAACTGTGCGCGAAATGGGCATGGTGTCGACATTCACTGATATGAATTTTCCAAAAGTCGGCCAGCTATTTGATGACGATGGCACGCTTCAGGATGAAGCCTATCGTGAGCACGTTAAAGCAGCCTGGACGGAACTTATTTGGATGAGTAAGGTGCTAAAAGCCGGTCGCGACGGCGAGATAGGAGGCGCATGATAATCAATGAAACAATTTTCAAGCAACTACTACAAACAAACAACGCTGATCAGAAGTTGAGCATATATTTGCCGACTCACTCGGCAAGCTCAAGCCAGACAGTCAATGAAGATATCATACGCTTTAAGAACTCGTTAAAAGCGATACGACTTGATGAGGACTACGACGAGCTGGAGCTGTCTGAGACTATGGAGGCGCTTGAGGCGCTTATTGATGATGTCGAATTTTGGAAACACCGGACGCTCGGGCTGGCAGTTTTTGCTGACGCGCATGGGTACGAAGCGGTGTCGTTGACTCATGAGGTGACCCAGGCGCACTACATAGATGAGCGATATGTGGTTAGTCCACTTGCATCGATGTTAAGTTTTGGGGCTGGGTATTTTATTCTGGAAGTTAACCACACAAATCCACGGCTACTTCACGCGACAACATTTTCATGCGAAGAGATTAATGTTCCAGACATGCCCGATTCGTTTCAGTCGACGGTCGAAAATGTTGAGTATAGCAAAGAGCTACAGCACCAATCTGGTGGCACCGGTACATTCCACGGACACACCGATGATGCGGCAATTGAAGATGACGAGCGACGGTATTATAAGTCTATCGCTCATGCTGTCGATGTGCACTTGATGCACGAAAGTCAAACCGAACCGCTGGTCATGGTGGGGGTTGAAGAGCGAGTAGCCGGGCTGCGTAAACAGCTTAAGTATGCACACGTTCTAGCTGATTATACTGAAGGCAGTAGCACCAGCATGAACGAGCAGGCGCTTCACGATCATACATATCCGCTAATTGATAAACTGGACGATGTGCGTCGCCAAGCGATAGTTGATGAGTACGAAAAGAACGACAACACCCACGTCGTCGCTGGCGTCGATGACGTAAAAGCGGCCGTCGCCGAACACCGTGTTGAGAAACTTCTTCTTGAAGGTTTTCGTCGGACAACCGACAGTGTGCGCGGCGGGTACGATCCGGTTATTGTTTTTCAGCTTGATTACTACGACGATTCAATAGAAACGCTTGTGCGAGAGGCTATCGCACAGGGTGCTGAAACCGTTGCTCTAAGTGAGGGCGCGTTTGCCGACAAGGCACCGCGAGCCATCTGTCGCTTTTAGCGACTATACCTTTCGAGGTCAGCATCTGATACTATATGAAGCAATGCTTCACTATTCAGCGACTAAAATTCTTAAAGTGCTACTTCTGACAGTAGCCCTACTTGCGGTACTTCATGTTGGTGCGAGTATTATACTAGTTAACGATCCCAGTATGGATATCGCTACGGCTTCATTTTTTCAGTTGTTTAACATGGATAACGAGGTAAGCATTCCAACTTGGTTTGAGCAGATGTTACTAGCGGTTGCGGGCACCGTTGCTTTACTTATCGCTTATTGCGCTAGACAAAAAGAATCAGCAAACAGGGAGTGGCGCTACTGGCTGGGATTAGGATTAATCTTTGTTGGCCTCAGTATTGATGAAGGCGCTGGGGTTCACGAGCTCTTCGGCTCAGTGGTGAGCTTTTTCACGGGAGACCTTTCTGGGACGATTTTTAACTTTAGTTGGGTAATTGCTGGAATCTTGTTTGTGGGCGCGGTTGCGGCCGTATTCGTAAGGTTTATTTTTGCACTGCCGCGAAGAACGTATATGTACCTATTCTTGTCGGCGGCATTATTCATTTCAGGCGCTATTGGCGCAGAGATGTTCGGGGGCTATCACGCCAGCAACATAGGTTGGGATTTCTCATATTCACTTTTCGTTTTGCTTGAGGAGGTGCTTGAAATGACAGGTATATCGATATTTGTTTATGCACTGCTCGATTACGCAACTTCAAATAACATGAAGCTGACTTTAACGCGAAGCGAGGCAGCGGAGCCTGTGACACGATAGATTTATGGTATAGTTGTAGGTAGTAAATTGACCGAAGGATAGACATGGCAACCCTACAAGATTTCCGCAACGAACGCATCAAAAAGCTCGAGCAACTGAAGTCGTTCGGTGTTAATCCGTACCCGGCAAAAGCCAGCCATGCTAACAACGCTGGAGATGTTGTGGCGTCATTCGATGAGCTTGAGGGCAAAAAGGTAGCTGTTGCTGGAAGAGTGATATCAATTCGCAAGTTCGGAAAACTTGCCTTTATCGGCATCCGAGATTTTAGCGGAGAAATTCAATTATTCATTAAAGATGGTGACCTAGCCGAGCTCGATGCCAAAAAAGGCCAGCTTGGTATTGCCGAATTAAATCTTCTTGATACTGGCGATTTTGTTGAGGCAACCGGTGAAGTTATTAAAACAAAGACCGGCGAAATATCGGTGCATACACGCGAGCTTCGTTTGCTGACAAAGTCACTTCGCCCAATGCCACTTGGCCACGAAGCGTTTAATAGCAAAGAAGAGCGAATGCGGCGGCGATATGTTGACATCAACGTTAACCGCGAGGTTCGCGATCGATACGTTCGACGCTCAAAGTTCTGGCAAGCGACGCGCGACTTTCTTAATGACCACGGATTCATGGAAATTAATATTCCTGTACTTGAGCATACCGCTGGCGGCGCTGATGCCAACCCATTCGTGACACATATGGATGCCCTCGATACCGATTTTTACCTTCGCATAAGCCACGAGCTTCCCCTGAAGCGACTAATTGGTGCAGGGTACGAGAAGGTGTATGATATTGGTCCAAGGTTCCGCAACGAAAACTATAGCGACGAGCATTTGCCGGAACACGTCGCTATGGAGTGGTACTGGGCATACGCCAACTGGGAAGACGGCATGCTCTTAACCCAGGAAATGGTACGATATATTGCTGATGAAGTTTGGGGTACGCGCAACTTTACACTTGCCGATGGCACAAAGCTTGACTTAGGCCAGGACAGAACCGATTTCCCGCGCATCAGTTTTGTCGATGTTATTAAAAAGACCTATGGAATTGATGTATTCAATACGACAATTGAAGAAGTGTCCACGAAACTAAAAGAAAATAATATTGAGGTAGAGCGTTCAGACAGCATACCACGCGGTCTAGACAAGCTCTGGAAAAATATCCGAAAAGACATCGCTGGTCCAGCATTTTTGGTTGATATTCCGGTATTCTTGCAGCCACTTGCTAAGAAGCAGGAAGCTGACGACCGCTTAACGGACCAATTTAACCTTCTTCTTGGTGGTACAGAAGCGTGTAAGGCCTACAGCGAATTGAATGACCCTATTGACCAGCTAGAACGGTTTATGGAGCAACAAAAAATGCGAGACGCTGGTGACGATGAGGCGATGATGCTTGATATCGACTTCGTCGAGATGCTTGAATACGGCATGCCGCCAACTTGTGGCTATGGAAATTCAGAGCGTTTATTCTGGCTCCTTGAGGGCGTTACTGCTCGCGAGGGAGTGCCATTCCCGCAGCTTCGTCCAGAAGTAGACTTAACGACAAAAAATATTTATCCGGAGATTACGTTTTAGATATGAACATAAACGATTATTCAGATACAGCAATTTCGACGCTTCTTCACGGAGATGAACTAAGTGATGATATGACGCCAGCTATACTTCATCAAGTTTTTGGACTTGTTGGCGAGAGCGGTGAAGTCGCCGAAAAGTTCAAGAAGCTGATTCGAGATAAGAATGGACAAATGCTTCCAGAAGACAAGGAAGAGATTATTAAGGAGCTTGGTGACGTTCTTTGGTATGTTAACTCGCTTTCAATTCTGCTTGGATCAAGCCTTGAAGCTGTTGCCCAGAAGAACCTTGATAAGGTTTTGAGCCGTAAGGAACGTGGCGCTACCCAAGGGAGCGGCGATAATCGTTAAAACAATTACCGTCAACGACCTCATGCAACGCGGGTATTCCTATGAGCGTACTGCCCTGGTTGGGCGCGACTTTCCTGAAGACTTTAAGCCAGAACTTACGCCAAAAGAAATGCTTACAATGGGGGTGTTTGGTGGCGTATATATGCGCGACTGTCGAGATGAATTCCCCGAAAGTTGGTATGAAAATGCAAAGCTTGCAGCTGATAGGCGCGACCCAGCTTGCAACTATTACGGTGTATTAGCCAGTCAGCCTCTGTCCGAGTGGCAACGTAAAGGTTGGGTACAACCTCAAGATCCGCGCGGTTGGTTCCAGTGGTATTGTCGGTATTATATGGGCCGACGAACCGATGACGACACTCGTCAAATTAAGCGGTGGAGAGCTATGCGACGACATGTCGGGCAAATCAAAGCTAATTGTGAACCGGGCGATGAACAGTGCCGCCCAAGACAACGCCAAGTCTTGCTGCAGTGGGCCTACGACAGCAGAAAACTATAGTTCTGTGGTATATTGAGAGACAGATATGACACGAGTAGAACCCCGTCGACCAGGTGGATTCGCTGAATTTCTTCCAGGCGAACAAATCGCATTTAACGCAATGCTTACGACTATTCGTGATACCTACGAAAAGTACGGCTACGCACCGCTAGATACGCCGGACCTTGAGCGAACTGAAGTGTTGCTTGCAAAAGGCGGGGGCGAAACCGAACAGCAGGTTTATAGCTTTACTCGTGAAGGTTCAAAAACAAGCCTGACACTTCGATACGACTTAACGGTTCCTTTGGCTCGCTATGTTGCCGAACACGAGAGCGATCTTACCTTTCCGTTTCGCCGATATCATATTGGAAAAGTTCACCGAGCTGAACGACAGCAAAAAGGTCGTTTTCGTGAATTCTATCAATGCGACATTGACGTCATTGGTTCTGAAAGCCCACTCGTTGATGCTGAGTTTCCTGCAATCATTAATGAAATATTCGAATCATTTAATTTTGGTGAATTTACCATTCGACTTAACAACCGAATGATTTTGACGGGCTTCTTTGAAGGGCTTGGCTTGCGAGATGTATCGGCCGAAGTTCTGCGAGTTATTGATAAAATTGACAAGCTTTCAGGCGAGGCTTTCGTCAGCGAACTTTCGGCATTAGGGCTCAACGACATGCATATTGCACGAGTTCATGACTTTATAGGAATTCGCGGCAGTAATAGTGAAATCCTTGAGAAGCTTAAGACAATTGATATTCCGTCTGAACAGTATCACCAGGGCGTCGCCAAGCTTGCGGCGGTTATCGACGCGCTTCAGGCTATGGGCATTCCCGAATCTAGGTACTGCGTTGATCTTCGTATTGCTCGCGGGCTCGATTATTACACCAGTACAGTTTACGAAACGACACTCGACGAATATCCGGACGTAGGGAGCGTGTGTTCTGGTGGTCGCTATGACAATCTTGCCGATAATTACACAAAGACCGAGCTTCCAGGTGTAGGCATCTCAATTGGCCTCAGCCGATTGTTCGCGAAACTTCGCGAAATTCCCGGTCTTATATCTGTCGATCGCCAATCGCCAGCGAATGTTATTGTTGTGCCAATTTCTTCAGATCAAAACAAGTATGCCATAGAGGTTTCTGCCTTGCTTAGAGGCGCCGCTATTTCGACCGTATTGTTTGCCGATGACGTAGCAATGAAAAAGAAGTTTCGCTATGCTGACAAGATGGGTTTTGCTTATGTCGTTATTGTTGGTGACGATGAAGTGCAGGCCGGCACCGTGTCTTTGAAGGACATGGAAACCGGCGACGCCAAGACTGTCTCGAAACAAGATCTTATAGCACGGTTGAAATAATAAGCTGCAGGGTAATAACAAACCCAACAAAATAATTAATCCACAGGAATCGTTTCCAGCCCAACCGTGTCACGCCGGACGTTTTGTTTGATACGCGTGCAAACGGTATAACATTTACTGCGTAAACAAGCGCACAGGCGGCTATGGCGATATTTTGTAGTCCTGTACCTAAAACTACAATTGCTGCGAGTATGTATAGGACAGCAGAGAATAGAACGGTTCTTTGAGCCCCAAACACGGTTGCAACCGACTGAATGCCGGCTTTTTTATCTGGGATGATATCTTGGACTGCACCAAATGCTTGGCTGGCCATCCCCCAGAAAAAGAAGGCGATTACATACGGCCAGGCTTCAACTGGAAATGCAAATAGGGAAAGAGCGTAAATAAATGGACCAACAAAATGAAGGCTTGAGGTGACGGCATCGAGAATTGGCTTTTCCTTAAATCGTAAACCTTTGAGGCTGTAGGCGACGACAAAAAACAAAACGCCAAGTAGCACGGCAAAACTTGTCGGGTTGCCGAGTATCGCTAGCCAGACAACGAACGGTAGGCACGAAATAAAGGACGATATCAGAATGAGCCGGTGATGATGTTTTGGTGTAACCGCACCTTCGACGCCGCCTTTGCGAGGGTTTTTGATGTCAGATTCATAGTCAAAGACATCGTTTACGCCATACATTAATAGGTTATAGGGGATTAGGAAAAATAGTGTGCCAATCCAAAACATTAGGTCAAGCGCACCACCAAGAACGATGTAGGCAGCCGCAAAAGGGTAGGCGGTATTTATCCACGAAACTGGTCTAGAGGAGGCGAGTAGGAGCTTAACTTTTTCGTTCACGACTCCCCCGCTTCCCTAGCCCGCGCCAGACACTAGGTACAATAATGCAGGCGAGCGCTGCGTAGAAAAAGTCTTCAACAGGAGCGTGGCCAATAAATATGCCAGTAAGCTTGCTTTCATCGTAACTCACGATGCCTGCAGAAATAATCAGTGAATCGAACAAGGCGGTAAACGCGAGCAGGATAAGTAGCGTGACCCAGAACGGCTTCGACGGACTTGTTGGCGTGCGCCAAATTAGCAGGGCGAGGGAAACGACAGCTAGAAAGACGACGTTGAGTATTAAGTACGTTGCCATAGTTTCTCCGTCGTGCGATATACAATCAGCGTAAAATAGCTGAGAAATGTTAGGAAAAATAGCTCTTCAATCGGAAACTCTGGAGCTAAGAAAAGGCCAGACATGTAAGGCGAGTCTCCTGCAAAGAAAATGCCGAGTGCGATTCCAAGAACATCCCAGACAATGAAAACCGCAACGGCAACGAATACGGTAATAAGTGCGCGCCGCTTGTCTTTAAAAAAGGCGAGTGAGTATTTTCTGTCGATGATAACCATGCCGAAGAGTGAAACTAGAAGGCCGCCGAGGTATAGAAACGCCACTAGCGCAGTTCCTCTATGTCTGTTAACGGTCCTTCGTCTTTTATGCCAGCAATGCGTTTGTAGGTGAGGTGTGCGCTCATGAGGCACATTGGTAGGCCTATGCCTGGTACTGTCCCCGCCCCAACATAGTACAAGCCCTTAACCTTCTTGCTTTCATTCGGAGTTCTGAAAATTACACTTTGTTGCAGGAGGTGCGATTGGCCACCAAAGGCGTTGTACTCCCAGGCGTTGTAGCGACTTTTGAAATCGTTTGGCCCAAACACACGACGAGAGACGATTCTCTCTGGAAGGTTTGGGGCGTCTATGATGTGGGCAACAGTTGCAATCGTGCGTGATGTCAGTGAGGCTAGTGCGCGATCGGTCAGGCTGACACCGGAAGGTATAGGAACTAGGATGAACAGATTTTCGTGTCCAGCGGGCGCCAGAGAACGGTCGCTTTTGGTTGGGTTACATAGGTAAATAGACGCATGTTCGGGAATAGCCATAGTTTCGTAAATATCTCGGAAGTTTTCACGCCATTCATCGACGAAATATAGGTTGTGGTGTAGGAGCTGCGGAAGCTTGCCTTTGACGCCAAGTGATATAAGCACGTTGCTTGGGCCGGCCTGGCGTTTCTGCCAGTAGCGTTTTGGGAAGCTTCGGTGAGATGGCGAAAGTAGCGAGGTTTCGGTGTGGTGGAGATCGGCGTTTGAAATAACGATATCGGCACGCTCAACTTTCGAGCTGTGGAGTTTTACGCCAACCGCTTTTCCGCCTTCAACAACAATTCGTTTTATTGGTGAGTCGGTGTGATAGGTGATGTCATAGGGTTTTCCGAGCTCGACTAAATCACTAACCAGCGACATCATACCGCGTTTTGGATAATAGACGCCGCTTTTAAAGTCGAGGTGACTCATGAGGCTATATATTGCTGGCGCCTGGAATGGTGAACTTCCCAAGAAAACCATATGGTATTCAAGAATTTGCTTGAGGCGTTGGTCGGTAAAGCTCTTTGAGACATAGCGGTCGAGTGTTTCGAGAGCCATGTACAGGAGGTGCGGCGCCTTCTTTATAATTGACCAGTCAATAAGCTTGAAGATGTTTGTAAAGTTCGTATAAAGAAAGCGTTCGGTCGACAACTTATATATGAAGCTACTTCGCGAAACATACTGTCGGAGCATCTTGCCGGCACCGCGCTCTATCGATTCGAAAGTACGGGCATCTTCTTTTAGTGAACCCTCGATGATGATAGGAGCTTCATTCTCAAAGAACACCTTATAGCCAGGCGATAAACGTTGGATGTCGAGACGATCTTTCGCAGAGGCATTGAACAGGCGATAGTACTGTTCGAAGACCTCGGGCATTAGATACCACGATGGACCGATGTCAAACGAGAAACCGTCCTGCGAGAAGGCCGATAGTCGGCCACCGACCGCTTCGTTTTTCTCATATACGTCGACTTTATAGCCGGCTTTGCCAAGAATGTTAGCTAGCGCGATTCCGGCGTATCCAGACCCAATAATAATGGCACGTTTTTTGGTCATGATATTCTCGCTTTCAATAATAATTGTAGCTTTCTGGCCCTCGGAACACGCACCCTTCGTGAAACCAGTGTTGATGTTGGTGTCTTTTCTATCGTATCTAGGAGAGCTGTGTAGTACAGGTAGCTTGCATACACCGCTTTTCGGGCCGACGGTGGTAGCTGGCGAAGTGCTGGCTGTGCCTTCGCAAGGTCATTTCGAACATCTTTAATAATGGCGCTCTTCGCTCTGTTGTTGAACTTCTCGAAGCTAACACTTGGGAAATAAACTCGGCCAAGTTCATCGTGGTCAGCGCGGATGTCTCGCAGGAAGTTAATTTTTTGGTAGGCCGATCCTAGTGCCTTCGCGCCATCTTCAAGCTGGTGGTAGGTATCGGCGTCGGTAAATATCTTGAGGCACATCAACCCGACGACCTCTGCCGAACCATAAATGTATTGGTCGTACTCTTCCTGGGTGAAGTGAGTGGCCGTGAGGTCGGTTTTCATACTCTCAAAGAACGGGTCAATAAGTGTTTCGTCTATTGAAAAGTGTCGGGCGGTCGTTGCGAAGGCATGAAGAATTGGGTTTGAACTAAAACCACTCTTGCGAGCCTGATGTGTATCACGTTGCAGCTTTTCGAGTTGCTTGTCGGCATCCTTTTCCCTGTACGAGTCAACGATTTCATCGGCAATACGCACTAGTCCGTAAATAGCGTAAATGTGAGGCCGAATTGATGGCGAGAAAAGAGTGCTGCTCATTGAGAATGATGTAGAGTAGCGAGTAGTGAGCTTTTTAGATAACTCGTAGCTGGTTTTGCCGTAAAGCTCCATATATTTATGAGCTCCTTGCCATGAGTATGTTAGTCAGACCTAAGAGTTCGGCTTGTTGGGTTGACGATGATAGTTCGGGCAGTGCCGAAAGGGCTTTCTTGTAATAGGTTTCGCACAATGTTTCAACTTCTTTTCTAGCTCCAGAGGCAATAAGGTCGGCCTTGAGTGAGTGTAGGTCACTATCGCTAGCCTGTTGGTTTCCGAAAACGGCGTTGAAATGAGCCGCTTGCTTTTCATTCATCTTGGTTTTATGAATTTCAATGAGTTTTGTCGCTTTGGCTTCGCGAAGGTCACCGAGCGTAGACTTCCCTGTTTCATTTTCGTCACCAAAAACACCCAAAAGATCATCCTGGAGTTGGAAGGCGATACCAATAGCTCCACCATAGGCTTCAAGCGCCGTGCAATCCTTTTCGCTGGCATTCGCACAATACGCCCCAGTGAGTAGCGGGCCAATGAACCCATAGCCAGCAGTTTTGTAGCGTGAAACTATTAGCGGTTCGTATGACATGTCTTTAACGAAAGCGGCCTCGACGTCCATGAACTCTCCGCCAATAACTTCGAAAATTGATGCGTGTAGGCGAGTGGTTATTTTACGAATTAATTCAGGTGAAATTGAGGACGATGATACAGCAAAAAAGGCTTCAGCGATAAGCGCATCACCGGCAATAATGGCAACGCTGTCTGCATGATGTCGGGCCGAGGCTTCGTCCAGCAGCGGTGAGTACTTATCGTTATATATTCCACTCATGTTCTTGTGGCCACGTCGCACCATGTCCTGGTCAATAATATCGTCGTGAACCAGCATGGCAGTATGAATGAGCTCTTGAGCGCTAGCGACGGGGACGATGTCCTCCGAGAACGACCCGTATCCAACCATAGTCAAATATGGACGAAATCGCTTCCCGCCACTAGTTGTGACGCTAAGGATATTTTCCCAGAACTGTTTATAGGAGGTGTGCAGTGTATTCGCTTCATCAATGCGCTGTTGAATAAGGGCCGTAAGGTAGCTGTCGACCGCCTGAGTTGTGTGTTGCAAGAGCGCGCTGTGGGGACGAAGCATAGTACTGTCATTGTAAGGTAGGAGCCTCAACTGCGCAACTGGCAACAAAAACCCTTGCGACCGTGTTTTTAATAGGTTATGATAAAAGCATGAGCGTCGGAAGAGACGTGTATTCTTGACTCATGCCCGGATAATTGATACTATAGTTGATGTGTCCTGCGCCAAATCAATCAAATAAAGGTCGGAGTGCAAGGGACTGTACATAGTACAAGGAGTGTGAATCACATGCCAATAGCCATCGAGTTTGTGTCCTCGCGACGCAAGAAGATAGCAGTTGATGTGGTGCCCGCCGAATGGCGAATCTTCATCGCGCACTAAAGACGCGATTAAACACAAGAAACATAAAACACCCCAAGGCACCGGGGTGTTTTTCTATTGCAGAGGCTTGCGCTATTCCTCCGCAAGATACTCGTCGAGAAGGGCGTGGAAGGACGAAGGGTCGCCATTAACAAAGCTAGAGGCCACTTCAGTGTCGATAGGTTCACCGTTAACGTAGTAGCTTGGCGTTCCAGTTACCCCTTGGGCGGTTCCAAGGCTGACGTCGAATGATATTTTCTTCCGTACATCTTCACCACCTAGGTCGCCGACGAACTGTTCGGGGTCAAGCCCAAGCTGCGTAGCGTACGAGCGGAAGGCGTCAGTTCGCTTGTTTGTGTCGAGTGTGCTCCAGCTTGTTTGGTTTTCAAACAAAAGATTCTGCATTTCCCAGTATTTATTTTGAAGCCCGGCTGCTTCAGCTGCTCCGGAGGCTGCTTGAGCGTTCGGGTGGATTGATGGAAGAGGGAAGTTTCTAAAGATGAAGGCGACGCTGTCTCCATACTTATTAACGAGGTCGTTTACTTCGGAATGGGCCGCCTGACAGCTTGGGCACTGAAAGTCTGCGTATTCAACGACTACCACAGAAGAGCTGGCGTCTCCCCTGACATGATCTTCAATGTTGCCACTAGCTTCACTTGCCGAAACAACGCCACTTTTATCGACATTTGAAGTATCGACCGGCGGGTTGGCTAATCTGCTCCAGGCGATAAGGCTACCAAAAAGTAATATTACGACAACCGAAAATATAATCCAACGCGCTTTTTCCATAGTACCTCCATTTGCTACTCTCTCTATTGTAACAAAGTGGGTTACAATAATGGGTATAATGATGACGCTTATTCTATTAGTCATAGCAGGCTTACTTTGGGTGAAGGCGGTATGGCTCGGCTCGCTTCGTCTTTCGGCATCTCCGATTAGTCACTTTGAACTGCAACGACGGGCTATTAATTCCCATAAAGCACGCAATGAACTGTGGCGCAACGAAACCCTGCACGACGTACGTGCGCTTCGACGGGTCATAGTTGTCATTTTACTGGTCGCCATAAGTGCACTATCTATTGGAGCGCTTGGGTGGCTGTGGGGTGTAGCAGTGGCCTGTTTGGCCGGCATCGTTTATGTGGGTCTTTCGGGTCGACCGTTTGTTGGTCGCTTTGCCGATAAATTGTATGCACCATACGAACTGCGGGTGTTGAACGCTGTTGAAAAAGCGCACATATTCATTCGCCCGTTTCGTGCATATTATCAGGACGATCTTAGGCGGATTGATTCACGCGAGCACCTAGCCTATTTAGTTGAATCGTCGGAAGAGGTGTTTTCTGACGAGCAAAGAAAGCTGATTGTTCACGCCATGAGCTTTAGCGACACGCCGGTTTCATCGGTAATGACGCCCAAAAAAGATATTAAGACAGTAGAGAAGACCGAGTTTCTTGGACCACTTGTTCTTGATGAGCTACATGGCTATGGTCATAGTCACCTTCCGGTTATCGCGAAGGACGTCCATCATATTGTTGGCGTGCTAGACGTGAGAGGGTTGCTGTCGCTTGACGTTACTCGTTCGACAACTGCTCAGAAGGCGATGGATAAAAAAGTTATTACTATCAAACCTGATGATTCACTGGAAGACGCACTGTCGCTTTTTCTAAATTCGCATCAGCATATATGTATTGTTAAGGATGACGATGGCGAAACGGTTGGCCTGCTGACGCTGAGTGATGTTATAGCTGCGCTAATCGGCCGTCGAATCACTAAGAAGCTTTGAGGCCTAGGTCATTGCCATCAGAGGTGGTACAATAATTCCGATATGACACGAACACTTATTCACGATGTAGCGGCCCATTCGGGCGAAACGATAACAATTAAAGGCTGGCTTCACAAAAAGCGATTGCTTGGGGGTCTTAACTTTATTACCTTGCGTGACCGCACTGGACTTGCGCAAAGTTTGATTCAAGACAAAGACGAGCTCGAGAAACTCCGCGGACTTCATATTGGAACCGTCCTGTCATTAACTGGTATGGTTGTTGCCGACGAACGTGCACCAGGTGGAGCAGAACTTCACGATGTAAAGGTTGAGGTATTGGTTCCCGTCACAGACGAGCCGCCTATTGAAATTGATAAGCCACTTGAGCATAAGTCTGAGAATCTTGACACCTTATTTGAACACCGCGTCATTGGACTCCGCAATCTTCAAGAAGCCGGTGTATTTAAGGTTCAGGCGGCTATAAAAGAGGCTGCCCGTCAGTATCTTGCCTCTCAGGACTTTACTGAATTTAACTCTCCAAAACTGCTTCCTGGTGCAACTGAAGGTGGTGCGGAAGTATTTAAGTTGGATTATTTCGGCAAAGAGGCCACACTTGCTCAAAGTGCACAGTTTTACAAGCAAATTATGGTTGGGGTGTTCGAGCGTGCCTATGAAATTAACCCAACCTACCGAGCAGAGCTGTCGGCTACCACTCGCCACATGACTGAGTTTATTCAGCTTGATGTTGAGATGGGCTTTGTTGACTTCGACGAGCTTTTGAACACTACCGGCGGATTACTTAGTTCGGTCGCAAGCCGGGTATGGGATACGAATGAGACAGAACTTAAGAAGTGGAACGCTCAGCCAGTGAAGCTCCCCGA
Source organism: Candidatus Saccharimonadota bacterium (assembly GCA_009992235.1). Classification (GTDB taxonomy): domain Bacteria; phylum Patescibacteriota; class Saccharimonadia; order Saccharimonadales; family Saccharimonadaceae; genus Microsaccharimonas. The sequence goes on from JAACVZ010000004.1 coordinate 52,799, forward strand.
GATCATTCCGCGTCTCGCTTTGCAGGAAGTTCACGAGCTATACAGCAAGGCGACTGGTGAAGATACTCGTGGCGAAAAAGATATGCGTCCTGATGAAGAGCGCTGGGTGACTGAATATGCCAAGAAGAATCTCGATAGCGAAGCGGTGTTCATAGTCGATTGGCCAGCTAGCGAAATGAAGTTCTACCACAAGAAATCGGAGTCTGACCCATCACTAGTGGAACGCGCCGACCTTATTTTTAGGGGTGTTGAAATCGCAACCGTTAGCATGCGTGAAAACCGCTACGATGTTCTACTGCAACAGCTTAAGGACATTGCCGGTGGTGATCCAGAGGCCGATGGCTTCCGCTACTACCTACAGGCTTTCCGCTATGGACTTCCTGCTCATGGAGGTTTCGGCATGGGCCTCGAGCGATTAACTCAAAAGATTATCGGTCTCAAGAACGTTAAAGAAGCAACTCTCTTCCCTCGAGACATCAATCGACTAACTCCATAGTTGTGTCTCTTTGCCATAGACGGGTATAATAAAAGAATGCACACCGTGATACGCTTTATTATTGCTGGAATTATTGTAGCGAGTGGATTACTCGTTATGTTTGGGTTGTCTTCTGCCCGAGCTCAGTCTTCCGTTTTATCTAACGAACAGCTGTCGCTCATTCGTCAGAACTGTCAGAGTACCAAGAGTACCCTTAACCAGCTTCACATGACCGACGCACTGCTTCGAGTTAACCGTGGTCAGGTGTATGAAGCGCTTTCGACGAAGCTTATGGACAGGTTTAATGCCCGACTTTCGAACAACCAGCTGGATAATAAGGCGACAGTGTCTGTGTCTACCAGCTATAACTCGGCATTGAATATTTTTAGGTCAAACTATAAGGCGTACGAAGAGCGACTATCCGATACCCTAAAGATGGACTGTAGCGCCGATCCGTCGGGCTTTTATTGGGCAATAGACGATGCTCGTTCTAAGCGTGAGCGAGTCCACGGTGATGTACAGCGCCTTCACCGCCTGATTGATGATTACCGTTCGGCAGTAAACGACTTCCTGCTTAATTACGATAGGACACAGCGGTAGGATATGGAAGATCAACAAAATCACGCTGAATTATTTAGTGCGGACGATCAAGAAGTTCCAAGTTTTTGGGATAGACACCGATTGTCACTACTGCTGATTATTACCGTTATTGTTACTATAGTTTTTACGACCGTCAGTATTGTGCTGTACGACGTCAGCGGCACCGTACAACTTGACCTAAGTCGACCTGGCTACAGGTCTATAAGCAGCCAAATCGATCACGACACGACAATTGACGAGTATAGCGCTTTTGGCACGCTCGACCGAGAGGCGATCGAAGAGTTCATAGCCCTATACGAAGAACAGGCAGCGAAAGCTAAAGCGGTTGACGCATTTAATGGCGACCCGCTGAACCCCGAGCTACTCGAACTTGTTGAATCATCAACTAATTAAAGTCGGAATATTTTGCTATGGTGTGCTACTATAAAAATATAATTTGAGTCAAAAATGAATAACATTACATCTGTAAAACATCCCATACGCCAACACATACTTGAGTATTTATCTCAACATGAGATTGCTCGATTTCGCGACCTGCGACCACCGCGCGTCGATACGAACTTATTTACGTATCATCTTAATTCCCTGGTTAAGCTTGGTTTTGTCGTGAAAACCGAACAGGGCTACACGTTGGCCGGCGGAGGCCTTCAATATGCCGACGAGCTGAATGCCGAAAGCAGCATGCGCCTTCGTCCAACCATTGAAATGATGTTTGTAGTGCAAAATAGCGACGGCGATATTCTTTTGCAGCGTCGCAATGTTCAACCGTATATCAATAGGTTAGCCTTGCCGTACGGCGAGGTTTTGCTTGGTGACGGCACTATTCAAGAAGCTGCGGTCCGCGAAGCTCGAAAAAAGTTTGGAACTGAAAATCTGTCAGTGATTCATGCTGGAGATTGCTATATACGAGTGAATGATGGCAAGCAGCAAATTTCTGTGGCGTTCGCACACGTTTTCCGGTTTAACAGTGATGATATTGTGATTAAAGATTCTTTGATGTGGGCGCGACCTCATAAGTTGGCATCGCTAGCACTTGCGCCAGCAACCGAAGATATTGCAGCCCGAACCTTCTTTCAAGATCCCTTATTTTTCGAGGAATATTCCATTCAGTTTTTCGCGTAGCCAGGCGTCGATTGTCCCTGCACCCATACAGAGCACGAGAATACCTCGCTCACGGGCGTCTTCAATAGCATTCCATAGTTCATCATCGAGGTCGGCATAGTGAATGTTTTCGCGATTGGTGACCGAAGCAGAGAGCTCCTGTGGTGTAAGAATCTCCTGAGAAGGATCTTCCCGGCTGAGATAGGTGGGTAACCAGTAGATGCTTTGCGCGCCTTCAAAAACATCGGTATAGAGATACTTAACGAGGTGCTGGCGTTGATTCTGGTGTGGTTGGTATACGAGCATGACAGAATCGGCTATTTCTCGGGCTAGTTCAAGTGTTGCGGCAATTTCCACTGGGTGATGTCCGTAGTCGCTGTAAAGGTTATCGGCAAGCCTTTCGAAGCGGCGGTCGGTACCCGGAAAGTGCGACAGCGCCTCAGCCGGATCGCCTTCGCCTGACATGTGAAGATACTCGAGCGCCTTAAGGACTAGTTGACCGTTCCGACGGTTGTGAGCACCCGCTAGTGCAAGCTGCGGGACGTCGCCGTCATCAAGTATCCACGCGTTGTCGTCGGGCTGGAGGGACAAATACTCGGCGTCTTTTCGCCACATAATTACATTGTCTGAGCTAGCAGAGAACTGGGCAAACGCTTGAACGTAGTCGTCTTTTGTCGGGTAGGTGTCGGGGTGATCGTAGTCGACTGAGGTAATAAGCGATAGGTACGGGTCGAAATGAAGGAAATTGCGATCGTATTCGTCGCACTCGTACACGAAATAGGTGCTATTGGGGTCGTAGGTTCCACTTGGGCCGAAAGTAAGCGTTGAGCCAACCGAATAGCTAACTGGAATACCGAGTTGTTTCATAACCCAAACCAGCATGCCGGTGGTGGATGTTTTGCCATGAGTTCCAGAGATGGCAATAAGCTTGAGGCTGTGCTCCTTCACGAAGTTGGCGAGAAATTCATCACGTTTGCTGGTGTGTATGCCCAGTGAAGTTGCTAGGGTTAGCTCGGGGTGGTCACTAGGGAGCGCCGAGGTGTAAACGAACCAGTCAATCGGGTTTTGGCGGTGGAAGGCCTCTAGGAACTGACCATCTTGGCTCATTTCAATTTCAATGCCTCCGGCTCGAAGCTCGCGGGTAACGAGGCTTTCGGTAAGGTCCGACCCAACGACAGTGTGTCCAGCATCGTGGGCTATTTTTGCCAGCGGCCCTACGCCGACGCCACCTATACCAGAGAAGTAAATATTCATAACCCTTCAAGTATATCACTTGTGCTAACAGGGTGCATGGTGCGGGCAACGTCGTGATACAATAGACCGTAGTAATAGAGGTGGGATGGTACATCCGTGTCAGACAAGGGACAGCTACATCATAGCCTGAAAGGGCTTCAAAGGGTTAAGACCTGGCAACTGGTTATTCTTTTAATTATTTCTGGTTTTATTGCCGCCACTTTTCTTCGTCTCGATAATATTGGCATGGTAGAGCGCCGTAGCGCCGTTTTAAGCGCCGATGAGCAAGGAAACGAAGAAGTAACCATTCAGCGTCTATACGAGCTTCAGGGCTACGTTAGCGGCCACATGAACACCGATTTAGGCCGAGGCGTCTTCTTGGAGGCTAGCTATAACCGAGATCTTGAGAAGTGGCAGGCTGAGCAGTACGGAGACCGAAATCCAAACGGTAATATATTCAAAAAAGCCCAAGAAGTATGTGCCCCACGGTTCTCCTCGTGGTCAACTGCTTACGTGCAATGTGTCAGCGATCAACTTGCGACTTATCCGTCTGCTGAAGAAATTGCAACAGAAACATCGAAACCTCGTCAGGAGGCCTATATATATAGCTACGCTAGCCCGCTATGGACCCCAAGTTTCTCAGGGTGGACAGTGGTCGTTGCGCTAGTTATTGCCTTGCTCATTGTCATTCGTCTCATAACGATTGGCGTTCTTCAAATTGTCCTTCGCCGACAATATCGTTCACTTTAATGTTGACAGCACCCCTAGGGTCGCTGTATGCTACCTCTGTATAGCACTAATAGGAGGGATAAAATCCATCATGGCTTACAGTCACACAAACTCTAAAGGCGTTACTTACTACTTGCACAGCACTGAAGTAACCCTACGCGGTGGAAAACCACAAACAATTTACTTCTTTGCCAAAGTTGCAAAGAACGCTAAGGGTCAACCAGTAGAACTTCCTGCTGACCGCATCGTTAAGGAAAACCCACGTAACGGTTTCCTTACTGTTTCTAAGAAGAAATAGTTGCTAGCAGAAAAGTATTGCACCACAAGCAGTTTGCTTTTATACTAAAGTCAAACAAACAGGTGCCAGAAATACCCCCTTTCCCCGGGGGTATTTTTTGTATACAATGTGAATTGATGAAAAATATTATTACGGTAAAGAACTTAACAAAAAAATACAGTGGCAAAACAACCGTCGACGGAGTGAGCTTTTCAGTAAAAGAAGGGGAAGTGTTTGGCATTCTTGGGCCAAACGGAGCTGGTAAGACAACAACTCTTGAGATGATTGAGGCTTTGCGACCTATTGACGGCGGAAGCGTAAAGCTCGATGGCCTCGATGTCGCAAAAGACCCTAATGAAGTAAAGAAGATTATCGGTATTCAGCTTCAGTCGACAGCTTTCTTCGATAAGCTAAGCTTGCGCGAGCAACTTGAATTGTTCGACGGACTCTATGACGAAACGACCGATCCAAACACTCTTCTTGAATATGTGCAGCTAACGGATAAGTCTAAAAGCTACGTCGAGCAGCTTTCTGGTGGACAGAAGCAGCGATTTAGTATTGCTGCAGCGCTGGTGAACAAGCCACGCGTTTTGTTCCTGGACGAGCCAACTACCGGTCTTGACCCTCAGGCTCGCCGTAACCTTTGGGACCTCATTACAAATATCAAAAAGCAGGGAATAACAGTGGTGCTGACGACACACTATATGGATGAAGCTGAACTTCTATGTGACCGCATTGCCATTATGGATAATGGGAAAATCATTACCATCGATACACCGAAGAACCTTATTAAGGCGCTTATTAAACGAGGCTTTACGAAACCGCAGGTCGTTGAACAGGCTAACCTTGAAGATGTGTTTATTGATTTGACTGGAAAGGACTTACGAGAATAATGGAACGATATCTTACGGCGACTTACGCCCTTACAAAAGCCTATCTTATTCGGTTTTTCCGAGACAAAACGGCGATGTTCTTTACGTTCTTGTTTCCGCTTCTATTCTTGTTCGTGTTCGGTTCGCTGAATAGCGGTGGAGGAGATGTTAGCTTTAATATTGCGATGATTAACAAGTCGGACTCTAGCTTTTCAGAGCAATTCGCCACTCAGCTACGCGAAAATGACGTGTTCGATGTAACCAGCGACACTCAAGACTTTGAGGTCGCCCGCGAGGCAATGGGGCGAAGCGAGATTGATTCGATTATTATACTCCCCGAAGGCTTCGGAGAGCTGAACGATCGGCAGCAACCAAGCGGTTCGGTTGAGGTATATTACAGCGAGGCAGCACCACAATCTGGACAGACCATTGCTGCGGTCATGGAAGGCGCACTCGAGGGGATCAACCGAGAACTTGGCCAGCCAGAAGCACCGCTCACGGTTGCTCAAAAATCAACTGCGACGTCGAACCTTTCAAACTTTGACTATGTCTTTGCCGGGCTGCTTGGGTTCTCGATACTCTCGCTTGGTATATTTGGCCTCGCGAATCAAATGCCAGCTGAAAAGAAAACCGGCTCATTCCGTCGTCTACGCGCTTCGCCGATTCGAAAAAGCCAGCTCATCTTTGCGAACATGATCTACTATCTGTTTATTGGCGTACTCAGCGTGGCGCTCATGTTTGCTGTCGCCACCTGGATGTTTGATTTCGATATGAGAGGCGATTGGTTTAACCTAGTCGTGTTTATTATCCTGGGTATAGTCACGATGTTTGGTTTTGGGCTTGCCATCGGAGGATGGGCCAAAAACGAGAATCAATCTGCGGCTTTAACAAACATCGTTGCTTTCCCAATGATGTTTCTCTCAGGTGTATTCTTTCCGCGCTTCTTGATGCCAGAATGGTTGCAGGGTATTACCGCCTACCTTCCGCTCTCTCCTATTATTGACGGCTTGCGTATGATTATGACCGAAGCAAAAACCTTGCTCGACCTTGGACCAGAGCTATTGGTTATAGGTGGATGGCTTGTACTGATTTACGCCATTGCAATACGCATCTTCCGCTGGGAGTAGATTGACTTTGAATATAGCTTATGCTATAATAAGTATATGACATCAACCGAAAGAGAACACCCCGTACCACAGCGTATAATGGGACCCCTAGAGACAGAGGTTGATAAGCGTGCCGAGGAAATGACAGATAAAGATCCTCGAAAAACGTACCCTGAAGCCGAACAACAAATGATCGATAGTATTGGCCGCGAACGGTACGAAAGCGAGCTTCGAGAATCTTTAAGGCAACAGGCTATTGATTACGCACAGCTGACACCAGATGACGTGCGCAACTTTGAAGAGCAGGGAAGAATCGATGCTATTGCAGCCCGCATTCGGCTTGCAATGGAAAAAGACCAAGACCCTGCCGAAATTAGAGATAGGATGTTGCGACCTCTCGGTGACGTTGCCTTGAGTGACCCCGATGATCCTGAATGGAATCCAAAGAGCGGGCATCAGCCAAGACTCCCGCGTATTCGTCGCGACAACGGCCCTACTAGCCCAAGACTATTTTAAGTAATAAAAAAAGTCGCTCGAATAAAGGAGCGATTTTTTTGGTGGGCTTAAGCGGAACTATTCTGAACCAAATCTACGAACAGCTTAGAGTATTTTACAATCTGTTGTCTGGATTGAACGTGGCAAGGTGGTTAATGCTGCCATGGTAGTATAAAACTGTCTCCCCCGGTGTATACTTAGCTAATGGACATAAGGAACGAAATAATGGCAGATGAAATAGACGGGACTTTAGATTTTATTGAATATTGCGAAGGGTTAAAACGTGAGCTACGAAATTCGTGGCTATCTGATGATAGACAAGAAAGCGTTGCTGAGCACAGCTGGAGAATGTCTATGATGGCTATAGCTATAGCTCCTAGAACAAAGCTCAACTTGGACATGAAAAAAGTTCTAGAAATGGTTGCTATCCATGACGTTGCCGAAATAGAGGCAGGTGACGTTCCTACCGTCTTGCATATGGTTGATAAAAATGTTGCGCTAAAGAAAATAGATGATGAAACAAAAGCGGTCGATAATATAAGATTAACTCTAGGGGACCAGCTAGGTGAATATATCTACGACTTATGGCACGAATTTGAAGACCAGAAGACGAGTGAAGCAAAGTTTGTGAAGATTCTGGATAAATTTGAGGCAATAGTTCAAAAATATCAGGCTAGTTTCAAAAGCTATACTAGAATGGATGAGCCACAAAGAGAAGGTGCGCCGGGATATATCGAAATGGTTGCAAAACTATGTGAAATCGACGAGTATCTAGGGGAGGTTTTGCAGGGGCTTGTCTCTCGCAGGAATATGACAAAAAAGAAAAGACTGTCAAAGCTGAGCAGTCTTTAATTCTTGGTGGGGCTGGATGGAATCGAACCATCTACCAAGTGGTTATGAGCCGCCTGCTCTAACCGATGAGCTACAGCCCCGCGGTGTTTTATTATAGCCTATTTCAATCTGTTCAACCACTGTCAGTTTATAGCGCTCATGGTATAATAATGGTGGTTTATGCCTCACATACACATCAAAAAAATCATCTACAACATTCGCACGCACTATTTCACGCTTAATAACGTGGTTATTGCGGTTGCTCTTCTAATTGCCGTGAACTGGATGTGGGGGGCGCTAGGGATGATGCAGAGGAACTATACTCTGCAACGAGAAGTGGATACCAAGCAACGACAATTGCAGCTTACAGAGCTACAGCGAGACAGCCTGGCACTTGAAAAGCGCTATTATCAGACCGATGAATATCGTGAGCTTGCCGTGCGAGAATCGCTAGGGCTTGTGATGCCGGGCGAGAGTGCATTGCTTCATAGCCCAGAGAGGCAACCGGTGAGCGCAGCTCAAGATGGGCCATCGGCCACAAGTGATGTTATTTCTGTTGAAGATACCAGCAACGTCGAGCAATGGCTGAACTTCCTATTCGGAGGCAACAGCCAGGGTATTGGTCGCACGTAGGAGCCACCTACTATAGTTCACATTTTGTCTAAGGTGTGGTAAAACAGAGGTAGACTTTGCTATGAGACGCCAATCGTTTCTTTGACCGCACGCAGTGCGGGTGTCATTAACATTCTACATGAGGTGGTGGTTGCTTTGACAAGTAAAGATCCTGCTCGGCGGTACCAGCTAGGCCAGGTTTCGCTTGAAGACTACTTTCGTTCCGAAGAGGATCAGGATGAAGTCTTCGCGGCGATTCATCGAAAGGTGGTTGGAGTACTCCTTAATGCTACGTGTCCGGATACGGGCATGTCCACGGGGAGTCAGAATTACATACGCGGGATGGACGGGACGGTTAGTTCTCTCGTCAACTACGTAATGCAGAACATCCGCGGGCTCAATGGCGTTTTTGGCCATAGGCACATGCCCAAGCAGTCGGTCTACATGAGCCGCCATGAGTGGGACAGAGTTATCGCTCGTGTTCACCATCAGATCGTTTCGGCGATTCTGGTGACGATGCGCGAGGATCTGAACCTGTGGTACATGACGGGTGATGGCGACTGGATGTTCTCAAACTTGATCCGCATCGAGTACGATCGCTCTCGGCGAGAGGCTCGTCAGGCGTGGCGCGATGAGCGCAGTTTCCACGGCAGACCATCTAAACAAGGTCGCCGCCGAGCAAAGCAGAACCGTATGGCCCCCGGCGTTTCTATCGGGGGACACACTTCATGAATGACCCGGCAAGGGGCGCTGCAAAAGTGTAGATGGGAACAAGCATAACAAGCTGACCCTCCTACCAACAGCGCCTCTGCCGGGGTTTATTTTTTGAACTCGAAGATTATCGAGCCAGTTTGATTTTCAGTGACTTCAGTTTCTTTTTGAGAATACGTTTACGAGACGCGCTGTGGCGGTTCTTTTGCTTTGCCATGAGTAAGCTCCTTTATTTATTTGGTGACACGGGTCATGAGTTTGAGGTTCGAGATATATTGCTCGGGTTTGACGTTCATATGAAGACTAAGGTACCTCATGTGTTTTTCGACAAACGGCTGATCTTCAATTGTTGAGGGAGTGTAGGTAGACTTCGTGTTGAAATCTTTACTCTTCATCATCTTTTCAAGCTCGTTACGTATCTCGATTGCATCCTCAGAATCGAGGAACCGTTGTATACGTGTTGGATTAACCATACTCCTATTATGCCCTATAACCCCTTAAATTCCTAATCGTAGTTCAACGAACAGATGAATGTAGCAGGATAAATAGTTAGCCGGGCCAGTCTTTAGAGGATATACTGTCTCTATGAAAACAGTTAATTTCGCGACAACTAACACCGAAAAGATACAAATAGCACAGACCGTTTGCGTGGAGGCTGACATCACGGTCAAGCCGATTACTTTAGATATCGATGAGATCCAAGGTGAGGACCCGGAGCTCATTGTGCGCGACAAGGCGAGGCGTGCATTTGAACAGCTCGGCGCGCCTGTTATCGTGAGTGATGACACTTGGGAAATTAAGGCTTTAAACGGCTTCCCGGGCGCGTACATGAAATCAATAAATCACTGGTTCTCGGCTGAAGATTTCTTGAGATTGATGAACGGTATTGAAGACAGGCGGGTAACACTGCGTCAGCATCTTGCTTACACGGACGGAAACATCACAGAGGTTTTTAAAAACGATATTCATGGACACATGACCACTGAGTCGCGTGGTACGGATGTTAAATCTCCCAACGCGACAGTTATAGAGCTCGAATCTGACAACGGAAAGACAATCGCCGAAGTCTTCGAACAGGGTACCGAAGCGGTACTCGCTCGTTATAAGAACCGACCCGATGCTTGGCATGGGTTTGTTGAGTGGTCTCGAACAGTCGAGTAGAGAAATTGCCTACTACCCATAAAGCCTGATGATATCTAGCTTCAGGTGCTATATTAGTATCATGGAAGACAACAAGTTAAAGCCGAAGACCAAAAGAGTATATAAAGTCTTGGCGATAGTTGGCGCTTGGATAAGCGTCCCGGTTATAGGATTAGGTTTGTTATTTTTAACAACCCAAGGGTCTATAATACAGAAATCACTGCTAGCCGGAAATTACACTTCAGATATAAGCATTGCTGCGCTGAATGGCCTATTGGGTATCATCCTCATACTGCTTATTATAATTTTAACGAATAAATTTCGTAAAATAATTTACTTCTTTCATTTGCGCATAGGGCTGTTTATTGGGTTAGGAATCTATGCGCTTTTGTTTGCACTCGGCGCAACCCAGAACCTTACCTCAAATTTTACAAACGATAACCCCACTGCCTGTACGACAGCTCGACAGCAATATGTAGATCACGGTAGTGCAATCGTCCCAATAGCAACTGATGTAGGTAGTGGAACCGGTTTTGCTGTTAAAGATGGAAGTACAGTCCTCACCGCTTATCACGTGGTTGACGGTGTGTCGTCGATTGTCGCTAATTATTCCTCGGGCGAAGTGGGTATGGAGGTGATTGATACGGCACCGCAATATGATTTGGCACTTTTAAAAATAGATAAACCCCTTGAGTCGTTCTTCAGCTTGAGCGACACGTATATCGCCGGGGACGACGTACTTGCATACGGTTACCCGAGCAACGCTTTAACCGCAGGCCCCCCTAGTCTTAGCGGTGGTATTATTTCGAGAGTGCTCAAGCTTTCCGACTTGCGAATGACAACGCAAGATGCGGCGGAAGGCCTTGAGATATTGCAGACAGACGCCGCCTTGAACCCCGGTAACTCGGGGGGGCCACTCATTGGAGAATGTGGTGTTATCGGCATTGTGAGTTTTGTATCTGACAGTAGCCAGTTGCGTATGTATATAGGGTCGGTGAGCGAGCAGAATATAGGTTTCGCTATTAGTTCTAAGACTGCTAAGCAAGCCTTTTCACAGCTTTAAGCAAACAAAAAAGACCTTCCAGTCTCTGAAAAGTCTTTCTTGGTAGCGGGGGTAGGATTTGAACCTACGACCTTGTGGTTATGAGCCACACGAGCTAACCAGACTGCTCCACCCCGCGGTACGAAGTCTATCTTAACAGATACGCGGGGTATTTTCAAGCCTCTTATACTAGCTTGTGCGGCCGTATGGCCAGGTCCAGTCGCGGACTTCGGGCATATCTTCACCGTGCTCAATAATGTAGTTGTTGTGCTCAATGAGCTTCTTCTGCATTACTTCGTACAGCGCTTGGGCTTCTGGGCTAGACAAATGTGCTCGCTCGATGACATCCATGACTAGGTGGAAGCGGTCGAGATCGTTCTTGACGGTCATATCGAAGGCGGTAGTAATAGTACCTTCTTCTTTGTAGCCACGCACGTGGAGGCGCTGGTTGGCCCGACGGTACACGATACGGTGAATGAGCCATGGATAGCCGTGGAAGGCGAATATGATAGGCTTATCGACCGTAAACAGGGCATTATAGTCTACGTCGCTAAGCCCGTGTGGGTGCTCGGTGTCTGGTTGCAGGCGCATTAGGTCAACAATGTTTATGACGCGCACCTTTAGGTCAGGCAAATGTTCGCGCAGAATTGAGGTTGCCGCCATTATTTCAAGCGTTGGAATATCACCAGCGGCTGCCATAACGACATCTGGTTCTTGACCGTTATCGTTCGACGCCCAATCCCAAACACCTAGCCCCTTAGTACAGTGATCGACTGCTTGGTCCATGGTTAGCCATTGAGGTGCTTCGTGCTTGCCGGTAATGGTCAGGTTGATGTAGCCTCGGCTGCGTAGACAGTGGTCCATAACGCTAAGCAGCGTGTTGGCGTCTGGAGGCAGGTAGACACGGGCCATGTCAGGCTTCTTGTTGAGAATGTGGTCAATGAACCCGGGGTCTTGGTGTGTAAAGCCGTTGTGGTCTTGGCGCCAAACATGGGATGTCAGCAGGTAGTTAAGTGATGAAATTTCTTCACGCCACGGTAGTTCGTCACACATTTTCATCCATTTGGCGTGCTGGCTCATCATTGAGTCGACAATGCGAATGAAGGCTTCGTAACTGTGAAGCAGGCCGTGCCGACCAGTGAGGAGGTATCCCTCAAGCCAGCCCTGGGCTTGATGTTCACTTAGCTGGGCGTCGAAAACCATACCCGATTCCGAGAGGAATTCGTCACCATCTTGGACGCGAGCATTCCATTGACGGTCAGTTGCTTCAAATACCGACTCGAGGCGGTTTGAAATAGTTTCGTCGGGGGCGAATACTCGGAAATTGCGGTTTGGCATGTTGAGCTTTATGACATCGCGAAGCCATGGGCCAAGTGCATGCGTGTTGCCGGCGTTGACGATGCTTGGGTAGCTAATGTCGACGGCGTAGTCGCGGAAGTTTGGCATGTTTAGCTCGCGGAGCAATTTGCCACCGTTGGCGTGAACGTTGGCGCCCATTCGTTTCGAGCCGTGCGGTATAAGTTCAGCCAGTTCTGGTATAAGGTGACCGGTTTCATCGAATAGCTCTTCTGGACGATAGCTGCGGAGCCATTCTTCGAGCTTAGTAATATTTTCGGTGTGGGCCTCATCGACCGGAAATGGTACTTGGTGTGAGCGGAAGGAGCCTTCGTTTGGAAGGCCGTTGACCTCTTTCGGTCCAGTCCAACCCTTTGGTGAGCGTAGAATGATCATGGGCCACCTTGGACGAACGGTATTGTTGTTTTCGCGGGCCTGAGCTTGGATATGCTTAATTTCTTGAATAGCGGTATCGAGAATTTCGGCCATGCGAGCGTGCATGTATTCGGGGTCATCGCCTTCGACAAAATAAGGTGTCCATCCGTAGCCACGGAACAATTGGTCGAGTTCTTCGTGCTCAATACGCGCGAGGAGTGTTGGGTTACTGATTTTATATCCGTTTAGGTGAAGAATAGGCAAGACGGCGCCGTCGGTTTTGGCGTTCAGAAACTTGTTTGAGTGCCAAGCGGTGGCAAGCGGACCGGTTTCAGCTTCACCGTCACCAACCACACAGGCGGCAATAAGGTCGGGGTTATCGAACACCGCACCAAACGCGTGGCTTAGCGAGTAGCCAAGTTCTCCGCCTTCGTGAAGTGATCCTGGTACCTGTGGTGAAACGTGGCTAGACAAACCGCCGGGCCACGAGAATTTTCGAAATAGGGTAGCCATACCTTCGGTGGTCTGTGGCATATCAGGATAAACCTCGCTCCAGGCACCTTCAAGATAGACGTTACCCATAACCGCTGGGCCGCCATGGCCGGGTCCGGAAATATACACCATGTTAAGGTCGTTTTCTTTAATGATTCGATTAAGATGAGCGTAAATGAAGTTTTGTCCAGGCGTGGTTCCCCAGTGGCCAAGGAGCATTTTTTTGACATCACCTAGTTCAAGCGGTCGGCGAAGCAATGGGTTGTCGCGCAGATAAATCTGTCCCACCGAAAGATAGTTTGCAGCCCGCCAGTAGGCGTCAATTTTATGTAGTAGGTCTTTGGAAACAGCTGCTTCGCTCATGATGCTCCTTTTTGTAATAGCGCTTGTGTGTGTCTAATAATAGCCAAGTCCTCTTGTGCGGGGACAACATGAACGCCAACAATCGAGGCGTCGCTTGATATTAGTCGTTCGTTGGCTTGGTTTCGGGTGTCGTCAATATCAACACCCATAAAGCTCAGGTTGCTGCATATTCGGGCTCGAATTTCTGCTGAACGTTCGCCAATACCACCGCTGAAGATAATACTGTCAACGCCACCAAGGACAGAGGTAAATGCAGCAATTTGTTTTCGCACTTTATCGCAAAACAGCTCAAGTGCTAGTGCGACATCGGGGCTTTCCTGTGAATGGAGGAGGGTATACATATCGGCGGTCGTGCCTGAAACACCAAGCAGGCCGGAATTATGTGAGAATAGTTCGGACACTTCTTTAGGTGACATGTTTTTCTCTTGTTGAAGATAGGTGACAACTCCGGGTTCAAGGTCGCCACTTCGGCTACTCATCATAATTCCCGAAACTGGCGTGAAGCCCATCGACATGTCACGTGGTTTTCCATCCACACAGGCAGAAACACTTGCGCCGCTGCCGAGGTGGGCCATAATTACTCGACCGCGTGCCGCCGATGGCCCTTCGTTGCGCGAGAAGTTATCAAGCAGCGATTCATACGAGAGGCCGTGGAAGCCAAAACGACGCATACCAATTTCATCTTGAAGTTTTTTTGAAATAGGCAGTACTTTTGCGGTGTCTGGAACGTCGTGAAAGAAGCTGGTGTCGAAACAACCAACGTGAGTTGCTTCGGTGTAGGCGCGGGTAAAGGCCTGGATGCAGGCGAGGGTGGATGGCATGTGGTTTGGCGCCAGGGGAGTAATCGTCTGGAGATATTCAACAACATCGTTGTCGATAATGGTTGCATCGGCGAATCGGTTACCGCCGTGAACAATCCGGTAGCCAATGGCCTGAACGTCGCTTGGCTCAACCGACTGCTCGGCGTGAAGCCACTGGGCAACCTGCTTTGTGGCATCGTCAAACGATTCGATATTCTCAACCGATAAAGAGGCGCGTGGTTCGTCGGGCTGTGCGTCGTCGAAAACAGCAACCTTTAGGCTTGAAGATCCGGCATTAATTGAAAGTAGTGTCATGAATTTGCTCCTATTATTTTTTGTGCTGTCACGCGCATTGCTTCGGCCCACGAAAGGAAGACGTGCGGTGTGGTGGCGAGTTGTTGAGCGGTGAGGCGGTAGCGAACGGCGAGACTTATTTCGTGGATAATCTCGGTTGCATGAGGGCCCACAACGACCCCACCAATTATAACGCCTTGTTTGTCGGCAACCAGCTTAATAAACCCGTCTTTTTGGCCAGAAACATTACTTCGAGCAACAATGTGGAGTGGAGTGACCGCTCGCCGAACATGCGAGTGAGTGCGCCTTGCCTCTTGTTCGGTTAGGCCGACTTGGGCGACTTCTGGTGAACTAAAGACGACTTTTGGCATTGCGACGTAGTCGGGAACCATTGTCGCTGCTCCGATGATATTGTGAGCCGCAACCCGACTTTCAATGAGAGCCGCGTGGGTGTCTTGCCTTTTTCCAAGCACGTCACCGGCCGCATAGATGTGTTTAACGTTAGTGCGAAGGTACTTGTCGGTAGGAATGCCGTCTTCGCTGTATTTAACCAGCGCGTTATTAAGGCCGATGTCGACGTTAGGCCGATAGTCAGTCGCAATCATGATGGCGTCAACCTTGACGTGTTTCTGTGCGCCACCACGAGTAAATAGAACTCGGTGGGATGCCCCCTCTTTGCTGACCGATAGTGTCCTGGATCCGGTAAGAACGGTAATTTCTTTGCGCGCACCAAGCACGGCACTCATGTAGTCGCCGACTTCTTTCTCGAATTCGGGCAACAGGCGACTTTTTTCTTCAATAATATAGACTTTTGTGCCGAAAATCGCCATTAGGTCGGCAATCTCAACTCCGTAACGACTGCCGCCAAGAATGGCGAGGCTTTTTGGTGGACGAATGGTTTCAAGAATAGTTCGAGGTGTGAAATAGGTGACGTCGCTAAGACCTTGAATGTTTGGGGCAATCCATTCTGAACCAGTGGCAATTAGAAATCGGTGACCAGATAGATGTCGACGATTGACGGTTATTTCATGAGGGGTTAAGAAGTGTGCTTTCCCCATAAATACGGTAATTCCTTGGTCTTCGTAGAACTTTTTGTTATCGCCAACACCGGTTTGCTTTACGACCTTTTCTTTCCAGGCCCTGATAGAAGGGTAGTTATAGCCAAGCGAGGTTGTACGAAGGCCGAACCTGTCACCACGTTTTGTTTCGTCGTATAGATGGGCGGTATGAAGTAGCGCTTTGGTTGGGACATCGCCCCAGTTTGATGAGTCACCACCGAGAATGCTCTCTTCAACAATAGCCACACGGAGACCCTCTCGAGCAGCAATGGTCGCGGCGACACTGCCACCGGCACCGCTGCCGATGACAATGAGGTCGTAGTCAAAAGTGTGAGTAGTCATAATTTTTTATATCGTCATTCTATGTTGTTCATACAAATAAGCGGCGTCGGCGTGGTACTTCTTTAACTGCTTGGCCGTGGCGAGTCGGAGGTCACTGCTGGTGACTTCTGGGCGATCTTCAAGCCATTCCTCAACAGCGTCGGCAACATGTTTTGCGACAAGCTCAGCTTGTCCATGATGTGCTCCGGCGCTTAAGCAAGCTGCGACAACGCTTTTTTGAAGCTTATCTTTCGAGAAGGCCTCAATACCGTGACGCCTGTGACGCTTAATAATGTGTGTCCCACCCGTCTCCATCGCTACATAGCCCCCGCAGCCTCTGCAATAACCCTTGTAACGTAGACGAAGAAGCCCAAAACTATAAGTGCTCCGCCAGATGAGAACTGAAGAAATCGTTTGTTGGCCTCGCGCCATTTTTGAATAGAGCTGAGTGAATAGCCGCTGCCGATGAGTGCCCAGACGATGAGTAGACCAAGTAGCGAGAACAGAGTGTAAACAACTAGGCCGATCATCTGCCAACCGCTTGGTAGGCCAATGAGAATTAGGGCGCTCAGGACGACTGTTGGGACGATGAATACGAGCTCACCAATAACCGAGGTCAGTCCAAGACTGAATGCTTCGGTGGGGTGGGTGGTTTTTTGACTACGCGTTGTGAGGTGTCGGGCGAATCCGCGAGAAATCCAAAGAGAGGTTCCGGCACCTTTGCGGTAGTAGAACAACCAAACGGCGATTCCGATGCCAAGTACGACCGCACAGGCAATAGCCCAAGCCATTAGCGGCACCTCAGAGCCGAAAGCTTGCAAGAAAATGAGTGAGGCGAATGAAACGATAAGTAGGGTCATGGTCGTGGCACCAAAAACGTAGCTGGAAATGAGGCTCAGGACCTTCTTGTGGGACATGCGCGCACCGATGGTGTGACTTCCCAAAAGCGTTAAAACGCTGACGCTTAGCTGAAAGCTTGCGTGAATGAGCGCAATAAGCGCGACAGCGGCAAGGGAAGACGTAATATCCATACCTAATTTATACCATAAGCGTATCAGGGGCGTCAAAGAGGGGGTATTGACTTTCTATAACGTTTATGCTAACATAAGGGTATAAGGCAACAAAAACAAAAAAAGGACAAACTAACGCTATGGAAGCAACAGATAACATTAACATCGAACCCGTCACAATGAGCGAAGTACTTTCACTCGCAACCTGGGACCGTCCCCGCACTAACGACGAGCTAAAAGACTTTTTGTCTCAGCGTGAACGGATGGTTGGGCTTTAGCCCGGAACTGTTCTTTACAGCCGCTCGCACAAAAATAGTATGTTTTTCCGTCCTGTTGTACGGAGTCAGCCGCACTATGTGCGCTAATTCGCATACCGCATACAGGGTCACGAACAATAGGATAGGTTGAATCATTATCGAGTGTTTCGAGTGCGACCATCTCTGATTCATGTGCATGCTGGTGGCGGAGGAATTCTCGCAGAGTCGTAATGATGGTAGCTACACGCTCATCACTCAGGCGATAATACGAGTGAAGTCCCGCCTTTCGCACGGTTACCAGTTTGAGTCGCCGTAGTATTGCCAGGTGTTGAGATAGGTTTGTCTGTGATATGCCCAGCATGGCTACCATTTCACTGACGGTGAGTTCATGGTCTTTTAGCAACTGAATAATCTCCAAGCGTTTTTGGTTGGCTAGAGTCTTGAGCACCTCTTCTTGTAGATGAAATAGTCTCTCGTACATCAGTACATAGTATAACAAGAATATTACTATATGCAAATGTTTGCATATAGTGTTTGAGTTTGCTATTGTGAATTTATGAAACAACTCACGGTTCCTATCGCGGGCATGCACTGTCGCTCGTGCGAAATTATGGTCGAAGAGAAATTATGTTCACTGCCAGGGGTGGCAACGGCTGACGTCAGTCTTCGCGCCAAGTGTGCTGTGCTTCAGACGACTCGCCAAGTCGAAGATGCCGACATCGCTGCAGCCGTTGAAGCAGCTGGCTATAGCGTAGGTATAGAGAAGGCTCCATGGCTTAACCGCGACCCACAAGACTGGAAGCGCATTGGCACTAGCGCTCTGCTCGTCGGACTAGCAGCGTTTTTGGTTGTATCGTTTGGGCCCGGGCAAATATCTGTTGGCAGCCCAAGTCAAGACATCTTTATCGCACTACTCGTCGGCTTGACCGCGGGCTTCTCTACATGCATGGCTTTGGTTGGCGGCCTTGTGCTCGGCCTTTCTGCCCGTCATGCCGAGACTCACCCCAACCTAACCAGGAAACAAGCGTTTACGCCGCACCTGTTGTTTAATGCCAGTCGTATCGTCGCGTTCTTTATTCTCGGAGGGTTGGCTGGGATTGTCGGCTCAGTTTTTCAATTTAATGGTGTGACGTTGGGTGTCTTAACGATTATTATTGGCATTGTTATGTTGACGATTGGATTGAGACTCGCCAATATCTTCCCCCGTTTCAATGGCGGCATTGTGTTGCCGCCGAAACTTGCTCGTTTGCTGGGTGTCGAGCGGCGTAAGAATGCGGCGTATTCAAACAGAAATGCGCTTACCCTGGGTGTATTGAGCTTTTTCCTGCCCTGTGGTTTTACGCAGGCTATGCAGCTTTATGCAATTAGTACTGGCGATTTTGTATCGGGCGCGCTGGTCATGGGACTCTTTGCAATTGGTACCACGCCAGGATTGCTGACGGTGGGTGGTGCGGCGTCATTTGTAAAGGATTCATTTCGACGTAGTTTCTTTACGTTTGCTGGCGTGGCGGTAATAGCCCTGGCGTTTGTTAATATCAGCAACGGGTATGTATTGACCGGCTGGCGAATTTTTCCAGCAGCTACGATGGTGACGACGTCGGACGATGTCACGTCACGGACAGCCACGCCTGAAGGTAACATTTTGCGAGCCGTGTTTGAATTGCCATCGCCGAAAGATATCTCAGCTGGCGGCTACCCTGAGCTCATCACGCCAAGCTCATTTGAGGTGGAAGCCGGCCAGACATATACGCTGGAGATTGAAGCCAGAGACGACGGCGTTGGCTGCATGAGTACTATACTAATTCCCGGACTCGTTAATACACCGCAGCTTCTTACGAAAGGTACCGTGCACAAACTTGTCTTTGCGGCCAATAAGCCCGGTACGTATTCTATCGCCTGCGCTATGGGTGTACCATTTGGTGAACTAACGATTAGGGAGAAGACATTATGACAAATACCATACTCGATATCAGCGGCATGCACTGCGCTTCGTGTGCGGGGATCATCGAACGAGAAATCAAGAAAGTTGACGGTGTGGACACAGCCGCGGTTAACTTTGCATCACAACGAGCTCATGTTAGTCATAGCGAGCACGCTCAGGCAGAGCACCTGACCCTTGCTGTTAAGAGGGCTGGATATAAAGCAGAAGTGCCCTCAGGCGATCCTCGTGACCACCACGCTCACCATCAGGGCTCGATCAAACAGTGGAAAACCAAATTCCTGTGGGGGATCAGCCTAAGTTTACCGTTACTTTACTTTATGCTCATCGACTTTTTTCCGGGTTTGCCTGGTAGCGATCTGCTTATGCCGTATACGGCAATTGTCTCGCTTCTGCTCGCTTCGCTGGTGCAGTTAATTCTTGGCGCCGGCTTTTATAAGGGCATGTGGTCGGGATTCCGCATGAAGACATTCAACATGGATAGCCTCATTGCGATTGGTACTACTGCGGCCTATCTCTACAGCCTCGTGGCGTTTATTAACCATGTGGTGCGTGAAGGTACTGTACTTGTCGCCACGCATGGCCAGGTTGAAGCGTACTTTGAAGTCGCCGCTTTCTTAATTACTTTTGTTATCCTCGGAAAATGGCTTGAAGCAAGGGCTACAGGTAAAACCAGCGCTGCGGTGGAGAAACTAATGAACCTACGGGCCAAGACAGCACTTGTTAGAAGAGGTAAGCGGACGATCGAAGTGGCGATTGAAGATGTGGCCGCAGGCAATACCGTCATTGTTCGCCCTGGTGAAAAGATTCCGGTAGACGGCACGATTATAAAAGGAGCTTCGACTATTGACGAGTCGATGGTGACAGGAGAGAGTATACCAGTCGAAAAACACATCGGCGACACAGTGACTGGCGCCACTATCAATAAACACGGTAGTTTTGAGTTTACCGCCACGCGAATCGGCGCTGACACCACACTTAGCCGCATTATTAAACTAATAGAAGAGGCCCAGGGTTCGAAGGCGCCGATTCAAGCCTTTGTTGACAAGGTATCGAGCATTTTCGTGCCAGCTGTTATCATTATCGCGATTGTGACGTTTATCGTCTGGTTCTTTGTTCTTGGTGCGACTTTTGCATACGCTCTAATGGCGTTTACTGCCGTGTTGGTTATTGCCTGTCCGTGCGCTCTGGGACTCGCTACCCCAACCGCTATTATGGTCGGTACTGGTAAAGGAGCAGAGCACGGTATTCTTATTAAGGGCGGTGAGCCACTTGAGGCAGCGCGCAATATTTCAACCATTGTTTTTGATAAGACCGGTACGCTCACTCACGGGACACCAGTTGTTACCGACATCATAACACTGGGTAGTACGTCGGAACACGAGCTGCTGCATCTAGCGGCCTCGCTTGAGCAAACCAGCGAACATCCACTAGCAGAGTCTATCCTGGCCGAGTTTAAGTCACGCAAGGGCGTGCTGACAGATACTGTTAACTTTATCGCTGTTCCAGGCAAGGGCGTACAGGCTTCGATAGGCCGAAGAACCTATGCTCTGGGCACTCGTCGCTTTGCGGAAGCACATAGCCGTACATCTCTCGATAAGAATCAAGCCGCAGCTATGTCCAAGCTTGAAGAAGATGGTAAGACTGTTATGTTGCTCGCCAGTAGGAAAGCAATCCATGGCTTAATAGCCGTCGCTGACACCGTCCGCCCCAATGCCGCAAAAGCGGTCGAAAAACTCCGATTGCTTGGCGTTACTCCCTATATGTTGACGGGCGACAACCGGCGCACGGCGAACGCTATTGCCCGCACGCTTGGCATTACTCACGTTATCTCCGAGGTCCTTCCGGAAGAGAAAACTAAAAAAATCCAGGAACTTCAAAGTAAGGGCGATAAGGTAGCCATGGTTGGTGATGGTATTAACGATGCTCCGGCTCTGGCGCAGGCTGATCTCGGTATCGCCATGGGCGGCGGTACCGACGTTGCTATGGAGACGGGCGGTATTGTTCTGATGAGAAGTGATCCTCTTGATGTTGTCACGGCAATTCAACTCTCACGTGAGACCGTTGGTAAGATTCGCCAGAATTTGTTCTTCGCACTCTTTTATAACAGTCTGGGTATCCCAATTGCCGCCCGTTTATTCGCCGGTTTTGGTTTGGTGCTTCGTCCTGAGTTGGCCGGTCTCGCTATGGCACTCAGCTCTGTCTCCGTCGTCACCAACTCCTTGACCTTGAAGCGCTTTCGCCCCGGTAAAATCAACTGGCTTTCGCACATCACGCCGCTTATCATGATCGTGTTATTCACGCTGGCTTTCATCGAATTTGCTCGGATATAACCAGGGGCCAAGTTGCCATTAAAAATAGCCCCCAAAAAGAGGCTAGATATAATTGTGGTAGCACCGGCAGGGCTTGAACCTGCGACCTCAGGCTTATGAGTCCTGCGCTCTAACCAGCTGAGCTACGGTGCCATATATAGTACAGAGATGATTTTAGCAAAAACGGGCGATTTTTTCTAGTGTCGGAGGTATAATAAGTATATCCACGCGATACACACTGGCTCGGTTTACGAGCAAAGCGTCCCTCGCGATAGGTCATTCATCGTCTTCGGTCTCCTGGCGCAAAGAAACGGCGCAGGGCAGAACGGGCGAACAACTTCTAAAACGTTTCTCATAAGTAAACTTATTGAGGATTTTTTAATGAATGACGAAACTTTTTTGAATGAACAGGTGCAGGTGGTGGCAATATTTAAACCAGGACATCACTCGTGTCAACCGGTCAGGTTTAAGAAGGGGAACGGGCGAGTGGTCGAGGTGTCCGAACTCGGGTTGCGCCATCCCCTACCCCATGGCTCAAAAACAATTCATGTATTTGAGGTGACTGACGGCGGGGCCGATTATCGATTAGAGTTTGATAGCGAACGGCTCACTTGGCGACTGACTATGGAGGCTGATCATTATGACCGAGCATAATCAGGCGACGCCGCTCATTATGCATATCGACCTGAACAGTTGTTTTGCAAGCGTTGAGCAGCAGGCGAGGCCGATGTTGCGGGGAAAGCCGGTGGCGATCGTGAACCGTCGTAGCGAACATACGGCTATCGTGACAGCCAGCTATGAGGCGAAAGCGAAAGGCGTCAAGGTCGGCATGAAATTTCGCGAGGCTCGAGCGCTATGCCCAGATATTGTGGCTCTAGAGAGTGACCCGGCGAAGTATCGACACGTCTATCACAAGCTACTGGCGATTATGAGTGATTATTCGGCCCACGTAACTATGAAAAGTATCGATGAGGGGGTGATTGATTTTCATCAGGCCCCGGCGGCGTTGGTGGCGAGAGGTTTGGGGGATATAGGGTATGAAATAAAACAACGTCTACGCGATGAAATTGGGGTTTGGATGCGCTGTAATATTGGCATTTCTACTAACAGGTTTTTAGCAAAAACTGCAGCCGGCCTTCACAAACCAGACGGGCTAGATGTTTTAACGTCCGAAAATATACGTGAGGTGCTAGGGGAGTTGAAACTAACTGATTTGACTGGTATAGCGACGCAAAACGAAAAACGCCTTCGAAGCGTTGGCATTATGACTCCCCTGCAGTTTCTCGATGCCGATAAAATAACGCTCCAGAAGGTCGTGTTTAAAAGTGTCGTTGGGGAGTGGTGGTATAAACGGCTTCGGGGTTGGGAGGTAGATGACGTCCAGGCGCAGATTGGGCGAGTCGGGAGGCAATACGTGCTGGAACGTTTTGATTTATCGCGCGAAGAAGTCGTCCAGCGGCTGCACCATTTATGCGAGTCGGTTGGTAGTCGACTTCGGTCGCAAAACAGGGTAGCGCGAGGAGTGTATGTTTATGCCAAAACGCACGAACGTGAGTATTGGCACGCTAGTTATCTTGCTCCACTCCCCTTCTTTAGTGACCAAGCAATTTATATTCTTGCACAGCGATTATTTCATAGGGCGCCCGGCAATATACGAGAGATAGGAATTCATTGCTATCAGCTTGAAGAGTCAGACGATTCGCAGCTAGGATTATTTGCCGATGAGCTGTTACAAGAACAAGGTATGACGCGAGCGATAGATGACCTAAATCATCGCTTTGGCGAGCGAACAGTCCATTCGGCCGATACGCTGGGTACGGGAATCTACGTTAAGCAGAAGATTCCTTTTGGTGGTACTCGCTATCTGTAGACCTCGTGGTATACTATACGTAAGCACTTTTTATTGGTGCGCTAATAATTTGGCAAACCAGTCTGCACTAAGTAGCTTTTACGTGAAAGGCACGGCTGTAAATCCTACAAGATGTTAATCCCATCGTTACGGTACTCTTGTAGGTCATGTTTGGAAACATTTATGGGGCCGAAAGGTTCGTTTAGCGGCGGGATTTGCGTATCTTCGCTCCGCTAGGCACAGAAAACCTTTAAAAGGAGTGGGCATGAGCAGATCATACAAACGTATAAATGGCTTCACTATCGTAGAATTATTAATCGTCGTGGTAGTTATCGCAATTCTAGCCGCCATCACTCTCGTTTCCTACAATGGTATTACTGGTCAAGC